>JBIQHE010000004.1:563-171566 GCA_044508875.1 Sphingomonadales bacterium | reverse complement strand
TTACGCTACTCCCGCCTACCGCTCAGACACCCCTTGGTGCATAAGAGCGGCTAGCTGTGCCGACGCGCAAATGCCGCGGCGGCGCCGAACAGGCCGGGCTGCGGATGGGTGATGAGCTTGACCGGGATTGCCGCCATGAAATTTTCGAACCGGCCCTTGGAGACGAAGCGTTCGGGGAAGCCCGAGCGGATGAGGTGATCACGAATTCGAAGGCCAAGCCCGCCGGCAATCACGACCCCGCTCGCGCCCTGGGCAAGCGCAAGGTCCCCCGCAACGCTGCCGAGGGACAGGCAGAAACGATCGACCGCCGCGGCGGCCAGGCTATCCTCCTGCGCCATGCCGCGGGTCCAGATTGCAACGTCCTCCTCCTGGGTGACGGGCCTTCCTTCCATTGCAGCGAGGGTTTCGAAAATATCGACAATGCCTGGTCCAGACACGATGCGCTCGACCGACACGCGGCGATGCCGCTTCCGGAGCCGCGCGAGGATCGCATCCTCGATGCTGTCGAGCGGCGCAAAATCGATATGTCCGCCCTCGGTCGCCTGTACGCGGTACGCGTCGCCATCGCGCCAGACATGCGCGACACCGAGCCCCGTGCCCGGGCCGATGACGCTGATCGTCCCGCTCGCCGGCAACGGATCATCGGGACCGCACAAGCGCTCGAAATACCCCTCATCAGCCTGCGCGACCGCGTGACCTACCGCCTCGAAGTCATTGACGAGCACATATTCATCGACACCGAGCTTTTCGCGAATCAACGCCGGGCGGATGATCCAGGGATTGTTGGTAAAGCGGATTATCTCGCCGCGCGTCGGACCTGCGATCGCAATTGCGACCGCGCGCGGAAGGCAGCCGCCCTGGCGCCGCTCGAAGTCCTGCCACGCCGTCTGAAAGCTCGCATGATCCTCGGTATGCAGGGTCGTCGCCTCGCCGAGGGCGATGCAGCGTCCATTCTCGACCTCGGCGATCGCGAAGCGCGCGTGCGTGCCGCCGATATCGACCGTGACGATGGACTGGCTCATATCTCTCCCTCGCAGGGCTTAGTGCTGCCCCCAGCCCGAGATTGTCTCCCGGGCCGGGGCGATGCAACAGCGCATAGCTATGCGCCTCTTCCCAATGAGGGCAAGGCCTCCCCTTCAAATCGCCGCGCGAGCGTTCCATAGAAGGGCCGTTGGAGGAGCGGATTATGGACCATGAACAGCGGGCCGACCTGCCCTATTTGAAGAAGATTGTCGGCGCCTCGATGGCGGGCACGGTTGTCGAATGGTATGAATTCTTCCTCTATGGCACCGCTGCGACGCTGGTGTTTGGCCAGCTGTTCTTTCCCGAGACGGGGAACGAGCTCGACGGCATCATTGCGGCTTTTGCCACCTATGCAGTCGGCTTCATCGCCCGGCCGCTCGGGGGCGTGGTGTTCGGCCATGTGGGCGACCGCATCGGGCGCAAGTCGCTCCTCCAGTTCAGCCTCCTCCTGATCGGCACCTCGACCTTTCTCATGGGCTGCCTGCCGAGCTTCCAGAGCATAGGCTATTGGGCGCCTGCATTGCTCGTCCTGTTACGCTTCATCCAGGGATTCGCCCTCGGAGGCGAATGGGGAGGCGCGGTCCTGCTCGTGACCGAGCACAGCCCCAATCGGAGCCGCGCCTTCTGGGGCAGCTTTCCGCAGGCAGGTGTGCCTCTCGGCAATCTCCTCGCAACCGTCGTTCTGCTCATCTTGTCGGCGACCCTCACCGAAGAGGCTTTCCTCTCCTGGGGCTGGCGCGTCGGCTTCTGGCTGTCGGTCGTTATCGTCGCAATCGGCTATTATATCCGCACCCAGGTCAGCGATTCGCCTATCTTCGAGGCGGCAAAGGCAAAGGCCGAAAGCGCAGCCGAAGCAGGCTATGGGCTTGTGGAGGTGTTCAAGCGTTATCCGCGCGGCGTCTTCACCGCGATGGCGCTGCGCTTCGGCGAGAATATCGTCTATTACATGATCGTCACCTTCTCGATCACCTATCTCCACCACCGCGCGATCGACACGACGCGCATCCTTGCCCTGCTGTTCGCGGCGCATATCCTGCATGTCATCGTGATCCCGCTCGTCGGCGCCCTCGCCGACCGGATCGGCCGGCGTCCCGTCTATATCGCGGGCGCGGCCCTCACCATGGCGTGGCCTTTTGCAGCCTTTCCCATGTTCGACAGCGGGGCGACCATGGTGATCCTTGCCGCGGTCATGCTCGGCCTTGCGATCCATGCCTTCATGTATGCCTCTCAGCCCGCGATCATGGCGGAAATGTTCCCGACGCGGATGCGCTATTCGGGTGTTTCGCTCGGCTATCAGGCCACCGCAATCGTCGCGGGGTCGTGGGCGCCGCTGATCGGCACCGCCTTGCTGCGCGAGTATGACAGCTGGACGCCGATCGCCCTCTATATCCTTTTTGCAGGTGCCGTCAGCCTGATCGCCGCGCTCGTGATGCGCGAGACGCGCGGCGCGTCTTTGCTCGCGATCGACGAAGCCGATGCGAAGCAGTCACAGGCACTGCAAAACCGGTAAAAAGGGGAAATTGCGCACCCTTTATAGCGCCACTTCGAACACCCTATCCCAGCCCCTGGCAGAGTGGATCACCTATCTGGAACATGGTCTTGCGTGCGGCGACGGATCGCAATGGGAACGCGCGCAGCGATAGCAGCTGCCCCTAAGTCGGCGCCATGGCTGCGGCTGTCATCGAGCGTTTCGCCGATGCGCATGGAGATCGGCGGACCCTCGTCGTCGGCGAGGAATGGGGGCAGCTCTATGTGAGCAATTTCTATGAAATCCTGACGCTCTATCGTCAGGGCGGAATCAATTTGCTCGGCGTGTTTCAGAACACCGTTGCGCAGATCGTGGTCAGTCCGAACTGTTGCAGTATGGAGGACTGAACGCTTTCGCGGTTCAGGATTTCGCCTTCGAGTTCGGAAGTCTTGAGCGCCTCGCCCGTCAGCACGTCGATGGTGA
The DNA here is from genome assembly GCA_044508875.1 of Sphingomonadales bacterium. GTDB lineage: Bacteria > Pseudomonadota > Alphaproteobacteria > Sphingomonadales > Sphingomonadaceae > Sphingopyxis > Sphingopyxis flava_A. The sequence continues at coordinate 168,592 of JBIQHE010000004.1, read as the reverse complement.
TTGAGCGATGCACCTCGGCGTCGAAATGCCTGACTGATCCGATCTGCAAGCCCGCGCGTTGCAAGAATTGCGCCTCTTACGCCTCCAGCGCGCTGCTATCCCAGCGAAAGCCGGGCCAATCAGGGTACTGCCAATTCCATGACGTGAGCTATAAGCGCCTTTTTTATAACTCATATATTGGTATATTTTGAGGCATAAATCCAGTTTTATGCCTCACGCCGCCCGGCGATCCGACGAAACAAGTCCATTCCGGCTGCCGAGACAGCCGCGTACCAATTCCCGATGATTCTTGATAATCACGGTCGTATCGACGCCGAGCGTGGCTGCGTAGCGGTCACTCATCCGCGACACGAACAAGTTCGTCTCCGACCCGAGCAATTCTTCTCTGCTGGGCAAGGGCAGAAGATAGACTCTCTCGCTGACCGGGGAAAGCAGGTCCGCGATCCGCGCGCTCTCCTTTATTTGGGCGGTGCCGCCGTGCAGGCTTGCAGGCACCAATAGCAGGTCGCCTAGCATTCCAGAATGTCGTCGGGCATCTGATCGTGATCGGTGACGAGCCGAAGATCGGAGATCGCGGGATTGTTGCTACCAAACAGCGCGAATAGCAGGCGGCCCATGAGGATGGGCCAGCGCATAAGGATTGGATGCGGGTTCCTGCATGGCAAGAAAATCGGACCAACGACCAGGCTTCGACGGCATCGCGTCTAGAATATGTCCGACGCCGAGCGGTATCAGATGTGCCAACGCCACCCTGATGGAAAAGGCAGCAAGATTGTCGAGTGTGAATTTCAATAAAGTCTCAAGCGAGACTTGGTTCACCCGCCACCCGTCCCGGCGGGATTTTTCTCCCCTGATAGGGAAATGGCGCACCCGGAACGATTCGAACGTCCGACCCCCAGATTCGTAGTCTGGTGCTCTATCCAGCTGAGCTACGGGTGCGTGGAGAGGCGCCTTTAGGGCGGGTTGCGCGGGTGCGCAACCCCCTTTTTCCCTATTTCTTCCTGAGCGCCGCCTGCGCCGCCGCGAGCCGTGCGATCGGCACGCGATACGGCGAGGCGCTGACGTAATCGAGCCCCGTTTTTTCGCAGAAATGGATGCTCGGCGCATCACCGCCATGCTCGCCGCAAATGCCGAGCTTGATGCCGGTGCGCGCGGCGCGGCCGCGTTCTGCTGCAAGTTCGATCAATTGCCCGACACCCTCGACATCGAGGCTGACGAACGGATCGGTGACGAAAATGCCCTTGTCGACATATTGCGTGAGGAAGCGGCCCGCATCGTCGCGACTGATGCCGATCGTCGTCTGGGTGAGATCGTTCGTGCCGAAGCTGAAGAATTCGGCCGACTGGGCGATCTCGCCCGCCATCAACGCGGCGCGCGGCAGCTCGATCATCGTGCCGACGAGATAGTCGATCTCGCGCCCCTTCTCCGCGAACACCGCTTTCGCCGCTGTATCAACAACCGCCTTCATCAGGTCAAACTCGCGGCGCGTTGCGACGAGAGGGATCATGACCTCGGGAACGGGCGCAGCACCGGTTTCGGCAGCGACATCGCACGCCGCCTCGAAGATCGCGCGCGCCTGCATCTCGTAGATCTCGGGATAGGTCACGCCCAGGCGGCAGCCGCGATGGCCGAGCATCGGGTTGAACTCGTGAAGTTCGTTGGCACGCGCCTTGAGCGCCTCGATCCCGACGCCCGCGGCGGCGGCAACCTCGGCGAAGTCTTCCTCGCGCGTCGGCAGGAACTCGTGGAGCGGAGGGTCGAGAAGTCGGATGGTCACGGGGAGACCGGCCATCACGCCGAAGATGGCGGCGAAATCGCCCCGCTGTTCAGGGAGCAGCTTGGCGAGCGCAGCCCGGCGTCCCTCCTCGCTATCGGCGAGAATCATCTCGCGCACCGCGGTGATGCGTGCAGCGTCGAAGAACATGTGCTCGGTGCGGCAGAGCCCGATGCCCTCGGCGCCGAAATCGCGCGCGACCTGCGCATCCTGCGGCGTTTCGGCGTTCGTGCGAACCTTCATGCGGCGCACCTTGTCCGCCCATTCCATCAGCGTCGCGAAATCGCCGACCAGTTCGGGAAGCAAAGTCGGGACCTCGCCCGCCATCACCTCGCCGGTCGAGCCGTCGAGAGTGATCACGTCGCCCTCGCGCAGTTCACGTCCCCCGACGCGCAGCACGCGCGCGGCGCCGTCAATGGCGAGGCCGCCGGCGCCCGAGACGCACGGACGCCCCATGCCGCGCGCGACGACCGCCGCGTGGCTGGTCATCCCGCCGCGGGCGGTCAGAATGCCCTTCGCAGCGTGCATGCCGTGGATGTCCTCGGGGCTGGTCTCGACGCGCACGAGAATCACCGCCTCGCCCATGCCTGCCGCCTTTTCGGCGCTGTCGGCGTCGAACATGATCTTGCCCGATGCGGCGCCGGGACTTGCGGGCAGGCCCTTCGTGAGCACGTCGCGCGCGGCGTCGGGGTCGAGCGTCGGGTGAAGCAGCTGGTCGAGCGCGCCGGGGTCGACGCGCTGCACGGCTTCTTCTTCGGAAATCAGCCCCTCGGCCGCCATGTCGACCGCGATCTTGAGCGCCGCCTTGGCGGTGCGCTTGCCCGAACGCGTCTGAAGCATCCAGAGCTTGCCGCGCTCGACGGTAAATTCGATGTCCTGCATGTCGCGGTAATGCGTCTCGAGCGTGTCGAAGACGCGGCCGAGCTCGGCGAAAGTTTCGGGCATCGCCTCTTCCATCGACAGCGGCTTGGCACCCGCTTTCTCACGGGCGGCTTTGGTCAGATACTGCGGCGTGCGGATGCCCGCGACCACGTCCTCGCCCTGCGCGTTGATCAGCCATTCGCCGTACCAGGCGCGCTCGCCGGTTGCGGGATCGCGGGTAAAGGCAACACCCGTCGCCGAGGTGTCGCCCATATTGCCGAACACCATAGCCTGCACATTGACCGCGGTCCCCCACTCACCGGGGATCGAGTTGAGGCGGCGATAGACTTTCGCGCGGTCACTTTCCCAGCTCGCGAAGACGGCGCCGATCGCGCCCCAGAGCTGGTCCTTGGGCTCCTGCGGGAAAGGCGCCCCCGTCTCGCGCTCCACGATTGCCTGATATTCGGTGACCAGCGCCTGCCAATCTTCGGCTGTCATCTCGGTGTCGAGATAAAAGCCCTTATCCTCCTTGGCGATTTCGAGCGCTTCCTCGAAGGCGGCATGATCAAGCCCCATGACGACGTCGGCATACATCTGGATAAAGCGGCGGTAGCTGTCCCAGGCGAAGCGCGGGTCGCCCGACGCCTCGACGAGGCCCACGACAGTCCGGTCGTTGAGCCCGAGGTTGAGGACCGTGTCCATCATGCCGGGCATCGACACGCGCGCGCCCGATCGAACCGAGACAAGCAGCGGGTTTCCAGGATCGCCGAAGCGCTTGCCGGTGATGCCCTCGATATGCGCGATGCCGTTCTCGACGTCCGCCGCAAGGCCCGCCGGAAATTGCTCACCGTTCGCATAATAGGCGGTGCAAACCTCGGTGGTGATCGTAAAGCCCGGGGGCACCGGCAGACCGATCGACGCCATTTCGGCGAGGTTCGCGCCCTTTCCGCCCAGCAATTCCTTCGAACGCTCGGCCGTCGTGGCCGCGCCGCCGAACAAATGCACCATCTTCGTCATCATAAACTCCTGCTGCCCCGGGGAGGAGGTTGCGGCTGGATAGGTATGCAATCCGGGTTGGTCGATTCAGTTTTACTTCGTACGTTATAAATATGGGCCGATCGCCGTAGCGTCAGCCCTCGATTCTCGAGAAATCGGCGACGCCATGCACCGCGCTGGTAAATCGTGCGAGCAGGCCGAGACGATAGGCGCGAACGACCTCGTCGGGGTCGTTGACCATCACACCTTCGAAAAAGGCATCGATCGGCGCGCGAAGCGACGCGAGCGCGGCCATCGCATCGGTAAAACGCTCGTCTCCAATCGCCGCAGCGGCGGCGGGTTCGGCAGCGTCAAGCGCGGCGAGAAGCGCGGCGTCGGCCTCGGTCGGCGGCGCTCCAGCGGCGGCGTTCGTATCGCCCGCCTGCTTCAGGATATTCGCGGCGCGCTTGTAACCCGCGAGCAAATTGGTGCCATCCTTAGTCGACATAAAGGCTTGAAGCGCCTTCACCCGGGCAAGCAGACGAACCAGGTCATCCTCGCCGCCGAGCGCAAAAACCGCGTCGATAAGGTCGTGGCGAACCCCGGCTTCGCGCTGCTGGACCTTCAGGCGGTCGGCGAAAAATTCCACCACGCCAAGTCCGGCGCCCTTCGCGCCTCCGGCCTCGCCGCCGGACGCGCGAGCGGCGTCCGGCATTTGCCTTGCCGCGGGGATAGAGGAAAGGCCCTCGGCCGCTTTTCCAATCAGGTCGTTCAGCCCCGCCCGCACGTCGTTTGCCAGTATCAGCGAGATAACACCGAGAGCAGCCCGTCGGAGCGCAAACGGGTCCTTCGATCCCGTGGGCCGCTCGTCGATGGCAAAAAAGGCCGCGATCGTGTCGAGCTTATCCGCGAGCGCCACCGCGACCGTCACCGGCGCAGCAGGCACATCATCGCCCTGTCCGACCGGCTTGTAATGATCCCGGATCGCGTCCGCGACCGCGTCGGCAAGGCCTTCGGCGCGGGCATAATAGCCGCCCATCAACCCTTGCAGTTCGGGGAATTCGCCGACCATTTCGGTGACGAGATCCGCCTTGGCGAGTTCCGCGGCTTGGCGCGCCAGCGCGGGGTCGCAGCCCGGGACGATGGCTTCGCTTGCCAGCCACTCGGCGAGCTTCGCGACCCGCTCGACCTTGTCGGCGACAGTGCCCAGCTTTTCGTGAAAGGTGATGCTCGAGAGCTTCTCGGCGTGCTGCGCGAGCGTCTTCTTCTGGTCCTGTTCCCAAAAGAAGCGCGCATCGGAGAGACGCGCAGCGAGAACCTTGCGGTTGCCCGCGACGATCTCCGTGCCGCCGTCGCTCGCGTCGATATTCGCGGTGCAAATGAAGCCGTTCGCAAGCCTGCCGCCCGGCGCATTCACGACGAAATATTTCTGGTTCACGCGGGCGGTAAGCTGGATGACCTCGGGCGGGACCTCCAGGAAGGCGTCATCGAAGCGGCCCAGCAAGGGCACCGGCCACTCGGTGAGGCCCGCGTTTTCGATCACCAGTCCCTCGTCCTCGACGAGGCTGAGACCTGCATTGGCTGCCGCGGCCGCGGCGCCGCCGCGGATGATCGCTGCGCGTTCTTCATGGTCGACGATGACGTGGCAGGCGCGCAGCTTTTCCGCATAGTCGGCCGCCGAACCGATCGTGATCTCGCCCGGGCAATGGAAGCGGTGGCCGCGCGTCGCGAAGCCCGACTTGATACCGCCGATCTCGCACGGCACCAGTTCCTCGCCAAAGATCGCGACGATCCCCGAAAGCGGTCGGACCCAGCGCAGGCTCTCACTGCTCGCGCTCGCGCGGCCCCACCGCATGGATTTGGGCCAGGAAAAGCTGCGGACAATCGCCGGGATCGCCTCTGCCAGAACGTCCTTGGTGGCGCGCCCCGGCTTGTCTATCACGGCGAAATATATGCCATCGCGATCTTCGAGCTGATCTTGCGACAATCCCGTCTTGCGCAGGAAACCTTCGAGCGCCTGGGGCGGCGCACTGGTGCGCGGGCCCTTGATTTCCTCGCTGACCGCGGCGGTCGCATGGGGAAGCTTTCGTGCAATGAGTGCAAGACGGCGCGGCGTGGACCAGACGGTCAGCTCGCCGGCATCAAGGCCGGCTGCGCCGAGCTGCGCCCGGAACAGCCTTGCAAGCTCGGCGCGCGCTCCGGCTTGCATCCGGGCGGGGATTTCTTCGCTGCGCAATTCAAGGAGGAAATCGGTCACAGCGTCCACCCCGGGTATTGCGCGGTCCAGCGTTCCGACTGGCTGTCGATCCACGCCTTGCAGCTGCCTTTCGCGAGGTCGCGGACGCGGGCCATGTAATTGGCGCGCTCCTGGACGCTGATCACGCCGCGAGCCTGGAGGAGGTTGAAGAGATGGCTCGCCTCGATCGCCTGGTCATAGGCAGCGAGTGGGACGCCCGCGCCGATTGCGCGTTTGCATTCCTCCTCGGCGGCCTTGAAGCCCGCGAAGAGCGTGTCGGTGTCGGCGACCTCGAAATTCCACTTGGAGAACTGGCGCTCATTCTCGAGAAACACGTCGCCATAGCTCACTCCCGGCACGTCGCCGACGGGGTCGGAGAAGCGCAGATCGTATACATTGTCGACGTTCTGGATATACATCGCGAGGCGTTCGAGCCCGTAGGTGATCTCGCCTGCGACAGGCTTGCAATCGAAGCCGCCCATCTGCTGGAAATAGGTGAACTGGGTCACCTCCATTCCGTCGCACCAGACCTCCCATCCGAGGCCCCATGCGCCCAGCGTGGGTGATTCCCAGTCGTCCTCCACGAAGCGGATATCGTGAAGCAAGGGATCGATTCCGATCGCGGCAAGGCTTCCAAGATATTGTTCCTGCAGGTCGGCGGGCGACGGCTTCAGGATGACCTGATATTGGTAATAATGCTGGAGACGGTTGGGGTTCTCACCGTAGCGGCCGTCAGTGGGCCGGCGGCTCGGCTGGACATAGGCCACGTTCCAGGGCTCAGGACCGAGGCTGCGTAGCGTAGTTGCCGGGTGGAAGGTTCCCGCGCCGACGCGCATGTCATAGGGCTGGAGAACTGCGCAGCCGCGAGCGGACCAGTAGGCGTGAAGCGTCAGGATCATGTCCTGAAAGCTAAGGGGTGTCTTATCCGCCGCGTCGGCCACGTTTCGCCTTCTTTCGCAGGTGCAACAATTGCCGCAGCCCTTGGCGCAGCGCGGGCGCAGGGTCAAGGGTCGCGCGCGGCAGACGGCAGCAAAAGTGCCGTTTGACCAGGGCCGATCCGTGCCGGTTGACGCGGTCAGCGAATCCTGTCATTTTGTCAACAACACCTGACATTGGGTCAGGGATGCATGACCAAGGGACGATAGACCGCGTGAAGAACCAGCTGAAAGTGCTGCGCGCGATGCGGAATTGGAGCCAGGCGGAACTGGCCCAGCGCCTCGACGTGTCGCGCCAGGCGGTGAACGCAATCGAAACCGGCAAGTACGACCCTTCGCTCCCCCTCGCCTTCAAGCTGGCGCGGTTGTTCAGCATCCCGATCGAGGAGATTTTCGACGATGGCTTTGAAGGATAAGGCGGTGGAAACCGACACGGCAGTGGCGCAGGCCCCGGGATTTATCTGGCCCCTCCTGATTTGCCTTGCCGCGGTGACGCTTGCGGGCGTCTTCGCAGGCTATAACGCATCCGCGGGCGATGCAGGAAATGGGGCGCTTCCCATCTTCGTCGGCCCGCTCGTCGCCGCAGCGGTCGGCGCCGGGGGCCTTGCGCTCTATTTCCGCCGCTACGCGGGGTGGTTCCGCGCGCTCTCGCAGCGCCAGCGCCGCTACTGGTCGGCGCTCGGCCTCTCCGCGATAATCGGCGGCATCATCGGCGGATGGATGGTGCTCGACCAGGACAAGGGCCGCAGCGCGGCTGACCTCTTCAGCGGCGGCGCGCTGAGTCCCGGCTTCGCGGTCGGCGCCTCCTTGCTGTGGACCGGCGGCCTCGCGGCTGGCATGACCCTCTATCACCGAGCAATAGACGATCATGAAGAGCGCGCATGGCTGTGGGCGGGACTTGCTGGCTGGTACGCCTTTATCTTTCCCGCGCCGGTGTGGTGGGTTCTCCATCGCGCGGCGCTCGCGCCGGCGGTCGACGTGATGCCGCTGTTCCTCTTGTCTTTGCTGGTCAACGGCCTCGTCTATCTATGGCTGAAGTTTCGCTGAGCCTCTTTTCACTTTTCGCTCAACCGCTACACTTGCCCCCCCAGAAAGGTCTCCCCTGATGAAAAAATGGTTCAAAACGCTCGCCACCACCTGCGCGATCATCCCGCTGGCACAGTGCGCGCTCATCCCCGGCAACAGCATGGCGGCCGAACCCGCTGCGCAGGTCGCTCCTGCCGAGCCGGCGGCGACGCAGCCCGCCGTCGTCGATGCCGACCCCGCCCTGTGGGTGGTGAAGGACGAGGATACTACAATCTACCTGTTCGGCACGATCCATGCCCTCAAACCGGGCCTTAGCTGGTTCGACGAGGCGGTGAAGGACGCCTTCGACACGTCTGACCAGCTCATGCTCGAGATCGTGTTGCCAGAAGACCAGGCTGAAATGGCGAAGCTGACGCTGCCGCTCGCGATCGACCCCGATGGCAAGACGCTCTCGTCGCGGCTCACGCCCGAAGACCGGGAAGCCTATGAGGCCGCAATGACCAAATTGGGCGTGCCGCCGGCACAGTTCGAGATGTTCGAACCCTGGTTCGCGGCGCTCACCCTGTCGGTGCTGCCGCTGGTCCAGGTCGGTTACCACCCTGACCAGGGCGCCGAAAAGCAGCTGACGAGCTTTGCCAAGACGTCAAACAAGCCCGTCGCCGGACTAGAAACGGTCGAGCAGCAACTTGGCCTCTTCGACTCACTTCCCGAGGACCAGCAGGTCGCCTTCCTCAACGCTGTCGTGAAGGACATCGACAATCTCGGGCTGACGCTCGACACGTTGGTCGAGCAGTGGAGCAATGGCGATCCCGATGCGCTCGCCGCGACGATGAACGATAGCCTCGCGGCGACGCCCGAGCTTGCCGAGGCCCTGCTTTATCGGCGCAACGCCAATTGGGCCGACCAGATCAGGGCGCGGATGGACGAGCCCGGAACGGTCTTCATCGCGGTCGGCGCCGGCCATCTGGCAGGCAAGCGAGGCGTGCAGGATTATCTCGAGGAACGCGGCCTGACCGTGACGCGGGTCGAATATTGACCGTCGCGGGCCGCCCTGCCCTCTTGCGGGACGGCCGTATCGCGGCCGCCCTCGTCGCCTGCCTGCTCACGGCCTGTTCGCCGCGCGAAGAGACGCTCGAAGCCCATCCGGCGATGTGGCTTGCCGAAGACGAGGATACGCGCATCTACCTCCTCGGGACGATGCACGCGCTTCCTGGAAACACCCGCTGGGACGGCGGCAAGGTCGCTGAGGCCGCCGCGGCCTCCGACGAACTGGTGATGGAGCTATCGCCGCGAGAACTCGCCGCGGCGGGCGAGGAATTTGCTCGCCTCGCTCCGCGGGATACGCCGCTCCCCATCGACAAGCGGCTGACAGGAGCGGCTCTTGCTCATTATCGCGCGCTCGAAGCGGGTGGCCCCGACTTTCGGGCCGATGCGCTCGACGATTGGGCGGTGATGGTCCTCATGGGCCAGCGCGTCGCCCAAAAGGCCGCGCTCACGCCCGATAACGGCGTCGAGGCGCGGCTGACCGAGAATTTCCGCGCCGCGGGAAAGCCGATCGGCGGCCTCGAAACCGCCCGGAGCCAGCTGATGCTGTTCGAAATGCTCGATCCCGCAGCGCAGCGTGCGCTGCTTGCAAGCGCGGCCGAGGGCGCCGCCGACGCGGTTGCCGATGTCCGGGCCCTGACCGCAGCCTGGTCGCGCGGCGACGTGGCGGCGCTCGAAAAAGTGATCAACGAAGACGTCGATGCGGTCCCTCAGGCGCGCGAGGCGATCATCACCGGTCGCAACCGCGCCTGGAGCGCCTGGATCAAGCGCCGGATGGCAAAGCCGGGAACGGTGATGGTCGCGGTGGGTGCAGGCCATCTCGTCGGTGCCGACGGGGTTCCGGCGATGCTTGCCGCCGAAGGCGTGAAGCTGCAGCGCATCCAGTAACGACGAGAAGAAGCCCCCCGGTTACCGCGCAGCGCGCTTGCGCCATTTGGTCCATAGATGCCGGGCGAGCATCCGCGGCGGCATTCGCAGCCAGTGCGAGCGGATGTAGAAAGCCTGCTGGAGCGCGAAATTGCTCGCCCTCCCCCAATCATCGCGCGCGCAAAGACGGCGCTGGAACCAGCGGTCGCGCGGGTTCCGCCGGTCCCAGCCCTCGGGAAGCCGCGCGCCATAAAGATCGCGCGCGAGCCGGGCCGCGCGGTGGACCGTTCCTCGCAGACCGTGCTTCTCCGCGCGCGCGTCGAGACGGCCCCAGAAGCCCGGGTCAGCCTTGGCGAAATCGCGCGCCAGGCAATGAAAATCCCACAGGTTGCGCAGTCCTCCCTGCAAATCACCGTCGGCGAGGAGGTGCGCTGCACAGTGGCAGGCCATGTCGGCGGGTGCCAACACCGCAAAGCCGCCTTTCGTCATCACCGCGTCTGCCACCAGCGCAAGCGGATCGGGCGTCGTGCGATGTGTACGCGGCAGGATCGTGTGGTGGACGTCGATCATCCGATCGCGTGCCTTGTGGATCAGCGGTGGCAACTCGTGCATATGCTCGCGGTAATAGGCGTCATCATAGGGATCGGACTTGACCCATTCCCACCCCGCCTCGAGAAGCTCATTTTCGGCGCGCCCGATGTCGTGTACGGGGACGAGGATATCGAGGTCGCCAATCTGCCGTCCCTCGGCGCACGAAAGTCCCGCCGCGGCATAGGCCGTTCCTTTCAGCAGCACGAACTCGATGCGCTCGCTCACCAGCGCGCGGCGCGCCATTTCGGCCTCCCACAAGGCCTGTTTGGTGGCAACCTGGGCGGCAGCGCGCTGGTCGGCGAAGAGTGACGCGACCCCCGTCGGCAAATGGGCGTTCTCAAGGCGGTGCGCGAGTGTTGCGAGCATCGCCTCGGAGCGCGCGACGCCAATCACCCCGTCCCATTCGCAAAGGGCGAGCGTCGCGGCATCGCGCCTCCCGGCGAGGAGGTCGAGGAGGGTCCCGACCGCGCTCACACCGCCCTATCCTTTTGCGGCTGTGAGAACAGTAGCTGACGCGATGATCCTGGCATGCCAGGATCATCGCACGGCGGCGGTGCTGGTATGGTTTTCATGCTGGCTGCCCAGGATGGTTCAGGTGGCAGATCCGCCAGCACCGCCAACTCGTCTCGACCGCTGATTAGGCTCTGCGATCGATCGCTGCATAGGGCGGAGACGGCGTAGACGGGGTGCCGAGGTTCGACCAGCCATAGGAGGAGATCATGCCGCAGATCAGCGCCGGCATCGACATCGCCAAGGAGGTGCATTGGATTACTGCCATCGACGACGCCGGAACAGTGCTCATCGATCATGCGCTCGACAATGATCCCGCAGCTATCGCCGCGCTCATCGACGAACTCGCTGCGCTGGACGGCGCGGTGCGCGTCGGCTTCGACGTCATCGGCGGCATCGCCGGCCTTGCCGAAGCGATGCTCGCGGCGTCGGGCTGCACGCTGCTCCACGTCCCCGGCCTCGCGGTCAACCGCGCGCGCCAGGGCACCGTCGGCGGCGAGAACAAGTCCGATCCCAGAGATGCACGCACCATCGCCGACCAGGTCCGTAGCCGCCGCGATCTGCGGGTGATCGAGCCCGCAGCCGAGATCGACATCGAGCTCAGGCTGCTCGTCGGCCGGCGTCGCGACCTCGTTCAGGCTCAGACCCAGCGCATCGCACGCATGCGCGATCTGCTCACGGGCATCTTCCCCGCCTTCGAACGCGCGCTGGATCTGACCACCAAAGGTCCGCTCCACTTGCTGACCCGCTATGTCACTCCCGCCGAGCTGCGTCGCGCTGGCGCCAAACGCATCGCCCGCCATCTCCAGGCGAGTCGCGGCGGTGCGGCAATCTGTGCTCAGGCTCTCGCATGCGCCCGCGCCCAGACCATCGTCGTTCCCGGGGAGGCCATGACTGCCACCCTCATCCGCGAGCTCGCTCAGGAAGCGCTTGCTACCCGCACGCGTCTCGGTGAGCTCGACCGCGATCTCAAGGAGCGGCTCGCCCGCCACCCTGATGCGGCCCTCATCCAGAGCCTGCCCGGCATGGGGGCCATCCTCACCGCCGAACTTATCGCCGAGGCAGGCAACCTCTCCCGCTTCCGTTCGCCCGACGCGCTCGCCGCTGCCGCAGGCATCGCCCCAGTCCTCAGGCAATCGGGCAAAACCCGCTTCCTCAGACGGCCCACCGGCGGCAACAAGAGCCTCAAACGCGTCTTCTACCAAGCCGCCTTCTGCTCCCTCGCATCCCCCGACAGCCGCGCCTTCTACGACCGCAAGCGACGCGAAGGAAAACGGCACCATCAGGCTGTCATCGCCCTTGCCAGACGGCGCGTGAACGTCCTCTGGGCCATGCTCCAGACACACCAACCCTTCCAAACCGGGTTCAAGAATGCAGCTTGACTCACGCATTAGGCTGCCGCCTCGGCCCAAAGCTGTTCGACGAGCGCCAGCCCCGCGGCGCTGTCGGGGTAGGCAATGGCGAACGCCGGGACCGCGCGCACGAGGCGCATCATCGCCTCGAACCCCGCCTCTCCGAGCGCGGTATAATTGGTCGACGCCTCGGTCAGCCGGACGAATGCCTCACCCTCGCCGAGTCGCTCGATTGCCGCCCCGCCGCCAAAGCGCGGGAAAAGAAGCAGCGCCGGGCGCGCGGGCTCGTGCATTTCGGCGACCGCCTCGGAGCGCGGAACCAGGTGCCGGATGTCGCCCTTGGGCGTGCCAGCGAGCAACGGGCCGAGCCGCGCCGCGTCCACGCGGGCGGCCACCTCCCCGATCGCCTCGTTCTTGAGGCTCACGGCGCGCGGAAAGGCAAAGGCATCACCGCTTCCAGGATCGATGAGTGTGAATTCGTCCCCCATCAGCCGCCAGCTGCCCTCGCCGAGCAGGGCTGCCAGCGTCGACTTTCCCGATCCCGATACCCCGGACATCAGGATGCTGCGCCCCTCGCGCGCGACCGCGCTCGCATGCAGCAGCAGATGCCGCCGCCAGCCAAGCGCAACCTGCAGGTTCATCCCCATTTCGGCGGCGAGCAGTCCCATCGAGAGCGGCAGCGGCAAGGCGTCGGGCACGACGAAATCGCCGCCAATATGGACCGAGGGACGCAGCCAGCGCCGCCACGGCCGCGCTGCGAACAAGCGCACCGTCGCGTCGGCCGGACGCAGGGAGTCTTGCGGATAGCCCGCATAAAGCGTCTCGAGCGCCGCAATCGGCGCCCGCCAGTCGCTGCCAATGCGAAATTGCACCGGGCCAACCGCGATGCGTGTGCTGTACCTCATACGGCTTCCACGAGACCGAGCCCCGCGAGTTCGCGCAGACGTTCCTTGAGGAGCGCCCGTGTCTCTTCGCCGTCGGCAAGCTCGAAGCTCGCCGCGAGCCGGGCAGATAACAGCGCCGCGTTGCAGGCTTCGCTCCCCATGGCGGCCAATATCTCCGGCAGCGGCGAGACGACGAGATGCGTCTGCATCGACCGCCGGTCAAAAATGGCGATCACCTCGCCCAGCCGCTCGACGCGCAGCGCCTCGGCGGGCGCGGCGCGATAGCTTGGGTCAGCCATAATCTTCGGCGGCGGCAATGAGCTTTGCCAAGATCGCCATCAGCGCGGTTCGTTCGGTTGCGCTGATATGCGATTCGAGCCGCTCCTCGGTCGCGAGCGCCGCGGGAACGATGGCATCGTAGAGTGAGCGGCCCGTTTCGGTAAGCTCCAGGTGATGCGACCGCCCGTCGGCCTCATGCGCCTGGCGGGCGATGAGCTGGCGGTCGGCGAGCGCCTTGGCGGCGCGATTGACCGTCACCTTGTCCATCCGCGTCGCCTGTACCAGCTCGCGCTGCGTCATCGGCTTGCCTTCGCCGAGCACCGCCATCAGCCGCCATTCTGGAATCTTGAGACCGAAGCGGTTCTGATAGTCGGCGGCGATCCGTTCCGAGAGCGCGTTGGAGGCTATCGACAGTCGATAGGGGAGGAACTGGTCGAGGTTCAGCGTCTTGGCGGCCATAGACCGTATTTATCGCCTGTTCGGCGCGTGTGAAGAGAGGCTGGCGATTAAATCCGCCTAGAAGGCGTAGCGTGCCCCGACCCAAAGCGTCCGGGGCGTCGCACGCTCCACGACGCCCGCGGAGGAAATCGCCGCGGGGACAAGCGCGTCGAAAAGATTTTCGCCGCGCGCCTCGATGCTGATCGCATCCGAGACGCGCCAAGACAGACCCGCATCGAGCGTCAGCGCATCGCCGAGACGCTGCAGCCCCAGATCGTCCTCATTCTGCCTGCCGACATAGCGCAGCGTCGCAAAGCCTCCCAGCGGGCCCGCGCCGCGATTGCTCAGTGAAGCGCTGCCGCTGTGCTTCGCGACCTGCGCCGGCCGCAGTCGGTCGAGCGCCGACGCGGCGCCCGAGGCATCGACGCGCGCGTCGGTGAAGGCATAGCTCGCGCGCAGCGTCAGCGGGCCGAGCGGCGCCACGGCGCTGAGTTCGACCCCCTTGCTGTCGATCGCGTCCAGATTCTGCCGCTGGCTGTAGGTCGCCCCCGCTGCGACGAAGCCGACGCCGGGGAAATTACCGGGCCCGGTCCCGAGCGTCACGTTGGCAATCGCATTTTCGAGGCGATTGCGGAAGAATGTGACCCCGAGGTGCGCGCTGCCGAGCGTCACGTCGGCGCCCACCTCGCCGCCCCACAGACGCTCGGGGCGCAGCAGCTCGTTCGCGGCCGTCGCATCGGGTCCGACGCGGAACGGCCGGTAAAGTTCGTTGAGCGTCGGCAGGCGCCAGCCGCGATAGAGCGCCGTGCGCACCGCGATCGGCCCAGCGGTCCAGCGCACCCCGGCGCGTCCGCTCTCCTCCCATCCCTGGCGCGCGGCAAAATTCGCGTCGGTGATCACCGGTCCGGCGATATTGGTCTCGAAGCGGTAGCCCGCGCCGAGCCACCAGCGATCGACGCGCGCGCTCGCGGTCCAGAAGAGCCCGTCGTGGGCATCGCCCGACGTCCATTCGGCGAAGGCGCCCACAGTGTCGCTGCTGCCCCCCGCGATCCGGTGGCGGCCGGGGACGAGCCCGGCGAACATATAATCCTCCTGCGTCCGCCCGACCGTCCGCCGCCAGTCGACGCCGAGCCGCAGCGGGAAGGCGCCCCCGACCGCAGGGCGCAGTTCGACGCGCGCACCAAGGCCGGTCGCGGGCACCCGCTGGCGAAGCGCGGGGGCGACGCTGTCCCGATCCGCCGCGATGCTCGCGAAACCGCTGTCGAAATCGCGAAGCTGGAGGTAGGCGAGCGCAAGCCACTGCACGCCCGCGCCGGGCTGATGGAGAAAGCGCAGGCTGGCATCGATGCCTTCGACCTTGCTCACCGTAAAATCGGTGCCGCGGTCGCGCCGGTCGGAAAAGCCGCGCAGGCTCGCCTCGATGCGGCTGTCGGTCCCCGCATCGAAGCGCAGCCGCAAGCCCAGCCCGCCCTGCTCATAGGGCGCCGCGCGATCGACCGCGCCGCGCTGGCCCGCGACCACCGGAACGAAGCCGTCGCCGCGGCTGTAGCGGCCGTCGATCGCAACTTGTCCATCGCCGATCCGCGTCCCCGCGCTCCCCGACAGGTCGACGCTGGCGCGGCTTCCATAGGCGGCGCTCGCCTCGATCCCGTCGGTCATGTCCGAATAGAGGCCGATCGTCCCGGCCAGCGCGCCGGGTCCATCGACCCCGCTCCCCCCGCCGCGCGCGACGATAGCCCCGCCGGGCCGGATCGCATCATAGGCGCTCCATGCGACCCAGCCGCCGAAAGGGTCGGCCTGCGGCACTCCGTCGAGCAGGATCAGCGCGCGACTTGACGCATTGCCGCCCAGCCCCCGCAGCGTCACGCCCTGACTCGTCGGATGCGCGCTGCGACCGTCGGAGCGGCGAAACTGCGCCAGCCCACCCTCGTCGCGCAGGCGATTTTCGATGCGCGTGCCGAGGCCGGGAGCGAGGTCGCGCAGGATCGCGGCCGACTGGACCGAATTGGCGTCGGTCGGCTTCAGGGATCCGCCCCCGACGACGACAATCTCCTCGGCCGGGACATAGCGCGCCGGAATGATGACCGGCTCACCCTCGTCCTGCGCCATCGCCGCCGCCGGCAGCGCCAGCGCGGCCACGCCCGCGAGCCTTCGGATCACGCCGGTTTCACCGCGTCTGGATGTGCCTTTTGAAAGGGCTCAAGCTCCATGCAGGCGGCGTCGATCGCGACGAGACGCGGAAAGGCCTCGAGCTGCACGTCGAAGCGGCGGGCATTGTACATCTGGGGCACGAGGCAGCAGTCGGCGATCCCCGGCGCGTCGCCGCCCAGATAGCGCCCCTCGCCCGCCATGGCTTCGAGCGCATCGAACCCTTCGAGAATCCAGTGGCGATACCAATGATCCTTGGTCTGCTCGTTGAGCCCGAGGTCGCGCTTCAGATATTTGAGGACGCGCAGGTTGTTGAGCGGATGGATGTCGCAGGCAACGACATGCGCCTGCGCGAGCGCAACCGCACGCGGCATCGGCTCATCAGGGATCAGCCGCGGCTCGGCATAGGCGCGATCAAGCCAGTCGATGATCGCGAGGCTCTGGATGATCGTCGCGCCATCGGCGACGAGCATCGGCACGAAACCCTGCGCATTCTGGGCGAGATAAGCATCGCTCTTCTGATCGCCCGCGATCAGGCTGACCTCGACCCGCTCGTAATCGAGCCCTTTCAGGTTGAGCGCGATGCGGACGCGGAAACTCGCGGAGGAGCGGAAATAATCATGGAGCACGAGAGAGGTCATGAGCCTCCTAATGCCCGTCCTTCGGCATCTCGGCAATCCATTGCCGCAGCAGCGCCGCGCCTTCCTTGTGCACGGTCGAGCGGCCGACCTCGGGCATCGCAATCCCGGCCTCCAGGCTTTCGAGGCGGTAGATGAGGAAGCTCTGATCGGGATCGCCGGGCAGAATCGCAAACTCCCTGCCGCCGCTCCCGCGCCCCGCCGCAGTCGGACGCTTGCCAATGCCATAATTGACACCAATGGGATCACTCCAGCGCAGGAACAAGCCGCTGTTCGAAGCGCTTCCCTCGGGATTGTGGCAATGGGCGCAATTGACATCGAGATAGGCACGTGCGCGTTGCCCCAGCGAGCCGCTCGCTGGATTGTCCCAGCGCGGCATCGGGGCAGCACTCGCGGGCACCTCGGTAAAGAAGCGCGCGAAATCGGGGCGGCTGAGCGCAGTACCGAAATCGATATTGGCCGCCTTGGGCCCGATCGGGACGATCGCGCCTGCCTTGCTGTGGCACTCCTTGCATTGATTCTTGTTCGGCACCGCATAGCGGATGCTGTGCTCCTCGCCGCCCGGGCTCTTGATATGTACGGGCAAGCGGCGCCCCGCCAGGGCAAGGGTCGCATCCTTGCCATCGGCGTCCCAGATATAGGGGAGCGCGGTCCAGCCGTTCGCACGGTGGAGGAGGAGCCGCGTCTCGATGGGGCGCCCCCCGTTCGCCTCGGGCCAGCCGAAGCTCTTGACGATCATGCTGCCTACCGGAAACTCGATTTGCCCATCTGCTGCGACGCGGGCCTTTAGCCCCGGTGGAACCCAGATCAGGCGGTGCTTATCGGCATAGTCGCTGAAAAGCGGTGTGTGCAGCGTGTAGGGCAAGAGGGCGTCGACCGGCTCGCTCGTTCCCGCCTCGAAAATACCGAAGGCAGAAAGCTTCGCCGGCATCTCGGTGCCATCGATGACCGCCTGGTTTGGTCCCGGCTCGGAGACCGCGACCGCACCGCTCGCGCACAGCAAGGCGGCGCTCGCCGCTGCCGCGACGCGCTTCACTGGACGCGCGCCTCCATGCTTGCGGGCAAGGTGACACCGGCCAGCGGCGGCGACGCCTCACCCTTGAGGTCTACCGGCGACGGTTTCGCTTCGGCCTGCGGCGTGCCCACGTCCGGCAGGTTCAGCGACAGCACGCCAACCTCGTCGTTGACGATAGCGCTTCCCGCACCGTCCCACAGCACCGGCGGAATGCTACCGCCCATCGCCGCGGCGATCTCTGCGCCGCCGGGAAAGGCCGGCGCGAAACCCGCATTTCCGTGCTGGTTGCCCCAGACCGCGATATCCTTTGGCAGCGGCTGATATTTCTCGTCCTCATATGGATAACGATAGCCGACGATCATGACGTTTGCCGTGCCATTGTCGGCGAGAAGATTGTCAAAGACCTCGACCCGGCTATTTGCCATCACCAGCACCCCGGTGCCCGTCGGCACGCTCGCGACAATATTGCCCTTGGGAGCGAAGTTCGGCGTGCTGTTGTCGCTCACCACATTGTCGAAGACGCGCACGTTGTGGCCGCCCTGCTGCGGGAGGCTCGGCAAGTCGAACACCAGGATGCCCCCGCTGTTCTTGGTCGCGATATTGTCGTGGACATCCGCGTCGTAACAATTCTCGATCTCGATCCCCGCGACATTCTCCATCGCGATCGAATCGCGCACGATGATATCGCGTGACTGCCCGACATAGATGCCTGCGTCGGACGCGCCGCGAACATAGACGCTGTCAATCAGCACCTCGCTGCTCTCAACGGGGTAGATACCGTAGGCACCGTTGGTTTCCTTGGGGCCCGCGGTCCATTCAACGCGCAGTTGATGGTAGACGATGCGGTCGGCACCCTTTGACTTGATGCCGTCCCCCTTCGTGTTGAGCACGGCGAAATTGGTGAGATAGACATCGTCTGACGTCACGAGCAGCCCCTCGCCCGCTCCCTCCTGGCCCGAGAAATCGAGGATCGAACCCTCGCCGTCCTTGGTGCCGGCGCCGCGCACCGTGACATTGTCCACGTCGAGCGACAGGCCGTCGGTCAGCTTCCAGACCCCTGTGCCCAGTTCGACGACATCGCCAGGTTCTGCAAGAATTAACGCTTCCTGCAGTCTCTCGTTCGCGTCGGGGGTGTCTGCCGAGACGCTGATTGTTTTCGCGGCGGCGGGGGTGGCGGCAACGGCCAATGCGGCGGCCATCGAAACCCAGTGGACTCGCATCAATTCTCTCCCTGCTTTTTTCGCAGCATGCGGCAAGCCGCAAGAGATGCCAAGGCCTTGCTGACAGGGATGTAGATCGGACGCTGCCTCGCCGGCGCGGCGCAAGCCCTAGGGCGCGTCGCCCAAAATCCAGTCGACCCCCGCGGCGACATGAATACGCGCCGCGTCATAGATCGGCAGCACATTGGCGTCGGGATCGACGAGCATGACAAGTTCGGTGCAGGCGAGCACGAGCGCCTGGACCTGTTGCTTGGCGATGTCGGTGATAAAGGTGCGCATGGTGCGGCGCGAATCCTCGGTCACCCTGCCCTGCATCAGCTCGTCATAGACGATACGGTCGATTTCCTCGGCGCGCGTGCCGTCATATGGTGCGAGCGTGAGCCCATAGCGCACGAGCCGCTGCCGATACCAGGCTTCGGTCATGACGTTGCTTGTGCCGATGACCGCGGCCGACTTGACGCCGTCGGCACGCATCTTTTCGCCGGTCTTGTCGACGATATGGATGAGCGGGATCGAGATCGCCGCCGCAACCTCTTCCGCCACCTTGTGCATCGAGTTCGCCGTGATCATGAGCGCCGTCGCGCCCGCATCCTCGAGCCGCTTGGCCGACTGTATAAGCACGTCCTTCGCATTCGCCCATTGCTCGGGCGTCGTCAGCCGCGACAGGTCGCAATAGTTGAGGCTTTCGAGAAGGATCGGCGCCGAACAGCTGGTCCCGACCCGCTTCTGCACACCCTTGTTGAGATGGCGGTAATAAATCTCGGTCGACGCCCAGCTCATGCCGCCGATCAGGCCGATTTTGCGCATATTACCCCTTTTGGAATACATCGCCCCGCCAAGGGCGGGGAGCCGGCGGCGGCGCTGCGTCGCCGCCTTAGCGCCCCCATCCTTCGCAGGCGCAACGCGACAAGTCTAGTGCCCGCCGCCGTTCAGCGCCTTGACGATATCGTCGGCCATTTTCTTCGCATCGCCAAGGAGCATCATCGTCTGGTCCATGTAGAAGACGTCGTTGTCGACCCCGGCATAGCCGACGCCCCCCATCGAGCGTTTCACGAACAGGACTGTCTTTGCCTTTTCAACGTCAAGAACCGGCATACCGTAGATCGGCGATGATTTGTCGGTCTTGGCCGCCGGGTTGGTCACGTCGTTGGCGCCAATGACGAAGGCGACGTCGGCCTGCGCGAACTCGCCGTTGATGTCCTCCAGCTCGAACACTTCATCATAGGGGACATTCGCCTCGGCGAGCAGCACGTTCATATGGCCGGGCATGCGCCCCGCGACCGGGTGGATCGCATATTTGACGTTCACGCCTTCCTTCTTGAGAAGGTCGGCCATCTCGCGCAGCGCGTGCTGCGCCTGCGCGACGGCCATGCCGTAGCCCGGGACGATGATGACATTCTCGGCCTGGCTCATCAGGAAGGCGGCGTCGTCGGCGCTGCCCGGCTTCCACGGCCGCTGCTCCTTCGCACCGCCTGCGCCGGCGCTCGCGTCGGCGCCGAAGCCCCCGGCGATAACGCTGAGGAAGCTCCGGTTCATCGCGCGGCACATGATGTAGGAAAGAATGGCGCCCGACGATCCGACGAGCGCGCCGGTGATGATCATCGCGGTGTTATGGAGGGTGAAGCCCATCGCCGCGGCGGCCCAGCCAGAGTAGCTGTTGAGCATCGACACCACGACCGGCATGTCGGCGCCGCCGATCGGAATGATGAGGAGGAAACCGATCAGGAAGCTCAGCGCGGTGATCGTCCAGAACACCGTGGGCGACTGGTCGGTGAGGAAATAGGCGATGAGCCCCAGGATCGCGGCGAGCGTCCCGAGATTGATGACGTGGCGCAGCGGCAGGAGGATCGGCGCGCCAGACATGTTGCCGTTGAGTTTCAGGAAGGCGATCACCGACCCTGAAAAGGTGATTGCACCAATCGCGATGCCGAGCCCCATCTCGATGCGGCTGACGGTGAAGATCTGCCCCGCTTCGTCGGCAATCCCGAAGGCGCCGGGGTTGAGATAGGCGGCTGCCGCGACCGCGACCGCTGCGAGGCCGACGAGGCTATGGAACGCCGCGACGAGCTGGGGCATCGCGGTCATGGCGATCTTGCGCGCCATCACGATACCGATGACGGCGCCGATCGCAATCGCGCCGATGACTTCGACGGGGTTTGCAAGCTCATGCGTCAGCAGCGTGGTGACGACCGCGATTGCCATGCCCGCCATACCGAAGCGGTTGCCGCGACGTGACGAGGCCGGCGACGAGAGGCCGCGCAGCGCGAGGATGAAGAAAACCCCGGCGACCAGGTAGGCCAGGGCCACCCAGGGATTGATCGGTGCGACGTCGTGCATGTGAACTCTTCCCCTGTCGAGCGCGCCTCGGCAGCTCGTCAAAATTTATGTCTATGACCGCCTTAGCGCTCTTTTTTCTTGTACATGGCGAGCATGCGCTCGGTGACCGCGAAGCCGCCGAATATATTGACGCTCGCCATCACGACGGCCGCGAGGCCGAGCCATTTCGACAGCGGCGAGCCCGCGGCGGCGCTGGCGATCAGCGCTCCGACGATGATCACCGAGGAAATCGCATTGGTCACGCTCATCAGCGGTGTGTGCAGCGCTGGCGTCACCGACCAGACGACAAAATAGCCGACGAAGCAGGCGAGGACGAAAATCGAGAAAATCGCAATAAAATCCATGATATATCTCCGATCTTCGCTGACTATGCGAGCAACCGCTCATTGACGACCTTGCCGCCCTGGGTCAGGCGAACCGCATTGCCGATTTCCTCGTCGAGGATAGGCCGTCCCGCTTCCTTGTCCCAGAAAGCCGACAGGAAGTTGAAGAGGTTACGGCTGAACAGCGCGCTGGTGTCGGCGGGCATCAAGGCGGCAATATTCTTTGCACCAATCACGGTGACGCCGTGGATGCGCTTCGTCTCGCCCGCGGCCGACCCCTCGACATTTCCGCCGCTTTCGGCAGCCATGTCGACGATCACGCTCCCCGGACGCATGGTGGCGATCTGCGCGTCTGAAATCAGCCGCGGCGCCGGTCGCCCCGGGATCAGCGCGGTGGTGATGACGATGTCCTGCTTGGCGATGTGCGACGATACAAGTTCAGCCTGGGCTGCCTTATATTCATCGGACATCTCGGTGGCGTAGCCGCCCGCACCCTCGCCCTCGATGCCCGCGACGCTTTCGACAAAGATCGGCTTGGCGCCAAGACTGAGGATCTGCTCCTTGGTCGCGGCACGCACGTCGGTCGCGCTCACCTGCGCCCCCAGGCGGCGCGCGGTGGCGATTGCCTGGAGACCGGCAACCCCGACGCCCATGATGAAGGCCTTGGCGGCGCTTACCGTGCCCGCTGCGGTCATCATCATCGGGAAGGCGCGGCCATAAGCGTTCGCGGCAATGAGCACCGCCTTGTAGCCCGCGAGATTGGCCTGGCTCGAGAGGATGTCCATCGACTGCGCGCGCGTGATACGCGGCATGAACTCCATCGCCAGCGCCTCGATCCCGAGCTTGGCGTAAGCATCGACGCGGCCGCGTTCGCCAAAGGGATTGAGCCCCGCGGCAAGCCATGCGCCCTCGGCGAAACCCGACAGCGTTGCAGGATCCGGCCCCTGCACCCCGAGGATGATGTTCGCCCCCTTCAGCGTCTCGGCACGGCTGCCAACGCTCGCCCCGGCGGCCGCATAGTCGGCATCAGCTATCGAGGCTTGCTCACCCGCTCCCGCTTCGACGGCAACATCGGCCCCCAGGCCAATGAACTTCTTGACGGTTTCGGGGGTTGCAGCGACACGGGTCTCGCCAGCGGCGAGTTCCTTCAGTACGGCGATGCGCATGCCGGGCCGGTCAGGACGCGAGCAGAAGGACAACGAAGGCGGTCACGAGCACCGTGATGATCGCCCCTATCTTGAACAGGCTCAGAAAGCCCGAATAGGTTTCCTGCGCTGCTTTCATATCCTGCTCGGACGACATTGACACTTCCCCTTTGCTGCTCGCTTCGCGCACGCCTTTTACGCGGGACGAATCTGGATTCGCGCAGGTCTTAGCTACGCCTAGGGCTATCCTCAAGCCCCGCTTACGAATGCCCGAAGGCCTTAATCGCCCTTTTACCCCTTCGGCCTAAAGCGGACCCATCGAGCGGAGTAATGGCCCGCCAGGCCAGCGAAGGGGCGGATTCAAGAGCAATGGCAAGCGCGCGCGACACACGAACGGTGATGATCGTCGACAGCGAACCGGCGCAGCAGCGCTTTCTGTCGGCGCTGGTTTCGCGCGGCGGCTGGCGCAGCACGGTCGCGCCCGACACCGACACCGCCCTTGCCAAGCTCGGAACGCAGGAGGGCATGGCGCTCGACGCGGTACTCGTCGACCAGGGCGCGCCCGGCATCCCTATTCCCGACTTCGTCGCCGAACTGCGCCGCTGGCGCCCCGCCCTCCCCCTCATCGTCATCACGATGCGCAACGGGGTCGAGGTCGCCGTCAGCGCGATGCGGGCCGGCGCGAGCGATTTTGTTCAGAAGCCCATCGCGCCCGACCGGCTGCTCGGCGCGCTCGACCGCGTCGCCTCGACCTCCGGCCCGCAGGGCGAGCTTCGCCCGCTCACCGAGAAGCTGCGCGCGCCCCTCGCGTTCGAGGAAATCATCGGCTCGAGCCCCAATTTCCGCAGTGCGCTTGCGATCGCGGCCAAGGCAGCGCGTTCGCGCGTGCCCGTGATGATCAACGGCAAACCCGGCACCGGCAAGGAAGTGTTCGCGCGCGCCATCCACAGCGCGAGCCCCCGTGCGCGCGGCCAGCTCGTCATGGTCGACTGCTCCGCGGTGTCGCCCGGATTGATCGGCTCGGGCCTCTTCGGGCACGAACGCGGGGCCTTTCCGGGGGCTTTCGACCGCCAGGTCGGCCGGCTCGTCCAGGCCGACGGCGGCAGCATCATCATCGACCATGTCGAATGCATCCCGCTCGAGACGCAGGCAAAGCTCGTCGAATTCCTCAATACGGGCGAGGTGCAGATGATCGGCGGCTCGATCCGCCAGAGCGTCGATGTCCGCATCATATCGACAAGCGCGAGCCCGCTCGACAAGCTGATCGAGGCCGGCCACTTTCGCGAAGACCTTTATTATGCGCTATCGAGCGCCCAGCTCACCCTGCCGTCGCTGAGCGAGCGCCGCGGCGACGTCGGCCCGCTCACGCGTCACCTGCTCGCGCGGATCAGTGGTCTTCCCGGCATGGGTCCGATCGGCGTCACCGACGATGCGCTTCGCCTTCTCGCGGCCTATGCCTGGCCAGGCAATGTCCGCCAGCTCCAGGACGTGCTGTTTCGCGCCGCGGTTGCGAGCAAGACCGGCGTGCTTACCAGCGCCGACTTCGCAGCGATCGAAGCGGCGCTTGGCGGGAGCGGGGCGAACGGACAGGGCGAGATCGCGATCAACGGCGAAGCAATCGGGGTCACCCTCTATCTCCCCGACGGCAACCTCCGACCGCTCGAAGAGATCGAGGCCGACGTGATCCGCCTCGCGATCGGCCATTATCGCGGCCGCATGAGCGAGGTCGCGCGCCGCCTCGGCATCGGGCGCTCGACCCTCTACCGCAAACTGAGCGATCTTGGCATCGATACGGCCGCTTAGCTTGCCGCAGGAAGCCCGCGCCGTTGATCCGCGAGCATATTCAAATTCCCGAGATTCTAGCCCGTTAGCGCTGCGTCCCTGAGGCCGCGCCACACGCGCAGCGCCTGGCGATTTTCCGCTATGTCGTGGACGCGCAGCAACTGCGCGCCCGCGGATGCCGCCTGGTAATGGAGGGCGACCGTCCCGCCGAGCCGCTGGTCGGCCGGGGCTTCGTTGTCGAGCGCGCCGATCATACGCTTTCGGCTCGCCCCGAAAAGGATCGGGCAGCCCAGGGTGTGAAAGAGCGCAAGGCCGTTCACCAGCGCAAGATTGTCGGCGATCCCCTTGCCGAAGCCCAGCCCGGGATCAACGATGATTTTCGAAGGATCGATCCCCGCCGCGATACAGGCCCCGACCCGCTCTTCGAGCATGTCGTAGACATCGAAGAGTATATGATCATATCCGCCGCCTTCGTGAGGGTCGCTCTTTGCCGATGGCGCATGCATCAGCACGACCGGGCACTGTGCGTCCGCCACCACCTCCATGGCGCGCCTATCGTAGCGAAGGGCTGAAATATCGTTGACGATCGCCGCCCCCGCCGCGAGTGCCGCTTCCATCACCGCAGCCTTGCGCGTGTCGATCGAGACCGCGACGCCGCCTCTCGCCAGCGCCGCGACCACGCTCTCGACCCGCCCGATCTCATCGCCTTCCCAGACGAGCGGCGCTCCGGGCCGCGTGGACTCGCCGCCGACGTCGATAATCGCGGCCCCCGCCGACGCCATCGCGAACCCCGCCTCCGCCGCCGCCGCCGCGTCAACATGCTTTCCCCCGTCGGAAAAGCTGTCGGGGGTGACATTGAGAATGCCCATCAGCTGCGGCTCGCCGAGGCGCACCGTCCGCTCGCCGAGTTCAAGAGCGCCGCGCGGGCGCTGTACTGAAGCGCGCTTTGCCCGCGCCGCTTCCGCCAGCGCGCCGGGCATGGCGCCAATCCAGTCATCGAGTTCGAAGACCGGCACAATGGCCGATTGGACGGCGCCGCCATCGCGCAGACTGACGTGCCACGCGGCGAACCAGAGCATGGTGTCGGAGAGACGCATGCAGGCCTCCTCGAGCTCGTGCGGCCGGTCCACGAAGCAAGCCGGGCGAAGATATATTTTCGCGCGGGTCGAGGCGCTGCCAAGGCTGGCCTTGGTTAGTGGAGAAAACATACCCCCCCCCTTAGTTGATGCCGGGCTCGTCGACCCACCCTTCTCTCTTCTCCTTGGTCAAGGAACAGGGGCAGCGCCTTCAAAGCATGAGAGGAAATTTGCCGGGTAATTGGCCTAGGCCTCGTTCGCGAGTAGCCAGTCCTGCCGCACCGCGTCGATGACGCGCAGTTCGTTGCCGTTATCGACATGCCAGAAGGTCCAGCCGTTGCAGCTCGGTGCACCCTGCACGGCCGCACCGACCTTGTGGATCGACCCCGGCGCCTGCCCCGCACAGTCGAGGCTTCCGTCGACCCGAACCTTCGCCTTCCAGCGGCGCCTGGCGTCCGTAAGTACCGTTCCGGGCGCGATCATGCCGCACTCGACGAGCGTGCCAAAGGCAACGCGGGTCGCGGCCTTGGGCGCCATCATCGTCTTCACCGCGCTCTCGTCGAGCGGTAGCGCCATCTCGATGCGCTCCTTCGCCGCCGCGATATAATCATCCTCGCGTTCGATCCCGATGAAATGGCGCCCGAGCCGCTTCGCGACCGCGCCGGTGGTCCCGGTGCCGAAGAAGGGATCGAGGATCACGTCGCCCGGGTTCGAGCAGGCAAGCAGGATTCG
Organism: Sphingomonadales bacterium; assembly: GCA_044508875.1. Classification (GTDB taxonomy): domain Bacteria; phylum Pseudomonadota; class Alphaproteobacteria; order Sphingomonadales; family Sphingomonadaceae; genus Sphingopyxis; species Sphingopyxis flava_A. The sequence continues at coordinate 142,404 of JBIQHE010000004.1, read as the reverse complement.
ATAGAGCAGCGCTTCGGGCTTTTGCGTCGGGTGAACCTTGTGCCCGCCCTTCTTCAGCCGTTCCTGCCCGCCGCAAATCGGGATCAGCCAGTCGCTGCGCATCTGGAGCTCGTCGTTCAGCGTCTTCATCGCGCGATAGTTGAACGTATAGCGCGCCTTTTCCCCCATCGACGCCCAGATCAAGGTCTCATGCGCGTTGGTGAAGCGCGTGCCCTTGAAATTGGGCATGGGGTTCGCCTTGCGCCAGACGATGTCGTTGAGGATCCAATAGCCCTGATCCTGCAAGGCCGTCCCGACGCGGAAGATATTGTGATAGCTGCCGATCACCCAGATGCTTCCGCCGGGCTTCAGGATGCGCTTTGCTTCCTTGAGCCACGCATGGGTGAAACGGTCGTAGGCGGCGAGACTGTCGAACTTGTCCCAATCATCGTCGACCGCGTCGACCTGGCTTCCGTCGGGACGGGTGAGGTCGCCGCCGAGCTGGAGATTATACGGTGGGTCGGCGAAGATCAGGTCGACCGACCCCGCGGGCAGCGCGCGCATCATCTCGACGCAATCGCCCTGCAAGATGCTGTCGAGCGGCAGGACCGCGGGGACCATTTTCGGTGCCCGCTGCTTCACCGCCGGCGCCTTGACCCGCTCCATCACTCCCATGCCACTCGCCCCTGTTTGATTGCAAAGAAGGCCCTGATGAGTCCGGCGATCGCCGCCGTCAAGCTCGGGATTCTAGGGAATCCGCGTCGCCAAATGGTTAAGGGGGTGAGAACGAAACGAGTCTGCCACGACATATGGAGTCCGCCGCGCGCGGCAGACTCAACCACTGGTGGTGTGGCGATAGGGACTCACCTTTAAAAAAAATCTTGGCGCGGCGCCTACCAGCGGTTCCAGACCTTCTCGGCGAACCCCGGCAGGTTGCGCACGGGCAGCCGCGCGCCGTCATCGAGGATCACCCCGCCCGAAAAATAGCCAAAGACCTGGTCCTGCTCGGTCTTGACGATACCCGCGTCGACCTTGGCCCATCGGTTGACCGCAGGCGTGAAATCCATCTCGAAGCGCCCGTCATTGCTCGTGAAGCGCCACGGACCGCTGTCGGGAGCACCGTCCGGCATGTGAAAGGCGACTTCGCCAAGCTTGTGCGCGCGGCCGTCGACGAACAGCATATTCTCGCTCGCCGCCGATGTATCGCCAAAGCCATAGCCAATGTTGAAGCCAAAAGGGCGGCCGTCTACCTGCCCTGACGCCGAGCCCCAGTACCAGATATTGTCATAGGTCCAGACCCCCCGCCCCCAGTCGAGCACCGCAAAGGCGCAATCCGGCGTAAAATCATGATCGTCTGCTCCAAGCCGCACGCGCCCGCGCGCCGGCATGCAGTTGATCTTCTGGTTATAGTAAAAAGCATGCGGATCGTCGGCAAAGGGGGTTGCGATCACCATCCGGTCCATCGGGGGCTGGTCGAGCCAGATCTCACCCGATAGCCCGCGCCCGCCGTCGAAACCGGGCGCGCGAACTGTCAACCGCCGTCCCCCCACCTCGTGCCGGAAGGCAAGTTCGAGCCCGTCCTGGGCCTCTACGATATCGCCGGCATCGGCGCTGGGCGGCAGCGCCATGCTTCCCATCGGCTCGGCGATCACCTTACCCTCATTCACGAAGCTTCGCCCGCGCAAATCGATCCACGAGACGCCGAGAAACCCGACATAGCCATTGTCCGCTACCGTCAGCGCAATCCCGAAATCCTCGTTGAGGACACAATAATAATCCCACTCCTTGATGCGCGCGCGATCGGCGGCGATTGCGGTGCGGTCGTAACGGCGAACTTCGCGCGTCGCATAACCGGGGTCGATAAGATGCCCCGCCGCATCGTGGAGGGGCCCCTCGCCCATGACATGCTGCTTCATCGCCCTCGCCTCTTGCACCGCCTAAATTCCCGGATCGACGCCGGTAAGGTCGACCGAGCGTTCCCAAAGCTCACGGGCGAGCATTGGATCGCGCGCCATGCTGGTCGCGCGCGCCGGACCCGAGCGACCGGTCACCTCGCCAAGCCCCTGCGGCCCAAGATAGTCGCCGCCCTCGACATTCGTTCCCGTCGCTGCCTGCAGCGTCGGCCAGGCCCCCCGCGCGGCGCTGTTGAAGAAGGGCGTTGCAAGCGGGGTCATATAGCGAAGCGGCATCGGCAGGTGACGGGTGAGTTCGGTCAAAGCGACGCCCGGATGACAGCCGATGGCCCGCGTCTTGCGGCCTGCAGCGCCAAGCCGCCGGTCGAGCTCGAACATGGTGAGCAGGTTTGCAAGCTTGCTCGTCTGGTAGCGCTGCCAGACATGATAACTTCGGCTCGCAGCAAGGTCGCTGTAATCCATGTGACCACCCTTGTGCGCAAGGCTGGCGGTGATCACGATGCGATCGCCGACGTGCGGGTGAACGAGGCCGGTGAAAGCGAAGGGGCCAAGGTGATTGACCCCGAATTGCAGCTCGAAGCCCTGCCGCGTCAGCGTCCGCCGCGGAACCATCACCCCGGCATTGTTGATGAGCACGTCGATCCGCGGCCCGGCGAGCACCGTGGCCGCTGCCTCGCGGACCTGGTCAAGGTCCGCAAGGTCGAGCCGCAGAAAGCTGAGGTCGGCCCGGGGTTCCTCGGTGCGGATCGCGGCCATCGCCGCCTCGGCACGCGCTCCATCGCGGCACGCAAGCACGACATGCCCGCCGCGTCCGGCAAGGACCTTCGCGGTCTGGAAGCCGATCCCCGCATTCGCGCCGGTGACGAGGAAGCGCCGCCCGGTCTGCGCGCCGACATCTTCGGCGGTAAATCCGGTGCGCATCGGCTCTCCCCTCCCCCCCGGTCAGACCAGCTGCATTTGCGCGACCGGCGCGAAGCTGGCCCGGTGGAGCGGCGTCGGACCGTGCTGGCGCAGCGCCGCGAGATGCTCGGGCGTACCATAACCCATGTTCGTCGCCCAGCCAAAGACCGGATAGTCGCGTGCCGCCGCGACCATGATGCGGTCACGGTGCTCCTTCGCGATAATGCTCGCCGCCGAGATGCAGGGGTGGAGCGCATCGCCGCCGATCACTGCGCGGGCGCGATATTTCCAGCGCGGCAGCCGGTTCCCGTCCACAAGCACTTCATGGGGGTCGCAGCCCAGCGCCTCGACCGCGCGCGTCATCGCGAGGAAGGTCGCCTGCAGGATGTTGATCGCGTCGATCTCGGCCACGCTTGCCTCGCCGATGCCCCACCGGCAGCGGGTCTTGATCAGGCTTTCGAGCTCGCCGCGGCGTTTCGCGGTCAGCTTCTTCGAATCGTCGAGGCCGTCGATCCCGCCCTCGCACAAGATCACCGCGGCCGCGACCACCGGGCCCGCGAGCGGTCCGCGCCCGGCCTCGTCGACACCGACCGTCAGATACGCCAAGGGGGATATCTCCGATATTCGCCCGCCTGGTAAAGGCAAAGGCGGTTGCCCGCGGGATCGGTGAGCCGCGCCTCGCGCCAGCCCCACTCCTCGTCCTTCGGCATCGTGTCGAAGCGTATCCCGCGCCGCGCGAGATAAGCAACCCAGGCATCGAGCGCCCCGCTTTCGAGATAGGTTGTTGCGCCGCCCGCCGTGCCCGCGCCCACGTGTATCGAGAAAGTCACGCCGTTGGCGGCTTCGAAGCGCGCATATCCCTTTTCAGGGCTGTCGACGATCTGGGTCAGCCCCATCTGCCTGTAGAAGGCGACCGAGGCGGCATAGTCAGCCGCAGGAAGCGTGACCTGGTTGAGCGCGGGGCCGGTAAACAGCCCGTCATTGCGCACCGCCTGCTGCCCCATCGGGCCATGTCCCTCGCCAAGCCCCGGCGCGTCGAGCAGCGAAAGGCGCACGAAATCGCGCGCGCGCGCGACCGCGGGCTCAACGGGCATGCCCTGCGCGAGCCCGGTCGCGGTGGCGCTCGCAAGCGTGCAGCCCGTTCCGTGCGTATGTGCTGTGTCGATCCGCGGGGCCTCCCAGCCTGCGACCTCGCCCGTATCGGCCTCGAGCAGCCGGTCGGTCACCATCTCGCCCTCGCCGTGACCACCCTTGACCAGCAGCGCGCAGCCATGCGCGAGAATTGCTTCCTCGCCGCCCAGCGCCGCGAGTTCACCAAGATTGGGCGTCACCACCGCGGCGCGCGCGAGCAGCGCCTCGAATGCACGGATCGTCGCGGCGTCGGCGAGCACCGACCCGCTCGTCGAGACCATGACCGGGTCGAAAACAACCGGTGCACCCGCAAGGTCGGGGCGTGCAAGCCGCTCGGCGACGGCGGCTGCCGTTTCGGCGCTGCCGATCATCCCGATCTTGATCGCGTCGACGCCGATGTCGCTCGCGACGCTGTCGATCTGCATCAGCACCATTTCGGTGGGAACCGGGTGCACGCCCTGCACGCCGAGCGTGTTTTGCGCCGTGATCGCGGCAATCGCGGTCATCGCGTGACCGCCCAGCATCGTCACCGTCTTGATATCGGCCTGGATCCCTGCGCCACCCCCGCTGTCGGACCCGGCAATGATCAGGACGCGCGCCGTCATCGAACCGCCCCCGATATTATCATCGCGCCCCCGGATGGCGCCGCTCGGTCGACGCCGGGAACTTCGCCAGCGCCGCACCTTCACGCAGCGGCCGGTCGAGCAGGTCGCCGCCGCAGTTCGGGCACCGCTCATCAAGCTTGTCGGCGCAATCGGCGCAGAAAGTGCACTCGAACGAGCAGATGAAGGCGCCGTGGATGTCGGCGGGCAGATCGCGGCCGCAGCGTTCGCAATCGGGGCGCATTTCCAGCATATCTATTCTCCTGCAGCGACGCGCACCGCGTCGCAAATCATGTCGACCACGCGCTCGACCTCGCCGGCGTTATCACCCTCGGCCATCACTCGGATCACGGGTTCGGTGCCCGAGGCACGAATGACGAGACGGCCGCGGCCATCGAGCGCGCCCTCTCCTTCGGCAATCGCCGCCTGGACCTGTTTGTCCTCGAGCGGCTTGCCGCCCTTGAAGCGCACGTTCTTCAGCAGCTGCGGCACCGGGTCAAACTGGTGAAGAAGCTCGCTCGCGGGCTTGCCGGATGTCACGAGCTCGGCGAGCACCTGCAGCCCGGCCAGCGTCCCGTCGCCGGTCGTCGCATGGTCGGACAGGATCATGTGTCCCGATTGCTCGCCGCCGACGTTAAAGCCCCCGCTCTTCATGCGTTCGAGCACATAGCGGTCGCCGACTTTTGTGCGCTCGAGCCGAAGCCCCTCGCCCTCCAGGAAGCGCTCGAGCCCGAGGTTCGACATCACGGTCGCAACGACCCCTCCACCCTTCAGCCGTCCCTGCCGCGCCCAGCTCGCGCCGATCAATCCCATGATCTGGTCACCGTCGATGATCGCGCCCTTTTCGTCGACGATGATCAGGCGGTCGGCGTCGCCATCGAGCGCGATCCCGATATGGGCGCCGCTTGCAACCACCGTTTCCTGCAGCAGGCCTGGCGCCGTCGAGCCGCACCGGTCGTTGATATTGACGCCATTGGGTTCGACCCCGATCGCAACCACGTCGGCGCCCAGTTCCCAGAACACGGTCGGCGCGCTGTTGTAGGCCGCGCCATTGGCGCAATCGAGAACGATCTTCAGCCCGTCGAGCCTCGCCGATTCCGGAAGGCTCTGCTTGACCGCGTGGATATAGCGCCCGCGCGCGTCCTCGATCCGCTTCGCGCGGCCGATCTGCGCCGATCCCGCGAGCTTGGGCTCCTCGGCGAGCAGCAGCTCGATCTGCGCCTCGTCCTCGTCCGACAGCTTGTAGCCGTCGGGGCCGAACAGCTTGATCCCATTGTCGTGGAAAGGATTGTGGCTCGCCGAGATCACAACGCCGAGGTCGGCGCGCATCGAATGCGTCAGCATTGCCACGGCCGGGGTCGGCATCGGGCCGACCTGCACGACGTCCATGCCGACGCTCGTGAAGCCCGCGACGAGCGCGTTCTCGAGCATGTAGCCTGACAAGCGGGTATCTTTTCCGATCACCACGCGGTGCTTGTGCGTCCCGCGGAGAAAATGGGCGCCGGCCGCCATGCCGACGCGCATTGCCACCTCGGCCGTCATCGGAATCTCGTTCGTCATCCCGCGGATACCGTCGGTTCCGAAAAACTTGCGCATGGCACCTCTGCTACTTAAGCCAAACCTCAGGACAAGAGCTTGCCCCGGGGCCCCCGGGATGGCCCTAGGTCACCCTTTTTTGCTTGGCAAGCAGGCCAGCAACTGCCCGAGGAATTTGAACGTGAAATCCGCATGGGTCATCCTCTCGGCGCTCGTCGTCGGAATGCTGCTGGGAGTCGGCGTCGAAAGCCTTTCGCCCGCCGGGGCAACCGCGTCGCTGCGCATCATCGAGCCCGTCGGCCTCCTCTGGCTCAACGCGCTCAAGATGACTATCGTACCCCTGATCGTCGCCCTCCTGGTCACGGGAATCACCGCGACCGCCGACGCCGCGCGGGCGGGCGCGCTCGCGGCGCGTGCCGTCGCGACCTTCATCGTCGCAATCGTCATCACCGGCACCATGTCGCTATTCCTCACGCCCCTGCTTCTCCGGGTCTTTCCGCTCCCGGCCAGCGCTGCCGATGCACTTCGCCACGGACTTGGAGGGGCCGTCGAGGCGCCGCCATCCCCGACCTTTGCCGATTATCTCCTCAGCCTCGTGCCAACCAATCCCATTGCCGCCGCAGCCGAAACCGCGGTCCTGCCCCTCATTGTCTTCACCACCATCTTCGCCTTCGCGATCACCCGCATCGGCGCGGAGCAGCGCGCGAGCCTCTCGAACCTCTTCAAGGCGCTCGGCGACGCGATGCTCGTGGTAATCGGCTGGGTTCTCGCACTCGCACCGATCGGGGTGTTCGCGCTCGGCTACGCCCTTGCCGTCAAGGCTGGATTTGCCGCCTTCGGCGGACTCCTCCACTATGTACTCATCATCTCGGGCATCGGGGTCGCGTGCGTGATACTCGGCCTCGTCCTCGCCTGGCTGGTCGCCGGCGTGGCCCCGCCGCGCTTCATCCGCGCGATGATACCAACATTCGCCGTCGCGCTCAGCACGCAAAGCTCGCTCGCCAGCCTTCCCCCGATGTTAAAGGCGTCCGAGGTCCTCGGGGTCGATCCCAAGAAGGCCGACATCATCCTGCCGCTCGCGGTCGCGCTCTTCCGCTTCACCAGCACCGCGATGAACCTCGCGGTGGTCATTTACGTCGCCTGGTTGTTCGGGATCGGGCTGACGCCGTGGACGATGGCAATCGGCCTCGCGGTCGGAGTCGCCGCGGCACTCAGCGCGGTCAGCCTCCCCGGCTCGATCAGTTTCGTGACCTCGATTGCGCCGATCGCCGTGTCGATGGGCGTCCCCGTCGCACCGCTCGGCCTCCTCGTCGCGGTCGAGACATTCCCCGATATCTGGCGTACGCTCGGCAATGTCATCGCCGATGTCGCCGCCACCAAATATGCCGCTGACGGGGTCACCGACGAAAAGGCAGGAGAAACGCCATGAAATATCGCACGCTTGGCCAGGGACTTCAGGTTTCGGCGATCGGCATCGGCTGCATGCCGATGATCAAGGGGGGCAATATCCTCTATGGAGAGGCCGCCGACATGGACGAGGCAACGCGCACGATCCACCGCGCGATCGACCTCGGCGTCACCTTCTTCGATACCGCCGAAATCTATGGGCCTTTCGCGAACGAGGAACTGCTTGGGGAGGCGATCCGGGGAAAGCGCGACGGGCTCGTGATAGCAACCAAGTTCGGTTTCAAGTTCGATGGCAAGAAAATCGTCGGAGTTGACGGTTCGCCCGCCAACGCGCGCCGCGCGTGCGAAGCTTCGCTCCGGCGGCTCGGCGTCGATACGATAGACCTCTTCTACCAGCACCGCGTCGATCCCTCGGTGCCGATCGAGGAGACGGTCGGTGCAATGATGGAACTGGTCAAAGAGGGCAAGGTCCGTCACATCGCGCTCTCCGAGGCCGGCCCCGAGACGCTGCGCCGCGCCGCCAAGGCGGCCCCGATCACCGCGCTGCAAAGCGAATATTCAATCTGGGAACGCGGCGTGGAAGAAGAAATTCTCGGTGTCTGCCGCGAGAACGGCATCGGATTCGTCCCCTATTCGCCGCTCGGCCGGGGTTTCCTTACCGGCACGATCCGCAGCCGCGACGAGCTTCCAGAACATGACTGGCGGCGCAATGACCCGCGCTACTCGGAAGAAAATCTGCCCGCCAACCTCGCGATCGTCGATGCCATCGCCGATATCGCGGCAAAGCATCATGTCTCGAACGCGCAAGTCGCACTCGCGTGGCTGCTGGCGCAAGGTGACGACATCGTCCCCATTCCCGGCACCAAGCGCCGCGCGACGATGGAGGACAGCGTCGCTGCTCCCGACGTCTTGCTGACGGCCGAAGACCTCGCACTGATCGAGGCTGCAGCCCCCCTTGGGGGCACCCGCGGCCCCCGCTATGGTGAGCAGGGCATGCGAATGGTACGGCTTTAGGGGGGCTTGGCGGGGGCGGGTCTTCGGGCCTTGCCCCGCGCCTGCTTGACCCGGAGCCCGGAGCAAAGACCCCCGCTTTGCTATCGGCTCTCGGCGATTCCGTTTCGCGCGCCTAGCCAATCCAGCGCCACAGGCCCGCGGCCATGTAGCCGAATGCGCCATGCGCCCAGGTCGCGGCGAGCCAGACGAGGATACCGCCAAGCAGCGCGTGCGGACGGGGGATGGTATCGCCCCATGGCGTGGTGCCGCTGGCCTGCCGCGCGAAAGGCACGAAGCTCGTACGGGCCGCCCAGTGCCGCCACGCGTCGCCCATCAACTGAGCTTTCTTCGCGTCCTGCCCTGCGGCTCCGACGAGCGCGAGAAGCGCAATCGTCGCGGAGAGCACCATCTGCCCCGGGGTCGGCATGACGAGCGCGTGGGCGAACGCCCACAGGGCAAAGCTCCACATCATCGGATGGCGGGTGATCGCATAAACGCCGCGAGGAGCATTTTGTGCGGCAAAGGCCGCGCCGGGGGCGGGCAATGCCGGGTTACCGACCAGCGAGCCCATGAAGAGAATGCTCGCGAGCAGCACGGCGAGCGAGGCAATCGTCCAGAGGGCATCGCCCGCGGCCCACATTGGCGGCTCGGGGGGCATGGCGCGCCACGCCTGGACGACGAGAATCAACGTCGCGAAGGCGACGACCGAATAGACGATCTGGAAGGGCCGCTCGCCCATCCGTCCCACGAGAGGCGCGCGCAGCGGGTGCGACAGCAAGAGGTGCGAACCTACGAACAGGATGCAGGTCACGATCAGCAAGGTCATCGGTTCCATGGCCCCTCACCTCTCTCTCTCTCGGCGCCGCCCCCGCCAGGCGCGTTCTTATCTCTCACCAGTCATAGGCGTTTGGCAGCGCGTCTTCCACCGGATTGGCGTAGCGGTCGCGCAGCCGATCCTGCCGCGTTGTCAGCGACTGGCGCTTGCCGTCGATCCAGATTGCGGTCGGGCGGCTGCCAAGTTCGAGCGGGTCCCTGTCCCAGATCACCACATCGCCAGCGCGTCCCGGTCGCAGGGACCCGATCGCGGCGTCCATTCCCACCGCGCGCGCGGGGGCACTGCTGATCGCGGCGAAGGCTTGATCCCAGTTGAGCCCGCTCGCCCCTGGCATTTTGGTCAGCCCCACCAGATTGCCGGCATATTGGGTCGCATAGCCCATTTTATGCGCGTCATCATCGTCGAATACCCCGACCGAGACATCGATGCCCGCGGCTTTCATCCGCCCCGCGTTCGACTGGGTTGCAGCGAGGCGCTCGAAGCTTCCCGGCAGGTCGGTCAGCGGCGATACCAATACCGGCACCTTCGCTGCGGCAATCTCGCGCGCCACCAGCCAGCCCTCGGTGGCGCCCACGAGGACCAGTTTCAGCGTGGGAAAATCCCCTTTGAGCTTGAGGACGTTCAATATGTCGGCCGCCCGGTCGACACGCACGAACAGCGGCGTCCTACCCTCGATCACCTGCACGAGCGCATCAGCGTCAGCGCGCTGGATCATCGCGTCATTGCCCCATTCGGCGAGTGCCGCGGGATTGCGCGCATAGCTTCGCGCGGCCAGCAATTGTTCGCGAAAGAGCAGAAAGGTGGCGGCGCGGCTGCCTCCTGCCTTCGCCGACCCCGCCTCGCCGAAGGCCACGAACTGCAACGCGCGCGGGCGCGTCACCAGGTCCATGTCGTCTCCAAGGTCGATCACTGCGCCCTGCCCTGCGAACAAATTGCTGCTGCCGCTGGGCGCGACAATGGCGCGGGTAACGCCCGCGGCGCGGTTCACGGCGATCGGCGATCCCATCGGGTTGAGCGCGGGGGCGATGTCGAGCCCCGCCGAAAAGCGGGTACGCGGCGCCGAACGGTCGTTTGTTCCGCTCACCGCGTCGACCTCGGTCAAGCCGAGGCGGCTGAACGCGGCGACAATTCCAGGGGTTACATAACGGCCCTCGGCGTCGACACGCTCCACACCGGCAGGAAGCTGGATGTTCGCGCCAGCGGAGACGACCTTGCCGCCGCGAACGACCACTGCCCCGCCCGCGATCGGCGGGCTCCCGTCACCAATGACGAGGGTCGCGTTGACAATCGCCACGTCCTGCGCCGCGGCAGGCGCGGCAAGGAGCGCGGCGGCAGAAAGCAGGAGGGCGCGGATCATTTCACATCCCCTTCGCCTGGCTGTCCGAGCTCGAAATCGCTCACCGGTCGTCGTTTGGGGTCCATTGCGTCGAACATCAGCGCACCGTCGATCCACACTTTTTCAGGACGCGTATAGGCGCTGAAAGGGTTTCCGTTCCACAGTACCGCGTCGGCCATCTTGCCCGGCGCGAGGCTCCCCGTCCTGTCCGATATTCCAAGCGCCTTGGCGGGATTGTAGGACAGCCAGGTCCACGCCTGTTCGTCGCTGATCTGCATCCCCATCCTGCGCCCGGCGGCGAGCGCCTTTGCGGCTTCCTGGTTAAGCCGCTGGATCTGGTTCTCGTCGTCCGAATGCACGATCGTGCACGCGCCTGCCTGGTTCACCAGCGCGATATTCTCGGGCACCGAGTCATAGGCTTCCATCTTGAAGCCCCACCAATCGGCCCACATCGCGACGCAAATACCTTCCTTCTTCAGAAGGTCGGCGATCTTGTAGGCTTCGACCGCGTGGTGGAACGCCGTTACCTTGTAGCCGAACTCGCGGCCCATATCGACGACGAACGCCATTTCGTCGGCGCGGTAGCAGTGATTGTGGACGAGGATTTCGCCCGATAGCACGCCTGCGAGCGTCTCCATGGCAAGGTCGCGGTCGACCGCCTTCCCCTCGTCGAGCTTCTTCTTGTAGGCCGCCGCCTTCGCCCAGGTCGCGCGGTCGACGGCAAAATTGCCCATGCGGGTCGAGGGCATACGCCCCTTCGCGCCGTAAACGCGCTTCGGATTCTCGCCGCACGCCATCTTCAATCCATAAGGAGCGCCGGGGAATTTCATACCCTGGACCGTGCGCGCCGGAACATTCTTCAGCACCACCGAGCGGCCCCCGATCAGGTTTGCGCTGCCCGGAAGGATCTGGAGCGTCGTCACACCGCCATTGGCGAGCGCGCGCGTGAAGCCCGGGTCCTGCGGCCAGACGCTGTGCTCGGCCCACACCTCGGGCGTCGTCGGGCTCGTCGCCTCGTTACCGTCGTCGTGCGCGTCGACGCTCGGGGTTGGATAGTCCCCGAGGTGGCTGTGGACGTCGATCACGCCCGGGGTGAGATATTTGCCCGACCCGTCAATGACCAGCGCGTCGGGCGGAATGGCAAGGTCCGCGCCCCCGACGCTCGCAACCTTGCCCTCGGCCAATACGACCGTGCCATTGTCGATCCGGCCGCCCTCGCCGTCGAACAGCGTCACCCCGCGCACCGCGGTGACGCGGCCTGGATAGGCGCGATAGGTCGAAGGATAAGGATCCTTGCTGAACCGCTCGGCCTTCTTCTCGGCAGGCGGAAACGCATCGCTTGCGGAATTCGTGTCCTGCCCGGCGGCCGCACAGCCCGCGAACGCCAGCGACACGGCGGCAAGGAGGCCGCCTTTCATCCCCTGCCGCACGATCAGGATGCGGGCTTGGGTTCAGGGTGGACGCCGGCCGCCTGCGGTTCTGCAAGTTCGCCCGAACCCGCGATATCGTCTTCGCGATCGCGCAGCGTGTCGAGATGCATCCACTTCTGCACGATCGGCGACAGCGCCAGCACGACGACGCTGACCCCGAGCGTGATCCAGCCGATCTCGTTGTAGATGGCGAGCGTCGCCTCCTTGGTCATCTCGCCGCTCTCACCGCCCGTCGCTTCGCCGATCTTGCCCGCGACGAAATTGCCGACCGCGGTCATGTAGAACCAGGCTCCCATGATCAGCGAGGCCATGAACGAGGGTGCGAGACGGTTCATTGCGCTCAGGCCCACGGGCGACAGGCAGAGCTCGCCCGTCGTGTGGAGGAGATAAAGAAGGAAGACGAAGATCACCGGCGTCAGCGCCTCGGGTCCGACGCTCCTTGCGCCCCAGACGAAAACGAGAAAGCCCAGACCGACCTGCGCGAGCGCCAGCGCGAACTTGGCGGGCGCCGAAGGTTCGAGCCCGCGCTTGCCCAGGAATTGCCACAGCGCCGCAAACACCGGGGCAAAGAGGATGATGTAGATCGGATTGATCGACTGGAACAGCGATGCCGGAACCGACCCGATATCGACGTAGCGATCGGTATAGAGGTTGAAGCTGCCACCCGCCTGCTCGAACAGGCCCCAGAAGAGCGGATTGAGCCCGATCAGGAACAGGATCGCGTAGATGCGGTCGCGCGCGTGGTGCTCGATGCGGAATTTCTCGATCGCGAGCCCCACGAGAACAGCGATCATCCCGATGACGTAGATCAGCTGCGCCAGCGTCAGGCCCATGACCTTGGCGCCATCGTCGGACAGGGGAAGATCAAGAACGTTCGACAGCGGCAGGAACAGCATCGCCGCCATGCCCGTAATCAGGATTGCGCGGCTATCGCCCGGCGCGCTCGCCATCTTGCCGTAAGGAAGCTGGAGCGCGGCGACCGCCGCGACATAGACGAGGAGGAGCGTACCCGAGACGAGGAGCAGATTCTGAATCACGTCCTGGTACTGGATGAGGCCCCACATCACGAACACGGCGGCAATCCCGGTCCCGTAGAGGGTCCATTCCTTCTGGCGGCTGAGCGGCGCCGGTGCTTCGCCGGCACCCAGCAGCACCTGTTTACCGAGCACGAAGACGATGAGCCCGGCGATCATGCCGATGCCCGCAAGACCGAAGCCATAGGCCCAGCCGAGCTTCTGCCCCAGGTAGCCGACGAGGATGGTGCCGATCGCAGCGCCCGAATTAATCCCCATGTAGAAGATTGTGTAGGCGGCGTCGCGGCGCATGTCGGTCAAGCGGTAGAGCTGCCCGACCATCACCGAGATGTTCGCCTTCAGGAAGCCCGACCCGACGATGATCAGCGCGAGCGCCAGCCAGAAGACGTTGATCGTCGGGTCATCCTGCCCCCCCACTCCCTCGAACGCCATGAAAAGATGCCCGAAGGCGAGCAGAACCCCGCCGAACAGCACCGCCTTGCGCTGTCCGAGGTAGCGATCAGCGAGATAGCCGCCGAGCACCGGAGTGATGTAGACGAGGCTGGTATAGGCCCCGTAGATCAGGTTCGACTTACCGTCGGAAAACAGCCAGTGCTGCGTCAGGTAGAGGATCAGTAGTGCGCGCATGCCGTAGTAGGAGAAACGCTCCCACATCTCGGCGAAGAAGAGCATGTAGAGGCCCTTGGGATGGCCGGCGAACTCGGGCTTTCGGCTTGCGGCGATGAGCGCGCCGATGGTGAGGAATGCACCCAGTACCACCAACGCGATGGCGAAGGTCCAGTCTCCCCCGTCCCAAAAGTTCATGTCTTTCATGCGAATGCGTCCCCTTGTCGCTCAATATCATTTGCAGCCATGCGCCGCGTATATCCGGCCAACCTAGCGCGAAAACCGAGCAATGGAAGAATCTAATTGCGCGTGAAACCGGTTGGCGGAGGCCTTCACTCTTGCGACGGGGTCGCAAAAGGCCCACATGCGCCGCCATGTTCAACGACATCCGCTCGCTCCGTTCGCATCTCGCCACCCGCCGCTCGGGCAAGGCGCGCGAGATGGTCGCGCCCGGGCCCGATGCAGCTGAGCTCAAGGACATTATCAGCCTTGCGCTGCGCACCCCCGATCACGGCAAACTGGCGCCCTGGCGCATCGTCACGGTCGCGAGCGATCAGCGCGACGCCCTCGCCGCGCTGCTCAAGCGCGCCTGGGTCGCCGAAAATCCCGGCGCGGCTGGAATGGACCTGTCGGCGCTTGACCAGTTTGCGCACCAGGCGCCGACGCTGCTCGTGCTGATCTCGGCTCCGGTCGCGGGCGCGAAGATCCCGGTCTGGGAGCAGCAGATGTCGGCGGGCGCGGTCGGCATGAACCTGCTCCACGCCGCGCATGCGCACGGTTTCGTCGGCAGCTGGCTGACAGGCTGGGCGGCCTACAGCCCTGAAGTCGCGGCAGCTTTCGGCGCCCGCGATGGCGACCGCATTGTGGGCTACTTCTTCCTTGGCACACCGGCGGAAACGCTCAAGGAGCGACCAAGACCAGAATATGATGATGTCGTGGCAACTTGGGAAATATAATTTCGCGATCATCGCATAGTCGAGCAATGATCGCGATTTGACTGTGCTGCTGTCTTATGGCATTAAAGCGGCATGCTCGACCAGACCAAACCCGTGTACCAGCGTCTTCGCGACGTGATCGCCAACGCCATTCTCGACGGCACATATCGCGACGGCGACATGCTTCCCTCGGTTCGGTCGCTCGCTGCAGAAGAAGGCGCGAACCCGCTCACCGTCGCCAAGGCCTATCAGACGTTTCAGGACGAGGGCCTGGTCACGGTCAAGCGCGGGGTCGGCATGTTCGTTGCGCCAGGCGCGACCGACCGGCTCCGAGACCTGATGCGGGAGGATTTCCTGACGAACGTCTGGCCTCCTGTCGCCCAGCAGATGCGCCGCATTGGCCTCGACGCGCGTACGCTCCTTGATCTCACCGAGGCTTGAGCGACAGCCCGCGTTGTAAATTTCCTGAGCTCTATCGCCCGATCTGCGCCGCCTTGTCGCGAAGATCGCGCGCGGACACACCCTCGCCCTCGCCTTCGAGAAGATCGGCGTAGATTTCCATCGTCTCCGCGTTGAGCGGTTGCAGCCGATAGGCGCGCGCGACCAGCGGCAGCGCGCGCTTCAGCTCGCCCTTCGCTGCCCAGGCGCGCGCAAGTTCGCGCAGCACGACTACATCCCGGTTACCGATTCGCCTGCGCACGCGCTCGAAACGGGCGATCGCCTCGTCCCAATGCCCGAGATCAAGAGCGAGATGCCCCGCGAGCCGGTCGGCAGCGACGCTCGACGGCTGGCTATCACGCAGCCCGAGAATGGCGGCGCTTGATCCGGCTGCGTCGCCCGCCCGGTAGAGGGCATTGGCAAGCCGCAAGGTGGTGCGCTCCCCGGCGTCGAGGTCACGCGCCCGGCGATAGGCGCCCACCGCGAGGTCGAACTGACCGGCGGCGAGCGCCGCGTCACCGAGCAGGAGATGCGCGTCGGCGACCCCCGGATTGGCATTGCGCAGCGCGAGCGCGCGCGCGATCGCGCTTTGCGCACGGCCATTTGCGACGTCAGCCGAGATGGCCGGAACCGCTGTGGCGGGATCGAGCGGCGCGGCATCGGCTGCCCTCGAAATCAACCCGTAGGCGTCGTCGATCGCGAAGGGAGCTGCATCGCCTCGCGTCAGTGCCGCCGCGCGGGCCTGATAGCCGAAGGATGCCTTGCTATCGCCGCGCTCCGCGGCCAGCCGGGCCGCGAGCAGGAGCGACCAGCTGTCGGCATCGGCGCGCTCTACAATCGGCGCCAGCGCTTCCGCCGCGCCATCGGTATCGCCGTCGGCCCAATTTGCCGCCGCGAGGATGCGCCGGGCCGTCCAGTTATGGGGCTGCTCGGTCAGGAGCCGCTCGGCCCAGGTCGCCGCGACCGCCTCGCCGCCGAGTTCAAGCTCGACGATAGCGCTCAGCAGCATGAAGCCCGGCTCCTCGTCCATTTGCCCCGCCGTGCGCTGGAGCAGGCTGCGCGCAAGGGGATAGTTGCCGGCGCGCGCTGCCAGCACGGCTTGCAGATAATAGAGGCCCGGGGCGCGAGGGGTGATCCTTGCCGCGTGGCGCAGCGCTGCGAGCATGTCGCGGTAGCGGCCAAGATCACCGAATGTCGCGGCCTGGTCGAGGAGCGCACCGGCATTGTCGGGGTCAGCGGCGAGCGCCTTCTCGTACCAGGCAAGCGATGCCGTGAGACCCTCCCGGGCGCGCACGAGATTCGCCTTGAGCGCAAGCGCGTCCGCATTCGCCGGATCGAGCTCAATCGCATAGTCGGCGGCGTCGTGGGCGCCCTTTGCGTCGGCACTGGCATCGCGAAAGCGGGCGACATCGACCCACAGCGCCGCCTCGCGTGGCAATTTGCGCACGGCCCGGTCGAGAGCGTCGCGCGCCGCACCAAGGTCGCCGTCCGCGAGATGGACCACGCCCGCCACCCATGCCGCCTCGCCCCTGACCTCGGGCGCGACGGGCCCGGCGGCAAGCGTCTGTAGCGCGCGCGCGCCCTCGCCTTGCGCCGCATAGGCGCGCGCGAGAAGGGGACGCAGCAGCTGCGCGCGTCCCCCGGCCGCGAGCGCCGCCTTCACGGCGGCTTCGGCGGCGACCCCGTCGCGAAGGCGAAGCGCGATGCGCGCCAGCTCTACCTGCGTTTCGGCCGAGCGCCTGTCCGGGGCCGAAGTCTCTAATTCCGCACGCCGATGCTCGAGCGTTTCGCGCCCGCTCAGGGGCCGGGGGCCGTCGCACCCGGTCAGCACCGCGGCGATCAGCAGGGTGCCCATCCAGACACGGCCGGGCGTCATTCAGCTCTGCATCCGATACTGCTTGAGGAGATCATAGAGCGTCGGACGGCTGATCCCGAGCAGCTTCGCCGCCGCCGAGATATTGCCCTCGCTCTGCGTCATCGCGCGGCGGATTGCGACGCGGTCGGCTGCCTCGCGCGCACTGCGCAGGTTGAGCCAATCTCCTTCCTCGCCCGCGTTCGCTCCTGAAAGGTCGAGATCATCCTTGGTCACCAGCTTGCCATCGGCCATGATCACCGCGCGCTTGATACGGTTTTCGAGTTCGCGGACATTGCCTGGCCAGCGTGCCCCGTCGATCGCATGGAGCGCTTCGGGAGCAAAGCCCCGCACAGCCGGGTTCATCTCGGGCGCATATTGGTGGAGAAAGTGTCGCGCGAGCAGTACCGCGTCCCCCGGCCGCTCGGCGAGCGAGGGGATCCTCACGACCATCTCTGCGAGCCGGTAATAGAGGTCCTCGCGAAAACTGCCGTCTGCGATCATGGCATCGAGGTCGCGGTGGGTCGCGCAGACGATGCGCGTGTCCACCGCGATTGCCTTGCGGCCGCCGATCCGCTCGATCGTCCGTTCCTGCAGGAAACGCAGCAGCTTGACCTGTAGCGGCAACGGGATGTCCCCCACCTCGTCGAGGAACAGCGTCCCGCCATGCGCCAGCTCGATCTTGCCTTCGGTCGTCTTGACCGCCCCGGTGAACGCGCCCTTTTCATGCCCGAACAATTCGCTTTCGAGCAATGTTTCGGGGATCGCGGCGCAGTTGATCGCAACGAACGCTCCGTCGCGCCGGGCACTTGCCTCGTGCAGCCCGCGCGCGAGCAGCTCCTTGCCGGTCCCGCTCGCGCCGAGCAACATGACACTCACATCGAGGTTAGCGACCCGCTCGATGGTCCGGGCGACCTTCAGCATCTCGGGCGCGCCGGTGATCATTCCGCCAAGGACGCGGTTGTCCCGCGCGCCCTCGTTTGCGAGCCGCGCATTTTCGACCTCAAGCGCGCGGACATGAAAGGCCCGCCGGACGATCAAGCCAAGCTCGTCGATGTCGATGGGCTTTTGATAGAAATCCCACGCCCCGTTTGCGATCGCAGCGAGCGCGCTTGCGCGCTCGCCGTGCCCCGAGACGACGATGATCTTGGTGTCGGGTTTCGCCTCGAGGATCGCGCTCAGCACGCGGAATCCCTCGCGGGTGCCATCGGGGTCAGGCGGAAGGCCGAGGTCGAGCGTCACCACCGCGGGCTCCTCGGCGCGCAAGAGTTCGAGCGCGCGGTCATGGTCCCCCGCGATCAGCACCTCATAATCCTCATAAGCCCATTTGAGCTGCGTCTGCAGTCCCGGGTCGTCTTCGACCACCAGGAGCTTGCGCGGCGCTTCGGTCCCCTCGCTCGTCATCATCCCACTTTCATCCATTCATTCCCGGCGCCACGCGCGCCATCTTCGCTTGCCGCCGGAAGCCATAGAGTGAAGCGGCTCCCCTTCCCCGGCTCGCTCGTCACGTCGATCGTGCCATCCATCGCGTGCGCAAGCTCGAGGGCCTCGAAGGCGCCGAGCCCGAATCCGCCCTCCTTTGTCGAAACGAATGGCTTGAAGAGCTCGTCCTGGATGAAGGCGCGGGTCATCCCGGCTCCCTGGTCGAGGATGTCGAGGCGCACCCGTCCCGCCTCACGCGCCGCGATGAGCTGCACCGGCGCGCCTTCGGGCGAGGCGTCAATCGCATTGGCTGCGAGCTGTTCGACAATCTGACGCAGCGCCGCCGCGTCGGCCCATGCGGCAAGTCCCGGCTCGCAGCCGAGGACGAGCGGTGCGCGCGGGCGCATCTGCGCGGCAACGTCGCTGAGCACCGGCTCGATGAATATTCTCCTGGGCTCCGCGGCGCGGCCGCGTTCGCGCGGAGACAGACGCGCGAGCAGTCCCGTCAGCCGCCCTGCGGAGAGCTTCAGCGTTTCGACCATGTCGGCGCGAAACTCGGGCTTGTCGGCGTGCCGCTCGGAATTGCGCGCGAGTAGCGATAATTGGCTAGCGAGGTTCTTGATGTCGTGCATCATGAAGGCGAAGCGCCGGTTGAACTCGTCGAAGCGCTTTGCCTCCGAAAGCGCCGCCTGGCTCTGAGATTCGGCGAGATAACTCGCGGCCTGCTGTCCTGCGATCCGGAGCACGTCAAGGTCCTCCCAGTCGAGCGCGCGCGATACGGGCGGTCGGTGAAGCACGACCAGCGCGAGCATCCTTCCGAAGTGAAGCACCGGCACCGCGACCCAAAGGCGTAGGTCAGCAACCAGCCAGCCTGGGAGCGCCAACTCGTCGCCCCCTTCGCCGCCGCCGCGGCGTATGGCGTCGAGGTCGACGATATGCTGTGTCTCCTGCAGCACGAAAGCGCAGCGGAGCGGAAGCTCGGCCGCCTCGTCCGTACCGCCGGGCCAATGCCATTGATCCGCGATGCGGAAATTTCCCTGGGCGTCGGGAAGCATCAGGAGCGCAGCGGGGCTGCCGGTGAGCTCGGCAAGGGCCTTTGCGACACGGCGATGCAGGTTCGCGCCCCCCTCGGCTTCCTCTGCCTGCCCGAGCGTCGCGGTGAAGCGCATCCATTCGGCGCGATAGTCGTAGCGGTGCTCGAAGAAATGCTTCGATATCATCACCGAGAGCCACGCCCGCGCACGGCCGGACAGGAAGAGCAGGCCCCCGGCACCGAGCGCGAAGAGGAGGAAAAGGCCCTGCGCGAGTTCCCCGTAATCGCCCCCGAAAAGTCGCGCCACCGCACCGGTCAGCCCGATCAGCACCAGATAGGCGGCAGCGCCAAGCAAGAGAATCGTTCGCGTTGCCGCGGTCCGCGACAACCGCATCCGCTCGCGCCCGATGTCCATCGCGGCAACGATGAAGGTTGGAAGGATCAGCAGCGCCAAGGCTGGGAGCAGCAGGATCAGCGTTGTCGGACGCGCGCCGGTCAGCGCGCCGATCAGCTGGACGTTGAGTTCATAGGCCCAGAGCGTCGCAAAGCCGCCCGCAACCGCGAGCACGGGCATTCGGAGGCCTGCGCTCCCGTGCCGTACCCCGCTGTCGACGAGCAGCAGTCCGCCCGATGCCGTCAGCATCGCAACGATTGCAAGCCCCGGGCCCGTCCATTCGGCCGACACCAGCCCATCGCGCAGAAAGCTGGCCCCGCCTCCGATCGCTGCGACGAGGCAGATGGTGACGAGCAGGTGCAGGATCAGCCGCAGCGGCCGCGACATCGGGGCGCGCACGCTCCAGAAGGTCGCGCCGAGCCAACCCAGCCAGCCGATATTACGCAGCGACCGCCCCAGCATCGCCTGTGCCGACCCCGGCCCGAACGCCTCGACGGCCAGGCACCAGAGGGTTGTCGCACCGGCCGCGCCAATCAGCCATGCGGGCGCAGGCATCAGCGTGTTCATCCGGGCACGCGGCCTGGTGAGCAGCCACAATGTCACCCCGGCAAAACCCGCCAGCGCGAGCGTTGCGAGGAGTCCGGACAGGGCGGCAAGCGCGGACACGCTCAGCGCGCCCCCTCCGGCCACAGCACGACGCGCACCGTCTGGAGGAGGATCAGCAGATCGAGGAAAGGCGAATAATTCTTGGCGTAATATAGATCATATTCGAGCTTGACCCGAGCGTCTTCGATCGACGCGCCATAGGGATAGTTGATCTGGGCCCAGCCGGTCAGGCCAGGTTTCACCATATGGCGCTCGGCATAATAGGGCAGCGCGCGGGTGAGTTCCTCGACGAAACTCGGCCGCTCGGGGCGCGGCCCGACAAAGCTCATTTCGCCCTTCAGCACGCACCAGGTCTGCGGGAGCTCGTCGATGCGAAGCTTGCGGATAATTTGCCCGACGCGCGTGACCCGCGGGTCGTTCTCGCTCGCCCATACCGCCTGTCCTGCAGCCTCGGCGTCGGTCCGCATCGAACGGATCTTGACGATATTATAGGTCTGCCCGAATAGCCCGACGCGCGGCTGGCGATAGAAGATGGGTCCCTTGCTATCCAGCTTGACCGCGATCCCGGCGAGGAGGATCAGCGGCAGCCCGATCACGAGCACCGCCAGGCTTGCGGCGATGTCGAACAAGCGCTTGCTGACCTTCGCGATCCGCTGGCCCGCAGAAAAGCCGTCCGAAAAGATGAGGAAACTCGGATTGGTCGTCGCAAGGTCGACCCGCCCCGTCTCGCGCTCGAGGAAGCTTGCCATGTCGTTGACATGCACCCCCGTCGTCTTGACGCGGAGCAGGTCGCCAAGCGGCAGCGCCCCGCGCCGCTCCTCCATCGCCAGCACCACCTCGCCCGCGCCGAGCGCGACCGCATGGTCGGCAAGGCTCGCGACCGATGCGCGGGGCAGCGCCCCGGGGACCGCCCTCTCGCTCTCTTCCATGGCGACGAAACCGACGATGTTGAGACCGCTTCCCGGCGCCTCGGCGAGCGCCGCGAGCCGCGCCGCGCGCGGACCGGCGCCGAGCACCAGGATGCGGCGGCGAAAAGCATCGGCCCCGGCGCTTTGCGTCAGCATCAGGCGGATAACGAGCAGCGCCCCGATCGCAAGCGCCATCGCGTAGAGGCTGTTCGCGCGCCACAGCGTCACATCGGGCAGCAGGAAGCGTACAACCGAGAGAAAAATGACGCCGAGCGAGATGGCCGCGAGCAGCCGCGCGGTGGCAAACCCCATCGCGCGCAGCGCCGCTGTCCCGTACATCCCGACCGCCATCATCGCGAACAAATTCGCGAGCGCGAAGGTGGCGACCGGCATCCGGCGCTCCGCGAACGGCCCGGGATCGAAGCCGGCCTGGTGTGCGTAGAGATGCCACGCCGCCTCCGCCGAGACGATGAGCGCGGCGAATTCGAACAACGCGAGCCAGACGACCGCGTGCGGCACATAATGTTTGAACAGCCTGAACATTGAGGATGGCGCGCCCTTTCCGGCGGCCGATCCTACTGACCAGGGGTGAAGTGTCGGTTAACTTTACACCTTGTTCATGGGCAGCGCGCTCACCGCGCGCGCCGCCCCCATCTTGCGCATGCCCTACCCCTTAGGAGGGTATGATTTGGGGTCTGCCTAAAGCAGAAACATCATCGTCGCGGTGAAAAACACCGCGAAGCTCTCCAGGAAAAGCCGCACGTCGCGGCTGGTCACGAGCAAGGGCTGCGGGCGGCGTTCGGCGCCAATGGCCTCGCGCAGCGTGCCCTCCCAGTCCGCCGGCGCGCTGAGCCGCGCGATCACCAGCTGCCGCGCGCCATGGTCGCGCACACGGCCGCGAATGTCGATGCGAAGATCGGGGTCGAGTCGGTCCATGCCCCAAAGCTAGGAAGATCTTAACGGGGAGGTAAGGTTAAAAAGTCGTTAACAGGGCAAGCGTCCCGTCCCGGGACGGGTTTGCGGCTCACCGGCTAAGGCGGGGGAGCCGCGATGCGCACGGCGGTCCGGTCTCCGGCACCCGCCTGGAAGGGCTTGCAGCGCTGCGGCCGCATCCGCGGACCGAGGCAAATGCGCACCTCGGTGAGCCAGCCCTTGCGATCGGTCGCGACCGCGATCATCGACGCCTTCACTCCCGGATTGACGCTCGAAAATGCGGCGCGGACCGAGCCCGCGGTCTGCGGGCGCGCCGCGAGGATCTTCATGTCCGGAAAGCGCACCGCGCCGAACAGGATCGCGGCGGCGCGGAAATAGGCGGCGGGGTTCGGGCTCATGCAGGTGCCGTGCTTTGCCCATTCATGCTGCAGAAGCTGCGCTGAGGGGGTCATGCACATGTGACGGCGGAGGACGGCCGTGGGCACGATCGGGGCCGGACGGCACCACTGCGGATAGGCGGGACCGTCGGCCTCGGGCCAGAGACCATGAAGGACCCAGCCAAAGCGTCCATTTTCCCCTGAACATTGGAAGCGATCGGCCGCCCCCTTCGGATTGCCGATGCTTGCACAGCGCTGCGGCGACCAGCTCATGGAGAGGAGATAGCCCGCGATCCTCGGGTTTCGCGCCGGCTCGCCGCGCGGCGGCGTTTCGAGGCGCGGGACCGGGACGCGGCTTGGCGCCGTGCAGGCGCGTGCCTGCGCATGAGCCGCTGCCGGTGCCAACATCAAGGCGAGAGCCGCCCAGGAAGCCCCGATCCTTCGTCCGCGCCCGGATTGTCGAGCCAGCGCTCTTACCGCGCGCGCCAAATCGAAACCGCTCTGCGAAACGCGCGCGGCGAAGGGATGAACGGCGCTAGGCCAGCGCAAAATCGAGCCCGATATCAGCCGCGGGCGCCGATTGGGTGAGCCGCCCGACGGAGACATAGGTCACCCCGGTCTCGGCGATCGCGCGGATCGTGTCGAGCCGCACCCCGCCCGACGCCTCGGTGGGAACGCGCCCCGCGACGATCGCAACCGATTCGCGGAGCGCTGAAAGATCCATATTGTCGAAAAGCAGGTGCGTCGCCCCGGCATCAAGCGCAGGCGCGACCTGGTCGACATGGTCGACCTCGACGATGATATTTTCGATCTTGGCGTCCACTGCGCGCCGGACCGCTTCCTCGACCGATCCCGCCACCGCGACATGATTGTCCTTGATCATCGCGGCGTCCCAGAGGCCCATACGGTGATTGGTCGCGCCGCCCATCCGGGTCGCATATTTTTCGAGCAGGCGAAGGCCGGGGATCGTCTTGCGCGTGTCGAGCAGCGTCGCCCCCGTCCCGGCAATCGCGTCTACATAGGTCCGCGTCAGCGTCGCTATGCCCGACAGGTGCTGCACTGTGTTGAGCGCCGAGCGTTCGGCGGTCAGCATGGCGCGTGCATTGCCCGACAGGCGGACAAGATCGGAACCGGGGGCAACTTGCGTCCCTTCCTCGACGAGCACTTCGATGTCCATGTCGGGCGCGAGCGCGTGAAAGAAGCGCACCGCGATCGGCAATCCCGCGACAGTGATCGCGTCGCGGCTGCGCATCACCCCCTCGAAGCGTGCATCCGCGGGAATCGTCGCGAGCGACGTGATGTCGCCCCCACTGCCGAGATCCTCGGAGAGCGTGGCGCGGACGAAGGCGTCGAGGTCGAAGCCAGGGAGCGTGAAATCGGTCATGGCCCCCCGCGATAAAGGCTGGCTCCTGCAAATCAACTTGACGTTTACGTCAACTGGCGCTGACATGGGCGTCACGCGGCATCTTCGCCTACTCTGGAGCGACACCATGCAATCCCCTATCTGCACTCTCCTCGGCATCGAGTTTCCCCTCCTCGCCTTCTCGCATTGCCGCGACGTCGTCGTCGCCGTGTCGAAAGCGGGCGGCATGGGCGTTTTCGGCGCCGCGGCCCTGCCCCCCGAGCGGCTCGAGGAGGAGCTCGCCTGGATCGACGCGCATATCGGCGGCCGTCCATACGGGGTCGACCTCATCGTTCCCAACAGCTTTGCTGGAAAGGGTGAAGCCTCCACCGTCCCCCCCAGCGTTCCTGAAACCCACCGCGAATTCGCAGCGCAGGTCCTCCAGCAGTTCGATGTCGACGCCGCTGGCCTCGAGGATGCGATGACCGAGCGGCAGAGTTTCGGGGACAATATGCACGAAGAAGGTGCAGCAAGGCTGCTCGAGGTCGCGTTCCGCCATCCCATCAAGCTGATCGCCAACGCTCTCGGCGTCCCGCCGCAGCTGATGCTCGACCTTGGAAAGCAGCACGATGTTCCTGTCGCGGCCCTTGTCGGCACGCGCGATCATGCACTCGCGCAGGTGCGCGCAGGGGTGGACATTCTCGTGGTTGCGGGCGGCGAGGCCGGCGGCCACTGCGGCGAAGTCGCGACAATGGTGCTGGTGCCCGAGGTCGCCGCAGCGCTCGACGCGATCGGCAGCTCGACCCCGATCCTTGCCGCGGGCGGAATCGTCACCGGGCGCCAGATGGCCGCGGCGATGGCGATGGGCGCACACGGCGCCTGGTGCGGTTCGGTGTGGCTGACCACCGCCGAGGCTGAAACAAATCGGGTCGTGAAGGAAAAGATGCTCGCCGCCTCGGCGCGCGACACCGTGCGCTCGAAGAGTCGCACCGGAAAGCCCTCGCGCCAGCTCCGCTCGCCGTGGACCGATGCGTGGGAGGCCGAAGGCGCACCCAGGCCGCTCCCCATGCCGCTCCAGTCGCTCGTGAGCGAACCGGCGCTGCGCAAGGTCGATAAATTGTCGGAAGGCGGCCATGAAGGCGCAAAGGCGCTCGCGACCTATTGGGTCGGCCAGGGCGTCGGACTGATGAACGAAGCGATGAGCGCAGGCCAGGTCGTCCAGGCATTCAAGGAAGACTGGGTCGCCGCATGCGAGCGCCTGAACGGCTTCGTGGGAGAGTGACGAGCCCGTCCTCCGCCGCGCGAAGCGCGGGGGAGATCGAAGCATATCGCGGGCGAAGCGACGGGCGCGAAGCGGGTGCCGCACACGCGGCGCCCCTTTCACCCTCGCGGGGCACGTTCGCCCTCCCCGTGCCGCGGGCAGGGGGAGGATCGAGACAGAAAGCTTAAGAGAGCGTCGCCTTGATGATCTTGCCGGGTTCGCGCGGCGGCTCGCCCTTCGGCAGCGCATCGACATTTTCCATGCCTTCGATCACCTCGCCCCAGACGGTATATTGATTGTCGAGGAAGCGGGCATCCTCGAAGCAGATGAAGAACTGGCTGTTCGCGCTGTTCGGATTCTGCGCGCGCGCCATCGAGCAAATGCCGCGGACGTGCGGCTCACTGTTGAATTCGGCGGGAAGGTCGGGAAGCGGGCTGCCCCCCATGCCCGTGCCGGTCGGGTCGCCGCCCTGTGCCATGAAGCCGGGGATCACGCGGTGGAAGACGACGCCATCATAAAAGCCTTCGCTGGCGAGCTGGCTGATCCGCTCGACGTGCTTGGGCGCCAGGTCGGGGCGCAGGCGGATGACGACGTCGCCGGTCGACAGCGACAGGGTAAGGGTCTGTTCGGACATGGAGGGCTCCTCGTGAATTGGATTGGCGGTGCCATAGCGGGAGCAAGCGGCAAAGCCACGCATTAATTGCCCGCGCCGGCTTGGGCAGCGTTGCCAAGCCGGGGCTGCGGGACTAGGGGGAAACTCGGTTCACGAGGCTGTTTCGGCCGATCATGTCAGGGAGGGCCGCGCGATGGACGAACGCGAAGAATCCCTGCACCCCCAGGACGATGTGCTGACCGATGACCGCGACCGCGGCGCCGAGGCCGCGATCCAGGAAGCCGAAACCGAGCTCGACGAGGACGACCGGCTGAAGCCCGAATTCGTCAGCGACGTGCTCGCGCTGGCCGAGGCTGGTGAGCATGAAGCCGCGCGCGAGCGTATCGGCCGCCTCCACCCCGCCGATATCGCTGACCTGTTCGAACTTGTATCCGACGAGGACCGGCCGCTCCTCGCCTCGGTTCTTGGCGATATGCTCTCCCCGGACGTGCTCGCCGAGATGAACGAGCATGTGCGCGAGCGGTTGATCGACCTGCTCGCGCCCGAACAGGTGGCGGAGATCGCCTCCGAACTCGATACCGACGACGCCGTCGCGATCATCGAGGACATGGAGGCAGACGAACAACAGGCCGTCCTCCAGGCGATGGAACCCGAGGATCGCGCCGCGATCGAGGACGCCCTCTCCTTCCCCGAGGAATCAGCCGGTCGCCTGATGCAGCGCGACCTCGTTGCAGTCCCCGAACATGTCCGCGTCGGAGACGTCATCGACCGGTTGCGCGAAGACACGGATCTCACGAGCGATTTCTGGGAAATCTTTGTCGTCGACCCGATGCACCGCCCGGTGGGGACATGCCAGCTCAGCTGGATCCTGCGCACCCCGCGCGATATCGCGATCAGTGACGTGATGAAGCGCGAGCAGACCCTGATTCCGGTCGACATGGACCAGGAAGAGGTCGCGCTTCGCTTTCAGAAATATGCCCTGATTTCAGCGGCTGTCGTCGACAGGGCCGGTCGGCTCGTTGGCATGATCACGGTCGACGACATCGTCCACATCATCCAGGAGGAAGCAGGCGAAGATATCCTGCGCCTGTCGGGCGCCGGCGACGGCGACATCAACGAACCGATTCGCGAGACCTATGCCGCGCGGGTGCGCTGGCTGATTGCCAACCTCGGCACCGCACTCGTGGCTTCAACAATTGTCGGCCTGTTTGGCGGCGCTATCGAGCATATGGTGGCGCTCGCCGCGCTGATGCCGATCGTCGCAGGGGTGGGCGGCAATGCGGGAACCCAGACGCTCGCGGTGACCGTTCGAGCGCTCGCGATGAACCAGCTCACCGATTCGAACAGTTGGCGCGCGGTCTGGCGCGAGATGAAGATCGCGCTGCTCAACGGCACGACTATCGCGCTAATCGCGGGATCTGCGACCGCCTTCTGGTTTGCAAACCTGGCTCTCGGCGGCGTGATCGCTGCCGCCATGATCGTGAACATCTTCGTCGCCGGCGTCGCCGGAGTCGCCATTCCCCTGCTCCTCGACCGGCTCGACCAGGACCCGGCGGTCGCCAGTTCGATTTTTGTCACCATGACAACCGATTCGATGGGTTTTCTGGCGTTTCTGGGGCTCGCCGTGGTGAGCGGGCTCACGACCCTCTGACCGCAAATCTCTGAATTCCAAGCGATTCAAAAGAGTCAGGAAAAAAAGTGCGCGCCCCCGCATTTTTTTGGGAACTTATCCCCCGCCAGGCTCGTTTCATTTTCGAGCAGCGGTCATCGCCCCCCCGCAGCGCTGCTCAGCAACATTGGCCCGGCCCGCATTCCCTCCCCCCCCCCTCGAACGCGTGCCGGGCCATTTTGCACCAGCAACCCGCGAAGAGGTGATTGAATGACGAGTGTCCGTGTTATCCTTCTTACCCTGCTCGCCAGCTTTCTGGTCGCTGGCTGCAACACGGTGAAGGGCGTTGGCCGCGATATCGAATCGGTTGGCCAGGCCGGCTCAGACGCCATCAACTGAGATTTGAAAAACTTACCCTAACCCTCTTCGCGAGGATCAGGCGCCGCTTCGGCGCCTGTTTTGTTGCGCCGCCGCTGGGTAAACCAGATGGCGAAGAGTGACAGTTCGTAGAGCAGGATCAGCGGCACTGCGAGAAGGAACTGGCTGAGAACGTCGGGCGGCGTCGCCACCGCGGCGATCCCGAAAGCCGCGACGATCATGTAGCGGCGCGCCGATACGAGTTGCTCGCGCGTGACCAACCCCGACCGCTCGATCAGCATCAAGAGTATCGGCAACAGGAAGGCGATGCCGAACGCCATGATGAATTGCATGATGAAGCTGAGATAATTGCCGACTGACGGCAGCGCCTCCTGGGTCACTCCGCCGACGGTTCCCTGGTATCCGAGAAGGAATTTGAGCGCGAGGGGCACGGTCACGAAATAGGCAAAGCTCGCGCCGATCGAGAACAGAACGGGGGTTGCGAAGAGGAAGGGCAGCAGCGCCCGCTTCTCCTTGCGATAGAGGCCCGGCGCGACAAATTTCCAAAGCTGGTTGGCGATCACCGGAAAAGCGATCATCATCGCCGCGAACAGCGCAACCTTGATCTCGACGAAAAAGGCCTCGAACAACTGCGTGTAGATGAGCTTGCCCTGCCCTGCCTGCACCAGCGGCTGGACGAGAATTCCAAAAATTGGCCGGGCGAAATAGAGACACACGCCGAAGGCAACGGCCACCGCAAGCAGCGATTTCAGCAGCCGCGAGCGCAGCTCGATGAGATGGTCGAGCAGCGGCATCTTGCCGCCGGCACCGTCGTCATCCTCGGCCGCCACAGGGGTCTCAGCGCTCATGGGAGCGGTCCGTCCCTGGGCGGTACGGCATGCGTCTCTTCGCTCGTGGAGGACGTCACCGGGGCGGACGTATCATCATTCTTCGCAGGCTCACCGCTTGCGGCGGGAACGGCCGGCGGGTCACTTTCGTCCCCGATGCGCGGAAACTCGCGCATGATCGCCTCGTTCTGCTCGCGCCACTGCTTTTCAAGTTCCTCGAGCTCGGCCTCGCGCATCATCGTGTCGAGGCCGGCCCGGAAATGGCGCGCCATGCCGCGGGCCTTGCCCACCCACTTGCCGACAAAACGCATCGCCTTGGGAAGGTCCTTGGGACCAATTACGACCAAGGCGACGACAATAACAAGCAGCAGCTCGGTGGGCGCAACGTCGAACATTTACCGGCCCAATCCCCGCAGACGGACGAAAATCAGCGGTTTTCGGATTCCGCGGTCGGAGCCGGGGTCGCCGACGGGTCGGGTGTGCGCTGCCCTTCGATCTGGCGCGGCGGCGCGGGCGGCGTGTCGTCGTCCGCCATGCCCTTTTTGAAGCTCTTGATGCCCTTGGCGACGTCGCCCATCATGTCGGAGAAGCGTCCCTTGCCGAAGAGCAGCAGGACGATCACCCCGAAGACCAGCCAGTGCCAGATGCTCAAACCACCCATCTCAAAATCTCCTTGCGCCGCCCATATAGGGACAGCCGGCGCCGAATGCACGAGGCGATGGCAAAAAGTCCTAAGCCTCTTCGCCGTCCTTGACTAGATCGAGCTCGCCCATCGCTTCCTCGAAAGCAAGGTCGACGGGATCCAGCAGTCCTGCAGCGCGCAAATCGTCGATTCCCGGAAGATCCTTGCGGCTCTCGAGGCCGAAATGCTGGAGAAAGCCGTCGGTCGTACGATAGACAAGTGGACGCCCCGGCACCTCGCGCCGACCCGCCGGGGCGATCCATCGGGCCTCCATGAGAACGTCGAGCGTGCCCTTCGAGGTCTGGACGCCGCGAATCGCCTCGATCTCGGCGCGGCTGACGGGCTCGTGATAGGCAATGATCGCGAGAACCTCCAACGCCGCGCGCGACAGTTTGCGCGGATCATCGCGCTCGCGGCGCAAGAGGTGTGCGAGGTCGGCGGGTGTCTGGAAGTGCCAGTGCCCTCCGCGCTCGACCAGTTCGATCCCGCTTCCCGCATGGCGCTCGGCGATCTTCTGAATGATCGCCCGTACATCACCCGCGGTTGTTTCGTCCCCGAGGCGCGCCGCAAGCTGGCGCGGATCGAGTGGCTCGTCGCTGGCAAAGATCATCGCCTCGATGGCGCGTTCGCGGTCGTCGATGGGGGTCATGCAGTGGCAGCCTTCAGATAAAGCGGCTCGAACGCGCCGTCCTGCTTGAGATCGACGCGCCCCTGCCGCGCCAGTTCGAGCGCTGCGAGAAAGCTCGATGCAATCGCCGAGCGGCGCAGCGGGCCATCATAATCGGCCGGGAGAAAGTCGGAAAGCTCGGCCCAGTCGAGCTTGATCCCGATCATGCGTTCAAGGTGGTGTAACGCCGCATCGAGCGTGACCACGGGGCGCCGGGCAACCATGTGGACGACGGGTTCGGTACGCAGCTTGACCTGGCCGTATGCGGCAAGAAGGTCATAAAGCGTCGCGTCCCAGCGCCGAACCCGCACTTCGCGCAAGCCTTCAGGGTTCGGCCGCAAGAAGACATCGCGGCCAATCCGGTCGCGCGCCAGCAGCCTGGCCGCGGCCTCGCGCATCGCCGCAAGGCGCTGGAGCCGGAGCTGGAGGCGCAGCGCGAGTTCGTCGGGCGAGGGATCCTCGGCGGGGTCTTTGGGCAGAAGCAGGGCCGATTTGAGGTAGGCAAGCCACGCGGCCATCACCAGGTAATCGGCGGCAACCTCGAGCTTGAGCGCGCGCATTTCGGTGATGAAGGCGAGATATTGCTCGACGAGCGCAAGGATCGAAATCTGCCGCAAATCGACCTTCTGACCTCGTGCCAGTGTCAGCAAGAGGTCGAGCGGCCCCTCCCAGCTTTCGAGGCTGAGTTGAAGCGCATCCGCGCGCTCCGCCGCTGCGGGAGCCAGCTCGAAATCGAGTGGCAGTTCCTCCATCGGCGCCTCAGGCAATCGCCAGGAGCGCATCGCGCTGGTCGACAAGCATCGCAAACTGGCGCGGATCCCGGACCCCGGCGACACGGTCCATCGCGCCATCGAGGCGCGCGAGGGCCTTCTCACTGATCGGACCGAGCGCGTTGGCGATCCCGATCATATCGTCCATCCGTGCCCAGCAATTGAGCGCGATGTCACAGCCCGCGGCGATGGCCGCCGCAGCGCGCGAGGGCACATCCCCCGACAGCGCCTTCATGTCGAGATCATCGGTCATCAAGAGGCCGTGAAACCCGATGCGCTGGCGGATCACGCTGTCGATGACGAGCGGCGACAAGGTCGCGGGGCGATCGGGGTCCCACGCGTTGAACACGACATGGCAGGTCATCGCCATCGCCGCGTCGCGCAGCGCCGCAAAGGGTGCCAGGTCGCTCTGGAGGTCGTGGTCCGTCGCCGTGACCACGGGCAGCTCCTCGTGCGAATCGAGCAGCGCGCGCCCGTGGCCGGGGATATGCTTGACGATGCCGACGACGCCCCCGTCCTGGAGCCCGCTGAGGATCGCGCGGCCGAGCGCGGCGACGCGCATGGGCTCGCTCCCGAGCGCCCGGTCTCCGATCACGTCGCTGGCACCCGGCTGGCGGACATCGAGCAGCGGCAGGCAATCGACGGTGATCCCGACCTCCGCCAGCATCGATGCGAGCGCCATGGCGTTCAGCCGCGCAGCCTCGATCGCGCTCGCCGGCGCCCGTTCATAGAGTGCATCGAAAGCTGCGCCACTTGGAAAATCGGGCCATTCGGGCGATTTCATCCGCGCCACGCGCCCGCCCTCCTGGTCGATCAGGATCGGCAGATTGCTACGACCGTCGAGCGAGCGCAGATCGTCGGTCAAGCGGCGGAGCTGCTCGCGATTCTCGATATTGCGGCCAAAGAGAATATAACCCGCGGGCTCGCTATCGCAAAAGAAAGCGCGCTCATCATCGGTCAGCGTCGGGCCCGAAAGGCCGAAAATTGCGGGTATCATGCGTCAACCTCCATAGGCTGGCGCCCCCTCACGCGGCAACCAAGGTCAGCATCATGCCATAGCGGCCGATGCGAACCAATGCCGGTTGCGGCGAAATGGGCCGAATCAGCGGACGATATCGCAATTCTCCCCTGCTACCCGCAGTTTTCCGCATAAATTCTTGGCATTAGCGGCAGTCCCTGTAGCGACGCGGAGGCGATAGACCTTGTTGCCGCCCACCTCCGCCGCCGACACGAACCGGTTGAGCTCGGCGAGATAGGCGAACCGCTTCGAAAGGTTCGCCCACGCCTTGTTCGCCGCCGCCTCGCTGCGGAATGCGCCGAGCTGAACAAGGGCGCCGCTGCCGGCTGCCGCCTCGCCCTTCGCGTCGCCGCTGGCGGTCTTGACAGATGCCGCGGTGGGCCCCGCCTGTGCGCTGCCGGCGGCGGCTGCATGCACCGCCTGCGCTTTCATCGCGGCCGCCTTGTCCGCTGCTTGCTTCGCCGCCGCGGCCTTCGCCGCGGCCTCGCGCTCGGCGGGCGTCACGGCGGGCTCCTCAGGCATCCGGCTCGGGTCAACACGCCCTGCAGGCTCCACCCCCTCGGTTGCCGCGAAGCTCGCATCGCCTTCGCCTTCGAATGTCCGCGATGCGTCATTCTCGGGCACGACCTTATAGTCGCCCGGCTGCGCCGCGATGAGCTCGCCATTGCCCCGCGCACCGCCGTTCTGGAGCCACCACAGGCCCCCGAGTACGGCACCGATCAGCAGCAGGCCGCCCAGCACCATCACGAGCAACCGTGTCGGCGACACCTCGGGATCGTCTTCATAATCCTCGGCCGCCTCCAGCCAGGGCAGGCGATCTTCGCCGTCGAGCCCAAGCCCCGCATCCCCGTTACCGACCATCAAGCCATCTCCTCGAGCGCGTCGACCCCCATCAGGTGCAGCCCGTTTCGGATAACCTGCCCGATTCCATCGGCCAAATAAAGCCGCGTCGCCGTCAGCTCGGGGTCGTCGGGCAGAATGACGCGCGCCTCGGGACGGTCGTTGCCCATGTTCCACCAGGCATGAAAGGCGGCGGCGACTTCGCCGAGGTAAAAGGCGATCCGGTGCGGCTCGCGCGCCGACGCCGCCGATTCGACGATACGGGGGAATTGGGCGAGCAGCTTGACGAGCCCCAGTTCATACGCATCGAGGCGCGCAAGATCGGGAGAAGCGGCCGCGATGCCCGCCTCGGCGAGCTTCCGCTTCAGCGATGCGATCCGCGCATGCGCATATTGGACATAAAAGACGGGATTGTCGCGCGACGCCTCGACGACCTTGGCAAAGTCGAAGTCCATCTGCGCATCGGCCTTGCGCGTCAGCATGGTGAAGCGCACCGCATCCTTGCCGACCTCGTCGACGATATCGGCCAGCGTGACAAAATTTCCGGCCCGCTTCGACATCTTGAACGGCTCGCCATTCTTGAGGAGCCGCACCATTTGCACCAGCTTGACGTCGAAGCGGGTCTTTCCGCCAGTCAGCGCCGCGACCGCTGCCTTGATCCGCTTTACCGTGCCCGCGTGGTCGGCGCCCCAGATGTCGATCAGCTCGTCGGCGCTCTGTGCCTTTTGATAATGGTAAGCGAGGTCGGCGCCGAAATAGGTCCAGCTACCGTCCGACTTCTTGATCGGCCGGTCCTGGTCGTCGCCAAACTGGGTCGAGCGGAAAAGCGGCAGTTCCACCGGTTCCCAGTCCTCGGGTGTCTCGCCCTTCGGCGCCTCGAGCAGGCCATCATAAACGAGCCCCTGCTCGCGGAGCCATTTCTCGGCGGCCGCCGGCTTGCCCTCGGCCTGCAGTTCGGCCTCGGAAGAGAAGAGATCGTGATGAATTCCAAGCTTGGCGAGATCGGCGCGGATCATGTCCATCATCGCGCTGACCGCCTCGGCGCGGAAGAGACCGAGCCACGCGCTTTCGGGAGCGTCCACGAAGCGGTCGCCATGTTCGACCGCGAGCTTTTCTGCGACAGGCTTCAGATAATCGCCGGGATAGAGCCCTTCGGGGATCGCCCCGATGTCTTCGCCCAGCGCTTCGCGATAGCGCATGTGAACCGACCGGGCGAGAACGTCGACCTGCGCTCCTGCGTCGTTCACATAATATTCCCGGATCACCTTGTGTCCGGCGAATTCGAGCAACGAAGCGAGCGCGTCGCCGACCACCGCGCCTCGGCAGTGACCGACATGCATCGGGCCGGTCGGATTGGCCGACACATATTCGATATTGACCCGGCGCCCCCCGCCCATTTCCGAGCGGCCGTAATCGCTGCCTTCGGCGTGAATCGAAGCGAGCTCCTCGCGCCAGCTGCCCTCGACGAGGCGCAGGTTGATGAAGCCCGGGCCGGCAACGCTCGCCTCGGTGACTTCGTCGAGCCCGCCGAGCTCGCGGGCGAGCAGGTCGGCGAGCGCGCGCGGGTTCATGCCCGCGGGCTTGGCGAGCACCATCGCGGCGTTGGTCGCAACGTCCCCGTGCGCGGGATCGCGCGGAGGCTCGACACTGATCGCGGTCCGGTCGAGCCCTGCCGGCAGGAGGTTCTTGGCGGCAAGCGCATCAAGCGCAGTGCCGATGTGAGCAGAAAAACGGCTGAACAGGGTCATGGAAGGGACCTATCTTGGTTCAAAGGGATTGAAGCGCGCCCTATCGCAGCTTGGGCAACACGAAAAGCCCTGCGCCGCCGTCCGGCGCCGCAGGGCATCGGGAAGCGACGGGCGCAGCAGCGCCGCCGCAACAGCCTATCGTCGAACGTTATATTCGAGCTGTTGCTGCGTGAGCTGGAAGCCGACGAGCAGTTCAAAGCTTGCCCGCTGCACCGCGGCCCTGACTTCGGGCAGGCTCAGCGGATCGACAGCCGCATCGGCGTCGCCCGGCTTGCGCTTGCGGGTGATGCGCTCCTGGATATCGGCGGGTAAGGTCGCCGCGGCCGCATCGACATATGCCGATGCCTGCGCATGGCCAGACCCGCGTGTCTCGCCTTCGGCAAAGGTGACGTTCACCTGGCCCAGGCGCTTTGCCACGACCGCTGTCCCGCCCTGCACGACCGTGGCAAAATAGGGCAAGGTAACCGTGCGGGCAGGACCTGCATCGCGGCGCGTCGCCACGACATCGAAGTCAGCGAGTTGGTAGATCTTCTCGCCCGTGTCGTTGCACTGCGGCGTCAGCCTGGTGATCGTCGCGACGACGTCGATCGCGCTCGCGTCACGGCGCGTTGCCGGGTCGAACAGCGTGATGTCGCCGGTGTGCAGCGGAATCGCGACCGCCGGGCATTTGTCGCGGGTCGCGGTGATGCCGACACCCGCCGAGATGTCGAGTTCATTGTCGCGTCCGCAGCCGGTCACCGTCGCCAAGGCCGCCACCCCGCAAAGGATGGAGATGATCTTGCGGGACGAGGAGGAAGTCGGCTTCATATCGGTCAGGCTTTCCAATCGGCGGGGCGGGACGGGGTCGTTCCGGCTCCATGCGCGCCGCTTCTTATCGGTGCGATGAACGAGGCGCAACAGGCAGGCGCCGGTCCCGAAAGCCGCTTTACCGCACATGGCCTCCTACGCTAGAGCGCCGCAGCATGAACGCACCGCTCGAAATGGCGTCCCCCGTTGAAGCCGAAACGGCGGAACTCAAGGTATTGATCGCGGCGCCGCGCGGATTTTGCGCCGGCGTCGACCGGGCGATCCGCATCGTTGAACTGGCGATCGAACGCTTTGGGGCGCCCGTCTACGTGCGTCATGAAATTGTCCACAATCGCTATGTCGTGGATTCGCTGAAGGCGAAGGGTGCAATCTTCGTCGAATCGCTCGACCAGGTTCCCGACGGCGTACCGGTGGTGTTCAGCGCGCACGGGGTCGCGAAGGCGGTGCCGGCGAAGGCCGAGGCGCGCGGGCTCGATTACATCGATGCAACCTGCCCGCTGGTCTCGAAGGTGCATCGGCAGGCCGAACGCGCGAACGAGGCCGGAAGGCATATCGTCTTCATCGGCCATGCGGGGCATCCCGAGGTCGTTGGAACACTTGGACAGCTTCCCGAAGGGGCGATGACCCTGGTCGAATCGGTCGACGATGTCGCCGCATTGACGCCGCCCGATCCCGATAACCTCGCCTTTCTCACCCAGACGACGCTATCGGTCGACGATACGCGCGACATCGTCGCTGCTCTTCAGCATCGGTTCCCGGCAATCCAGGGACCGCGCGGCGAGGATATTTGTTACGCGACCTCCAACCGCCAGGCGGCCGTGAAGGCGATCGCGAGCCAGTGCGACCGCGTCATCGTGATCGGCGCGCCGAACAGCTCGAACAGCCTTCGCCTCGTCGAGGTTGCCGAAAGGCTCGGGACTCCCGCGCACCTGGTTCAGCGCGGTGACGACATCGCGCCCGAGTGGCTGGCGGGCATAGCCACGCTCGGGATCACCGCGGGCGCGAGCGCGCCCGAGACGCTGGTGCGCGAAGTGATCGATGCCGTGGCGATGCACCGCCTGATCGTCGAGGACGTCGTCGTCACCGCGCAGGAAAATATGATCTTCAAGCTGCCGCGCGGGCTCGAGCCCTGATGGCGGTCTATACCGAGGTCGACCCCGACGATCTGGCTGCGCTGGTTGCCCGCTACGACATCGGGACCGTCCAGTCGTGCAAGGGCATTGCGGAAGGCGTCGAAAACAGCAATTTCCTGCTTGAGACGACGGGCGGGCGCTTCATCCTCACGCTGTACGAAAAGCGGGTCCGCGCGGACGAACTGCCATTTTTCGTCGACCTTCTCGGCCATCTTGCTGCCAAGGGCTGTCCCGTTCCCGCGATGATCCGTGACCGCGGCGGCGCCGCGATCCAGCAGATCTCGGGGCGTGCGGCATGCATTATCCAGTTCCTGCCCGGCATCTCCCTGACCCGGCCGACCGCGGCGCAGTGCGAAGCAGCCGGCGCCGCGCTCGGTGCCACCCACCGGGCCCTTGAAGATTTCGCGGGCGCGCGCGAGAACAGCATGGGACACCGGCACTGGCGCGAGATCGCCGACGCCGCGGGGGATCTCGACACGGTGCTTCCCGGCCTGCGCGCGATCGTCGATGCTGAACTTGCCTACCTCGACGCGTGCTGGCCGGCGAACCTGCCCGCGCATGTGATCCACGCCGACCTTTTTCCCGACAATGTGCTGATGCTCGGCGACCGCGTGACGGGGCTGATCGACTTCTATTTCGCCGCGACCGATTATCGCGCCTATGACGTGGCCGTCACCCACGCATCGTGGACCTTCTCCTCGGACGGGACGCGGTGCGATCGGGCACGCGCAGCAGCGTTGATGCGCGGCTATGCGCAGGAGATCGCGCTCAGCGGGGACGAGATCGCCGCGCTCCCCCTCCTGGCGCGCGGGGCCTCGCTACGCTTCCTCCTGACGCGCGCCTACGACTGGATACACACGCCCGCCGACGCGCTCGTGACGCGCAAGGATCCCTCGCCCTTTCTCGCCCGGCTGCGCCGCTATTCGGCCCCCGATGCAAGGGACCTCTTCGCAGCATGACCGGGAAACAGGGCAAGACCGTGATCGTCGCGACCGACGGCGCATGCAAGGGCAATCCAGGTCCGGGCGGCTGGGGTGCGGTGCTGCGCTGGGGCGACGTCGTGAAGACGATATCGGGCGGCGAGACCGAGACGACCAACAACCGCATGGAATTGATGGCCGCGATCGAGGCTCTCGCAACGTTGAAGCGCGGTTGCCGGGTCGAGCTTTCAACCGACAGCGTCTATGTTCGCGACGGCATCACGAAATGGATTCACGGCTGGCAGAAAAACGGCTGGAAGACCGCCGCGAAAAAGCCGGTCGCCAACGCCGATCTTTGGCAGCGTCTCGCTGCCGAGGCGAAACGACATGAAATCGAATGGTTGTGGGTCAAGGGTCACGCGGGGCATGGTGACAATGAACTCGCCGACCAGCTCGCGAGCAACGCCGCGCTCGAGGCAGCGCGGGCGCGATGAGCGCCCGCGCTGGGTTCTCGCGCCCTACTCGGCTTCGCGTGTCTCGGCGGCGGGACCGTTCTTCTTGATCGATTCGATGGCGTTCTTCGCCGAGGCTTTGCTACTGTAGCCCTCGGTCCAGAAGATGGTTTCGCTGTTATACTTGAAATAGGCGACGAACTCGCCAGCCTTGTTTTTCTTGATCTCGAAATAATGAGCCATCGGGTCCTCCACCAAGCGCAGCCGCCAGGATGCGCGGCTAACCTATGTTAAGCTCCTCGCCGCCGCGCGCAAGCCGTTCGATAGGTCAGCGAAAACGCGACGGTGAATAAGGCCGGGGGTCGACAGCGGCAATGGCGCGCCCAGGCGGCGGAGCGCCGAGCTGCGCCGCGAGCAGCTGAGCGATCGCAGGCGAGGTCTGGATGCCGAAGCCGCCCTGGCCCGCGCACCAGATGAAGCTGGGTTCGCAAGGGTCCGCGCCGAAGACCGGCAGCCGGTCGGGCGCAAAGCTGCGCAGCCCCGCCCATTTGCGCTCTACCGCCGCGATTGGCCAGTCGACCACCGACTGCAGCCGCTCGATGGCGAGTGCGACGTCGATTTCCTCGGGAGCCGCATCGCAGGGATCGGAGGGTGTTTCATCATGCGGGCTCAGCCATATGCGGCCCTCGCCCTCGCCCTTGAAGTAGAATTGGCCGCCGACATGGACGACGAGCGGCAGGGCAGCCGGCACGGGCACGCCGAGCCGGACCTGGAGCATCGTGCGCCGATAGGGCTGGATCGCGACCGGTGCGAGCCCGCAGGCGGCAGCCACGCCGTCCGCCCAGGCGCCCGCAGCGTTCACGATCAGCTGCGCCAGCATGTCGCCCTGCCCCGTACGGACATGCCACTGCCCGCCCGCCCGGCGCGCCGCTTGCAGCGGCGCGCGTGTAACGAGCACCGCGCCCGCGCGCTTTGCGGCCCGCAGATAGGCTGCGTGGAGCGCGGCTACGTCGATATCGCTGCACGCCGCCTCATGGGCGGCCTCGGTCCATCCGGACCGAATGCCCGGCACTCTCGCTTGAACCTCGGCCGCGGTGACACGCACGACATCGACCCCCTTGGCCGCGAACGCCGCGGTGAAGGCGTCGACCGCTGGCTTTTCCTCGCCGCGGCCGATCGTCAGCGCGGTGCGCGGTGACAGAAAGGGCCGATCCGAAAACTCGGCAGGGGGCCGCGCCAGCGTCGCAAAAGAGGCCGCCGATAGCGGTTGTACGCCG
The DNA here is from genome assembly GCA_044508875.1 of Sphingomonadales bacterium. GTDB lineage: Bacteria > Pseudomonadota > Alphaproteobacteria > Sphingomonadales > Sphingomonadaceae > Sphingopyxis > Sphingopyxis flava_A. Next base: position 103,460 of record JBIQHE010000004.1, on the reverse strand, counting down.
AGGCCCCCGTAGCTCTCGTGCCAAAAGGCGGCCGAACGCCCGGTGGCGTGCACGCCGGGTCGATCCTCGGCCTCGATCATGACCACGCGCCGGTAAGGCGCGAGCGCGGCGGCGAGGCTCGCGCCCGCGATCCCGGCGCCGACGATCAGGACATCGGTGGTCAGGGCGTCGCTCATCAGACGGCGCATATCGGCCCGGGCCGGGAATGCAAGCCGGGGGCGTGCAGTCAACATGGTTACGCTTTGGTAAGCCATCATCGCTACGGGAAATGCGGTGGGAAACAATCCGATCGCTCTTGGCCTCATGGCTCTTCTCGCCGCGCTGATGATCGCTGCCGCGATCAGCGACCTGCGCTCACGCACGATTTCGAACGGGCTCAATGGAGCGATCGCGCTCCTCGCGGTCCCCTTCTGGTTCGCGAGCGGCCTCGCGGCCTGGCCCGACATGCCGATCCAGCTCGGTGCCGGCTTCGCCGTCTTCCTGCTCTTTGCCGGTCTTTTCGCGCTCGGCGCCATGGGCGGCGGTGATGTCAAGATGATCGGTGCGGTGATGCTCTGGATACCGCTGCCCCTTTTCATCCCGACGCTGACCGTCATGGCGATCGCCGGCGGATTGCTCTCGGGCGCCATGCTCATCCACATGAAAATGCGTCCATCGGGCCAGCCGGTCGAGGTGCCTTACGGGGTCGCGATCGCAGCTGCAGGTCTTTGGGCGCTTCACCAACATTATCTTAACCAGTTTCAGTCTATCGCATCGACTTGAGGGAAAGCACGGCCGTGTCCGGCGCGTGCAGGAGGGCGAAAAATCGTCATGGATACGCGAAAGATAATGCTGATCGTCGGCGCGCTGGTCGTTGCAGTGGGCGCTGCGTTTGGGGTCAACCAGATGATGCGCGGGGCTTCTGCACCGACCGCCCGCGCAGCAGCGGCGCCGGAAATTTCCGGTCCGACTATCCTCGTTGCGACACGGCAGCTGCCGGCGGGCACGATCATCGGCCCGGACAGCTTCCGTTTTCAACCCTGGCCGAAGGACCTGGTCGAAAAGGCCTATTTCCTGAAAGAGAAGACCGACGTGAACTCGCTGGTCGGAACGGTCGTCCGCTATCCGATCACCGCGGGTGAGCCGCTCACCCAGGGCGCGCTCGTTCATCCCGATGACCGCGGCTTCCTGGCTGCAGCACTCGGCCCCGGCATGCGCGCCGTGACGGTCAAGGTCTCGCAGGAACAGGGCGTCGCGGGCTTTGTCTTCCCCGGCGACCGGGTCGACGTCGTGCTCTCGCAGACCATCGAGGTCAAGGAAGGCAGCGCCTATCCCGACGATCAGCTGTTCACGGCTGAGACCATCGTGCGCAATGTGCGCGTTCTCGCGACCGACCAGCGCTACGATCCGAAGGATGAAACCGGCAAGACGCCCGTTCGCACCTTCGGCTCGGTGACGCTCGAGGCGACGCCCGAAATTGCCGAGAAGATCGCGGTGGCCCAGAACATGGGCAAGCTCTCGCTGGCGCTGCGCCCGCTTGCCGAGACCAACGGCGAGCTCGAGGCGGCGATTGCCTCTGGTGAAATCGACGTGCCGGCGAAGGGCGGCACTGCCGCCGAGCGCAAGATGCTGGCCGAAGTCTCGGCGCGCCCGACCTCGGGACGCACCTCGGCCACGACGGGCGGCGACGTGTCGCGCTTCTGGATCCCGGTTCGAGGCCGCGTCGGCGGCAGCGGAGCCGCGCCGCAGCAGCCCGCGTATAGCGGCGCTCCGGTGGCCGCGGGGCGTTCGGTTCCGGGCATGTCCAGCGGGCCGGTGGTCCGCGTGACCCGGGGTGACAAGACCACCGAAGTTCCGGTTGGGGGGAAATAAGATGAACCGCAAAGCCAAAATGAAGGCGGCCGCGTTGGCCCGTACCCTGGCCATCGGCCTGGTCTCGGCCACCCTGATATCCGCCCCGTCGCAGCAGGCCTCGGCGCAGGCCACACAGAATGCGAGCTCGAGCATCGACCTCTCGGTAGGCCGCGGCCGCTTGATCAGCCTTCCCGCAGCGATGGTCGACGTCTTTGTCGCCAACGACGCGGTCGCCGATGTCCAGGTTCGCTCGGCACGCCAGCTCTATATCTTCGGCAAGGCGCCAGGCGAAACGAGCATCTATGCTACCGATGCCAGCGGCCGGGTGGTCTATTCGACCGTCGCTCGCGTCGGCAACAATATCGAGACGATCGACCAGATGCTTTCGCTTGCGATGCCCGAGGCAAAAATCGCGGCGAACACGATGAACGGCTTCGTGCTGCTTACCGGCACGGTGCAGTCGCCCGACGACGCCGCCGAGGCTGAACGCCTGGTGCAGGCTTTCGTCGGTGAGCAGACCAAGGTACTCTCGCGTCTGCGCACTGCGACGCCGCTGCAGGTCAACCTGCAGGTTCGCATTGCCGAGGTGAACCGCTCGCTGGTCAAGGAAATCAGCGGCAATATCCTGACGCGAGACCGCGACGGACCGCTCGGCAACGGCTTCCTCGGCGGTGTGTTCGGCGGCCGCAGTGCCGGCACCATTCTTTATCCGGGTGAAGGAGATCCGCCGCTCCCTCCGGGATCGAAGGCCTATCAATTCACCACGCCGAGCGGCACGCGGAGCATCGCGGGGGCCGGGCGCCTCTTCGGCCTCGACCTCATGGCCTCGCTCGACATGGGCGAACGCTCGGGGATGGTCGCGACACTGGCACAGCCGAACCTCACTGCCATCTCGGGCGAGACCGCGGATTTCCTCGCGGGCGGCGAATTCCCGATCCCGATCCCCGGCAATTTTGCCGGCACCACGATCGAATATCGCAAATATGGCGTCAGCCTCGCCTACACGCCGACCGTGCTGTCAAACGGCCGCATCAGCCTGCGGGTCAGGCCCGAGGTATCGGAGCTGTCGACCGAAGGCGCGATCGAGATGGAAGGCTTCCAGATCCCCGCGCTGACGATCCGGCGCGCCGAGACGACGGTCGAACTCGGCTCGGGTGAGAGCTTCATGATCGCCGGCCTGATGAACAACCGCTCGATCGGCGCGATCGACAAGATGCCAGGCCTCGGTGATGTCCCGATCATCGGCACGCTGTTCAAGTCGGACAGCTTCCGCCGCGGCGAAACCGAGCTCGTCATCGTCGTGACGCCTTACCTGGTGAACCCGGTTTCGGCGAACGACATCAAGCTTCCCACCGATGCATACCGGGACGCGAACGACGCGGCACGCCTGTTCCTCAACCAGACGAGCAACGGCGTAACGGGGGGCGACCGCCCCAAGCCGCGCCTCGACACGTCGGCGGGCGACGCCGACCGGCTTCGCGGCGGCGACGAGGTGTCGCCGGGCTTCAGCATTAAGTGACGCGCTGGTTTTCAGGAGCAAAGTGATGAAGAAAATCGCAACTTGGACCACGCTGGCACTGGCAGCAACGCTCGCGGGATGCACGGGCAGTGCGAACAGCAACATGAGCCTCGATTCGGTTCACCAGCCGATCGTTCGTAACCAGATTTATCAGTTCGACGTGGCTGCCACCGGCGGCGAACTCCCGCCGAGCGAACAGGGCCGCCTCCAGGGCTGGTTCGATGCTCTGGGCGTGCGCTACGGCGATCGGATCGCGATCGAGGACCCCTCCGCCTATGGCAATGACGCCGCGCAGGCGGCCGTGCGGGCGATGGTCGAACGCCGCGGCCTGTTCGTTGGCACCGGCGCGCCCGTCACCACGGGCGAAATTCCGGCGGGCTATATGCGGGTCGTCGTGACGCGCGCCTCGGCCCATGTGCCGGGTTGCCCCGATTGGTCGACGAAGTCGTCGGTCAATTTCAACAACGCGACCTCGTCCAACTATGGCTGCGCGACGAACAGCAATCTCGCCGCGATGGTCTCGGACCCCAACGACCTTATCAAGGGAGCAGCCGGCGATCGATACGATCCCAGCACCGCGACCCGCGCCATCAAGACCTATCGTGAAAAGCCGCCGACGGGAGCCGGCGAACTGCGTGGTGAATCGACGAGCGGAGGTGGGAAGTGAACGCGCCTTTCAAAGCAGCCGGGCTGCGTGAGCCCTTTAACGCCTTCGTTTGCGACGACGATACGCTGGACCTGATCCGCATCGCCGCTGCAGACATGGGCTGGCCGATCGAGAAGTGCAACAAGGGCGGACTGCGCAACGCCGTCCAGTCGCTGTCCGTGTCGGCGAGCCCGAACATCCTGTTCGTCGACATGTCGGAATCGGGCGATCCCATCAACGACATCAACGCGCTCGCCGAAGTATGCGAGCCTGGCACTGTCGTGATCGCCGCTGGACAGGTCAATGACGTCCGCCTCTATCGCGATCTCCTCTCGAGCGGGATTCAGGACTATCTGCTGAAGCCCTTGTCGCTCGACCAGGTCCGCGAATCGCTGACGATGGCGCAGGCGCTGCTCGCAGCGCCCAAGCACGCCGACATGCTCGACGACAAGCCGCATCACATGACGGCGGTCGTCGGTGTGCGCGGGGGCGTCGGAGCATCGCTGGTCTCGACATCGCTCGCCTGGGTGATGAGCGAGCAGGCGGGTCGCCAGACCGCGCTGCTCGACCTCGATATCCACTTCGGCACCGGCGCGCTGACGCTAGACCTCGAACCCGGCCGCGGCCTGATCGACGCGATCGACAATCCGAGCCGCATCGACGGGCTGTTCATCGAGCGCGCGATGGTGCGCGCCTCGGACAAGCTCAGCCTGTTGTCGGCCGAAGCGCCGATCCACCAGCCGGTGATGACCGACGGCTCGGCCTTCTTCCAGCTGGAAGAAGAATTGCGCAACGCGTTCGAAATGACGATCGTCGACATTCCGCGCCAGGTGCTGATCCCCTTCCCGCACCTCGTGGCTGAAGCCGGGACGATCCTGCTCGTCAGCGACGTCACGCTCGCCGCGGCGCGCGACACGATCCGCCTCCTGTCGTGGTTCAAGCAGAATGTCCCCGGCGCGCGCGTCATACTGGTTGCGAACAAGTTCCAGAGCACGATTGGCGAACTTTCGCGCAAGGAATTTGAATCCTCGATCGAGCGCGACATCGACGTGATGATCCCCTTCGATCCGAAGCTCGTCAGCCAGGCAGCAAAGCTTGGGAAATCCTACGCCGAGATTTGCAAGGGCACCAAGGCGGGCCAGGTGTGGACACAGCTGATGCGCCAGGTCCTCGAGGGCGCCGAAGAAGCCGATGAAGCCTCCGCCTCGTCCCGCGGCCAGTCGGGTGCCTCGCTTCTCGGCAAGCTCGGCAGCCTTGGCAACCTGGTGACGAAAAAAACCGCAAAGCAGTTGTGACGCGCTCGCAGACCAGAGCGGACCACCGTCGTTCCCATCGCTAATCGGACACGCCGATCATGAACCTGCCTACGCTGATTATCGCGGCCTGCTTCCTGGCTTTCACCCTGACAGTCCTGCTGTTCGGCGGACCGTCGGCCAGTAAAGCCAAGTCCCGCCGCCTGGCGATGATGAAGGACCGGCACGCCGCTTCGACCGAAGCGGTGGTCGCTGCCCAGATGCGCAAGACCATCCAGGCGGCGAGCGGCCAGGGCAGCAGCCTCTCCAGCTTGATGCCGCGCCGCGAGCAGATGGAATTGCGCCTGCGGCGGACGGGTAAGCCCTGGACCGTCAGCCAGTATATGTTCGCATCGATGGCGCTGTTCGTGGTGACGACCGGGGCGCTCCTCGTTCTTCGCACGCCGTTTACCCTGGCCGCGCTCATCGGCGTCATGGCGGCACTCGGCCTGCCCTACATGGTGACCGGGCGCCTGATCAAGCGGCGCGTGGCAGCCTTCAACACGCGTTTCCCCGACGCCATCGACCTGCTCGTCCGCGGCCTGAAATCGGGCCTCCCGGTCACCGAGACCTTCCAGGTCGTCAGCCAGGAATTGCCCGGCCCGGTCGGAGAGGAATTCCGCGGGGTGGTCGAGCGCATCCGCATCGGCAACACGATGGAGGCGGCGCTGCAGGAATCGGCCGAGATGCTGGGGACGCCCGAGTTCCAGTTTTTCTGCATCACGATCGCGATCCAGCGTGAGACGGGGGGCAATCTCGCTGAAACGCTCGCCAACCTCTCGGACGTGCTGCGCAAACGCGCGCAGATGAAGCTCAAGATCCGCGCCATGTCATCGGAAGCCAAGGCCTCGGCCTATATCGTCGGCGCGCTGCCCTTTTTCGTGTTCGGTATCGTGTGGTCGATGAATCCCGACTATCTCTCGGGCTTCTTCCATGAACAGCGTCTCATCGTCACCGGTCTCGGCGGCCTCGTCTGGATGAGTATCGGCGCTTTCATCATGTCGCGCATGATCAGCTTCGAGATCTGAGGAGGAAAGCCATGAACAGCAATCTCCTTCTCGCCGCCTTCACCGGACGCCAGGCCGGGCCGACGCTGATGGGCGTCGACGTCGTCTGGGCAGCGACCATGCTCGCCGCGGTCGGGGTTTTCGCCGTCCTGATTGCCATCTATGGCGCACTCACCGTGCGCGATCCCATGGCCAAGCGCGTCAAGGCGCTCAACGATCGCCGCGAGCAGCTGAAAGCGGGCATCACCGCCTCGACGGCGAAACGCCGCGTCAAGCTCGTTCGCAAGAACCAGACCGCCGACAAGATGCGCAGCTTCCTTGGCAAGCTGCAGGTGCTCCAGGATGAGCAGATCAAGGATGTGCAGCAAAAGCTGGCGCAGGCCGGCATCCGCTCGAAGGATCTCGCCGTCGCGGTGATCTTTGGACGGCTCGTGCTGCCGATCCTCCTGGGCGGTCTCGCCGCCTTTCTGATCTACGGCCTTGACCTGTGGCCCGACCTTACGCCCTTCAAGCGCTCCGGCGCGACGATGGCAGCGCTGCTGCTCGGCTACAAGGCGCCGGACCTCTTCGTGCAGAACAAGCGGCAGAAGCGCACCGATGCGATCCGAAAAGGACTTCCCGACGCGCTCGACCTCCTCGTGATCTGCGCCGAGGCCGGCCTCACCGTCGACGCAGCCTTCAGCCGCGTCGCCAAGGAACTGGGCCGCGCCTATCCCGAACTGGGCGAGGAGTTCGCGCTGACGTCGATCGAGCTCGGCTTTCTCACCGAGCGCCGCCAGGCCTTCGAGAACCTTGCCTACCGCGTCGATCTGGAATCGGTAAAGGGCGTCGTGACGACCATGATCCAGACCGAAAAATACGGCACGCCGCTGGCGAGCGCACTGCGTGTGCTTTCGGCCGAGTTCCGCAACGAACGCATGATGCGCGCCGAGGAAAAAGCCGCGCGGCTGCCGGCGATCATGACCGTGCCGCTCATCCTGTTCATCCTGCCATGCCTGTTCATCGTCATCCTCGGACCCGCGGCCTGCTCGCTCAAGGACGCGCTCGCGGGGACGATGTCCTAGCCGGCGGGGGTACCACTGGACGATCAGGGGCGGGAGGTATCTTCCGCCCCTTTTTCGTTTCAGGAGACCTGCTGCTCGATCGCCCCGAAGATGCTGTGGTGACGATCGTCATCCATCCAGATCCGGACCGTATCGCCTCTTTGCATGAACGGGGTCCTGGGCTCGCCCTCGAGGATCGTCTCCACCGTCCGCACCTCGGCGAGGCAGCTATAGCCGAGCCCGCCCGCGGCAATCGGCTTGCCCGGTCCCCCGCCCGCATCGCGGTTCGACACGGTCCCCGAGCCGATGATCGTCCCTGCCCCGAGGTTCCGGGTTTTGGCGGCATGTGCGATGAGCGTGCCAAAGTCGAAGGTCATGTCGACCCCGGCGTCGGCCCGGCCGAGCGGTTCGCCGTTCAAATCAACGCAAAGCGTCCCGTGAAGCTTGCCGTCCCGCCACCGGTCGCCCAGCGCGGCAGGGGTCACGAAAACGGGCGACATGGCGCTTGCGGGCTTCGACTGGAAGAAGCCGAAGCCCTTGGCGAGTTCCGCCGGGATCAGGCCGCGCAGCGATACGTCGTTGGTGAGCCCCACGAGCAATATCTTGTCGCGTGCCGCAACAGGATCGATGCCCGCCGGCACGTCGTCGGTTACCACGACGACCTCGGCCTCCATGTCGCATCCCCACGCCGGATCGCCGAGCGGTATCGGGTCGCGCGGGGCAAGAAAAGCGTCGCTGCCGCCCTGGTACATCAGCGGATCGTGCCAGAAGCTCTCGGGCATCTCGGCCCCGCGGGCCTGCCGTACGAGCGCGACATGGTTCACATAAGCGCTGCCGTCGGCCCACTGGTAGGCGCGCGGCAGCGGCGACGCCGCGTCGCGCTCATGAAAGCGCTCCTTCGGGATCGCATCATGGTTCAAATCCTCGGCGAGCGCGGCGAGACGCGGTGCGGTCTCGGCCCAATTATCGAGCGCCGCCTGCATCGTCGGGGCGATAGCCGCGGCATCAGCGTACCAGGCAAGATCATCCGACACGATAACGAGCCGCCCGTCGCGGCCGGCTTTGAGCGAAGCTAGTTTCACGCAATATCCTTTGTCTGCGATGCGCAGCAAAGCCGCCATCGCCTACAAGAAAGACGCGATGATCAGCGGGGCATCTGGATCGATGCGAAACAGGTAAAGCCGCTCTGCCCTGCCTGCAAGCGCCGGATATACTGGAGATAGGCCTGCGACTGTTCGTAGCTCGTTCCCGGAAGCGTCTGGCCGCGAAATGCGCGCTTGACCTCTTCCCCCGTGAAGGGCCGCGGGGACCCTGGAAATGCTCCCTTGCTTCCCGCCGGAACAAGCTTGCCATTGCCGTCGATATAGCGCCCGGCCCCGGCCACGTCGGGCACGGGGATCTCGCAGTTCATGACCGAGACCGCGGTCTGGGCAAAGGCCGGGCGGATCGTGAGCGCAGTCGAGACGCCGGCGACGCCGAGCGCGAGCATCTTGCGGCGCGACGGGACCGCCGCATCCGCGCTCTCGAGGCTATCGGCTGGAGTTTCGCTCTTTTCCATGAAAAGGCGCATAACCCATCTTCCGGCCCCGCGAAAAGGAAAAGCCGCGAGGCCGAGTGGCGCCATCCCGCTTTGGGACAATGGCCGGGCCCGGCCTTAAACCTCTGCGAATGGCTTGCGCGCACCGGCTCCCCATGCAAGGCGCAGGCGTGATGTTCGATCGCCTGTCCAGCCTGATCATCGCGTTGACGATGGTCGCGATTGCGGCAATCCTTTCGGCGCTGGCCGGGGGCCAGGCGCTGACGATCACCCTGCTTGCGCTTGCCGGCTGCGCAGCGGCTGCAATCGTCTATGCATCCTCGCCGGCGGCCACAAATGCGGGCGCCGACACCCACGCGCCCCCATCATCCTCCGTCCCCTCGCTGCTGCGCCATCCCGGTTTCGCGCGCTGGGCCGACGAGGAAGCTGCGCCGATGATCGGGACCACGGACAATATCGTGACCCTCGCAAACAAAGCCGCGATCCGGCTGCTCGGCCCCCATATCATCGGGGCCGATATTCGCACCGCGATCCGCCACCCTGCGGCGGCCGAATGGCTGGCCGACGCGGGAGCGGCTGGCGCCCGGCAAGAGGTCAGCCTCGCGGATTTCCCGCGCCCCGGGCATCGCTGGACGATGCGGGCGGCAATGCTGTCGGGCAGTGACCGCATCATTATCCTCTCCGATCGCTCTGCCATCGATGCGGCCGACCGGATGCGCTCGGACTTCGTCGCCAACGCGAGCCACGAGCTGCGCACTCCGCTTGCCGCGATACTCGGTTATGTCGAGACGCTGCAGGACGCGGAGAGCGATGCGGGTGGCGACACACGTCGCCGTTTCCTGTCGATCATCGAGCGCGAGGCACGGCGGATGCAGCAACTCGTACTTGATCTCCTGTCGATCTCGCGCATCGAGGCCGATCGGTTCCGCCGCCCGGCGGCCCCCGTCGAGCTCTCCGCGATCGTCAGCGCAAGTGTCGCGCAGCTGCGCGGCGGCGGGGACCCGCGCGCGCAGGAAATTGTCCTGAAGCTGCCCGAGGCCCCGCTATCGATCATGGGCGACGAAGCGCAGCTCGGACAGCTTGTGCATAATATTATCACGAACGCGATGAAATATGGGCGCGCGGGGACGCCGATCATCGTCGCGCTGGAGCGCGAGGCAGGCCGCGTCGAGCTAAGCGTCACCGACGAGGGTGACGGAATCGAGCGGCGCCACTTGCCCCGCCTTACCGAGCGCTTCTACCGTGTCGACGAGGCGCGCAGCCGCTCGGTGGGGGGAACGGGCCTCGGCCTTGCGATCGTCAAGCATATCAGCGAGCGTCACAAGGGCGAGCTCGACATCGCGAGCGAAGTCGGCCGGGGAACGCGCGTATCGGTAAGCTTTCCCGCGGCGGGAGAACGCGCGTAAAAAAGGGCGGCAAGATCGGTCTTGCCGCCCGTTTATTTTGCGATTGGCGCGAAAAAAGCGCCCGTTAGCCCTGCGGTTCGGGAGCCGGCTCGTCGCTCGGAGCGGGAGCTGGCTCGTCCGAAGGCGCTGGCGCGGGATCCTCGGTCGGCGCGGGAGCCGGCTGATCGCCCGGGGCGGGGTCGGTGGTGGGCGCGGGTTCCTCGTCGGGCGCAGGCGCCGGTGCGGGTTCCTCAGTGGGGGCGGGAGCGCTGGTTTCCTGGGCGAGCGCCGCGATCGGCGACGTCATGAAGCTTGCCGCGACAGCGGACATGATAACAATCTTACGCATGGTTACTCCTTTTGCATGAGGCGAAGGAGCCATAGGCATATGCGCCCCCTCGCCGCAGGCCTGCCAATCCCCGCAGACCATAACGAGGCCAACGAGCCCCTTTTATTTTCGGTTCCGCTGGGTCGGGGTGAATGCATCCATTTGCGCGGCAAAGCGTTTTTTCAATTACGAAACAAGGCGGAAGCTTCTTATGGCCATCGAGTGCACTGCCTATCGTGACACCAAGGGCGGGCTTCACCCCACCCCCGAAAGGGCGACTCTTGCGGATCTTGCGAGCGTATTGGGCCGGGTCGGCGAGGAGGGCGGGATGACCGCCGGCGTCGCCAATCTCATCTTCGAGAAGCGCGCAGAGATCGAACGTGTCTTTGCCCAGCATGATTTCATGCTGGCGGCCGCCGCCGCGAAGGGAGAGACGTCAGGAGAGGTGGTCTCGCTCAAGGAAGCAGGCTGACAGGTCTCGTGCCCGCCCTCCCGGAGAAAAATGGTGGGCCCGGCAGGACTCGAACCCGCAACCTAGCCGTTATGAGCGGCCAGCTCTAACCATTGAGCTACAGGCCCCCGAAGGGTCAGGGCGCGATAGCGGAGGCCGCGCCGCATTGGCAAGCGGCTTCAAACAACCGGCGGATTTGTCTGCTCCGCCATTGCGACGATTTGAGCTGCGGTGGTGGGCTCGACACCGCACTTTGAGAGATGGTCGAGGACCACCTCCCACCAGCGATAAAATTGTTCAAGGTCGGCCTCGCTCCGCACATAGGGGGTGTTCCCCGGTTGCAGCGATGGCGAATGGAAGGAGAAGTTGAGCACGGGCAACTGCTGGGAAATCGCGATATCGATCGCTCTGAGCGCGCGTTCGGCGGGAATCCCCTCGGGGCTGAGCGCGATCCGCTCGACAAGTCCGAAGCGGGCGAGGGCGGCGCGCGCCCCGCCATGTTCCAGCCCATGGTAGATTGAGCGCCCCGCTTTCCCGAGCACGCCGCCAAAGACCGTCGTAACGGGGACCTCCAGCACCGCGCCAGCCCGCGTTTTCACCCACCAGGGATGGAGCGGCGAAGCGCGATAGTCGGGGCCGTGGCCCGCACGATAATCGAAACCCGAGCGAACCGATGTATCGCACCGAAAGCCGAGTTCGGCGAGTAGCGGCGCGGTCTCGGCGCCGAGGCCATAGCGCCCGGCGCGATAGGTGAGCGGTGCCGCACCGAACCGATCGCGTATCGCGTCCCGAAGCACCGTCATCTTGGCGCGTTGCAGGTCGCGCGGCAGGTTTCCGGTATAGCTGTTTTTTGCGCTCACAACCTCGTCGTGCGGCGGGTTAACCCAGGGGTGAAGCTGCGCGCCTATCTCGCAGCGCCCTTGCCTCGCCGCGTCGCCCAATATGTCGAGTGCGCGCTCGTCCGTGGCCACCGGCCAGTCGACGAGATAAATGGGCCGCACGCCGGCGCGTTCAAAATAGGCCTGGCAATCGGCGAGCGCGGGCACCGATCCAAGCGTGTAGCCGGTGCGGCTGAACGGCGCGGACCAGTCAAAATCCTCCTCGGTGTCGATGGTCACCCAGAAGCGGGGTCGCTCGCCGGCCGAAAGCCGGACCAGGTCGAACTCCTGCGGAACATCGAACAGATTGCCCGCAGGCTGCACCTCGCTTTTCCCCTCGGCCTTTCAGGACTAGTCGCCCAGCGACGCGTCCTTTTCCGACTCCAAGGGGTTGGCCGACCGGAGATGCAAGGTCAAGGCGTTGTCTCCGATATCAAGTCGCCCGCCCGCTGCGCGCGCGAGGCTGTCGACGAGGCGGAGCGAAAAGCCGAGGCTGAGGATCGCGGCGCCAGGCGCCTCGCCCTCGGGGCTATATCCAGGGTCGAGCAGTTCGGCGGCCGTCGCCGAGCGGATGGAAACAGGGCGGACAATGCGCAGTTGCAGCATGTCGTCATGCCCCGGCTCTGCCACGAGCTGGCCGACGAGCACTGCGCCGGGCTCGGACACATCGACCAGCGCGGTGATGAGACGCCCGACCATGCGCCGTGCGTCAGCGTCACTGGCCCGCGCGCAGAACGGCCCGCCGACGCGCGCAATGCTCACGCTCACCTGCTGGTCATCGAGCAATCCGCCGAGATCGGTTTCGACCTGGGTGACGATGGTGCCGATATCGGCCTCGGCCCCCCCTGCCCCGGCTTCAGCCGATGCATGGGCGCCGGTGCGCGCCGCCGTCTCGAGGTCATCGATGATCGCCTGGACGGCCGCGGCGTCAGCAACAATCGTCTGTGCCATTCGCCGATAGGATTGGCTGACCGGACCGAACATTTGTCCTGAAATGATCTGCGCGAAGCCCGAAATCGCGTTAAGCGGGCTGCGAAGTTCGTGGATAAGCTGCCGAATAGAATCGCCCGCCGCATTCCCGGTCGCGGCGCGGTACGGCGTCTCGTTCCGGCGGGGCCGGCGGGCGCTGCCTCGATAGCCCCGGAACTGCCCGGTCGCGGGTTCGAACCAGGGCAAGGCCGAAAAGCGCCACTCACCGGCTTCCTGCTGGCCGCCTTCGAGAATCAGCCGCGCGTTGATTATTTCGGCCCGCTGCCGGAATGCGCCGGCGGCCACGCCATCGACGCCGGGTTCGCCGCCAAATGCCGCCTCGGCAATCGAGAGCCCGACGATCGCCCCGCGCACCATGCCCTCGACCCACTGGATGACGCCGTCGGGCCCGGTCTCGAACAGGAAGCTCTCGCGTTCCTCGGCGCGAATTCGGGGCGATGCGGGCGGGGGGCCGAGCGGTTGGCTTCGGCTCGACTGAAACTTGTCGATCCGCCGTACCAATTCGCTGATCTGGCTGGGCGCGGGGTCCTCGATAGCCTCTTCGGTAAGCGCCGCGGGATGCGGCAGTGCGACCGAGGCGCTGCCAAGCGCAGCGAGCGCGCGCACGACCGTCTCGGGCAGGTCGTCGCGCCCCGCGAGGACCGAGCGCGCCATCGGGTTCGTAGCCGGCAGGACCGCGAGCCAATCCTCCTCCGACAGGCGCGCCTCGCGCATCATCGCAACCGAGACGGCGGGCACGTCATTGGCATAAAGGGCGACCAGCGGGGCGAAGCGCCCGTGCCGCGCCAGCGCGCGCGCACAATCGCGGCGGACCTTTTCGGGAACCTTGGGCCGCAGCACTGCGAGCGCGTGGAGCGCGCGGCGCACATCGTCGTCGCCCAGTTGATTGCCGCGCTGTGCCAGAATATCGGAAAGCTGACGCCAGGCAGCAATGCTTGCCCGGCGGTCGACCGGCGTCTGGCGCAAGATCGTCGCGATCATTGTGTCCGCAGTCACGGGAAGCAGGCCCAACACCCAGTCTCTTTGGTTAGCGTAGGATTACCGGCTAGCGTGAATCATCCGGTCATGAAAGGCCATTAACGCTGGCGTCGCATTGTGGGACAATTGCAATCGCCTGAAATATAATTATGGTCTCCGCAAGTTTGGAAAGCGGAAGTTACAAAATGGCGAGCCAAAAATTCGATCAGATCGATTTGCAGATCCTCAGCGAGCTGCAAAAAAATGGGCGAATGACCAATGTCGAGCTCGCGCAAATGGTCGGATTGACCGCCCCTCCGTGCCTGCGCCGCGTGCGCGCGCTCGAAGAATCGGGCGTGATCCGCTCATACCATGCCGATCTCGACGGAGCGAAGCTCGGATATGGAATCACGGTTTTCGCGATGGTCAGCCTGCGTAGCCAGGCCGAAGCCGACCTTCAGGCGTTCGAGGATTATGTCGGCGGGCTGCCCGAGGTTCGCGAATGCTATATGCTGAACGGCGAAATCGACTTTCTGCTCAAGGTCGTCGCGCGCGACCTGCAAAGCTTCCAGTCATTCCTCACCGCTCACCTGACTTCGGCGCCAAACGTCACGAGCGTCAAGACGTCGCTGACCATTCGAACCGCCAAGCAGCTCGCCGGCATCCCGGTCGAGCCCTAAATTGCGGGGCGGCCGGGCGAACGGACCCGGACGAAAAAAGGGCGCCGCTTCGAGGGAAGCGGCGCCCTTTCTTTTTTCGTCCTGATCAGCCGCCAGTTGCCGGTTGGGCAGCGGCGGGAGCAGGCGCTGCCCCGGCGTTAAGCTTCGCGAGCCAGAATTTGGCAAGCGCCTTGCGCGCGCCGGTGACCTGCCCGAAGCTCGCTTTTGCCGCGGCCGTGTCACCCGTCATCGCCTGCGCGACGGCGAGGCGATAGGTCCACAGATCCTTGTCACCGCCCGCGCTGAGCGCAGCCTGGTAGAGCGGAATGGCCTCGGCAGCACGCCCATAGCCGACGAGCGCATCGCCGGTCACGCCCGCGACCTTCGGGTTCGAGAGCGTCGAAGGCTTCTTGGCATAGGCCGCCAGCGTCGATTCTTCGTCGCCTGCGCGCTCGGCCTGCGTCTTGGCCAGGTCATCGAGATCCGGGTCCGAAGCGGGGATGACGTTCTTGGCCTTGCCTTCGCGAATCACCGCGACAACCTCGCCCGGCAGCGCCGCCTGCGACGCGAGCGTCGCATATTCGGCATATTCGCCGCGCTCGAGCAGCGAATTGGTTGCGCGCATCAGGCGCAGCGTATCGAGCGTGCGATCCTTGTCGGCGCCCCGAATCGCGATCATCAGCGACTGGTGCCAAATCTGGGGCGTCGGATAGGATTGGACGCGCAGCGCCAGGAGATCGAGCATCTCTTCGGTGCGGTTGGCTTCCTGCAACGCACGGGCAGGAACGACGAACATCAGTTCCGACGGCCGCTGGCCGGCGGCGAGCATCGTCGCGATATTCTCCTTGGCGAAGGCGACAGCCTTGTCGGTCTGGCCAGACTTTGCGTAGCTGTCGAGGAGCGTGTCGGCGAGCGCGGGCTCGGTCGATCCTGCGGCCCGCGCTGCTTCGAGCCGCGCCGCCGCCTTGGCATAATCCTTTTTCTGATAGGAGAACTGGCCCGCGAAGAAATTATAGACCGCGGCGTCTCCTGCGGGCACGAGGCCCGAATCGAGCGCGGTGTTGAGACCCTGCTCCTGGAGCGCCTGGTCGCTCTTCAGGATGCCAAGCTGCAGTGTGAAGAAGCCGAGATAATATTTGTCGTCGTTCGTCGTGGCCGAGCCCTGGCCTTCGGCGATCGCCGCTTCCAGCGCCGCGGCGTCCTTCTTCTTGAACGCGGCATCCATCTTCTGGGCCACGGGCCGGAAATCCTTGCTCGGATTAAGCTGCGGACCCTGCGCCGCTGCCTCCTTCTTCGGCTTTTCGCGGGCCGCCGCGGGAGCGGCAGCGGTCGTCATCATCGCGAGACCCAGCACAGCGGCCATCGCCGTCGCGGGCATCGAGCGAAAACGCTTGTTCATCGTGAAACTCTCCTTTGAATCGGCCGCCTTGCCCAGCTTTCGCCGGTTCAGCCGCAGTTCGCTAACGCGGCTAAACCTCAAGCGTTGCCAAGGCAAGACGGCCGTGGTCGATATCGCAAATGTCAGGCCGCGGCTGAACGGGGATTGAACCCGGTCTGTCGCGCCGCGCCTAGGCGAGGCTGTCGATCACCTTATTGATCTGCCGCAGCACGGCGGGGTCCCCCGGCGCGCCGGCCATCGCCTCTTCGGCGAGCTCGATCAGCGGAATAATGCCGAAGGTGGCGGCGAGTCCCTTGAGGCGGAGCGCCGCGATGTGCCAGTTCGCGTCACAGCGGGCGCGCCGCATCAGGTCGCTAAGGTCGCGCGCGCTGGCGGCAAAGGCGCCGCGAAGGTCGAGGGCTATCTTCGCATCGTCGCCGACGGCGGCGCTCAGATAGCGGTCGAGGGGGCCACTGTCGAAAGACATTCCACAGCCCTTTCACAATGTGGTTAAGTTTCCGTTTCGCGCGGCGCGAATGATAGGTAAGATGGTGGCATGACGGGGGAAAAGAAGATCGTCGGATTGTGGCGGAATTCCGCAGCAACCCAGGATGCGGACGAGACGGCGCCCGCCGAAACCGCTGCGCCCGAGAGCGCGCCGCTTGCAGAGTCGCCCGCGGCGGAAGACGCACCGGCCGAACGAGGCTGGCTCGACCGCTCGGCGCTGATCGAGGCGGAAGCTGAAGACGCACCGGCTTCCCCCTGGCGCGACCGCCTCCCTGCCCTCCTCACTCTCGCGGCCCTGGCCTGGACCGGCTTTGCGCTTGGAGCCGCGACCTCGTGGTTCAGCCGCGCTCCCGCGCTCGCCGAATGGCCCGCGCTCGTCGCGACCATTGCGATGCCGCTTGCCCTCCTCCTCCTGCTCTGGATGGTAGCGCTTCGCTCGAGCCGCTCGGAACAGGCGCGCTTCGCCCGCGTCGCAGCCGCGCTGCGCGACGAGAACCAGGCGCTCGGCCAGTCGATGCACTCGCTGAGCCTCCACCTCGCCGACGCGCAAAAGCAACTCGCGGACCAGGCGAGGATCGTACAGCAACTTGGCCTCGACGCCGTTGCCCGGCTCCAGGAAAGCAGCGACAAGCTCGCCACCAATGCGTCGGTCATCGCCAATGCGAACGACCAGCTTGCGCGATCGGGCGATGTCGCGATGCAGCGCATGGACGGCCTGCTTGCCGGTTTGCCGCGCATCGATGACGTCGCGCAGCGACTGGCCGTCAATTTCCGCGAAGCCGGACTCGTTGCGCACCAGCAGGGCGCGAGCCTTGAAGCGACCCTCGCCGCGCTCGCCGAAGAAGCCGCCAAGGCCGCGCAGACCGGGGAAGCCTCGGCATCGAGCATCAACGAAGCGATCGCCGGGCTCCAGCAGCGCACGAAAGAGGCTGAGGCGACGCTGCTCGCGGCGTCGGCGCAGGTTACCGGCGCGCACGGGACTGCGCTCGCCCAGATCACCAATTCCGCAGCCTCTGCGCGCGATGAAATGAGCGCGGCGCTCGCTGCAATGGGCGAGAAGATCGAGGCGACCTGGCGCACGTTCCGCGAGGGGGTGGCCGCGGCGGCCAACGAGATGGACGCACGGCTCGCCGCGGCTCGGGCTGCAGGCACCGAGATCGGCGAACAGATCGCCGGTCATGGCTCCGCGAGCGAAGCACTCGCCCAAAGCATCAAGGAGCATGTGAGCGAGGTAGGCCAGCAGCTCGAAGCGCTCGAGGCCAATATCGCCGCGAGCACCGGCGTGGTCGGGCGCGCGATCGACGATACGAAGGGCCAGCTCGCCGCCTTCATGGCCGAAGTGAACAAGGGCAACGGATCGGCCGGTGAGCTCATCACCCACGCGGAATCGCTGCTCCTCGCGCTCGATTCGGTGACCCGCGAGCTTGACGAGACGCTGCCGCGGGCGCTCGACCGGATGGGGGCGCACGGGAAAACGACCCAGCAGGCGCTGGCTCAGATCAAGCCGGTCCTCGAGGCTTCCGAGCTCGTTGCGCAATCGACCTTGTCGCACGTCAACGCCGTCCAATCGACGCTGCAGGCGAACGAAGCGAAGATGGCCGGACACGCCGAGAGCCAGCAGGCGCTGGCGCAGCGCCTCAACGCTTCGCTCGCCGAGGCAGACGAGGCCCTCGCGAAGCTGCGCGCCGGCGCCGATGAATTCGCCGAAGAGGGCGGCGCACGAATGATAGCGACGCTCGGCGAGGTACGCACGACCGCCGACAGCGCCGCAGAGGAGGCGCGCCAGACGCTCGAAAAGCTCGTGGCCGGTGCGCGCGACGCGATGCAGGCGACCGCGACCGGGGCGCTCGATGCGGCCTTCAAGACCGAGGTGATGGCACAGCTCAGCGCAATCGAGGAAGCCTCGCAGCGCGCGGTCGAGGCAGCGAACGGTGCCGCCGACCGGCTGATGCGCCAGCTCATCACCATCATGGACACCAGTGCGAGCGTCGAGCAGCGCGCGCGCGAGGCCGACCAGGCGATTGCTGCCTCGGACCGCGATTCGCTCGCCAAGCAGGCCGGCCTGCTCACCGAAGCGCTGAAGTCGACCGCGATCGACCTCACCAAGATTTTGTCGAGCGAGGTCAGCGACACGGCGTGGGAAGCCTATCTGAAGGGCGATCGCGGCGTCTTCGCGCGCCGGGCCGTCAAGCTGGTGGAAAACAGCGAGGCGAGAGAGATCCTCCGGCTTTACCAGGCCGACAGCAGCTTCCACGCCTCGGTCAACCAGTTCATTCACGACTTCGAGGCGATGCTGCGCCTGCTCCTCGGCGCGCGCGACGGTTCGGCGATCAGCGTCACGCTGCTCTCGTCGGACATCGGCAAGCTCTATGTCGCGCTTGCGCAGGCTATCGACCGCCTCAGGAGCTAAGACCCCTCGCGGCTCGTCACGGCGCCTTCCTCACCTATCGCCGACGGATCCCGCGAATAGCCGGAACAAGGCAGCTTTAGTGGCGCCGGGAGCAGGTGAGCCCGTCCGCGGCGAGACGAAATGGATGGAGGGCGTCATCGCTCCCAGTCGAGCTGACGCCGCCTCTTATCCCTCGGCCTCGCTGATATCCTCGAGCATCACGGGGTCGAGCACCCGCACCCGGCCCTGGTCGAGCGCGATAATTCCCGATTCTTCCCAGCTGCGCAGCTGGCGGTTGATATGTTCGCGGCTCATGCCCGCGAAATTGCCGAGTTCGGTCTGGCTCAGCTCGACACGCGCGACCGCGTCGGGGCTGTCGTTGCGGATCAAGCGCTTGAGATAGCGTGCAAGGCGCGGACCGGACGCATAGGCGCGGTCGCTTTCGATCGTCTGGTTGGCGGTGCGCAGGCGCCGCGCGAGCTGCTGCATCAGCGACCAGGCGAAGTCGGGGTGACTGGTCACGAAATCGCGCATCGCGTTGCGGCCGAGCTGGAGCGCCGAACCCGCACTCGTCGCGATGACCGAGGCCGTGCGTTCGCCGCCATCGAGCAGCGCGATCTCGCCGAGCACCGCGCCGGCCTCGGCATAGGCGAGAACAATCTCGCGTCCGTTCGCGGTGAGGAGCGAGACGCGTGCGCTTCCCTCGGTGAGAATCAGCAGGCTATCGCCCTTGTCGCCCTGGCTCAGCAACTCCTTGCCCTTGGCGAACTGGACCTGGACCGCGCGGCCCGCGATATCCGCCCAATCCTCGACGGTCAGGCCAGAAAAGATGCTGTCGGGGCCCTGAAGCTCGGCGAGTTTCGCGTGATCCATTGCCCCTCTTCTCCCTCTGCTTTTTCAGACCAGCCTGCTCTGTTTGACAGCCGCCTCGATAAAGCCCGCGAACAGCGGGTGCGGGTCGAACGGCTTCGACTTCAGCTCGGGATGGAACTGCACCCCGATGAACCAGGGATGGTCGGGCCGCTCGACAATTTCGGGCAGCATGCCATCGGGCGACAGGCCTGAAAAGACCAGGCCCCCCTTCTCCAGGGCCTCGCGATAGGCGGCGTTGACCTCGTAACGGTGGCGATGGCGTTCGCTGATGACATTTGCGCCATAGATGCTCGCGACATGACTGTTCGGGGAGAGCCTCGCTTCATAGGCCCCAAGCCGCATTGTCCCGCCAAGATCGGTATCGGCGCCCCGCTTCTGGAGCCCCTCGGCGCTCATCCATTCGGTAATGAGGCCGACGACGGGCTCCTCGGTGGGGCCGAACTCGGTGCTCGATGCCTTCTCAATGCCGCTCGTGTTTCGTGCCGCTTCGATGCACGCCATCTGCATGCCAAGACAGATGCCCAGAAACGGCACCCCGCGCTCGCGCGCAAAACGGACACTGGCGATCTTGCCCTCCGACCCGCGTTCGCCGAAGCCGCCGGGGACGAGAATAGCGTGGAGCGGCTCGAGGTTTGCCGCCAGGTCGTCGTCGCGTTCGAACATTTCAGCGTCGAGCCAGCGGATGTTCACCTTGACGCGGTGCGCAAGCCCGCCGTGGACCAGCGCCTCGTTGAGCGACTTGTAGGCGTCGGGCAGCGAGACATATTTGCCGACGACGCCGATTGTCACCTCGCCCTCGGGGTGCCGTTTGCGGTCCATGATGTCGTACCAGGCCGTGAGATCGGGATCGGGCGCGTCGTGAATGCCGAAGGCGCGCAGCACTTCGGAATCGAGTCCCTCGCCGTGATATTGAACCGGCACCGAATAGATGGAATCGGCGTCGAGCGCCGGGATCACGGCTTCCTTGCGAACATTGCAGAACTGCGCGATCTTCGCGCGCTCACCGTCGGGCAGCGGCTTTTCGCAGCGACACAGCAGAATGTCGGGCTGGACGCCCAGCGAGGCGAGCTCGCGCACGCTGTGCTGGGTCGGCTTGGTCTTCAGCTCGCCCGCTGCAGCGATATAGGGCACCAGCGTAACATGGACCGAGAGGGTATTCTCGCGCCCTTCCTCGTTCCGCAGCTGTCGGATTGCCTCGATAAAGGGCAGCGATTCGATGTCGCCGACCGTGCCGCCGATTTCGCAAAGCACGAAATCGAGATCGTCGGTCTCGGCGCGCGCGAAGGCCTTGATGGCATCGGTCACATGCGGGACCACCTGCACCGTCGCGCCGAGATAGTCGCCGCGGCGCTCCTTCGTGATGATTTCCTGGTAGATGCGGCCCGACGTCACATTGTCGCTCTGGCGCGCCGCGACGCCGGTGAAGCGCTCATAATGCCCAAGATCAAGGTCCGTTTCGGCCCCGTCGTCGGTCACATAGACTTCGCCGTGCTGATAGGGCGACATCGTCCCCGGGTCGACGTTCAGATAGGGATCGAACTTGCGAATGCGCACGCGAAATCCCCGCGCCTGCAACAGGGCCGCAAGGCTTGCCGCCATCAGACCTTTGCCAAGGGAGGAGACCACGCCGCCGGTGATGAAAATGAACCGCGCCATGGGAGGAAAGACTTACTCAAAGGAGGGGTGACGGCGCAAGCCGTCGAATCACATGCGGCGGAAAAATTTCCGCCGCGCGAAGGACCGCGCCGCCGTTACCGGCGAGCGGCTATTTCTTGGCAGGAGCGTCTTGGGCGGGCGCCTCACCCGGCTGGCTCGCCGCGGCAGCGGCTGCTGCCAGCGGGTCGTCGCTCGCCGGGGTCGCGGGCGCGGCGGGAGCCTGGCTCAGCGGCACCGAGGGCGCGCTCGACTGCTGCGCGGTCTTCGAGAGCGAAGTGTCGAGCGTCGTACCGCTGCGTCCGACCGAGGCCATCGCAGCGAGAAGAATCGAGAGGCCCACGAAAAGGCAGGCGAGGATCGTCGTTGCGCGGGTCAGGAAGTCCGCGGCGCCGCGCGCCGAGAGCAGGCCCGCCGGGCTGCCGCCAACCCCCAGCCCGCCGCCTTCCGACTTCTGCATCAGGATGACGCCAATCATCGCGGCCGCAACGACGGCCTGGACGACGAGCAGGAAGGTAAAGAGGCTGGACATCGAAATTTCCCGAAAACATGAATGGCCGCGCAGCGCGCCATGGTTGCACGCGCACATAGAGAGGAAGCCGCGCGGCTTCAACCCATAGCTAAACCGATCCTCGCGAAGACAATGGGCGCTCGGCGCGCTTCGCCTCTACGGGGTCGCGTCAGGAAAGGCTGCCCGCCGCCTCGATGATCGGCACGAATTTCGCCGCGGTCAGGCTTGCCCCCCCCACCAGCGCGCCATCGACGTCACTTGCGCTGAGGAGGTCGGCGGCATTCTCACCCGTGACCGAGCCCCCGTAGAGGAACCGGACCTCGCCCGCTCCGGAACCGATCCGTTCGGAGAGCGCCGCGCGGATCGAGCCGTGCATTGCCGCGACATCCTCTCGCGTTGGAACGAGTCCGGTGCCGATTGCCCAGATGGGCTCATAGGCAATGGCGAGCGCAGCGCGCTCGAAATCGTCGGGCAATGATTCGCGCACCTGCTTCAGCACATGGTCGATAGCGCCCCCCGATTCGCGAACGGCGCGGGATTCGCCGACACAAAGAATGACCGACAGACCCGCAGCGAGCGCCGCCTCGGCCTTTGCCTTCACATCGGCGTTGGTCTCGCCGAAACCTTCGCGCCGCTCACTATGCCCGACGATCACGAGGCTCGCGCCGGCATCGGCAAGCATCGGCGCAGAAACTGAGCCGGTAAAGGCTCCCGCGCTTTGCGCATGGCAGTCCTGCCCACCGACGGTGCCCCCGGTTGCCGCCATCGCGCCGATCAGCGTGAAGGGAGGACAAAGCGCAACATCGATCCCGGCGTGGTCACTCGCCGCAGCAAATATTGCCTCGGCCTCGGGCAGCGCCGCGCGCAGACCGTTCATCTTCCAGTTGCCGACCACATATTTGCGCCGTGCCATCGCTCCGCTCCATTATCTCTCGTTCCGATGCGCAAGCCCCCTAGCCGGGCCGGGTAGCGCTAGGCAAGCGGAGCAATGACAAGGCTTCCATCTGGACCGGACAGGCTCTAAAGCAGCGCCCAACCGCGCCTTCTGCGCCCATTCGAAAGATTGCCCGCTCGATGATCACCGCGATCCGCAACCTCTTTTCCTCCGCGATCGGGAAGTTTCTCGCGCTCGCCTTCGTTGTCCTGGTGGGCGTTGCCTTCGCCCTGAGTGACGTCACGGGCAATTCGACTTTTGGCGGGCTCGGCGGCGCCACTGTCGCCGAGGTGGGCAAGACAGACATCGGCATCGGCGAGCTGCGTGACCGCGTCAATCTCGCCTATAACCAGGCGCGCCAACAGCAGCCGGGGCTCACCAAGGCGGCTTTCGTGGAAGCGGGCGGGCTCGACCAGGTCCTCGACCAGCTTATCGAAGGCGCCGCCTTCGAGCAGCTCGCAAAAGACATGGGTTTTGGGCTTAGCAAGCGCCTCATCGACGGGCGCATTGCCGACCTGCCGATATTTGCTGGCGTGTCCGGGAGCTTCGACCAGGGCACCTACCAGGCGTTTCTGCGCCAGAACGGGATCAGCGAGGCACAATTGCGCGGCGATGTCGGCCAGCAGGTCCTGCTCGAGCAGATCGCCGAACCGATTGGCAGGATGCCGCGGGTGTCGGCAGCAATGGCGCAGCCCTATGCCGCGCTGCTGCTCGAAAGGCGGCGCGGGACCGCCACCTTCATCCCCGCGAGCCCGTTTGCTCCCACGACGGACCCTGGCGACGCGGTGCTGCGCAAATATCTCTCGCAGCATGCCGCAAGTTACACGGTTCCCGAACGCCGCGTGATCCAATATGCGCTCTTCGACCGGAGCGCGGTGCCCGTGCCGGCGGTGACCGATGCCGAGATCGCCCAGGTCTACAAGGCGAACGCCTCGCGCTACGCCGCCACCGAAACGCGCCGTTTCGCGCAGGTGATCGCGCCGGACCAGGCCACCGCGAACGCGATCGCGGCCAAGGTGAGAGCCGGCGGCTCGCTCGCTGCCGCCGCGCAGGCGGCAGGGCTTTCCGCCGCGACAACGGGTGACCTCACCCAGACCGCTTATTCTGCGACGGCGGGCGCGGCTCTTGCCAAGGCGGGTTTTGCCGCAAAGCAGGGCGAATTGCTCGGTCCCACCCAGACCGAACTCGGCTGGGCCGTCGCGCGGGTCGAGAATGTTACGGTCAAGCCCGCCCGCAGCCTTGCCGATGCCAGCGCCGAGATTCGCGAGGAACTCGCGAAGAACAAGGCGAACGAGGCGATCGTCGATTACTATAATGCGATCCAGGACGCCGTGAACGGCGGCGCGGCCATCGAGGAGATCGCAAGCGACCGCAAGCTCCAGCTCGTCGAGACCCCGGCCCTGCTGCCCGATGGACGGGCACCGGCGCAGCCCAATTTCGCGCTTGCTGATGAATTGGCACCGTTGATCTCGCAAGCCTTTCAGGCCAGCGCCGAAGGTGAAGGCCAGCTCGCGACGATCGTGGACAATGAGAAGTTCGCGGTGTTCGCGGTCAAGTCGGTCGTTGCGGCCGCCCCGCCCCCCTTCGCCGAGGTTCGCAGCCGCCTCCTCGCCGACTGGCGTCTTGCAGAGGGGCAGAAAGTCGCTCGCGACAAGGCGCGCGCGATCGTCAAGGCCGTCGAAGGCGGCAAGGACCTTGCGGCCGCGGCCCGCGAGGCCGGTCCGAATATCGGCTCGGTCCAGATAATCGGCGGCAGCAGGGCCGAGCTTGGTCAGAACGGCCAACCGGTTCCCCCCGAGCTCGCGCTCCTTTTCTCCATGGCCCAAGGCAGCGTGAAGACGCTCGAAATCCCTGGCAATCGCGGTTGGATGGTCATCGCTCTTGGCGAGGTCGACCGCCCGAACCCCAAGGACATCGAACCCGCGCGCGTGGCCGCGATCGCACACCCGCTTGGTCCGGCTTTCGGCAACGAACTCGTCGGCCAGCTCGTCGCCGAGGCGAAGCGCCGCGCCGGAGTGAAGATCAACAAGGACCTGCTCGAGCAGCTGCGCAAGGAGCTGACCGGCACGGCGCCGGCGCAGTAGTCCGCCGATGATGGCTTTCGAAGGCAGGGCCGCCGCGCTCGAGGCGCTGGCGCAGGGGCGCGGCGCGGTGGTATGGCAGCGCCTGATCGCCGACGTCGAGACGCCGGTCTCCGCGGCGCTCAAGTTGATCGAACCCGGGCGCGGTGACTGGGTCCTCGAATCGGTCGAAAGTGGCGAAACGCGCGGCCGCTACAGCCTGCTCGGCCTCGATCCCGATCTGATGTTCGAGGTCAAGGGCAACACCGCCCGGATCAACCGCGACTGGCGCCATGACAAGGCGGCGTTCGCGCCCGTTGCCGGCCCCGCGCTCCAGGCCCTGCGCGACCTTGTCGCCGAATGCCGCTTCGAGGTGCCCGCTGGGCTGCCCAAGGCGCTCGCGACGCTCGTCGGCTTCTTTGCCTATGAGACCATCGGCCTCGTCGAGGAGCGGGTGCCGCGCGCGCGCGGCGCCGGGCTTGATCTTCCCGACATGATGTTCGTACGCCCGACGACGATCCTCGTGTTCGACCGCCTGGCCGATGAATTGTTCCTCATCGCGCCGATCTGGCCGGACGCTGCCGCGCCGATCGACCGGATGATCGAGACGGCGCAGGAGCGCCTCGAAAGCACGGCCGCCCGCCTGGCGGCCCGGAGCGCACAAACGAGGCGCGCGACCACCGCGGTGCAGCCTGATGCCATCGTCCGGCACGCGGCGACAACGCCCGAACATTTCGCCGAAATGGTTCGCACCGCGAAGGATTATATTGCTGCGGGCGATATTTTCCAGGTCGTGCTCTCGCAGCGCTTCTCGACGCCGTTCGACCTGCCACCGTTCGATCTTTACCGGGCGCTGCGCCGCATCAATCCCTCGCCTTTCCTATATTTCCTCGATCTTCCCGGCTTTGCGCTCATCGGCTCTTCACCCGAGATTCTCGTACGCGTCCGGGACGGCGAAATCACGATCCGCCCAATCGCTGGCACCCGCCCCCGCGGCCGCACCAGCGCCGAGGATGTCGAGAACCGCGAGAGCCTGCTCGCCGACCCCAAGGAGCGCGCCGAGCACCTGATGCTGCTTGACCTTGGCCGCAACGACGTCGGTCGCGCGGCCGAAGGGGGCAGCGTCACCGTCACCGACAGCTACACGGTCGAATATTACAGCCACGTCATGCACATCGTGTCGAACGTCATCGGCCGCCTTGCGCCCGGCAAGGACGCGATCGACGCGCTGTTCGCCGGTTTTCCGGCGGGAACGGTGAGCGGGGCACCGAAGGTCCGCGCCTGCCAGATCATCGCCGAGCTCGAAGCTGACGCGCGCGGGCCCTATGCGGGCGGCGTTGGCTATTTCGCCCCCGGTGGCGACATGGACAGTTGCATCGTCCTGCGTACAGCGATCGTCAAGGACGGCGAAATGCACGTCCAGGCGGGCGCGGGAATCGTCGCCGACAGCGACCCTGCGTACGAACAGCGCGAGTGCGAGGCCAAGGCCGGGGCTCTTTTCGCCGCGGCGCGCGAAGCCGTGCGGCTTGCAGGCACGCCGGGTTACGGGCAGTAGGGCGCCATGATCCTCGTCATCGACAATTACGACAGCTTCACGTTCAACCTCGTCCACTACCTGGTCGAGCTGGGCGCTGACGTTCGGGTCGAGCGCAATGACGCGCTCACCGCTGCCGAAGCCATGCAGAGCGGCGCCGATGCAATCCTCATCTCGCCCGGCCCCTGCACACCAACGGAGGCCGGGATCAGCCTCGATCTCGTCGCCGCCTGCGCCGAGGCGAAAATGCCGCTTCTCGGCGTTTGCCTCGGGCACCAGGCGATCGGCCAGCATTTCGGGGGCGTCGTCCAGCGCGGCCATTTGATGCACGGCAAGACCTCGCCCGTTTGCCACGATGGGAGCGGGCTGTTTGCCGACCTCCCCTCGCCGCTCACCGCAACGCGCTATCACAGCCTCGAGGTGGTCCAGATCCCGCCCGTTCTCGCGATCAACGCGACCAGCGACGACGGCGCGGTCATGGGCTTCCGCCATGTCGAGTTGCCGATCCACGGGGTCCAGTTCCACCCTGAAAGCATCGCGACCGAACATGGCCATGCGATGCTCGCCAATTTCCTCCGGATCGCGGGATTGCCGGTCGCAGAGCGGCGGGCGGCATGAGCCGCTTCGGCCCCTTCCCCGACCCGAGCGCGCTTCTCGATTCCGAGGAGGCAGCGCATGCGTTCGAGACGATGCTCGATGGCGGCGGCCGTGACGAAGAGGTGGCGGCCTTCCTCGCGGCGCTGTCCGACCGCGGCGAAACAATGGTCGAAATCGCCGCCGCGGCGCAGGCGATGCGCGATCGGATGATCCCGATCGATGCCCCCGAAGGCGCGATCGACGTCTGCGGCACCGGGGGCGATGGTCACCACACGCTGAACGTCTCGACCGCTGTCTCGATTGTCGTGGCGGCGTGCGAGGTACCGGTCGCAAAGCACGGAAACCGGGCCGCTTCTTCGAAGTCCGGCGCCGCCGATACACTCGAGGCGCTCGGGCTCGACCTTGCACGTGCAAGCGAGATGGCGGCAGCGCAGCTCGCCGACCTCGGCATCTGCTTCCTCTTCGCCGCGCATCATCATCCGGCGATGAAGCGCATCATGCCGATCCGCAAGGCACTCGGCCGCCGGACCATTTTCAACCTGATGGGTCCGCTCGCCAATCCGGCCCGCGTCCGGCGCCAGCTCATCGGCATCGCGCGCCCAGCCTATGTCCCCGTCTATGCCGAGGCGATCCACACGCTCGGTACCGATCATTCCCGCGTGATCTCGGGCGATGAAGGGCTCGACGAACTGTCGCTTGCCGGAGGAAACGAAGTCGCGGTCGTCACGCCGGAGGGCGTACGCATGCAGCGCAGCACGGCTGCCGATGCGGGTCTCCCATCGCACCCCATTTCGGCCATTCGGGGCGGCGATGCGGCCTATAATGCAAAAGCGCTGCGCGCACTTCTGATGGGCGAGCACGGCCCTTATCGCGACGCCGTTCTCTATAATGCAGCCGAGGCGCTCGTGGTCGCGGGCGAGGTCGCCACGCTGGCCGCCGGGGTGGAAGAGGCGGCCGAAGCGATCGACAAGGGGCTCGCCAACGCGCTTCTCGACTGCTGGATCGCCTATAAATGAACAGACTGACCGAAATCCTCGCGACCAAGGCGGCCGAAGTCGCTGAACGGCGCAAGTCGCGATCGACCACCGCGCTCGATGCCGTCGACGGGGGCCCGGTGCGCGGGTTCGCTGCGGCGCTGCGCGAAAAAATCGCCGCGGGCGAGTTTGGGTTGATCGCGGAAATCAAGAAAGCGTCGCCATCCAAGGGTTTGATTCGTGAGGATTTCAACCCGGCCGAACACGCCCGTTCCTATGCAGCAGGCGGTGCGGCCTGCCTCTCGGTTCTCACCGACGCCCCCTATTTCCAGGGGCACGAGGAATATCTGATCGCGGCCCGCACGGCGTGCAGCCTGCCGGTGCTGCGCAAGGATTTCATGATCGACCCGTGGCAAGTTGCCGAAGCGCGCTCGATCGGCGCCGATGCGATCCTGATCATCGTCGCGGCGCTCGACGACGGCGTGATGCGCGAAATCGAGGCCGCGGCGCTCGAGCGCGGAATGGACGTGCTCGTCGAGGTCCATGACGAGGCCGAGCTCGAGCGCGCGCTCACGCATCTTCGGTCGCGGCTGATCGGGGTCAACAACCGGGACCTGCGCACCTTCGAGACCGACCTTTCGGTCACCGAGCGCCTCGCGAGGCGCGTTCCGGCAGGAACGCTGCTCGTTGGCGAGAGCGGCATTGCCTCTCACGCCGATTGTCAGCGGCTGGCAGCCAGCGGCGTCCATGCCTTCCTCGTGGGCGAAAGCCTGATGCGCCAAAGCGACGTTACCGCAGCGACAAGGGCATTGCTCAAAGGCTAGGGTTGGCACTCGATCCGCCGGGCGGAGCGAAGGTTCGCCCGGCTTGAACGCCTCCCTCCCTTGGATGCGGCCCGCACCGTGCGCGGCCTTCGGCTCATAGCCCCTCCCCCTTGCCTTTTTGCCCGCGCATTGCTTCGCTCACCCGCGATGACAGACAAACCGACTCACCTCGACGACACCGGCGCTGCCCATATGGTGGACGTTGGCGCCAAGCCTCTAACCGCGCGCCGCGCCGTTGCCGGGGGCCGGATCCGCATGACGGCCGCGGCCCTCGAGGCAATCCGCGCCGGGAACGCGCCGAAGGGCGACGTGCTGTCGGCCGCACGGATCGCCGGGATCATGGCGGCCAAGCGCACCGCCGACCTCATCCCCCTTTGCCACCCGCTCGCGCTCACAAGGGTCACGGTGGAGTTCGGCTGGGAAGCTGAGGGCATATCGGTCCGCGCCGCAGCCGCGACGACAGGCCCCACCGGGGTCGAGATGGAGGCTCTGACCGCCGCGACCGTCGCGCTGCTGACGCTTTACGACATGGCCAAGGCGCTCGACCGGGCAATGGTGATTGAGGGCGTCCGCCTGCTTGAAAAGAGCGGCGGCCGCTCGGGCGACTGGCGCGCTGAATGAAGGGGCTGCTCACCGTCGAGGAGGCACAAGCACGGATTCTGGCGCTTGCCTCGCCACTGGAACCCGAAAATATCCCGTTTCCCGAAGCATTTGGTCGCTTTCTTTCAGAAGACATCGCCGCGATTCGCGATCAGCCGTCCGCGGCGTTGTCGGCGATGGACGGCTATGCGATTCGCTTCGACGATCTCCCCGGCCCCTGGACGATCGCGGGCGAGGTGCCTGCCGGCGCTGCGGCGCCCCGCGCCCTCGGCGCGGGCGAGGCGATGCGTATTTTCACCGGCGCCTTGCTTCCCGCGGGCGCTGATACGGTCGTGCTGCAGGAGGAGGTCACGTCAAAGGGGGCAAGCCTCAAGCTGACCGGCGAGGGTCCGGGGACCCGCGGCCGGCACGTCCGTGAACGGGGCGGCGATTTTGCGGCGGGGACGCGTCTCCTTCGGGCTGGAATGCGCCTTACGGCGGGCGCGATCGCCGCGGCAATCATGGCAGGTGCACCCGCGGCGCCGGTGCGGCGCCGTCCCCGCGTCGCGATCCTCACCACCGGCAACGAACTGGTTCCCCCGGGCCACCCCCTTGGTCCCGGCCAGATCCCCGACAGCAACGGCGCGATGCTCGCCGCGATGCTGGGCGGCGAGGCCGCCGCGGTCGGCCTGCCCCTCCACGCCCGCGACGATCGGGCTGTTATCGCCTCTGTTCTGAGTGAGCTCGCAAGACGTCACGACGTCATCGTGACGGTCGGCGGAGCCTCGGTCGGCGAACACGACCATATCCAGGGCGCCCTGCTGGACGCAGGGGGAGCGGTCGATTTCTGGAAGGTCGCGATGCGCCCCGGCAAGCCCCTCCTCGCGGGGACGATCGGCACCACCGCGCTCATCGGCTTGCCTGGCAATCCCGCTTCGGCCTTCGTCACTGCGACGCTTTTCCTGCTCCCGCTCATCCGCCATCTTGCCGGGGCGTATGCTCCGCTCCCGACCCTCCGCCAGGCGCCGCTCGCGGCGCCATTGGCGGCCGGCGGCCAGCGGCGGGACTATCTGCGGGCACGTCTCGGCCCAGAAGGGCTCACCCCCTTCGCATCGCAGGACAGCGGACAGACCCTTCCGCTCGCCGCGGCCAGCGCCTTGCTGCTTCGCGAGGCGCACGCACCGGCCCGCGCGCGCGGCGAACGCGCCGACTATATCGCGATTGCTTGACAAGTTCCGGTCTGTTCCACTATCGTTCTCCATATGTCCGGCGAGCCACTATGGAGATTGGGTGATGTTGACCGCCAAGCAGCATGAACTGCTTCACTTCATTCAGCAGAGGCTCGACGCGAGCGGCATTTCGCCGTCGTTCGAGGAGATGAAAGAAGCGCTGGGCCTCAAGTCGAAGTCGGGCATACATCGCCTGATAAGCGCGCTAGAAGAACGGGGATTTCTCCGCCGCCTTCCGAACAGGGCGCGCGCGCTCGAAGTGCTGAAGCTTCCCGAGGCTGCAAAGGCGGCGCCGCGCGGCGACAATGTGTTGCCGCTGCGCAAGCCCGCGTCAGCGCAGCCGATCGCCGCGAACGACATTATCGAGGTGCCGCTCCACGGCCGTATCGCCGCCGGTGTGCCGATCGAGGCGTTCGAGGATCACAACCAGCTTTCGGTTCCGGCTGCGCTGCTTGGTTCAGGCGAGCATTATGCGCTTGAAGTTTCAGGCGATTCCATGATCGAAGCGGGCATTCTTGATGGCGACTACGCGTTGATCCAGAAAGCCAACACCGCCCGCGAGGGAGACATCGTCGTCGCATTGGTCGACGGGCAGGACGCGACGCTCAAATATTTCCGCCGCGAAGGCCGCATGATCCGCCTCGACCCTGCGAACAGCGCTTACGAGCCGCAGCGCTACGATGCCGAGCGCGTCATGGTTCAGGGTCGCCTGTCGGGATTGCTTCGCCGTTACCACTGATTTGCAGCGGCCGCCGGCAGCGATCGCGGCGAAGCGCGGGCGCGTCTGCAGGATTTTGCCCTTATAAGGCGAGAGATGCAGGCCGCCGCGGATTGCGCCGCGATATCCGCGCTAGCTGGCCCGTTCAGCCCCCCGCAGCCGCAACAGGCAGGCGGCGAAACGCTCCCCGGCGATGGAAAGCCGGGGCGCGACCACTCGCTTGCCCCCGAGCACTGCGCCATTTGCATCGCCGTGCCGACGCATCGCTTGCGGTGCGGCGAGGCCAATGGGCGTTTGAAGCAACCAAGTCGCCATGCTAGGGGCACCCCCGATCTCCGTTCCCGGCCCCCGCCGAGAGCGGCAAAGCGAGTGAAAGACTTCCTGGTGGCAACCGAAAACAAGAGTGATTCGACCGAGGCAACCGGCACCGCGGTGGTGACCCGCTTCGCCCCCTCCCCCACCGGCTTCCTGCACATTGGCGGTGCGCGCACGGCACTTTTCAACTGGCTGTTTGCGCGCCACCACGGAGGCAAGTTCCTGCTGCGGATCGAGGACACCGACCGGGTGCGCTCCACCGAAGCAGCGATCGAGGCGATCCTCGACGGGATGAAGTGGCTCGACCTCGACTGGGATGGTGAAGCGGTCTATCAATTTGCGCGTGCAGGTCGCCATGCCGAGGTGGCCCACGACCTGCTTGCGAGAGGCGAAGCCTACCGCTGCTATCTGACGCAGGACGAACTCGCGGCGATGCGCGCAGAAGCGCAGGAAAAGCGCATTCCATTCCGCGTAAGAAGCCCCTGGCGGGATCGCAGCGACGGCGATCCCTCGGCGCCGCACGTCATCCGGCTGCGCGCGCCGCAGGAGGGCTCAGCGACCATCCACGACCGCGTCCAGGGCGAGGTGACGGTCCAGAATGCAGAGCTCGACGATTTCATCCTGCTCCGCTCGGATGGAACACCCACTTACATGCTGAGCGTCGTCGTCGACGACAACGACATGGGGGTGACGCACATCATTCGCGGTGATGACCATCTCAACAACGCTTTCCGCCAGTCGGCCCTGATCCGCGCGATGAACTGGCGCGAGCCCGTCTACGCGCATGTCCCGCTGATCCACGGTGCCGACGGCGCCAAGCTGTCGAAGCGCCACGGGGCGCTGGGTGTCGATGCCTATCGCGACGAGATGGGCTATCTTCCCGAGGCCGTGAACAATTATCTGCTGCGGCTCGGCTGGGGGCACGGCGATCACGAGATCATCAGCCGCGAACAGGCTATCGAGTGGTTCGACCTCGCCAATGTCGGCCGTTCGCCGTCGCGTTTCGACTTCAAGAAACTCGAGAATCTGAACGGGCATTATATCCGCGAGGCGGACGACCTGCGGCTGGCAGGCCTGGTGGCGCCGCGCATCGAAGCGTTGGTTGGGCGGCCCCTTGACGATGCGGACCGCGCGCTCCTCACCCGCGCGATGGGCGCCCTCAAGCCGCGCGCAAAGACATTGGGCGAGATCGCCGAGGGCGCCGTCTTCCTCTTCCTGCCCAACGATCTTGAAATGGACGAAAAAGCCGCCCAGTTGCTGCGCGATGCGCCCGAAGGCCTCCTCGCTGACGTGACCGCGCGGCTGCGAGCGCTCCCCGACTGGACGAGCGACGCGATCGAGGCGGCGGTTCGAGCGACGGCCGAGGCCGCCGAGCTCGGGCTTGGAAAACTGGCCCAGCCGCTGCGCGCCGCTCTGACCGGCCGCACAGTGTCGCCGGGGATTTTCGACGTGCTGCTGCTGCTCGGCCGCGACGCCAGCCTGGCGCGACTTGACGCAGCGCACAATTTTCCGGCAGGGGCGTAGCCACATTGGCTTTGGCCCTCCACACAGGGGAAAGAAACATGACCGAAACGACCGCCAAGATCACCCTGGGAGACAAGAGCGTCGAGAGCCCGATATTGTCGGGAACCGTAGGCCCCGATGTCGTCGACATCCGCAAATTCTACGGGCAGACTGGCGCCTTCACCTATGATCCCGGCTTCACTTCGACGGCAAGCTGCGAGTCGAAACTGACCTACATCGACGGCGATGAGGGCGTTCTCCTTCACCGCGGTTACCCGATCGGCGAACTCGCCGAGAATTCGAATTTCATGGAAGTTGCCTATCTGCTGCTCAACGGCGAATTGCCGACGGCCGATGAGCTCACCCAGTTCGACAATACCATCACCCGTCACACGATGGTTCACGAGCAGCTGGCGACCTTCTATCGCGGTTTCCGCCGCGACGCGCACCCGATGGCAATCCTTTGCGGCGTTGTCGGTGCACTGAGCGCCTTCTATCACGACTCGACCGATATCAACGATCCGCACCAGCGCATGATTGCCAGCCACCGGCTGATTGCCAAAATGCCGACGATCGCGGCGATGGCGTATAAATATTCGGTCGGCCAGCCGTTCGTCTATCCGCGCAACGACCTTGGCTATACTCATAATTTCCTGCGCATGACCTTTGGCGTTCCCGCCGAAGAATATCAGGTCGATCCGGCCGTAGTCCGCGCGCTTGACCGCATCTTCATCCTCCACGCGGATCATGAACAGAATGCGTCGACCTCGACGGTCCGCCTTGCGGGTTCGTCGGGCGCCAACCCCTTTGCGTGCATTGCCGCGGGCATCGCGTGCCTGTGGGGTCCGGCGCACGGGGGCGCGAATGAGGCCGCGCTCAACATGCTGCGCGAGATCGGGCGGCCCGAGCGCATTCCCGAGTATATTGCCCGCGCGAAGGACAAGGATGACCCGTTCCGCCTGATGGGCTTCGGCCACCGCGTCTACAAGAACTACGACCCGCGTGCCACGGTGATGCAGAAAACGGTTCGCGAGGTGTTCGCCGCGCTCAAGGTCAATGACCCCATGTTCGACGTCGCCCTGCAGCTCGAGGAAATGGCGCTCAACGATGATTATTTCATCGAGAAGAAGCTGTTCCCGAATGTCGATTTCTACTCGGGGGTCATCCTGTCGGCGATCGGCTTCCCGACGACGATGTTCACCGTCCTCTTCGCGCTCGCTCGCACCGTCGGCTGGGTCGCGCAGTGGAACGAGATGATCTCCGACCCCGCACAGAAGATCGGCCGCCCGCGCCAGCTCTACACGGGCCCGACGCAGCGCGCCTATGTTCCTGTCGACAAGCGCTAAGCGCCAGCTTAGCGAGCTTTCAGGATAAAGAGGGCCGCGCCAAGGCGCGGTCCTTTTCTTTTGGGCCGGCCGCGGTTCGCAAGCTGCCCGTGTCCGCCTCGAGCAAGAGGCTAAGTCTCCTCCCGCGCCGGAAGGCTCAACGTGAACCGGGCGCCCTGCCCCGGTGCGCTGTCGACGGTGAGATCGCCATCCATGGCGCGGGCGAGCCGCCGGGCGATGTAGAGGCCGAGGCCCGACCCGCCGCTGTCGGTGCGGCCGAGGCGTTCGAACTTCTCGAAGACTACCGCCTGCTGCTCCGCCGAAATCCCCTGCCCCTGGTCGGCGACGGTCACCGTCGCGCGGTCACCCTCGCGGTCGACGCGGATCCAGATCAGCGAGTTCTCGGGCGAATAGCGGATGGCATTGCCAAGCAGATTGAGCAGAACCTGTAGAACGCGGCGGAATTCACCATATGCCGGCGCCCGGTCGTCCGTGCGTGGGGCATCGATCCGAATGCCCTTTTCTTCCGCCTTCATCCCGAGCAGGCCAACGGCCCGGCGCGCGAGATCTCCAAGGTCAATCTCGTCGCGAGCTGCCTTGAAGCCCGGGCGCTCGATATTCTGAAGGTCGGCAAGATCGTCGACGAGTCCGAGCAGATGGCGTCCTGCATGGGCAATATCGCCGGCGTAGCGCGCATAGTCCGCGCGGATCGGGCCGTCGAATTGCCCCGAAATCGTCTCGGCGGTCGCGATGATCCGGCTGAGCGGTCCGCGCAGCGCGCCATCGATCCGCCGCCCGAATTGCGGGTCCGAAAGCGGGAGGGATCCGAATATGGGATCCGAGGCGGGCCGTGCGGCGGCCTCCTGGTCCGGCGAGGCGCTCGGAATGGCGACCCCGCGAAACCCCGTGAATCCCCCCGCTGCATCGAAGGTCGGCTCGCCTGCGAGCATGGTGACGGCGCCGCCTCCGGCCGCGTGGACGCGCGCCGACTGGTCCTTGAAGGACGCCTGGCGGGCGAGCGCACGGAGCACGGCAAAATGCCCGTCGCCATCCGGCTGAAGCTCGAAGAGCTCGGACAAGGAGCGACCTTCCCAGTCCGCCGGAACCGGCGCGGCTTCAGCGCCCGGTCGCAGCGCGATCAGGCGCAGGCGCGCGTCGCATTCCCAGCTCCAGCCATCGGCGGCGATCGCCTGCTCGTTTTGAACCGGGGCCTGCGCCGGGGCGACCGGGCGCGCCCGCCAATCGCTGATTTCGAGACTGGCTCCCTCGGCATCGGGAATGATGCGAACGAGCGCGAGGACGTCGCTGTGGTCATCGGCGGCGCGGAGTGGACGGCTGATCTCGCGCTGGAGCCGCTGCGCGAGCGCCGCGAGCCGCGCCAGGTGGGGAAGCGCAAGCGGCTTTTCGAGCCCGGCACCGGCGCGCTGCTGAAGCCGCAGCAGCGGCGGGTCGGCGCTGACCAGCGCCCCCGCCCGGTCGATCCGGCCGCGAACGATGTGCGCGTTCATGCCTCGCCTTCCTCCTGCGGGGGCATCGCACCCCCGGCGCGGGCGGAGAGCAGGGCGGCATAATCTTCGTCGGGCGCTGCGCTCCCCGATATCGTGCGGCCAGGCAGCAGGGAGAGCGACGCCTCGAGCGGGGCAAGCGTCGTCCGGTCGATACGAAGCGGTGCGAGCAGTGACGGCAGCGCCGCGGTTTCGGCGGTTAGCAGCGTTAGTGCCATCCGGCCGTACGGCCGGCGATGCGCGGCCGCGGCGAGCCCGATCAGGGCGGGCCAGTCATGCCGCGCAATCGCAAGCGCCGCGGCTTCGGCGAGCGCACCATCGGCTTCGAGCGCGCGGTGCCAGGCTGCAGCGGCCGCATCGATGCCGGCCTCGCTCGCCTGGACCGCGAGAGCGCTGCGCACCGCATCGCCGAGCCGCACGGCCTCGGCTTCCGACTTGCCAAGCTCGACCAGCCGCCACGCCGCGATGTCGAGGAGAAGCGTGCGGAACAGATCGACGTCGATATCGGCTATGGCGATACAAGGATTCCCGAGGGCATCGGTGCGGCGCCGGTCTGCGATCTGCAGCGCCAGATAGCCCCGGTCGGCGTCGGTCATCGGCGCGCTCTCGCCGAGGGGACCGCCCTCTCCTGCACCGCCGACGACCTCTTCGGGTGCCGGAACCAGGGGCGGGGCGGCTCGGAGCGCCGATTGCTCGCGCCAGCGATGCTCCTCGCCGCGCGCAAAACAGGGGCCCGCGAGCCGTTCGGCTCCCGGTATCCCGCTCTCGATCCAATCCTGCCACAGAGCCGCCGGGTCGATCGAGGTGTCGAGCCGGACCGCGACACCCGCAACCAGCCGCCGCGCGATGCCGAGCGCCAGCGCGCGCTGTTCTTCGGTCAGCCGCTCTGCGGTCGGCGCCGCGAAATAGTCTGACAATTCCCGTAGGCGCGCCGACAGGGTCGGCGACGGCAGCTCGATAGCGGGCGAGGCGAGGGAATCACGCATGGATAGTCGCCAATAGCAGAATGGCGTTAACGCGCTCTAAACCTTCAAGGGCGGGGATTATCGCCCGTCGGGGCGGCGCGCGAGACGGATCCACAACAGGATCTGGAGCAGCGCCAAGAGCGGCAGGATGGCGAACATCGGCGCCGCGAAGCCGAACAGCAGCGACGGCGCGAGCATGACCCACGCCTGGTCTGCATCGGGAAGGAGCCAGTGAAACCGGCGTCTTTCTCCCGAATCCTCGTATAGCCAGCGCGCTAGAAGAATGGCTGCAGCAA
Source organism: Sphingomonadales bacterium (assembly GCA_044508875.1). Lineage (GTDB taxonomy): Bacteria > Pseudomonadota > Alphaproteobacteria > Sphingomonadales > Sphingomonadaceae > Sphingopyxis > Sphingopyxis flava_A. Next base: position 66,266 of record JBIQHE010000004.1, on the reverse strand, counting down.
GGCAGGGCGCGAGCGCCGCCTCGGCAAAGGGGGGCGCCGCGTGCCCCGCCCCTCCCAAGGAAAGGAGCCAGGGGAAGATTGCGAGCAATACCCAGGCGAAGGTGCGTATGATCTCGCGCCACCGGTCCTGCCCGGCGCTTTCGGCGCGAAAGGCCGAGAGAAAACGCATCGCGGCAAGCCCGAGGCCAGCCAGCACGGCGACCAGCGCCCCTGCAGCGGCAAGTCCGCTCGCTGCGAGCAGCGCAACGATGACCCAAAGCAGGCCGGTGACGAAAGGCAGGTAGCGCGCCGTCGCGGGCGACTTCACGAGCATCGGACCTGCCAGCCGGACGAGCGGCATCATGATCGCCGAGCGCCCGAGCCCCATTCCGCCATATTCGACCTGCTGCAGGCTCGATTGCTCGATCAGCGCCGCGATCCTGCGATCGGCGACGATCGCGATCTCCCCCTGCTCGAACAGCGCCGGCTCGCAATAGAGCCGCCGCGCTTCCGCTTGCACCGCGAGGCGCAGCAAGGTCAGCATCATGTCCCATTCGCCCGGCATCGCTGCGAGCTCGGCGACCATCGGCGGAGATATGCAGGCCAGGCCGCCCCAGCGCCGCGTGGCGTCGATCCGCTCGAATCCCTGCGTGAGCACGGTGTCGCCGGTGACAAGCATGGCTGGCGTCCCGGGCTTTGCGATCGCCGCATAGTGCGTTCCGCCTGCGCGCAGGCCGTCCGCGACCAGAATGATCCGGTCATCCTCCTCGACGAGCGCCATGAGGTCGGCGGCCGTCCGCACCGAGGTTACTCGCAGTCCCCGCCGGCGGATGCGGTCACAGGTTGCGAGCAGTTCGGCGGGCACCGGGCCAACCGCGACGGCGATATGGGTAACGCCAACGTCGGCGAGCCGCGCGGCCTGCCGCTCGATCAGCGTCTCTCCGGCGAGAGAGACGAGCGCGCGCAGCCCCCCATCGGGAAGGGTTTCGCTGGCCCCTACCAGCGCAATCAGGGCCACGGGGAAGCACCAGGCGGGAAAGCTGTCATCGGCCGAGAGCTTTACGGCGGCGTCCACGATTGGCAAGCGGCTTGTCGGATGTCATGGCGCCATGAAATCACGCTGTGCCAGGATGATCTCACGCTCCGCCGACGCGCGAAAAAATCTCCCCGGACCGGGGCGAATCGCTGGCCTTTTCCCGCGCCATCGGCTAGTCCCGTGGCACCTCCCGAAAGAACCAAAAAGGCCGGGTCTTGACCGAAGAAAATACGCCTATGCAGCCGTCCGAGGACGGCGTTTCGCCGATCAATATCGTCGATGAAATGAAGACCTCGTACCTCGATTACGCAATGAGCGTGATCGTCAGCCGCGCGCTTCCCGATGTGCGCGACGGACTGAAGCCGGTGCACCGCCGTATCCTCTACGCGGCGCAGGAGGGTGGCTTCGTTCCGGGCCGTCCGTACAAGAAATCGGCGAAGATCGTCGGCGACGTCATGGGTAATTATCACCCGCACGGCGACAGCGCGATCTACGACGCGCTTGCACGAATGACGCAGGATTGGTCGCTGCGCGTTCCGCTGATCGACGGCCAGGGCAATTTCGGCTCGATGGACCCCGATCCGCCGGCGTCCATGCGCTACACCGAGGCGCGTCTTGCCAAGACCGCGATGGTGCTGCTGAACGATCTCGACAAGGATACCGTCGACTTCCAGCCCAATTATGACGCGAGCCGCGAAGAGCCGACCGTGCTCCCGGCGCGATTCCCGAACCTCCTCGTCAATGGCGCCGGCGGTATCGCGGTCGGCATGGCGACCAATATTCCGCCGCACAATCTTGGCGAAGTGATCGACGCCACCCTCGCGATGATCGACCGCCAGCTTGAGCGCGGGGCCGACATCACCCTCGAGGAGTTGATGGCGATCGTCCCCGGTCCCGACTTCCCGACGGGCGCGATGATGCTCGGCCAGGGCGGCGCGCGGAGCGCTTACGCGACCGGACGCGGGTCGATCATGATGCGCGCAACGCATGTGATCGAGGAAGGAAGAAACGACCGCCAATCGATTGTTCTGACATCGATTCCCTTCCAGGTGGGCAAGTCGGGCCTGGTCGAGAAAATCGCCGAGGCAGCGCGCGACAAGCGCATCGAAGGCGTCGCCGATATCCGCGACGAGTCGAACCGTGAGGGCGTGCGCGTTGTCATCGAGCTGAAGCGCGATGCCACTGCGGAAGTCGTGCTCAACCAGCTCTGGCGCCACACGCCTGCCCAGTCGAGCTTTCCGGCGAACATGCTCGCGATCCGCGGCGGCCGCCCCGAAATGCTTGGGCTCAAGGACATTCTTTCGTCCTTCATTGCCTTTCGCGAAGATGTCATCACGCGGCGATGCAAGTTCGAGCTCGCGAAGGCGCGCGACCGCGCGCACATCTTGCTCGGCCTTGTCGTTGCGGTCAGCAACCTCGACGAGGTTGTCCGTATCATCCGCGGTGCGCCCAATCCTGCCGCGGCCCGCGAGGCCCTGCTAGCGCGCGAATGGCCGATTGGCGAGATCGCGCCCTATATCCGGCTCGTCGAGGCAATCGAGGGCGAGATGGAAGAAAGCTCCACCTATCGCCTTTCCGAAACGCAGGTGAAGGCGATCCTCGACCTTCGCCTCCATCGTCTGACCGCGCTCGGTCGCGACGAAATAGGCAAGGAACTCGGGGAGCTGGCGGCCGAGATTGAGGAACTGCTTTCCATCCTCGCTGACCGGGTCAAGCTCTACGGCGTGATGCGGGAGGAACTCGTCGCGGTGCGCGACGAGTTCGCGACTCCGCGCAAGACAATCGTCGCGCCCGCCGCCGACGGCATCGACGACGAGGATCTCATCGAGCGTGAAGAGATGGTCGTCACGGTCACCCTCGACGGCTATATCAAGCGGACCCCGCTCGAGACCTTCCGCGCGCAGCGGCGCGGCGGCAAGGGCCGCGCGGGCATGGCGACGAAAGACGAGGATGTCGTCACCAACCTGTTCGTCACCTCGACGCACACGCCGGTGCTGTTCTTCTCGACCGCGGGCAAGGTCTACCGCCTGAAGGTATGGCGCCTGCCCGAGGGCGGCCCTGCCACGCGGGGAAGGCCGATGGTCAACCTGTTGCCGCTGGCGCAGGGCGAGACGATTTCGACCGTGCTGCCGCTCCCCGAGGACGAGGCCGAGTGGGGCAAGCTCCACGTGATGTTCGCGACCGCAAAGGGCAACGTGCGCCGCAACAGCATGGACGCTTTCACCAACGTCCCCTCGAACGGCAAGATCGCGATGAAGTTCGAGGGCGAGGACGAAGACGACCGGCTGATCGGCGTCGCGCTGCTCGGCGAAAATGACGACGTTCTGCTGGCAACGCGCCAGGGCAAGGCGATCCGTTTTGCCGGCGACGAAGTGCGCGAGTTCCAGAGCCGCAATTCGACCGGCGTGCGCGGAATGAAACTCGCCAAGAATGACGACGAGGTCATCTCGCTGTCCATCCTGCATCGCGGCGGCATGCGCGACCAGGAGGAGCGCGAGGATTATCTCCGCTTTGCACCGTGGAAGTCGGAGAAGGAAGGCTCGCCGAAGATGACGGACGAACGCTTCGCCGAGCTCGCAGGGCGCGAGCAGTTCATCCTTACCGTCTGCGCGAACGGCTACGGGAAATTGTCGTCAGCTTACGAATATCGCCGCACTGGCCGCGGCGGCCAGGGCATCACCAATATCGACAATATTCGCCGTAACGGCCCCGTGGTCGCAAGCTTCCCGGCAACCCGGGCGCACCAGCTCATGCTCGTGACCGACCAGGCAAAGCTGATCCGGATGGGGCTCGACACGCTGCGCGTGATCGGGCGCGGCTCGGCGGGCGTGCGCCTCTTCGACGTCGCTGAGGGCGAACATGTCGTCTCGGCCGCGCTGATCGAAGAGAGCGAGGAAGGCGCGCCCGACGAAGACGCAGCGGCCGAAGTCGAAACTGCCGCGGGCGAGACGGGCGGCGAATGACCGCGGCGCGTGCCTTCAAGATATTGACCGCCCAGCAATGGGCCGATTTCGAACGCGAGCGCGTCTTTCGGGGCGCGCCGGTTGATGTCGCGGACGGCTTTATTCATCTCTCGACCGCGGAACAGCTCGAGGGCACGCTGGAAAGGCATTTCGCGGGACAGCGCGATTTGCGAATTGTCGAGGTCGACCTTGCCCAGCTCGAAAAGATGATCCGGTGGGAAGAGGCGCGCGGCGGCGCTCTCTTCCCCCACCTCTACGGCGAATTGCCGATGCACGCCGTGGTGGGTCTCAGCACGCGGGATTGACCCCGCCCATCAATCAGCGCAGCATCACGCGATGGCGCTCGAAATCATCCCCAGCGGCCAGGCCTGCGGTGCCCATGTCACGGGCCTTGACCTGACGCAGCCGCTTCCTCTCGAAATCATCGCTGAACTCCGCGCCGCGTGGCTCGAGCATCATGTGCTCGCCTTCCCCGACCAGGCCATGAGCGATGACGATCTCGAACGCTTCACGGGCTATTTCGGAGGTTTCGGCGAGGATCCCTTCATCAGGCCCATCCCGGGACGCGAGCATATCATCGCGGTGAAGCGCAGGGCAGACGAGACCGCCCCGCTCTTCGCCGAGAACTGGCACAGCGACTGGAGTTTCCAGGCGCGTCCTCCTGCCGGGACCTGTCTCTTCGGGATCACCATCCCGCCCGTCGGCGGCAATACGGAATTTGCGAACCAGCATGCCGCGCTTGCCGCGATGCCGGCTCCCCTGCGCGAGAAGATCGAAGGGAAAATGGCAATCCACAGCGCGCGCGGCGGCTATGCTCCCTCGGGCATGTACGGCGCGCGCGATCCGAAGGGTGCGGGCGGACGCAGCATGGATATCCGCGCGGGCGACGAGGCATTGGCGACCCAGCTTCATCCCCTCATCAGCAAGCACCCCGAAACGGGATATGAAGCGCTGTTCGGCTGCGCCGGCTACATCATCGGCATCGAGGGCATGGACGAGGCGGAGGCGCAGCCCCTGCTCTTCGAACTCCTGGAATGGCAGGGACGCGAGACCTTCCGATACAGCCATCAGTGGGAGGCGAACATGCTCGTCATGTGGGACAATCGCTCGGTCCTCCACCGGGCGACCGGGGGCTATGACGGCCATGATCGCCTGCTCCACCGCACGACGATCGCGGCGTGGGAGGGATAGCGAAACTCTCCGCCGAGGCCATGCGTTGCTCCTAGAGGAAGGAGCCTAATCATGACCCTCGACCACGACACGCTCGTCCTCGTCGCCGACGGGCGCAAGGCGCTTTTTCTGCGCAATCATGGCGACGCCCAGCGGATCGACCTGCGCACGGAAATGCACCGCGAGCGCGAGGATCGCAAGGACAGTGACATCAAGACTGCACCCGCCGGCCAGTCGCCGGCGCCTGCAGGAACCGGGGTTGGGGGCGGCACGATGTCCGAACCTGATTTTCACCAGCAGGAAGAGGACCGCTTCGCGCAAAGCCTCGCTGAAAAGGTGAACGCGATGGCGCTCGCACAGCAATTCGCCTCGCTGGTGGTGATCGCCCCGGCCCGCACCATGGGCTCGCTCCGGCCGCTCTGGCACAAGGAAGTGACCGCCCGTATCAAGGGAGAACATGTCAAGGACATGACGGGCCGTCCGATCCCCGATATCGAGGCGCTACTCGCCGGTGAGGCCGCGCCCCCCGCCTGACGGGAGGGGGTCAGGTCACCTCGCTGCCGAGCGTCTCCACTACGCCGCGGGCGATGAGGGCCTGCCCAGCGAAATAGAGCGGCCAGACGAGCCACATCGTTATGCTTCTCGGCAGGGCCCCGCCCTCGCCCGCGAAAATGAAGAGGTCGCTTGCAAGAAACAGCATCGCGCCGAGACCCGTGCGATAGCGCGGAAAGCGGCTCGTCCAGGCCGCGACCGCCATGGCAGCGACGAACAGCGAATAGATGGCCGCCTGCACCCAGCCCGGCGCCGGGCTGACGAGGCCCCAGACAATCACGAGCGTCGCGGGCATCACCAGCCAGGCGAGCAGGCGCTGCGAGGAGGTGAGCGCCGCCCGCCTGTTGCCAAGGTAGAGGATGATCACGAGGATATGCCCGATCACGAAGGCCACCGCGCCGGTCTCGAGCCCCTTTGCCTCGAGGAGCCAGTCACCGAGGGCGCCAAAGCCCAGCGCCGCCGCGATCAGCCAGCCATTTCTTTCGCGCGCGTTCGCGGCTGCCCAAAGCGCAAGAAGGCCGACACCGCTCGTTTTCCATGCCCAGATCGCAGGGCCGTCGAGGCGCTGGTTGACGGCGATGAAGAAGCTCAGCCCGCCGGCGAGCGCCAGCCACCAAAGCCACCGCGCCCGGTCCCATCGCAGTTCACCGCTCATCCCCCGCTCCCCTTTGCATCTTGCTCCCAATCGGCCTAGTGCGCGGCTCCACAAGGGCAAGTCAACGGATAGCGTAAATGAGCCACGACATTCACATCATCGGGGGCGGCCTCGCAGGCTCCGAGGCAGCGTGGCAGCTCGCCGAGGCGGGGTTTCGCGTGCGCCTCTCCGAAATGCGCGGCGGCGGCGACACGACGCCCGCGCACCAGGGCGACGCGCTGGCCGAGATGGTCTGCTCGAACAGTTTCAGGAGCGATGACGGCGACAGCAATGCGGTCGGGCTGCTTCACCGCGAGATGCGCGCGCTTGGCTCGATCATCATGCGCGAAGCCGACGCGACGAAGGTCCCCGCGGGGTCGGCGCTTGCGGTCGACCGCGAGCTTTTTTCCGGCGGGGTGACCAGGGCGCTCGAAAGTCATCCCAATATCACCATCGTGCGCGAACGCGTCGACGCGCTGCCGAGCGAAGGCCTGACGATCGTCGCAACGGGCCCGCTGACCGCCGCCTCGCTGGCGCAGAGCATTGGCGCGGCGACGGGCAAGGATGCGCTCGCCTTCTTCGATGCGATCGCGCCCATCGTGTACCGCGACAGCATCGACATGGACATTGCGTGGATGGCGAGCCGCTGGGACAAGGTCGGACCGATCGGCGACGGCAAGGATTACATCAACTGCCCGATGGACAAGGACCAGTATCACGCCTTTGTCCAGGGGCTGCTCGACGGCGAAAAGACCGATTTCAAGGACTGGGAAAGGGACACGCCCTATTTCGAGGGCTGCATGCCGATCGAGGTCATGGCCGAGCGCGGCATCGAAACGCTTCGCTTTGGACCCATGAAAGCGGTCGGTCTCGACAACCCGCGCACCGGACGCTGGCCCTACGCGGTCGTGCAGCTGCGCCAGGACAATGCGCTCGGGACGCTGTGGAACATGGTTGGTTTCCAGACCAAGCTGAAGCACGGCGCGCAGGTAGAGCTTTTCCGCACCATCCCTGGCCTTGAAAAGGCCGAGTTCGCGCGGCTCGGCGGTCTCCACCGCAACAGCTTTATCCGCTCGCCCGAGCTGCTCGATGGAGAGCTTCGTCTCAAGTCGGCGCCCCACATCCGTTTCGCAGGGCAGATCACCGGCTGCGAAGGCTATGTCGAGAGCGCCGCGATCGGCCTTGTCGCTGCTCGCTTTGCGATCGCGGAGCTTGCCGGCCGCACGATCCCCCCACCGCCCCCCGAAACGGCACTCGGCGCGCTCCTCGGCCACATCACCGGCGGGGCCGATGCCTCGTCCTACCAGCCGATGAACGTCAATTTCGGCTTGTTCCCGCCGCTTGCTGAAGAGGTGCGCAAGAAGGACCGCAAGCTTGGCTATACCCGGCGCGCAGCCGCGAAGCTGGCGGAGTGGATGAAAATCGCCGAAGGCGTCGCCGCCTAGCGGCTGCGATTTTTCCGCAATGCTCCCGCCCTTGCCGGCTCATCGGTGCAACGGGCGCGGCGCAGCGCCAGGACCCCTGCTGGCGACATTCGGGTGACCCAATTTCAATCGAGAAACCTGTTCAAAAATCGGCGGGCAATGACTATAGTCGATTAATGCACAATTATCTGCCCTCGCTGAAGCAGATGCAATATTTGGTCGCCCTCCACGAGCACGGCCATTTCGGGCGTGCCGCCGACGCCTGCAACGTCACCCAATCGACATTGTCAGCGGGAATACGCGAGCTTGAAACCTTGCTCGGCCAGACGCTTGTCGAACGCACGCGGCGCGTCGTCCGCTTCACCACGCTGGGCAATGCGATCGTTGAAAAGGCCCACCGCGTGCTGCGCGAAGCCGAGGAGCTCGCCGACATGGCGGCTGCTGCCGCCGCCCCGCTCGTGGGCGAACTGCGGATGAGCGTCATCCCGACGATAGCGCCCTTCCTCCTGCCAGGCTTGCTTCCCCGGCTACGCAAGGAGCGGCCGGCGCTGAAACTCTTCCTGCGCGAGGAACCGAGCGCGCAGGCATGCGAATCGCTCCATCACGGCGCGGTCGACTGCGTGCTCCTTGCCCTTCCCTACGCGTGCGGCGACGTCGAGGCCGAGACGCTGTTCGACGATGCCCTTTTCGTCGCCTTTCCCGGCGACCAGGCGGAAAATCTGCCGGCCATGGTGAGCGCCGATCAGCTCGACCCGGCCCAAATGCTGATGCTCGAGGACGGCCATTGCCTCAAGGATCATGCGCTGGCGGCATGCAACCGGCCCGAGCTGCGGGCGGGCGCGCGCATGATGGGTACCTCGCTCCACACGCTGGTCCAGATGGTCGACAACGGCCTTGGCATCACCATGCTGCCGCAGATGGCCATCGAGGCCGGCATCCTCGACCACACCGATATAGATACGCGTCCGCTCGCGTCGGACCATGACTGGCGCACGATCGCCCTCGTCTGGCGCAAGGGCAGCCCGCGCGCCGACGAATTCCGGATGCTCGCCGATATCTTCCGCAAGCATAAGGCGAACTAGGCAGCGCTTGCTCCAGCCTGCGCCTTCAGTCCCACCGCCCGGCGCGATCCTGATCGCTTTCGCGCTGCTCGACCCATGAAGAGCGCCCATCGGCGAAGGTTTCACGCTTCCACAGCATCACGTCGGTCTTGAGCCGGTCAATGAGATATTCGGTGGCCGCCAGCGCCTCGGCGCGGTGCGCACTGCTTGCAAGGACGAGAACGATGGTGTCCCCCGGCGCCATCGCGCCCACGCGGTGGATCAGCGTCAGCGCCTCCAGCTGCCACCGCGCCTCCGCCTCGGCGGCCAGTGCATCGAGCCCGCCGCGGGTCAAAAGCGGGTGATGGTCGAGAAACAGCTCGGTGAGACCGCCATCGCCGCGAACCCGCCCGATGAAGCTTGCGCTCGCGCCATGTCCGCCGGCGTCGTGCGCCGCGAGGGCCGCCGCGACGTCAATCGCCCCGCTTTGCACCGCGACGCGGATCATCCCCCCGTCACCGGGGGAAACAGCGCGACCTCCTCGGCATCGCCGATTGCAGCATCGGGGCCGACCATCGCCCCCCCGAGCGCCGCGCGAATTTTCCCCGGTTCGGCAAAGGCGCGGGCGCCGCGCGCGTCGCGCGCCGCAAGCCAGCTGACGAGGTCCCTGACCGTCGCCACCGCCTGGGGAAGCTCAAGGGTCTCCTCGGCAATTCCCATGCGTTCACGCACCCAGGCGAAATAAGAAATCCGCATCCGTCTCAGTCCATGTGCTTGAGGCCGACGCGAAGATAATCCCAGCCCGTGATCAGCGTCAGGACCGCCGCGCCCCACAGCGAGGCCAAGCCGACGGTCTTGATCCATGCCATCGCGGGCAATGCACCCGCGAGAATCAGCGCGCCGAAGGCGACGAGCTGGAAGGTCGTCTTCCACTTGGCAAGCTGCGTCACCGGCATCGAGACCTGCAGCGTCGCCAGGAACTCGCGCAGGCCCGAGACGATGATCTCGCGCAGCAGAATGATGAGCGCCGCGATGACATGATAGCCCGCGACATCGCGCGTGAAGACGAGCAGAAGGATCACGGCCGCGATCATGATCTTGTCGGCGATGGGATCGAGAAAGATGCCCAGCCGCGACACCGTGCCGCGTGCGCGCGCGAGGTAGCCATCGAAATAATCGGTGATTCCCATCAGGCAGTAAAGCCCGAAGGCGAAGGCGTAATCGATCGGCTTCGGCTGCGGTCCGCCCTCGACGACCCCTGGCCAGAGCAGAAAGAGCAGGATGGGAACCGCTAGAATCCGCGACAAGGTCAAGAGGTTAGGAAGGCTGAGCATGATCCCCGATTTCCACCGCGGCGGCGCGACTGTTCCAAAATGGGCTTTGACCCCGCTTCCCCTAACCGATAAGCCCCCCGAGCGACAACCATATTGCCTCTCGGGGACAATAGACGGGGTCAATCGGGTTCAATAAAATGGGTTACGCATGACCGGTTCCTTTGCGCTGATGAAGCAACGCCGGTTCCTGCCCCTGTTTGCGACCCAGTTCCTCAACGCCTTCAACGACAATTTCTACAAGATGGCGATGGTGATCCTCGTCACCTTCACCATCTACAAGGACCCCGAGACCGAGGCGTGGTTCAACGCGCTTGCAGGCGGCCTCTTCATCCTGCCCTTCTTCCTCTTTTCCGCGCTCGCCGGGCAGCTCGCCGACAGCACCGACAAGACCCGGATGATCCGCATCATCAAGAGCGCGGAAATCCTGATCATGATCGTCGGCGGCGCGGGGATCTGGCTCCATAATGTGCCCTTGATGCTGCTCGCGCTCTTTTCGATGGGGATGCACTCGACCTTTTTCGGTCCGATCAAATATGCAATCCTGCCCCAGCATCTGGAGGAAGACGAGGTGCTTGCAGGCACCGGCTGGGTCGAGGCGGGCACCTATATCGCGATTCTCGGCGGCACCATCGTCGGCGGTCTGACGCCGCCGCACGTTGCCATCCTCGGCATCATTGCCGTCGCGGTGGTCGGCCGGCTGACGGCGAGCTTCGTTCCCGCCGCCCCTCCCGAAAGCGAGGCGCAAGGGCTCGTCATCGACCATAATGTCCTGCGCTCGTCGTGGCAGATAGTCAGCTCCACGATGCACATCCCCCGCCTCTTCCTTGCGATCGTCTCGATCAGTTTCTTTTGGGCAATCGGCGCAATCCTTGCCGCGCAGTTCCCTCCCCTCGTGAAGAACGCGCTGGGCGCCGACAACACCGTCGCGACGCTGTTCACCGCCATCTTCTCGGTCGGGGTCGCGATCGGCTCGATCGTCGTCAATCGATTGCTCAAGGGGCAGGTGTCGGCGCGCTATTCGCCGGGCTCGGTGATCGTGATGGGGATTTTCGTCGTCGACCTCTGGCTGTCGGTGCGCGGCTGGAAGCATGCCGACGGCACGCTGATGGCCTGGCGCGAATTTCTGTCGCTGCGCGCCGGCGACCGCATCATTCTCGACCTTTTCGGCATCGCGATTGCCGGCGGCATGTTCGTGGTGCCGCTCTATGCCTTCCTCACCACCACCGTCGCGAAGTCGCAGACCGCGCGCACGATCGCTGCGAACAACATCGTGAACTCGGGCTTCATGGTCGCAGCGACGCTGGTCCTGAGCATCTTGATCGGCATGGGCCTCACGATCGACGATACGCTGCTGATGGTTGCCGTCATGTGCCTCGTCTCCGCCTGGCTCGCGTGGAAGCTCCACAAGGCCTGCGACTGAAAGGGCGAGGCGCGTGTCGATGCACCCTGGGGAACTTCCGCGCCGCTTGAGGCGTCATCCGGGGGATGAGACCGACACCCCTCCAGCCACGCTCGCCAATAGCGCGTGACCCACGCCCCGCAACCCGGTAGATCGCTCACATGACGTTGATGATCCAACCCGTCATTCTGTGCGGCGGTGCCGGGACCCGGCTCTGGCCCGAGTCACGCGGCAACCATGCCAAGCAGTTTCTGACGCTCGCTGGCACCGACAGCCTCTTTCGCCAGACCGTCCGCCGTACCCCCGCCGGCGCCGACTTTCTCCCGCCACTCGTCCTCTGCGGCGACGCGCATGTCGCCGCGGTCCGTGAGCAGATGGGGGCGCAGGAGGCGGCGCTGCTCGTCGAGCCGATGCCGCGCGGCACGGCGGCTGCGATCGCCCTCGCGGTTGCGCAGGCGGACGCAGACACGTTGCTCCTCGTGATGCCGAGCGACCATGTCATCGCCGACACCGCCGCCTTTCACGCCGCGATCGCCAAGGGCACCCGCCTCGCACAGCAAGACTGGCTCGTGACCTTCGGCATCGCACCGGATCGCCCCGAAACCGGATTTGGTTATATCGCGGCCGGCGAACCCCTGGGGGCAGACGGCTTTGCGGTCGCACGCTTCGTAGAGAAGCCCCCGCTCGCAGATGCAGAGACGATGCTGGCGGCGGGCAGCTACAGCTGGAACGCCGGCATCTTCCTCTTTCGCGCCGGGCGCATGCGCGATGCAATGCTCACGCATTGCCGCGCGATCTTCGAGGCGGCTGACCGCGCCATGGCCGCGGGGCAGCGCGACGGCGACGCGCTCTACGCCGATGCGCCGGCCTTCGCCGGCGCCCCGAGCGATTCGATCGACTATGCAGTGATGGAAAAGGACGGCCGCGTCGCCGTCGTCCCGGTCGCGATGGGCTGGTCCGACCTCGGCAGCTGGCACGCGGTCCACGCCATCGCTGACAAGGACGCCGACGGAAACGCGCTGACCGGGGACGTCTTCGTTCACGAGTGCAGCGGCAACCTCGTCCGTGCAGGCGGCAAGCGCGTGTCGCTCATCGGGATGAAGAACGTCGCGGTGATCGTCGACGGCGATGACATACTGGTCATCCCGCTCGAGCGCGCGCAGGACGTCCGCACCGCTGCCAAGGCGCGCGATTAGGGTGTTTTTCCTGCGGCCAAAGGGCCGCCAGGAGTGAAGGACGGTCCAAGGCGGCATCCGCGATCGAGGCGCGCGCGCCCTCTCCCAGAGCCTCTCGCAATTGTCCTTTGGCCCCCTGCCCTTCCGTGATAGCCTTGCTGCGCCTTTGCGGGTCTGTCTCGCGGGAAGGGGAATGGGCATGCACCATCCGTTGATGGCCGTAGCACTTGCCGGCATCGGCCTTTCGCTTGCGAGCTTCACGCCGCCTGCAAGCTTCTCCGCCGCTGCGCTCGATGCGCTCGACCCAAGCCGCCTGGCCACGATCTTCTGCGGGGGGCGCCGCGCCGGAGCCACGCTCGCGCACGATCTTCTCGCCGCAGCGGCAGTTGCGGCCCCGGCCAGCCAGTCGGCGCCGATCGCACTCTTTCCCGACCTCACCACCTCGCCTTTCCCCGTCTCGACGCGCGACGAGCAGGCCCGGCGCTATTTCAGCCAGGGCCTTCTCCTCACCTATGGCTTCAACCATGGAGGCGCGGTGCGTTCGTTCCGTGAGGCGCAGCGCCGCGATCCGGGCTGCGCGATCTGCTGGTGGGGCGAAGCGGTCGCACTCGGGCCGAATATCAATGCGCCCATGGACGACCGCGATCACGCCGCGGCGCTCGCCGCGGCCGAGCGCGCGATGGCGCTGCGCGGCAAGGCCTCGCCGATCGAGCGCGCACTGATCGAGGCGGTCGCGCTTCGATATTCAGCCGACCCTGCTGCCGATCGCGCTGCCCTCGACGCGCGCTATGCCGACGCGATGCTCGAGACCGCGCGCCGCTTCCCCGGCGACGACGATGTAGCACTTCTCGCTGCCGAGGCCGCGATGGACACGACGCCGTGGAATTATTGGGAGGGCGTCAAGCGGACGCCCGTGGGCCGCGCAGGTGAGGCCGTGCGGCTGGTCGAAACGGTGCTCGGCCGCAATCCCGCGCACGTCCAGGCAAACCATCTCTATATTCACCTCCTGGAATCGAGCGATCCCCAGCGCGCCGAGGCGGCGGCCGATCGCTTGTCGAGCCCCGCGGCGCCGAGCGCTGCGCACCTCGTCCACATGCCGGGCCATATCTATCAGCTGCGCGGGCGCCACGCGGACTCGATCCGCGTCAATGTCGCTGCCGCGCGCGCTGACGAGGCGTTCATCCGCAGCGCCGGCGATCAGGGGCTCGTGCGCTATGGCTATTATCCGCACAATATCCACTTCATCGTCACATCGGCGCAGATGGCGGGGGACATGGGTACCGCAATCCGCGAGGCGCGGCGCTTGCGCACCGTGCTCGACCCCCAGACCTCGGCACGGATCGCATGGATCCAGGCGATAGATGCCGCGCCCTATTTCGCAATGGCCCAGTTCGCCGAGCCCGAGGCGATCCTGGCGATGCCTGCCCCTGACGCCCGCCTCGCCTATCCCGCCGCGATGCGCCACTATGCCCGCGCGGTCGCCTACGCCGAGCTTCACGACCGCGCCGGTTTCGACCTGGAAATAGCCGCAATGGCCCAGATAGGGTCGTCCGGCGCGCTCGAGGACATGATCGCACAGGGCGTGCCGGCGGACGAACTGATAGGGCTCGCCACCCGGGTCGCGAGCGGCCGCTTCGCCTTGCTCGGCGGGCGGACGGAGGATGCGATCGGCTTCTACCGCGAGGCGACCGCAATCGAAGGCCGCCTTCCCTACCAGGAGCCGACTTACTGGTATTATCCTGTTCGCCAGTCGCTCGGCGCTGCGCTCTTCCAGGCCCGGCGCTACAGCGAGGCCAGCGATGCCTTCCGCGCCGCGCTGACCCAGGCCCCCAATAATGGCTGGGCACTCTACGGGCTTAGCCGCAGCGAAGCTGCGCAGGGCAAAAGGCTCGAGGCCGCGGCTGCCGAAAAGGCGCTTGGAAAGGCGTGGCTCGGCGACCGGCGCTGGCTCCGCATGGACCGGCTCTAGGACAGGCGCTCAATCCCCGGCGAAGTCGAACGCGCTTACCCCGCGCTCGCCCTCGCGAAAGCGGAGCGGCCGGCCGAGCGGAGGCATCGAGCGCTGGACGCAGCCGGTGCGCGTGCAGCGGCGGCACCCGAGACCGATGGGGGTCGCGGGCGAGCGCATCAGGTCGAGCCCGCGCGCCGCTGCAAGCGGCGCTGCGACCTTTGCATCGACCCCGACGCAAATGGCAAAGCGCGCGGGCGTGCGGCTGCCTGTCGCTCCTGGAGCTGCGACAGAACGCGACTGGGTGAACCAACGTGATCCGTCCTCGAGTTCAACGAGGTCGGCAACCACCTCGCCCGGCCGCGCAAAGGCCTCGTGTATCCCCCAGAGCGGGCAGCGTGCGTCGCCGTCGACCAGCGGCGACTGGCTCGCCCCGGCATAGCGTTTGCTCCCCTGCCCTGCGCGGTCAATGCGCAGCATGAAAAAGGGCAAGCCGCGTGCGCCGACGCGCTGGAGCGTCGTCAACCGGTGCGCGACCTGCTCATAGCCCGCGCCGAAGCGCCGCTGGAGCAGAAGCAAATCATATCCCGTCGCGTCGCACGCGCGCAGGAAACGGCTGTAGGGCATCATCAGCGCGGCAGCGAAATAGTGGATGAGGTGGCGCTCGAACAGCCGCGCGGCCGCGGGCTCGGCGAATTCGGCGCCCGCCACGAGCGCGTCGATCTCGCTTTTCGCCTCGACCTGCGCGAGCGTTGCAGCGGCCTGGAAGGTGCGCGAGGCGGGCCGGAGCAGCTCGCTCAGCATGAGTTGCCGCGCATGCCAATCGAGCCAGCGCAGCCGGTCGGGCATGACATCGGCGGGCAATATCCGGATGCCGAGCTGGTGCCGGGTGCGCAGACGCTCTGAAATGGTGCCATAAAGATCGCCCCCGGCGAGGCGGAGTTCATCGGCAAGTTCTTCGGCCTGGCGCTCAAGATCGGGGAAATGGTTGCGCCACTTTTCGATCGCGCGCCGCACCGCGGCGACTTCGGGCGCATCGCCCTCCCCCGCCGCGCGCCCCTCAGGGGCGGCATCGAACAGCCGGACGAAAGCCGCCGCGGTAGAAGGAGCGTTGTGGAGCCACTCCTCGACCTCCTGCGCGCTGATCCCGAGATCGGTAAGGCGCGGGTCGGCAAGCCGCCGCCTGAGGCCCGCGAGCCCACCTGGCAGCTCCTCGGCACCCAGTTTCGCCGCATCGAAGCCGAAGCGCTCCGCCAATCGCACGATCACCGTGGCAGAGAGGGGCCGCTGGCCATGCTCGATCAGATTGAGGTAGCTTGGCGAAATCCCGAGTGCCTCGGCCATCGCCGCCTGCGTCATTCCCGCCTCGCGCCGGACCTTGCGCACGGCTGGCCCGGCAAACACGCGTCGCTCCGCCATTTGTAACTTTCTTTACTAGTTTACATCACGATTTACACATATCGCGCCAATTACACAAATTAAATTGACAAAGCTTTTCACATTTCGCTTTGCTTTGGCCACCTTGGACCCATCAGCTTCGAGACGAGGACAAGACGATGGGCTATCAGGAAGACATGGCGCAGGCGGGCCGCCTGATCCGCGATTACGACGGCACCTGGGACGGTATCAGCGGCGAAAGCGTTGCGCGGATGCGCGCCCAGAACAAGTTCAGGACCGGCCTCGACATCGCTCGCTATACCGCGCGCATCATGCGTGCCGACATGGCCGCCTATGACGCCGATCCTGCGAACTACACCCAGTCGCTCGGCTGCTGGCACGGCTTCATTGCGCAGCAGAAGATGATCTCGATCAAGAAGCATTTCGGGACCACCAAGGGGCGCTACATCTATCTCTCGGGCTGGATGATCGCGGCGCTGCGCAGCGAATTTGGCCCGCTTCCCGACCAATCGATGCACGAGAAGACGAGCGTCCCGGCGCTGATCGAGGAAATCTACACCTTCCTTCGCCAGGCCGACGCCCGCGAACTCGGCCTCCTCTTCCGCGATCTCGACGCGGCGCGCGCCGAGGGCGACGAGCTCAAGGCGAAGCAGATCCAGGCCGCGATCGACAATCATGAAACCCACGTCGTGCCGATCATCGCCGACATCGACGCGGGCTTCGGCAATGCCGAGGCGACGTATCTCCTCGCCAAGAAAATGATCGAAGCGGGCGCCTGCGCGCTGCAGATCGAAAACCAGGTGTCCGACGAAAAGCAATGTGGTCACCAGGACGGCAAGGTTACCGTGCCGCACGAGGACTTCATCGCGAAAATCCGCGCCTGCCGCTACGCCTTCATGGAGCTGGGGGTCGAGGATGGCATCATCGTGACGCGCACCGACAGCCTCGGCGCGGGCCTCACCAAGCAGATCGCATACAGCCGCGAGCCTGGCGACCTTGGCGACCGCTACAACAGCTTCCTCGATTGCGAGGAGGTCGAAGGCGCGGGCAACCCCGGCGACGTGCTCATCAACAGGGACGGCAAGCTGATGCGCCCGAAGCGCCTGCCCTCGAACCTTTACCAGTTCCGTCCCGGAACCGGCGAAGACCGCTGCGTCATGGACTGCATCGCGAGCCTCGAGAATGGCGCGGATCTCTTGTGGATCGAAACCGAAAAGCCGCACATCGAGCAGATCGCCGGCATGGTCGACCGCATCCGGGAGGTCTTCCCGAACGCGAAGCTCGCCTACAATAATTCGCCGAGCTTCAACTGGACGCTAAATTTCCGCCAGCAGGTGTTCGACAGCTGGCAGGCGGAGGGACGCGATGTCAGCGCCTACGACCGCGCCAAGCTGATGAGCGCCGACTATGACAATAGCGAGCTTTCGGATGAAGCGGACAACCGCATCCGCACCTTCCAGCGCGACGCATCGAAGCGCGCCGGAATCTTCCACCACCTCATCACGCTGCCGACGTATCACACGGCCGCGCTCAGCACCGACAATCTCGCGAGGGAATATTTCGGCGACGAGGCGATGCTTGGCTATGTCAAGAATGTCCAGCGCGCCGAAATTCGCGAGGGCATTGCCTGCGTGAAGCACCAGAATATGAGCGGCAGCGACATTGGCGATGACCACAAGGAATATTTCGCAGGCGACGCCGCGCTGAAAGCCGCGGGCAAGGACAACACGATGAACCAGTTCGCGGCCTGAAGTCCGCGGGGGAGCGAGGTCCCCCGACATCGAGCTTGGCGCGGGGGAATTCGTTGCCCCCCGCGCCTCCCGAGCTTTCCTGGGGAGGAAAGCCTGCCCGTCGGAAGCCCTTGCGCTTCCGGCGGGCATTTTCTGTCCGGGCTTAGCTATCTATGGATCGGTGCTTGCCACTGGTGTCGCTGATCGGTTATGGTGCATTGCACAACGAAACTGATTTTGCGACTCTCCCCCATGAACGACACCCGAATTAAAATGATGGAAGCCATTGCGCGCCGGCGCATGGTGGCAGCCAACTACAACGGCAATCGCATGATGCTCGCCCCGCATCTCATGTTCGAGCGGCGCGGTGACCTCTTCGTGAGCGCCCTTAACCTCGGCAAGAACTGGCGCTCGGAAGAAGAGCGGCGCCTCGGCCATTTCAAGCTCGATGGGCTCGGAGCACCCGAGGTGCTCGAGGATGGTTTTGAGCCGCTGCCAAGCTTCGAGGCGGAAGTACCGCGCGAGGACGACACGCTGATCCTGGCGATCTGAGGCCGATAAACGCGCCGCCCGGAAGGGCAGCGCGTTCCTCACTTCGCCAAATTCACCGCGCGTGAACTGGGCGCTGCATCAAGGCGGCGAGCCGCTGCTTGACCGCAAGCCTCAGCGCCTGCAGTCGCAGGAGCCGGAAGGTCGCACCGCGCTCGCGCGCCTCGCGCCGCAAAGCCTCGTCGAGCTGGCGATGCCACTCGGTAAAGCGGAAGATATCGGATTTTACAGACATAAGGCCTCCTGGTCGAGCAAGCTCAAGACAGGTGACGCCGATGCGCAGGGCCCATGTAAGGGGGGAGAGCTGGGCCGCAATAGCATCGGTGTCACCCGATGCGGTCCGACATCACGCCCGCGAAAAAATTCGCGGCGCGCCAGAGGGGCCCGGCCCGCATAAAGCCTATCTAGGATCGCGCATCGGGGGTTTCAACCCATTGACCGATCCGCCATGCTGGCGGACGGGGGTCGGCGCAGTTCCTCCCCTTTTTCGCCCCGAAGGAAATCCCATGTCGCTTCTTGTCACTCGCGACGGCCCCGTCACCATCGTCACCATCAACAGGGCGGCAAAACGCAACGCGGTCGATCCCGCAACCGCCGCGGCGCTGCGCGAAGCCTTCAAGGCCTTCGCCGCCGACGACCATGCGCGCGTCGCGATCCTCACGGGGAGCGAGCGGCATTTTTGCGCCGGCTTCGACCTCGAGGCGGTCGGGACAAGCCGCTATGACCCCGACGGCCCCGGCCCGATGGGCCCGACGCGGATGCTGCTCGACAAACCCGTGATCGCTGCCGTCGAGGGGCATGCGGTCGCGGGCGGGCTCGAGCTCGCGCTTTGGTGCGATTTGCGAGTCGCCGCGGCAAGCGCGGTCTTCGGGGTCTATTGCCGGCGCTGGGGCGTACCGCTCATCGATGGGGGTACGGTCCGCCTGCCGCGCATTGTCGGCCACGGCCGCGCCCTCGACATGATCCTGACCGGGCGCCCGGTGGCCGCGGACGAAGCGCAGCGCATCGGCCTTGCCGACCGGGTGGTCCCCGACGGCGAGGCCCTAGAGGCGGCAATCGCGCTTGCAAAGCAGATCGCTGCCTTTCCGCAGCTCTGCATGAAAAGCGACCGAATGAGCGCCTATCGCCAGTGGGATTTGAGCCTCGCCGATGCGCTCGCCCACGAAGCCGCGGCCGGGCTCGCGCCGCTGCGCGAGGGCGCGGCCGAGGGCGCGGCGCGCTTTACGAAAGGCGCAGGCCGCGGCGGGTCGTTCGAGGATTTCAAGAGCGACTAACGGGCTTCTTTCCCCATCAGCTTCAATGCCATCGCCGTCAGCGCCTCGGTCGCGGTGGAAATGACGGTCGAGGCGTCGGGCGCCCAGAAGGGGGAATGGAGACTCGGCAGCGTGCGTTCTTCCTTCTTCGCTGCCTCGATCTCCGCGGGCGGCACCCCGCCAACCCAGAAGATCATGCTCTTGATGCTCTTGTCCTCACGGCCATAGCGGCCGAAATCCTCGCCCCCCATCACCGGGGGCATCTTGACGACGCGCGCCTCGCCGAAGCGGGACTTGAGAAGCGCCGCCATCTCCTCGGTAAACTCGGGCGTGTTGTAGGTCGCGGGGGTATATTCGGTGCGGTCGACCTTGACGATGGGCATATGGTCTTCGGGGATGCCCGCCGCGATCGCCTCGCCCCTCGCGATGCGGGCAATGCCGCCAAGAAGCGCGTCCCGCACTTCGTCTCTATAGCTGCGTACCGTCAGCTGGAGTTTCGCCTCGTCGGGAATGATATTGTGCTTCGCCCCGGCGTGAAAGCTGCCGACGGTGACCACCGCGGAATCGAGCGGGCTCACCTCGCGCGAAACCAGAGTCTGGAGCGCGCCGACGATCCGGCTGGCAAGAACGATCGGGTCCTTTGTCGTTTGCGGATAGGCGCCGTGGCCGCCCACGCCCTTTACCGTGATGTCGACGCTGTCGACGTTGGCAAGCGCATGGCCTGGCGTATAACCGATCATGCCTGCGGGAACCTGCGCCGCGTCGTGGAAGGCGAGCGCATATTCAGGCTTCGGAAATCGGGTATAAAGCCCATCTTCGAGCATCATCCGCGCCCCCGCCCCGCGTTCTTCGGCGGGCTGGCCGATCATCACGAGCGTCCCCGACCAGCGCGCCCGGTTCGCGGCCATCAGCCGCGCAACACCGATCCAGCTCGTCATGTGGGTGTCGTGCCCGCAAGCGTGCATAACGCCGGTCTCGACGCCCTCGTCGGTCGTCACGCGCACTTTCGAGGCGCCGGGCCAGCCGGTCTGCTCGGTCACCGGCAGTCCGTCCATATCGGCGCGGATGAGCACGACCGGCCCCGCGCCATTTTTCATCACCGCGACGACGCCTGTGCCTCCCACCTTCTCGGTCACCTCGAAACCGAGCCTTCGCGCCTCGGCAGAAAGGATACCGGCCGAGCGGACCTCATGGAAACTCAGTTCAGGATGCGCGTGGAGGTCGGCATATATGGTCATGAGCGACGTCATCTCGCCCTTCACCTGGTCGCCCAGCGCTTGGCCCGCTGCGGGCGCCGCCAGTCCAAGCGCCGCCACTCCCGCCCATAAAATCCGCATGATCCCCCCCTTTTTTTCCGTCAGCCCGCCGGCACCAGTTCGATGATGTCGAGGAGCGATTCATAGGCTGGCGCAGGCAGCACCAGCCGCCAGCGATTGTCGTCGATCCGTTCAATGAGCCCCGCCATGTCGCGCATCCGGTCGCTGCCATAATCAACGGGGACCGTCTCGTCGCCGAGCTCGAGCGTCCCGAGAAATATCTGCCGCTTCAGATTGTCGGGAAAGATCAACCCGACGGGACGCTGTGATCCGGTGAGCTTGGTCAGGCTTTCAAGACCCTGCTCCGCCGAGACGCGGCAGCGGAACCAGTCATAGGCGATGAAACCCAGTGTCCCCGTCTGCGCGCCGACCTTGATCGTGCGGCAGCGATAATCACCCGCCGGCAGGTGCGGGTTGGGCAGCGCTGCCATCGGCTGGAGCAGCACCCCCTCGCGGTCGAGGTCGGCGCCATAACCCCGCGCCCGCGCGTCGGCGAGCGCCGTCTCCCAGCTCTTGTACCAGTTCCGGATCCGCGCACGGTCCTGCTCGGTCGCGGTCGCACGCCATGTGCCCGCTGCGGGCGCGTCGGCGGCCGAGGGCGGCACTGCCGGCACCGCCTGGCACGCGGCAAGCGCCAGCCCCGCTGCGGCGGCCAAAATGAACTTGCTGCGCCCCCACATATTCGCTCTCCTGGCCTGGTCCCCGGCCCTGCTTAGGGAAAGCGAAAAAAATCCTCAAGGGGCGGGGTCTTACCTGATCAGGCGGCCGTCCAGCCGCCATCGACGCTCAGGTTCGCGCCGGTGATATTGGCGGCCTCGTCGCGGGTTAAGAAGAGCGCGAACGCCGCGACCTGCTCCACGGTCACGAACTGCTTGGTCGGCTGGCCCGCGAGCAGCACATCATTGATGACCTCTTCGCGTGTC
Organism: Sphingomonadales bacterium; assembly: GCA_044508875.1. Lineage (GTDB taxonomy): Bacteria > Pseudomonadota > Alphaproteobacteria > Sphingomonadales > Sphingomonadaceae > Sphingopyxis > Sphingopyxis flava_A. Next base: position 44,443 of record JBIQHE010000004.1, on the reverse strand, counting down.
ATGCCCCGCGCCTTCATCGTATCGGGGATCTGGTTTTCAACGAGCGGAGTCCAGACATAGCCCGGGCTGATGCAATTGACCGTGATGCCGGCGCCCGCGACCTCGAGCGCGACCGTCTTCGTCAGCCCGGCGAGCCCGTGCTTTGCCGCGACATAGGCGGACTTGAACGGGGATGCGACGAGCGAATGCGCCGAGGCGGTGCCGATGATCCGCCCCCACCCCCGCTTGCGCATTCCCGGCACGGCAAGGCGGATGGCGTGGAAGGCCGACGACAGGTTGAGCGCGAGGATGAGGTCCCATTTGTCGGTCGGAAAATCCTCGATCGGCGACACGAACTGGGTGCCGGCGTTGTTCACCAGTATATCAACCCCGCCCATCTCCTCGTCGGCGCGCCGGAACATCGCCTCGATCGCCTCGGGTTTCGTAAGGTCGGCGGCATCATAAGCGGCCTTGCCTCCGCTCAATTCCTCGAGCGCCTTGCGCTCGGCCTCGATCGCATCAGCCTCGCCGAAACCGTTGATGATGACGTTGGCCCCGTGCGCAGCGAGTTCCTTCGCGATGCCGAGCCCGATGCCGGAGGTTGATCCGGTAACGAGGGCCGTCTTGCCCTGAAGGTGCATCATTTGTCCTTTCTTCGCCAAGGGGAGATCGCGAGGATAGCGTGAAGCCCCGCTAGGTGAACCGCGCGCGCCGGCTTTGCAAGCCTGCCCCTGAACCCTCTTCCCAACCGCACGCGCTGCTGCCACAACGGTTGAAAGACCCAACCGGCTGGAGAATTCCCATGCGCCTCGACGATTATGATCCCGGCGACGACATCCGCGACCTCGGCCGCGGGGGCGGCGGGTTCGGCGGCGGCGGCGGCGGCATGGGCGGCCTGATCTTCGGCCTGCTGCCGATGCTGCTCGGCCGCAAGATGGGCTGCGGGACAATCCTTCTCCTCGGCGTTCTCGCCTTTGTTTTCCTGGGGCCGGGCGCGAATATGCTCAGCACTGGCGGCGGCACCTCCGATCCGATGGCCGACAGCCGCGGCGGCGCCAATGTCGCCTGCGACACCGAGGCCGAGAGATTTGCGTGCAACGTCTTCGGCTCGACGCACCAGGTGTGGGGCAGCGTTATCAACGGCTACCGCAAGCCAACGCTCAATTTCTTCACCGATCAGAACCAGTCGGGTTGCGGCGCGGCGCAGGCAGCGATGGGGCCCTTCTATTGCCCCGCCGACCAGGGCGTCTATCTCGACACCGCCTTCTTCAGCGAACTTGCCCAGCGCTTCGGCGCCGCGGGTGATGCCGCACAAGCCTATGTCGTCGCCCACGAGGTCGGGCATCACATCCAGACGATCACCGGCATTTCGGACCAGGTCCGCCAGCGGCAGCAGCGCGCCTCGCAGGCCGAGGGCAACGCGCTGCAGGTCCGCATGGAGCTCCAGGCCGACTGTTACGCGGGCGTTTGGGCGGCGCGCGCGCGGACGCGCGATGGCCAGCCCGTGATGGAGCCCGGCGATCTTGAAGAGGCAATGACCGCTGCCAATGCGATCGGCGACGACACGCTGATGCGCTCGGCGGGCCAGCGGCCGGTGCCCGAAAGCTTCACCCACGGCACCAGCGAACAGCGTATGACCTGGCTGCGCCGCGGCCTGCAAACGGGGGACCCGCGCCAGTGCGACACCTTCAGCGCTTCCATCTGACCGCCTCGCTGGCCGCCGCCCTCGCCGCGGCGGCTCCTGCGAGCGCCGCAACGCTCTATGTCGAGGCAGGACGCCTCATCGACGGCGTGTCGGACGAAGCTCGCACCGGCCAATGCATCACGGTCGCTGACGAGCGCATCGCCGCGGTCGGGCCCTGCGGCGAAACCCCCGCCGGCGCCGCGCGGATCGACTGGTCGGCCTATACCGTGCTCCCCGGGCTGATTGACCTCCATACGCACCTCGCCGACATCGGCCAGAGCGCCGATCTCGCCGCGCCGATGAACGCCTCGCCCGCCGAAACCGCGCTCGTCGGCGCGCGCAATGCCCGCGTGACGCTCGAGGCAGGCTTCACCAGCGTACGCGACGTCGGCACCTATCGCGGCCTCACCGATGTCGTGCTGCGCAATGCGATCGAGCGCGGGGACGTGCCGGGACCCCGCATGTGGGTCGCGGGGGCTTATATCACCACTCCCAGGGGCGGCGGCGAGCTCAACGGCGTCGTTCCCAACGACAAACTGCCCCCCGACATGCGCCTCGGCGTCGCGGCAACGCCCGAGGAAGCGGCGTCGAAGACGGCCTTTCTCCTCGATCACGGCGCCGACTTCATCAAGACGATCGCGACCGGCGCAGTGCTCGCGATCGGAACCGAGCCCGGGGCGCCCGAACTGACCGAGGAGGAGCTTCGCGCAGTCGTGAAGGTTGCACACGCGCGCGGCAAGCGCGTGACCGCGCATGCGCATGGCGCCGAGGGGATCAAGAACGCGATTCGCGCAGGGGTCGACAGCATCGAACATGCCAGTCTCGCCGATGAAGAGGCCCTCCAGATGGCAAAGGCGCGCGGCACCTGGCTCGTCATGGACATATATAATGGCACCTATATCGACGAGGAAGGTACGCGCGAGGGCTGGCCCGAGGAATATCTGCGCAAGAACCGCGAGACCACCGACACGCAGCGCGCCGCATTTCGGCGCGCGGTCGAGATCGGCGTCAACATCGGCTACGGCACCGACGCCGGCGTCTATCCCCATGGGTTCAATGCCCGGCAATTCGCCAACATGGTCAAATATGGCATGACCCCGATGCAGGCGATCAAGGCTGCAACCAGCCGCGCCGCCGAAGAAATGGGCCGCGACGACATCGGCGCGATCGTGCCTGGACGTTATGCGGACCTTGTCGCGGTCGCGGAAGACCCGCTTGCTGACATAAGCGTCCTGGAAAAGATCGGCCATGTGATGAAGGGCGGCGCGCTGGTTCGCTGACGCCTAGGGAGCGAGCGGCCGCCCGGGAATCAGGGAAAGCCTCGGTTCGTATTTCCAGATCTCCACGCTGAGCCTCGAAACCTGCCCCAGCACATGGTCAACCTCACCGTCATCCGCGCCGTAGGCGTGCTTCAGAAGAGCCGGAAAGCTCCTCCCCGCCGCGAGCCCGGCCCAATCGTCACGCGCCAGCATGACGAAATAAGCCGGCCCGTCCCCGCCCCGCAATCGCCGATACCAACTCAGGCGAACGCCAGACCGCCCCCCCGGTCTGCCAACTGCCGTCATCGCCCTCTCAAAAGCCGCTGTATCGCGGGGCCCGACGTCGAGGCGGAAGACATCGACGATGGCGCTGGGACGCTGGTCCTCGAGCGGCGTCGCCGTCGACACTTCCGCCCACAATTCCCATGTTTCCACGTCGACTGCCTCGGCATGGGGTGCTGCCGTTCGCCGAAAGTCGGCGCTATCTTCTGCAGGTTTCACGCGCCGATCGAGAGCGGCAAGGCCGGTGCCCGCGGTCGCGTCGATGAACAAGCCGCGGCGCGGGCCCGTCTGGACGGTCCAGGCGTACCAGACCAGCGGATCACCATTTCGTGCATGCCAGCCAAGATGCGCGCGGTAGGCTGCCTCGAACGCCGCGCGATCCTCGAGGCGGTAGCTGTATAAATGCGCGATGCCCTCGTTCGGCGGGGCGGACGTCCGGGCCACTGCCGAGGCCGATAACGCCGCCGCGACAAAGGCTCCGGTCGCGAAAAATCCTTTCATTCCCGTCTCCTCTCGGAGCCCGGGTGTACGAAGCAAAATATCATTAGAAAATTTGGAAATTTCCTATACTCGATTCAGATGAGGTGAATAATGAACGGGAATATGCTGCGCCGCGCGATGGTCTTCCACGCGGTGGGGACCGCGGGCGGCATCTCGGCGGCGGGCGAGCGCCTCGGCAAGTCGCCGCCCGCGGTCCACGCTGATCTGCGCCGCTTCGAGCGCGAAGTCGGGGTCGCGCTCACCGAGCGCGTCGGCCGCTCGATCCGCCTTACGCAAAGGGGTCGGACCATGTTCGACGCGATCGGCCGTGCGCTGGGCGAGATCGACCGCGCATGCGCCAGTGCGAGCGAACCTGTCGAGGCGCCGCCTCCTTTCCGGCTCGGCGCGGTGACGGGATTTGGACGTTACCGCCTCTTGCCCGCCTTGCTCCCGCGTCTCGCCGCTACGCAGTCGCTGCTCCTGCGCACCGATCGCCACGATGCGTTGATTGCCGCGCTCGCAAAGGGCGAGATTGACTTGGCGGTCACCTATCGGCCTGTCGTCGCCGCGACGTTCGAGGCATCGATTGTCGCCAGCGAAGAGCTCGTCCTCGTCGGCGCTGATGGCGCAGATCCGCTGGCCGCGGTGCGAAATGGCGTTCTGCGCTTCGTGACTTATGACGAATATGATTATGTCTTCGCCAGGTGGTTCGCTGAAGCGCTGGGCGGCCAGCCGCCACGCCTGCCGCGCCACGATCATTTCGACGAGCTCGAGGAGGCGCTTGCCAGCGTGGCCGCGGGACGCGGCGCAACGATAGCGCCTGCCGACGCCTGCCGAGCCTTCGGCCTTTCGTTCTGCGGCCCGCCTTGCTCCAACGCGATCTATCTCGTGGGCACGGTGCACGCACTTGCGACAGAAGAGGCAGAGCTCGTTCGGCAGAGCTTGGCCGCGGACCCTGTCATTATCGCGGGCGCGTGATCGCCCCTTGAACGCTTCGCCTTCTCCGCTAAACCGCTTTCATGCGAAACCATCTCCTCCCTAGCGCGATCGCGCTCGCCGCCGCCTTGTGCGCCACGCCCTCATTCGCCCGGCCGATGACCGAGGTGGATCTTGCCACGCTGAATCGCGTCGCGGCACCCACCGCTTCGGGCGATGGGCGCTGGGTCGTGTTCCAGATGACCGAGACCGAAGAGGGAAGCTACAAGCGCTCGACCGGCCTCTGGCTCGTCGATCGTAAGGCCAAGGACGCGAAACCCGTCCGGCTCGCCGATGTCCCGGGGAAGAATGAAACCACGCCCGCTTTCCACCCTGACGGCACGCTCTTCTTCCTTTCCGATGCCTCGGGCAGCGACCAGGTCTGGCGCATCAACCCCGCCGCCCCCGACGCTGCTGCGAGCCAGGTCACGAACGAAAAGGCGGATGTCGCGGGCTTCAAACTGTCGCCCGACGGGACGCGCCTCCTTGCCTGGGGCGATATCGCCAAGGAATGCACGAGCTTTGGTTGCGACGCCAAGGACAAGGGCGCGCTCGTGGGCCCCGGCAGCGGCAGGCTCTACAAGGACGGTGTGGGCTTCGTGCGCCACTGGGACCAGTGGGAGACGCCGGGCACCTATAGCCGCCCCTTCGTCTTCGATCTCGTCGACGGCAAGGCGACCGCGGGCCGCGCAATCGACGGCGGACTGGTCGGCGATACGCCCTCCAAGCCCTTTGGCGGCGGCGAGGAACTCGCCTGGGGCACCGACAGCCGCACCGTCTATTTCACGCTGCGCAAGGCCGACCGCGACGAACCGCGCTCGACCAACCTCGACATTTACCAGGCGAAGGTCGACGCGCGCATCGCGCCCATCAACCTCACCGAAGCAAACGAGGCGACCGACACGCTCCCTGCCCCTTCGCCCGACGGCAAGTGGCTCGCCTACGCGGCGATGGCACGCCCGGGCTATGAAGCCGACCGGCAGGTGCTGATGCTGCGGGACCTTACCAACGGCGAGACCCGCAAGCTCACCGACGCGTGGGATCGCTCGGTTGCCTCGATTGCCTGGGCGCCCGACGGCAAGTCGATTTACGTCACCGCGCAGGACGTGCTCGATCACCCTGTCTTTCGCGTCGACGTGGCGAGCGGCAAGGTCGAGCGGTTGAAGGCCTCGAACGAAACCTTTGACGGCAATATCGGCGACGTGACCCCGCTTGCAGGTGGCGGCCTTCTCTATTCGCGCAACACGGCCCTGCTGCCGACCGACCTTTATGTTCGCGACGCCAAGGGCAAGGTCGCGCAGATAACGGCGGTCAACGCCGATCGCCTCGCCGCGTTCGACCCGGTCAAGCTTGAACGGATGCAGTTCGCCGGTGCGAGCGGCGACAAGGTGTGGGGCATTATCCTCAAGCCTGCGAACGCTACCGCGAAGCTTCCGGTTGCGTTCATCGTCCACGGCGGCCCGCAGTCGAGCTTTGGCAACAGCTGGTCGACGCGCTGGAACCCGCGCCTCTTTGCGCAGCAGGGCTACGGCGTCGTCAGCATCGATTTTCACGGATCGACGGGTTACGGCCAGGCCTTCACCGACAGCATCAACAAGGACTGGGGCGGCAAGCCGCTCGAGGACCTGAAGCTCGGACTTGCGGCCGCCGGCAAGCAGGATGGGCAGCTCGATATCGGCAACGCCTGTGCGCTTGGCGCCTCCTATGGCGGCTACATGATGAACTGGATCGCCGGCCAGTGGACCGACGGCTTCAAATGTCTCGTTCAGCACGACGGCGTCTTCGACGCGCGCGCGATGGCCTATGAGACCGAGGAGCTGTGGTTCGATGAATGGGAACATGGCGGCGCCTATTTCGAGGTCCCCGAGGAATTCGAAAAATGGAACCCGGTGAACCACGTCGCCAAGTGGAAGACGCCGATGCTGGTCATTACCGGCGAGAAGGATTTCCGCATTCCCTACACGCAGGGCATTGCCGCCTTCACCGCGCTCCAGCGCCGCAACATCCCCTCGCAGCTGCTCGTTTTCCCCGACGAGAACCACTGGGTCCTGAAGGGCGCCAATAGCGTCCAGTGGCACCAGACGGTCTTCAACTGGCTGGGAAGCTATCTGAAGAAATAGCGCCCTTCCTCGATCCGCTACGCGCCGAGCGAGGCCAAGACACCGCCAGGGGCCCTGGGCCCCCGGGCGGACATGTTGAACTCCTCGGTGCGAAGCGGAAGCTATGCGGCTTACCCCTTGCCGCGCCGCAACATGGCTGGCAAAGGCGCTCGGCTATGCCGATGGAAAAAACCTTCGATCCCGCCGCTATCGAGGCGAAATGGGCCCATGAATGGGAAAGCCGCGGGCTGTTTCGCCCAGCGCGCCCGGATGCTGAGCCCTTCACGATCGTCAACCCGCCGCCGAATGTCACCGGCGCGCTGCACATCGGCCATGCGCTCGACAATACGCTCCAGGACGTTCTCGTCCGCTACGAGCGGCTGCGCGGCAAGGATGCGCTGTGGGTGGTGGGCATGGACCACGCCGGCATTGCGACCCAGATGGTCGTCGAGCGCCAGATGGAAGAGCGGCAGGACAAGCGCACCAACTATACGCGCGAGGAATTTGTCGAGAAGGTCTGGCAGTGGAAAGCCGAAAGCGGCGGCCAGATCACCGGCCAGCTTCGCCGCCTCGGCTGCTCGATGGACTGGGCGAACGAGCGCTTCACGATGGACGAAGGCCTCAACCGCGCGGTGGCCAAGGTCTTCGTCGACCTCTACCGCGAGGGGCTGATCTACCGCGACAAGCGTCTCGTGAACTGGGATCCCAAGCTCAAGACCGCGATCTCGGACCTCGAGGTCGAAACGCACGAGATGCAGGGCGGGTTCTGGCACTTCAAATATCCGCTCGCCGACGGCGTCAGGCTCGATGACGGGCGCGACTATATCGAGGTTGCAACCACGCGCCCCGAGACGATGCTCGCCGACATGGCCGTCGCGGTGCACCCCGACGACGAACGGTACAAGGGCGTGATCGGCAAGGATATTCTCCAGCCGATCACCGGCCGCCGCTTCAAGGTGGTGGCCGACGAACATGCCGATCCCGAACTTGGCAGCGGCGCGGTGAAGATCACGCCGGGGCACGACTTCAATGACTTCGAGGTTGGCAAGCGCGCGGGCTTCAAGCCCGGCGAAATGCTCAACATGTTCGACGCCGACGCAAATGTGATCCAGACCGCCGACGGGCTGGTGCCCGAGGAATATCTTGGTCTTCACCGCTTCCGCCGGGACGGCGTTGACGGCGCCCGCGAGCTCGTGGTGCAGCGGATGAAGGAAGGCGGCTTCCTGATCCCGCACGTCGACAAGGAGGGCGCCGAGCACGACGCTGAACCGCGCACGATCCAGACACCCTTCGGCGACCGCGGCGGCGTGGTGATCGAGCCCTGGCTGACCGACCAATGGTATGTCGACGCCAAAAAACTTGCGCAGCCGCCGATCGAAGCGGTGCGCGACGGGCGCATCAACATCGTCCCCAGGACGTGGGAAAAGACCTTTTTCAACTGGATGGAGAATATCCAGCCCTGGTGCGTCTCGCGCCAGCTCTGGTGGGGACACCGCATTCCGGCGTGGTTCGATTCCGACGGGAATATCTTCGTCGCCGAAAGCGAAGAGGAAGCGCAGGCGCAGGCCGGCGCGGGGGTGACGCTCGAACGCGACCCCGACGTTCTCGACACCTGGTTCTCCTCGGCGCTCTGGCCCTTCGCGACGCTCGGCTGGCCCGACGATACCGAGATGCTTCGCCGCCATTACCCGAACGACGTCCTCGTCTCGGGCTTTGACATCCTCTTTTTCTGGGATGCGCGCATGGCGATGCAGGGGATGCATTTCATGGGCGACGTGCCGTGGAAGACGCTCTATCTCCACGGGCTCGTCCGCGCCCCCGATGGGCAAAAAATGTCGAAGTCGAAGGGCAATGTCGTCGACCCGCTCGGCCTCATTGACCAATATGGCGCGGATGCGCTGCGCTTCTTCATGGCGGCGATGGAAAGCCAGGGCCGCGACATCAAGATGGATGACGCGCGTCTTGCCGGTTATCGCAATTTCGCGACCAAGCTCTGGAACGCCGCACGCTTCTGCGAAGCCAATGGCATTTCGGCCTCGACCAGCCTCGAAGCCCCTGCCGCGAGCCTGCCGGTCAACCGCTGGATCATCGGCGAAGTCAGCGGCACGGTGGCGGAGATGGAGCGGGCTTTTGCCGCCTATCGCTTCGACGATGCCGCGAATGCCATCTACAGCTTCGCCTGGGACCGGTTCTGCGACTGGTATCTTGAACTGATCAAGGGCGCGATCGACGAGGAGACGAAGGCGGTCGCGGGCTGGGTTCTCGACCAGATTCTCGTCATGCTCCATCCCTTCATGCCCTTCATCACCGAAGAGCTGTGGACCGGCCTAGGCGAGCGGCAAGACTACCCGCTGATCACGGCAAAGTGGCCCGCGCCAATCGCGGCGCGCGACCCCGAAGCGAGCGCCGATATCGACTGGCTGATCAAGCTGGTGCGGGAACTGCGCGGCGCGAAGGCCGAACTCGGCCTGCCGCCGGGGGCGCGTCTGACCGCGCATTTCCCCCAATCACTGAAGCCGCGCACCGACCGGCTCGCAGCGCAGCTGGATCGTCTCGCGCGCCTCGAGGCGGTCCGCTTCGACCCCGCGCCCGCCGGAGCCTCGGCGCAGCTCGTGGTCGAGGGCGAGACGATCATCGTCCCGCTCGAGGGGGTGATCGACATCGCCGCCGAGCGCGAACGGTTGAAGAAGGCCCTCGCCGCTGCGACAAAGGAGCGCGACAGCCTCGCCGGGCGCCTCGGCAACGCGAGCTTCGTCGAGCGCGCCAAGCCGGAAGCGGTGGAAAAGGCACGCGCTGACCATGCGGCGAAATCCGCCGAAGCCGATCGCCTCGCCGCCGCGCTGGCGCGGCTGGGGTGAGCGAAGTCGAGCCCGTTATCCCGGTCGCGACGGCGGCAGACCCTGCCGCAGGGCCCGTGCCGCCACGCCAGACGGCGCGCGGCGGTACCGGGATGGACCTGACCAACGGGCCGATTACCAGGACGCTGGTCGTCTTCGCGCTTCCGACGCTCGCATCGAACATCCTCCAGACGATGTCGAGCTCGGTGAACTCGATCTGGGTCGGGCAATTCCTTGGCGAAAGCGCGCTCGCTGCGACCGCGAACGCGAACATCATCATGTTCCTGATGTTCGCGACCTTTTTTGGTTTCGGCATGGCGGCGACAGTCCTGATCGGGCAGTCGATCGGACGCGGCGACATCGACGCCGCGCGGCGAGCGGGCGGCGGAGCCATCGGGCTCGCGCTATTCTTTGCTCTGGTAATCGCGGTCGTTGGCTGGTTCGCCTCGGACGCGATCCTGCGCCTGCTTGAAACCCCGCAGCAAGCGTTCGCACTCGCGCACGATTATCTGCGCGTCACCTTTATCGCGGTTCCTGCGAGCATGTTGATGGTGACACTGATGATGGCGTCGCGCGGTGCCGGTGACGCGGTGACGCCGCTGCGCTTCATGATTCTTTCGGTGGTGCTCGACATTATCCTCAACCCCGTGCTGATCCTCGGCCTCGGGCCTTTTCCGCGCCTTGGCATCACGGGAAGCGCGCTCGCGACCGCACTCGCGGGGACAATCAGTCTCGCCGCGATGATCGCCTGGTTTTATGCCAAGGACCATGTGCTTCGCCTGCGCGGACGCGAACTTGCCTATCTCGTCCCCGCGATCAGGGAGCTGCGCTTCATCATCGGTCGCGGTCTCCCGATGGGCGCGCAGATGCTCGTTATCTCCGGCGCGGGCATCATCATGGTCGGCCTCGTAAACCGCGAGGGGCTCGTCACCGCCGCCGCCTATGGGGCAACGCTACAGCTCTGGAACTATGTCCAGATGCCTGCGCTCGCCGTCGGCGCCGCGGTGAGCGCGATGGCCGCGCAGAATATCGGTGCGCATCGCTGGGACCGCGTTGCCTCGATTACCAACAGCGGAATCGCGATCAACCTCGTGATGACCGGTGTGCTCATCGCCCTCCTCCTTGCTTTCGATCGCGCGGCGCTCGGTCTCTTCCTCGGGAGCGGCAGCGAAGCGGTCGAGGTCGCGCGCCATATCCAGCTCATCGCGACCTGGACCTTCCTTCCCTTCGGGACCACCATCGTCATCATCGGCACGCTCCGTGCCAACGGATCGGTGATCCCCCCGCTCATCATCCTCGCGCTCTCGATGTTCCCGATCCGGCTGGGCATCTACTGGTTCGGCTACCCGCTGCTCGGCGGGGACGCGATCTGGTGGAGCTTCCCGCTCTCTTCGCTTGCATCCCTCGCCATGGCGTGGGCGGTTTATCAGCGCGGAGACTGGCGCCATGCGCTCCGTGAACCAGGAGCTTCGGACTGATTGCGCCATTCGACAAACCTCCCCTGCGCTTCGACTGGCGGCGCACGCAGCGCTGGCCTTTGGCCGACGCCGTGCGATAGGGAAGGAGAATGAACGCGTCCGACCCCCGTCTCCTGCAGCGCGACAAGCGCGCGCGGCTGCTCGCCGCAGCCCCCGACTGGCGCGCCTCCGACGCGCGCGTCAACCCCCGCGTCGCGATCGGTTCGATCATCGCGATGTGGCTTCTTTATTTCCTGATCACCACCGGCCTTGCCATGCTGTCGGGCGCGCCTGATCAATGGGCGTTTATCGGTCGCCGCGCGATTGTCGTGGTGGCCGGCATCTTTTGCACCTTCGTCCTCTACCAGCTGCTCCAGCGCGTCCAGCCGCAAAGCTTTGGCGCCAGGCTCGCTGCCGCGATGGGCGCCGCCATCCCGCTGGTCATCGTCTATGCGACGGTCAATCTCCTCGTCTTCTTTTATTGGTTCCCCTCGGAAGACACGCACAAGATCATCGCGGAGGTCCAGGCCAAGTTCCCCGTGGCGTGGGAAATGGTGCTGATCCTCGACAGCTCGATCCGCTGGTATTTCTTCTTCGCCGTCTGGGCGGCCCTTTACGTCGCCTTCGGCTATGCAAACGAGATGCGGGCCGTCGAGCGACGCGCCAACAATTATCGGCTCGAGGCGAAAAACGCGCAGCTTCGCGCGCTTCATTACCAGGTCAATCCTCACTTCCTCTTCAACACGCTCAATTCGCTCTCGACCCTCGTCATGCGCGGCTCGAAGGCGGAGGCCGAGGCGATGATCATGAACCTCTCGGCATTCCTGCGCACGAGCCTCGCGATCGATCCCGAACAATTTGTGAGCCTCGACGAGGAAATCGCGCTCCAGCGGCTCTATCTCGACATCGAGCAGGCCCGCTTCCCCGACCGCCTGCAGGTCGAGGTCGAGGTACCATCCGACCTCGAGAGCGCCTGCGTCCCGGTGCTGATCCTGCAACCGATTATCGAAAATGCGCTCAAATATGGCGTCGCCCCGAGCAAGGGAAAGATTGGCGTGCGGCTGACCGCGAGCCATGAACATGGACTGCTCTTGCTGCGCGTCGAAAATGACGTCGACCCCTCGGTCCCGATGCCCCAGCCCGGCACCGGCGTCGGCCTCGGCAATGTCCGCGAGCGTCTCTTGACCCGCTACGGCCCCGCGGCGGGATGCGAATGGGGCCGATCGGACAGCGGCGGCTTCTTCGTTTCGCTGTGGCTGCCATTGTCGCGCGAAGGCTGCTGAACATGACACAGACGCTGCGTACCCTGATCGTCGACGACGAACCGCTCGCGATCGAACGATTGCAAATCCTGGCAGGACAGCAGGATAATGTTTCGCTGGTGGGGACAGCGAGCGACGGCGCCTCGGCGCTGCGAATGGTCGAAGCGCTCGCACCCGACCTCCTGCTTTGCGACATCGCGATGCCCGACCTCAACGGGCTCGAGGTCGCCTCCGCCCTCGACAAGCTCGAGAATCCCCCCGCGGTCGTCTTCGTGACGGCGTTTGACCGCTATGCCGTTGCCGCCTTCGACGTGGCCGCCGTCGACTATCTTCTCAAGCCCGTGTCACCCGACCGGCTCGCGCGGGCGCTGGCGCGGGTGCGCGAGTGGCGCGCGACTGACCATGGACGCGCACGGAAAAGCCGGTGGATCAGCGAATTCTGGGTCCAGAACCGCGGCGAGATGCTGCGCATCGACGCGAACCAGGTCGACCTCATCGAGGCCGAGCGCGACTATATGCGGCTCCATGTAGGCGGACGCAGCTGGCTCATTCACCAGACGATCAAGTCGCTCGAGGCGCGGATGGACCCGGACCAGTTCATGCGCATCCACCGTTCGAAGATGGTCCGGCGCGACGGCATTGTGGGACTGAGGCACCATGGCGACGGCGCGTGGAGCGTCGATCTTGGCGAAGGCGGCCTTCACCGCATCGGCCGCACCTATCTCCACGACGTCAAGACGATCATGCAGCCTTAGAAATCGCGAAGGCGGTCATGCGCGAAGCATGACCGCCTTCCGGCACGGTTCGGTCAATTGGCCGCCACGTGCAAGGGACCTCCATCCGCGAGCCGCTGGCCGGAGAAAAGGCTGGCGAGTTGCGGTTCGGCGCTCCGCATCGCCGCAGCGCGGCATTCGCGGTAGGCCAGCGTTTCATTGAGATTGGGGCGCACCGTGGATCGGCCTCCGCAAACCTCGTGCGAGGCGCGCGCGACGCGCGCGGTCAGTTTCCTGCGTCCGTCGGCGCTCGCAAGATCAAGGTCGCTATAAGGGACCAGCACTTGTCGGCCCGCGCCATCCTCGGCCGCCGCGGCGGGGGCGCCGGTCGCGGCGAGGGGAACGGCCAGGAGAATGAGGGGAAGTTTCGCCATCACAAATAGTCCTTTCGAACCAGGGGGATGCGGAATAGAGGGCCCGGACCGGGGAGACCGCTGCCTCCTATCCCGCATGTTCGTGATGCCCCTATCGCGCGGCACGCGCATGCGATGTTCGACGGGTCACGGCGCCCCCTCGATAGGGAGACGAATGGCCTTCAAGCATCGACGAGTGGCCGGCCGTCGCCGGTGCAACTTCTCCAAGCGCAGCGGCGTTGATACCGCATGGCCCGGCATGAGGGATCACGACCGAGCGCGGATGCGTTCGCCAAGGCGGCACTGTCCAGCCTGCTCCTTGCCGGCGTGGGGGCGCTTACGGGAATGCTCCTTGGTCAGTTCGTCGTGGGCGAGCGCTTCACCTCGATCCCGGGCCGGGCGAGCTACGCCGAACTCAGCAGCAATCCCGACGCCGTTAGCCCCGACGTACTGCCATCATCGCTCTGCGAAGGCTGCACCGACGGCTACATACCGCCAACGCGCGCATTTGCGGCCCAAGAGCTCGATGCATATGAGCCGCCCGAGGCGGTACTCATAGACTATTCCTCAGCGCCCGCCGACGATGATTACCGCTATGGCGGGAGCATTGATGATTACCGCTATGGCGGCAGCTTTGAAGACGCTGAGCCCGCTTTGCCTGCAGAACCCAGCGAAACCGGCGGCGGCGGCTCGAAGCTCCTGGTCTTGTCAGACGAGAGAGTGCCCGACGCGCCCCGGCCCGCCGCCATCCCGATCCCGGCCGCGAATTAGGGGCGAGCGCTACGGTTTTTGGGGCACGGCCGGCTGGGCGCAGCGGGTCGTATCGCCTGCCTTGCAGGCGGCGACGTCGGCTTCCCACTGCAGCCGCTGCGCGGCGGCCTCGGCGGCGACGCGCGCCTTTTCGGCCTCGTACGCGGCGGTCGCCTCGGCATAGGCGGCCTTTGCTGCGGCCTGTTCCTGCGCGACCGCGGCGACCTGCTGTTCATAGGCGATATTCTCAGCCCTGGCGCGCGCCGCCTGCTCGGCGTTGAGCCGCGCGGTATTCGCACGCTCCTCGGGCGTCGTGCCGTCAGGCGAGGCCGTCTCCTCGTCAAGGTCAGCGGCGTCCTGGTCAAGGTCAGCGGCAACCGCGTCAAGGCCGGTGGACGCGGCCTCCTCCTGGGCCGGCGGCTCCTCGGTCTGGGCCTGGAAGGCGGCGGCCGAACCCGCGCCCAACAGCGCCAGCATAGCAACCGCAGTCAAAATCGCCCTCGTCATCGAAGCGCTCCTTCTTCACCTTCTATAATCTCGCCCGAAAACGCCTCGCCGTAAATTGCGTTCCCTTCGCTCACGCGATTTGACGCGGCAAGCCGCCCCCGTCATGCTCGCGGCTTCATGGCAGCGCCCCCGCCTCGTTCGATAAACCGGCCGGTTTTCCTCGTCCCGCTCGCGGTGCTTGCGACCGCCCTCGCAGCGAGCCTGTGGCAAGGGACCGCGTTCCTCGCTGCCGAAACGGCGTTCAACGACTGGATATTGCGCAGCTTCGGCCCCGTCTTCACGCTGACCAGCGTCCTCTTCCTTGCGCTGCTCGCAGCGATCTCGCTGTCGCCCTATGGTGCGATGATCATCGGCGGCGAAGGCGCAAAGCCCCTCCTCGGGCGCTGGCGCTGGTTTGCGGTCACCTTGTGCACCACGATCGCGACGGGAATTCTTTTCTGGGGCGTCGCCGAGCCCTTGTTTCACCTCAACGCGCCGCCGAAGATGCTGGGGCTCGTGCCGGGAAGCGACGCCGCGGCGACCTTCGCGATGTCGACGATGTTCCTTCACTGGACGCTCACCCCCTATGCAATCTACACCGTTGCCGCGCTCGCCTTCGCCATCGTCTACTACAACCGCCGCGAGCCCTTTCGCCTTTCGTCGCTTTTCGTGCCTTTGCTCGGCCAGCGCGCGCACGGGCCCGTCGGTTCCGCCGTTGATATTCTCTGCCTCTACGCCCTCGTTGCGGGGATGGCGGCATCGCTCGGCGCCGGCATCCTCTCGCTCGCGGGAGGTATCGAGGGGCTGGGCGGCTTTGCAGGCGGCGTGCCGCTCCGCTGGGCGATCGCGGCGCTCATCGTCGCTAGTTTCCTTGTTTCAGCGGCAACAGGGCTGCAAAAGGGTATCGCGGGGCTTTCGGTGCTCAACACCTGGCTCTTCTTTGCCATCATCGCCTTCGTGCTCGTCGCGGGGCCGCTCGCCGAGATGCTGGGCCTCTCGCTGCGAGGCGGGGCGGATTATGTCCGCACCTTCGTACCGCGCAACCTCGGCCTCGACGTCGATGGTGACTGGCACCGGGAGTGGACGATCTTCAACTGGGCGAACTGGTTCGCCTGGGCGCCGGTGACCGCACTCTTCCTTGGCCGGCTCGCGGTCGGCTACAGTGTACGCGCCTTCATCCTGATCAACCTCATATTGCCCGCGCTGTTCGGAGCGGTGTGGATGACCGCGATTGCAGGCGCAACGATCGCAATCGATCAGCATAGCGGCGCGAGCCTCTACGCGGTGCTCGCAGCCGAGGGACCCGACCCCGTGCTGTTCCGCCTGTTCGACGCGCTCGGCGGCGGCTCCTTCGTCACCGGGACCGTGCTGTTTGCAATCTTCCTCTCCTATGTCGCCGGCGCCGACGCCAATGTCTCTGCGATGAGCGCGCTCTCGACGCACGGCATCTCGCCCGACGCGCCCGAGGCGCCGCTCGCCGTCCAGATCATCTGGGGCGTTACGGTCGGCCTCGTCGCGATCGTCCTCGTGGCCGCGTCGGGAATTGACGGCATCCGCATGATGTCGGTGCTCGGGGGTTTCCGGCCCTTTTCGTGATCAGCGGCGCGGCGCTCTCGCTGTGCGTGATGATGGTCGGGGGGCGGACCGATGCCGTCCCCGCCCGGAGCGAATAGGTACCTACCAGATCCGGGTGCGTTCCTCGGGCTTCAGATAATATTTGGCGTCTTCCGTCACACCGAAGGCCTTGTACCAGCCATCGACGTTGCGAAGCGGGCCGATGATGCGCCAGCGCGCCGGGCTGTGCTCGTCGCTCGCGACCTGCTGCTTGATCGCATCGTCGCGTGCCTTGCTGCGCCACGCCTGCGCAAAGGCGAGGAAGAAGCGCTGGTCTCCGGTGAGCCCGTCGATGACGGGCGCTTCCTTGCCTCCGAGCGAGCGGTGATAGGCGTCGTAGGCAACCTCGAGCCCCGCGAGATCGGCAATATTCTCGCCCATCGTCAGGTCGGGGTTGATGAAGGCGCCCGGCGCCGCCTCATACGCCGCATATTGGGCGCCAAAGCCCTTGGCCTGCGCCTCGAAGCGCGCGGCGTCTTCCTTTGTCCACCAGTCGCGCACCGCCCCGCTTGCGTCGATCTTGCGGCCCTGGTCGTCAAAGCCGTGCGTGATCTCGTGGCCGATGACCGCCCCGATCGCCCCATAGTTGACCGCATCGTCGACGCTCTCGCTGAAGTAGGGCGCCTGCAGGATCGCCGCAGGAAAGACGATCTTGTTCTCAAGCCCGCCATTATAGGCGTTCACTTCCTGCGGGTTCATCGACCATTTCCGGCGGTCGACGGGCTGGTTGAGCTCGCTAAGGGCATAGGCATATTCGAACGCCGCGCTGCGCTGGACATTGCCGTAGAGATCGGCAGGATCGATCTTGAGCCCCGAATAGTCGCGCCACTTGTCGGGATAGCCGACCATGACATCCATCTTCTG
The DNA here is from genome assembly GCA_044508875.1 of Sphingomonadales bacterium. Taxonomy (GTDB): domain Bacteria; phylum Pseudomonadota; class Alphaproteobacteria; order Sphingomonadales; family Sphingomonadaceae; genus Sphingopyxis; species Sphingopyxis flava_A. The sequence goes on along the minus strand of JBIQHE010000004.1, from coordinate 27,289 downwards.
AAGCTTGGCGAGCGCGGCCTCCCTGGTAGCAGGGGCCATCCAGCTGTTGCGGCGGATGCGGTCGCCCATCGCCAGCTTCAGATTGGCGACGAGAGCCTCCATCTTCGCTTTCGCACTTGGCGGAAAATATTGCCTTGCATAGGTTTCGCCGACAAGTTCGCCGAGACTGGCGTCGACGAGCGTCAGGCCGCGCTTCCAGCGCGGGCGCTGCTCGCTGACCCCGCTCATCGCCTTGGCAAATTCGAAGCGGCTGTCGACGAACGCCTTCGAGAGATAGGGCGCGGCATTATCGGCCACATGAAACATCTGCCACAGCTTGATCGTCTCGAGCGGGGTCCTTGCGTAGACCGCCGCAATGTCGCGGATCGCGCTTTTTTCATTGACGATGACCCGCTTCTGCGGCGCAATGCCGGCACCGGCGAACCAGGCGTCCCAGTCGAGGCCGGGTGCATAGGCGGAAAGCTCTGCCGACGACATCGGGTTGTTGATCTTGCCAAGGTCGCGGCGGTCGGCGATCGCCCAGCTTGCGCGGGCGACATCGGTTTCAAACGCCATGATCGCATCGGCCGCCTTTTCGGGGGCGGCGTTGCCAATGAGCTGCATTGTCCGCGCAATATAGGCGCGATAGGTGCCCCGCTGCGTCTTGAAATCGTCCGACAGATAATATTCGCGGTCGGGAAGCCCGATCCCTTCCTGCCCGAGCCAGAGCAGGTTCATGGTCGGATCGGCAGTGTCCGCATAAGGCTGGCCGCTCACGATGCTTGCGCCGAATGCGCCCTGCGAACGCCCCATGAAGCGCGCCATCCCGGCCTTGTCCCTGATCGCTTCGACCGCGGCGATGTCGGCCATCAGCGGCGCCGCGCCCAACGCTTCGACACGCGCTTCATCCATGAAACTCTGGTAGAGACCGCCGACCTGCCCCGTGCCCGGCGCGCCGGCCACGAGCGCGCGGAGCTGGCGCTGGGTGAGGTTATAGACGTCATAGTCGACCCCCGCCGAGGCCTGGTCGGCCGGGATCTCGGTGCTGCGAAACCATGTGCCATTCGCGTAGGAATCAAAATCATCGCCGGGCCGCACCGACGTGTCGCGCGCGCCAAGGTCCACGCCCCAGCTGCCAAAGCTCAGCGGTTTGAGCGAGGCATTGTCGGCGGGCGCCGACCGGGCGGCGGGCGCGTCATCCGACCGGGCCCAAACGGCCGAGCCGGCGAGCCCCAGCGACGCTGCCGACAGGAGCAGGAATTTCTTCATCGCATATCCCCGTTTCACATTGCCCGCGAGGGCGGTGATCCTGCATGGTCAAGGCGGAGGCGCGGCGCACGGCCTTTGTGGCAAGCGGCGGAATCGGTTCGACGAACGCAAGAGGGCCCTCGCCGGCCTTGCGGTTTGCCACCACGCTTCCCATGTTCTTAAGGCTCGCGCTGCCCCCTTGCGCACCAAGAACAAATCTGGAACAAGCCTCCCCCATGAGTCTCACTCACATCTCCGTGCGCGGCGCGCGCGAGCATAATCTGAAGGGCGTCGACGTCGACTTGCCGCGCGACAGCCTGATCGTGATCACCGGGCTGTCGGGCTCGGGCAAATCGAGCCTCGCTTTCGATACCATCTATGCCGAGGGACAGCGGCGCTACGTCGAGAGCCTGTCGGCCTATGCGCGCCAGTTCCTCGAGATGATGCAGAAGCCCGACGTCGAGCATATCGACGGCCTGTCGCCCGCGATCAGCATCGAGCAGAAGACCACGAGCCGCAACCCGCGCTCGACCGTCGCGACGGTAACCGAGATCTACGACTATATGCGCCTCCTCTGGGCGCGCGTCGGCATTCCCTATTCGCCCGCAACCGGTGAGCCGATTTCAGCGCAGACGGTCAGCCAGATGGTCGACCGCGTGATGGAATTGCCCGAGGGCACGCGCGCCTATCTCCTTGCGCCCGTCGTGCGCGGCCGCAAGGGCGAGTACAGGAAGGAACTCGCGCAGTGGCAGAAGGAAGGCTTCACCCGCGTGCGCATCGACGGGACCTTCTACGAGATCGAGGAAGCGCCGGCGCTCGACAAGAAATACAAGCATGACATCGAGGTCGTCGTCGATCGTATCGTGGTGCGCGAGGGGATCGAGACCAGGCTCGCAGACAGTTTTGAAACGGCGCTGAAACTCGCCGAGGGCGTCGCTTATGTCGACATGGCCGATGGGAAGGTCCCGGGACGCGAGGGCGAGGTTGGCGGGGCGATGAAGGGCGCCGGCATACCCGACAATCGCCTGATTTTCAGCGAGAAATTTTCCTGCCCGGTCTCGGGCTTCACCATCGCGGAAATCGAGCCGCGCCTGTTCAGCTTCAACGCGCCGCAGGGCGCCTGCCCCGCGTGCGACGGCCTTGGCGAGCGGCTCGAATTCGACCCCGAGCTTGTCGTCCCAAACCATGCGCTGAGCCTCAAGAAGGGGGCGGTGGTGCCGTGGGCGAAATCGAACCCGCCCTCCCCTTATTATATGCAGGTGCTCGAAAGCCTCGGAAAGGCGTACGGCTTTTCGCTCGAGACGCCCTGGCAGGACCTGCCGGGCGAAGTGCAGCTCATCATCCTTTACGGGAGCGGCGGAAAGCCCGTCGAGCTGACCTTCAAGGACGGGCGCCGCACCTATACGACGCACAAGGCCTTCGAAGGCGTCATCGGCAATCTTAACCGGCGCATGCTGCAGACCGAGAGCGCCTGGATGCGCGAGGAACTCGGCAAATATCAGACCGCACAGCCTTGCGAGACGTGCCACGGCGCGCGCCTGCGCCCCGAACCGCTCGCGGTCAAGATCGCGGGCGAGGACATCAGCCAGTCGGCGCGGCGGAGCGTCGCCGACGCGCTCCACTGGTTCGGGACGCTCGAGGAGAAGCTCGGCGAGCAGCAGAAGCAGATCGCCCGCGCGATCCTGAAAGAGATTAATGAGCGGCTCGGCTTCCTCAACAATGTCGGTCTCGACTATCTCAACCTCAACCGCACCAGCGGCACCCTCTCGGGCGGCGAAAGTCAGCGCATCCGGCTCGCAAGCCAGATCGGCAGCGGGCTCTCGGGTGTGCTTTACGTCCTCGACGAACCCTCGATCGGCCTCCACCAGCGCGACAACGACCGGCTGCTCGCGACGCTGAAGCGCCTCCGCGACCTCGGCAACACCGTCATCGTCGTCGAGCATGACGAGGATGCGATCCGCAGCGCCGACTATGTCGTCGACATGGGCCCCGGCGCCGGCATCCACGGCGGCGAGATCGTCGCCGAGGGAACGCTGAAGAAAGTGCTCGCGAACAAGAAGAGCCTGACCGCGGCCTATCTCACGGGTGCGAAGAAGATCGAGGTGCCAAGGCACCGCCGCCCCGGCAATGGCTTCGACCTCGTGCTGAAGGGCGCGCGGGCAAACAACCTCCGGAACGTGACGGCCACGATCCCGCTCGGCACCTTCACCTGCGTCACGGGCCTCTCGGGCTCGGGTAAGTCGAGCCTCGTCATCGACACTCTTTATGCGAGCGCGGCGCGGACCCTCAACGGCGCGCGACTGGTCGCGGGCCCGCACGACGCGCTGACGGGCCTTGAGCATTGCGACAAGGTGATCGACATCGACCAGTCACCGATCGGCCGCACCCCGCGGTCGAACCCCGCGACCTATACGGGCGCCTTCACCGTGATCCGCGACTGGTTCGCAGGGCTGCCCGAGGCGCAGGCGCGCGGGTACAAGGCGGGACGTTTCAGCTTCAACGTCAAGGGCGGGCGATGCGAGACCTGCACCGGCGACGGGCTCATCAAGATCGAAATGCACTTCCTCCCCGACGTCTATGTGACGTGCGAGACCTGCCACGGCAAACGCTACAACCGCGAGACGCTGGAGGTGAAGTTCAAGGGGAAGAGCATCGCCGACGTCCTCGACATGACGGTCGAGGACGCCGCAGAATTCTTCAAGGCGGTCCCCGCGATCCGCGACAAGATGGCAATGCTGTGCCGCGTCGGCCTAGGCTATATCAAGGTCGGACAGCAGGCGACAACGCTTTCGGGCGGCGAGGCGCAGCGCGTGAAGCTCGCGAAGGAATTATCGCGCCGCTCGACCGGTCAGACGCTCTATATCCTCGACGAGCCGACCACCGGCCTCCATTTCGAGGATGTGCGCAAGCTTTTAGAAGTGCTCCAGGCGCTGGTCGATCAGGGCAACAGCGTCGTCGTGATCGAGCATAACCTCGACGTCATCAAGACCGCCGACTGGATCGTCGACCTTGGCCCTGAGGGCGGGGTCAAGGGCGGCGAGATTGTCGCGGCGGGGACGCCCGAGGAAGTCGCGAAAAGCCCGCGCAGCTTCACCGGGCAATATCTGGCGCCGCTGCTCGCGAAATAGTCGGCCCGCAGCCTGCAGCAACTCGGCGCCGGCGCACCGCGCAAATGCGACCTGGAGCGAATGCGCATGTGGGGAAAAGAGCCCGGCCGCGATCATGACACTCGCTGTCACGAACACGTCACACAAAACCCCCATTGGCGGCTCAGCGAGTCGCCGCGGGGGTGGCGGCTTGGTGTGGTAACGACCCCCGACAGGATCATGTCATGGTGAAGTCATTGGCTCCCCGCTTGCTCGGCGCGCTCGGCGCCGCAGGGGCCCTCCTCGCGCTTTCGGCGTGTCAGGACCAGGCGTCCGAGGGCGGGGGTGCGCGCGATTATATCAGCGCGGTCGGCTCCTCGACCGTCTATCCCTTTGCCACCACGGTCGGGGAAGCCTTTGCGGAGGCCACCGGCAACAAGACCCCCAAGATCGACAGTACGGGCACCGGCGGGGGCTTCGAGCGCTTTTGTGCCGGGGTTGGCGGCGACACGCCCGACATCGCCAACGCGTCGCGCCGGATCAAGAAATCGGAATTTGAGCGCTGCGCCGCGAATGGCGTAACCGAAATCGTCGAGATCCAGATCGGCATCGACGGCATCGCGCTCGGCGAAGCGGCGCGCGGGCCGGGCTTCAGGCTCAGCGAGGAAGATGTCTACAAGGCGCTCGCCGCAAACCCCTATGGCAAGCCCAACACCGCGAAGACGTGGAAGGATGTGAACCCCGCGCTGCCGGCGGTTGGCATAGCGGTGTTTGGCCCGCCGTCGACCAGCGGTACCTATGATGCGTTCAAGGAACTGATTCTCGCGCGCGGCTGCGACGCGAACCCCGACATGAAGGTGCTCAAGGACAGCGACAAGGGTCGCCACGAGGCCGTGTGCACCGGCTTGCGCGGCGCGCCCTATTATGTCGAGCAGGGCGAGAATGATAATCTTATCATCTCGAAGCTCGACAAGAACCCGGAAAGCCTGGGGATCTTCGGCTTTTCCTACCTTGATGCGAACAAGGACAAGATCAAGGCGGTCCCGGTGCAGGGCGTCGCCCCGACCTACGCGACGATCGCCGATGGCAGCTATCCCGGGTCGCGGCCGCTGTTCCTCTATGTCAAAAAGGCGCATGTCGGCATCGTCCCCGGACTCGCGGACTATATCGCCGAGTTTCTGAAAGGCGCAGGCGCCGGGGGCTACCTCGCCGCCAAGGGGCTGATCGCGTCGCCGAAGAGCGCCGCAGAGGCAGCGAACGCCGCGGCGAAGGCCATGACGCCGCTCGATGGGGCAGCGCTGAAGTAGACGCGGCCCGCGTCAGCGCCTCCCGCCCGAGTTGAGCGAACTGGCGGGCACAGAAGGACGCCAAGTGAGTTTTAACGCCCCTGCCCTGTTGATCCTGATCCTCGGCCTCGCGTTGATCGGCTGGCTGACCGGCCGTGCGCGGTCGGCGTTGCTCGCGGCGCGGGCGGGGGTGAAGCTCAATTCGCGGCCCCAATATCACGGCTGGTATGTCGCCTTGTGGCTGTTCGTGCCCGCCGCCCTGTTCCTCGCGGTGTGGACGAGCGTTTCGCCCGCGCTGATCACGAACGCCGTGCTCGAGACCCCCGCGGCGGAAGGCCTGCCTGACTTTGGCTTCGAGCGCGGCGCGCTACTCTCCGAGGCGCGGAGCGTCGCACAAGGGCGCCAGGCGGCGGTGCGGCTCCCTGCCGCGGCGCCGCTGGTCGAGCCCTACAGGCAAGCGACGCAGACCTATGGAGCGATCGGGATTGCCGCAATGCTGGCGCTCGCGCTCGCGGGCGGCCTTTTCGGCTATACGCGCGTAGAGCCCCAATTTCGCGCGCGCTCGCGGGTCGAGCGCATCATCATGGGGCTCCTGCTCCTCGCCTCGCTCGTCGCGATCCTCACGACGTTCGGCATCCTGATGTCGCTTCTCTTTGAATCGATCCGCTTCTTCCGCCTCGTCCCGCCCGCCGAACTGCTCTTCGGCACCCATTGGAACCCGCAGAGCGGCGCAGCGCAGCCGGGCACCTTCGGCGGCATCCCGCTCTTCTGGGGAACGGTGCTCATCGGGGCGATCATCGCGATGATCGTCGCCATCCCCGTCGGCATGATGACCGCGGTCTACCTCACGCAATATGCGGCGCCCGCGGTCAGGAGATGGGTAAAGCCCTGCCTCGAGATCCTCGCGGGCGTACCGACCGTGGTCTACGGCTATTTCGCTGCGCTCACCATCGCCCCTGCCCTGCGCGATCTTGCCGTGATGCTGGGGGTGCCCAACGCCTCGAGCGAAAGCGCACTCGCGGCGGGCATTGTCATGGGGGTGATGATCATCCCCTTCGTCTCGTCGATGGCCGACGACAGCATCAACGCGGTGCCGCAGGCCATGCGCGACGGGTCGCTGGCGCTGGGGGCAACGCCAAGCGAGACGATCCGCCACGTGCTCATCCCCGCGGCGCTTCCAGGCGTGATGGGCGGCATCCTGCTCGCGGTAAGCCGCGCAATCGGCGAGACGATGATCGTCGTGATGGCCGCGGGGCTTTCCGCCAACCTCACCGCCAATCCCTTTGCCAGCGTTACCACGGTGACCGCGCAGATCGTGAAATTGCTCACCGGCGACCAGGAGTTCGAGAGCGCCAAGACGCTCGCGGCCTTTGCCCTTGGCCTCGTGCTCTTCCTCGTGACGCTGCTGCTCAACATTGCCGCGCTGCGGATCGTCAAGAAATATCGCGAAGCCTATGAATAAGAACAGCGCTCCTACCGACTGGAAGGCACCCGCGATGCGAAGACGCATCGCGGCGCGCTATGCAGCCGAGCGCCGCTTCAAGGCGATGGGCCTTGGCGCGGTGCTCCTCTCGGGCCTGTTCCTCGGCTTCCTCCTTGTCGTCATGGTCGGCAACGGGGTGCGCGGCTTCACCTATACGCAGGTCGCGGTTCCGATCGACTTTAGAGCGACGCCGCTCGGAGTGGATCCCGCGCGGCTCAGCGACCCCGACGCCGACCAGCTTATCGCAAACGCGGGGCTCGCGGACATCGTCGCCTTCGCCGCCGACGAGGCCCTCGGCGATGGCGGATCGAGACTGATCAGCGAAAATGCCTGGAAGGACGTGCGCCGCGCGATCAAGGACGATCCGGGGCTCCTCGAAGGCAAGAGCGTCTTTGACCTTCCCGCCGCCTCGGCGGTCGATATCGGGGCGAAGCAGGGAGCGCCTGGCCCGCTCGGCGCGCGCATTGCAGAACTGAAGCAGGAGGGCAGGCTCGCAACCGGCATCCACTGGGCTTTCTTCCGGAACGCCGACGCCACCGACCCCGCGGCCGCGGGGATCAAGGGAGCGCTCAAGGGATCGCTGCTGACGATCCTCACCGCCTTTCTCATCGCTTTTCCAACGGGCGTCCTCGCGGCGCTCTATCTTGAGGAATATGCGCCGAAGAACCGCTGGACCGACTTCATCGAGGTCTCGATCAACAATCTTGCCGCGGTGCCCTCGATCATTTTCGGGCTGCTCGCGCTCGCGGTGTTCATCAACTTGCTTGGTCTCTGCCAGGCGAGCCCGCTCGTTGGCGGGCTCACGCTCGCGCTGATGACGATGCCCGTGATCGTCATCGCCAGTCGCAACGCGATCAAGGCGGTCCCGCCGTCGATCCGCGACGCGGCGCTGGGAGTGGGAGCAAGCCCGGTGCAGGTCGTGTTCCACCATGTCCTCCCGCTCGCGCTGCCCGGCATCCTCACCGGCGCGATTATCGGCATGGCGCGCGCTCTCGGCGAGACGGCGCCGCTGCTCCTCATCGGGATGCGCGCCTTTATCGGCGACGTACCGGGGGGCATCTGTTCGCCCTCGACGGTGCTGCCGATGCAGATCTTCCTCTGGTCGGACGAGGTCGATCGCGGCTTTGTCGAGAAAACCTCGGCGGCGATTATCGTGCTCTTGGCCGTGCTTCTGTCGATGAACGCGCTCGCCATCTATCTACGCAACAAGTTCGAGAAACGCTGGTGAACATGACCCAAGACGACCTCAGCATTGCCAACCCCAAGATGAAAGCCGAGGGCGTCGATGTCTTCTACGGCGACAAGCAAGCGATCAACAATGTATCGATCGATGTCGGCACCGATCTCGTCACCGCCTTCATCGGCCCGTCGGGCTGCGGGAAATCCACTTTTCTTCGCTCGCTGAACCGGATGAACGACACCGTGGCGAGCGCCCGCGTCACGGGCAAAATCACGCTCGAAGGCGAGGATATCTACGCCCCCTCGATGGACGTGGTGCAGCTGCGCGCGCGCGTCGGCATGGTTTTTCAGAAGCCGAACCCATTTCCCAAGTCGATCTATGACAATGTCGCCTACGGGCCGCGCATCCACGGCCTCGCGGCCGGCAAGGCCGACCTCGACGTCATCGTCGAACGCGCGCTCGTGCGCGCGGGCCTCTGGGACGAGGTGAAGGACCGGCTCGGCGAGGGCGGCACCGCGCTCTCGGGCGGGCAGCAGCAGCGCCTTTGCATCGCGCGCGCGATCGCGGTCGACCCCGAAGTGATCCTGATGGATGAGCCCTGTTCCGCGCTCGACCCGATCGCGACGGCCAGGATCGAGGAGCTCATCCATGACCTGCGCGGCAATTATGCGATCGTGATCGTGACCCACAATATGCAGCAGGCGGCGCGCGTGTCGCAGCGCACGGCCTTTTTCCACCTCGGGACGCTGGTCGAATATGGCAGGACCGCCGACATCTTCACCAACCCGAAGCAGACCCGCACGAAGGATTATATAACGGGGCGCTACGGTTGATCCGTAGCCCCGAAAGGACGCACAGATGGCAAGATTCAATGAACATACCGTCAAGGCCTTCGACGAGGATCTGAACCGCTTGCGCGGCCTTATCAGCGAGATGGGCGGGCGCGCCGAGCAAGCGCTGCTCCAGGCGATGTCGGCGCTCACAAGCGGCGATCTCGAGCTCGCGGCCAAGGTGGTCGAGGGCGACAAGAAAATCGACGCGCTCGAAACCGAAGTCGAGCAGCTTGCCGTACAGACCTTGGCTCTCAGGGCACCGATGGCAGACGATCTGCGTGAAATGATCGCGGCGCTCAAGATCGTCTCTGTCGTCGAGCGCATTGGGGACTATGCCAAGAATATCGCTAAGCGTGTCGCGCTGATGGAGCGGGCGCGTTCGATCGAGGCGATCCCCGTGCTGACCTCGATGTCTTCGCTCGTCGCCGAGCTCATCCACGACGCGCTCGACAGCTTCGCCGCGCGCGATGCCGAGCTCGCGGTAAGGGTGACCGTGCGCGACAGGAATGTCGATGATTTCTACAACAGCATCTTTCGCACCCTCGTGACCTTCATGATGGAAAATCCAAGGCACATCACCGAAAGCGCGCACCTCCTCTTTGTCGCCAAGAACCTCGAACGCATGGGCGATCATGCCACCAATATCGCCGAGATGGTCTATTATGCAGTCACCGGCGCGCGGATGGAGGAACGTGAGCGGGGTCAGCAGCCCGAAGACGGCGCTGCCGGCGCGGAGCAAGGCTGATGCCGCAGCCCGACTTGCTGCTCATCGAGGATGATGAGGCCATTGCCGAGCTGATCGTCTGGCATTTCAGCCGCGAAGGCTATTCGGTCCGCCAGACCCCCGACGGCGAACAGGGTCTGCTGCTCGCCGAGGAGCGCGTTCCCGATGTCGTTCTCCTCGACTGGATGATCGAGAGCCTGCCCGGCATCGAGGTCTGCCGGCGCCTTCGCCGCAACCCCCGTTCAGCGAATGTCCCGATCATCATGCTCACCGCGCGCGGCGAGGAAGAGGACCGTATCCGCGGCCTCGAAACCGGCGCCGACGACTATGTGACGAAGCCGTTCAGCCCGCGCGAACTCGTCGCGCGCGTCCAGGCCGTTCTCCGCCGCCTCCGCCCCGCGCTCGCGGGCGAAATATTGAGCTACGCCGACCTCGAGCTCGACGCGGTCGCGCACAAGGTGGTGCGCGGCGGGCGCACGGTGAGCATCGGTCCCACCGAATTCCGCCTGCTGCGCCATTTCATGGAGCATCCGGGACGCGTCTTCTCGCGCGGACAGTTGCTCGACAGCGTATGGGGGCAGGATAGCGACATCGAATTGAGGACGGTTGACGTTCACATCCGGCGCCTGCGCAAGGCGATCAACCTCGAGGGCACGCCTGACATCATCCGCACCGTGCGCTCGGCCGGCTATGCGCTCGACGCCGACGGCGCCGTCTAAGCCAGCGCCGCCTCAGCGGCTCCAGCGCGCGAAAATGGCGGTGGGCAAAAGCAGCCCTCGCGTCTCTTCGCGCACCGCGAGTTCGCCGCATTCGATCGTTCCCGGAAGCTCCGCAAAGGCCTGGGCCAAGAGCTCGCCAATCGCCAGCGCCGACAGGCGCACGGCATAGACGGTCAGAAAGAGCGCGCGGCTCTCGGCATCGAGGAGCTGGCGGCAATCGGCGAGCAGCGGCGCGAGACCCTCTTCGATCTGCCAGCGTTCATTATTGGGACCGCGGCCGAACTTAGGGGGATCGAGCAGGATTGCATCGTAGCGGCGTCCGCGCCGCACCTCGCGCGCGGCAAATTTGCCGGCATCGTCGACGATCCATCGGATGGGCCGGTCGGCCATCCCCGCAAGCGCGGCATTTTCGCGTGCCTGCGCGACCGACTTTTTCGAGGCGTCGACATGGGTCACGGCCGCGCCGGTCGCGGCGAGCGCCTGGCTGCCAACGCCGGTGTAGCCGAAGAGATTGAGGAAAGCGGGATCGACCTTGTCGGCGGTGCGCTCGCGCAGCCAGTCCCACACCGGCGCCATGTCGGGAAAGAAACCGAGGTGGCGAAAGGGCGTGCAGGAAGCGGTGAAGCGCGTCTCGCGCCATGCGAGCGGCCAGCCCTCCGCGGGAACGGGCCTGTGAAAATACCAGCGGCCGCCGCCATCCTCATCCGACGCAGGCACGAACTCGCCATCGGCTTCCTCCCACGCGCTTGCGGGCAGTGCCGGGGCCCACATCGCCTGCGGTTCGGGCCGGATGAAGCGGTAGCGGCCATAGCGTTCAAGCTTGCGCCCGCCGCCGCTGTCAACGAGGCCATAATCCTCCCACGCCTCGCCGACGAGCGTGCGCAGGGGAAGAAGGTCAGCCACGGGCTGCTTCGGCGAGGATGTAGGCCTTCACCGCGTCATAATCGCCCGGGAGCTTTTCAAAACGCTCTTCCCGGTCGAACAAATTGCCGAGCCGGGCTGGCAGCGCCGGGCGCACCCCCGTCGCGCGTTCGACAGCATCGCGGAACTTCGATGGATGCGCGGTCGCGAGCGTCACCACCGGCACCGCGGGGTCGAGGTCGAGTTCGCGCGCGGCCGCGAGCCCGACCGCGCTGTGCGGGTCAATGATCTGGCCGCCATGCTCCTGCGCCCAGCGCAGCGCGAGCGACATCGCATCGCCGTCGATCCGCGCGCTGGAGAAGAGCCCCCTCGCCCCGCTCAGCATGTCGGCGGGGATCGTCATCGCGCGGTCCTTGTCGAACGCGTCCATCATTCCCGCGATCGCCGCACCGTCGCGGCCCGAGAGGTCGAAGAGAAGCCGCTCGAAATTGCTGCTGACCTGGATGTCCATGCTCGGCGTCGCGGTCGGGGTCACCGTCCCGGCGCTGTAATCGCCGCTCGTGAGAGCGCGGTGAAGGATGTCGTTGACGTTGGTTGCAACGACGAGCCTTGCGACCGGCAGCCCCATTTGCGCCGCGACATAGCCTGCGAAAATGTCGCCGAAATTGCCTGTCGGGACGCTGAAGGCAATTTCGCGCTCGGGAGCGCCGAGACGGACGGCCGCATAGAAATAATAGACAACCTGCGCCATCAGCCGCGCCCAGTTGATGCTGTTCACCGCTGACAAGGTGAGCGCACCCCGCGCCTCTTCATCGCCGAAGAGCCGCTTCACCATCGCCTGCGCGTCGTCGAAGCTGCCATCGATCGCGATATTATGGACGTTGGGCGCGAGCACGGTCGTCATCTGGCGCCGCTGCACGTCGCTGACCCGGCCTTCGGGGTGGAGCATGAAGATGCGGATATGGTCGCGCCCGGCGACCGCCTCGATCGCGGCCGAGCCCGTATCGCCCGAGGTGGCGCCGACGATGGTGATGTCGGTGTCGCCGCCGGCGAGAAAGGTTTCGAAAAGCTGGCCGAGCAGTTGCAACGCGACATCCTTGAAGGCGAGCGTCGGGCCGTGGAAGAGCTCGAGCAGCCAGTGGCGATGGTCGAGCTGGACAAGCGGGGTGACCGCGTCGTGGCCGAAACGGGAGTAGGCAGCGCGGCACAGCCGGCGGAGTTCATCCTCGCTGAGCACCCCGGCAACGAAGGGCGTCATGATCCGCACCGCGGTCTCGGCATAATCGAGCCCCGCGAGCCCGCGGATCTCGTCGGCGCTCAGCCGCGGCCACTCGGCCGGCACGTAGAGCCCGCCGTCGCTGGCGAGGCCCGCAAGTGTGGCGGCGCGAAAATCGAGGGTCGGCGCTAGGCCGCGGGTGCTGATATAGTCCATGGCGGCCCAGCGACTAGCGGGCGAATGTCAGCGCTGCAAGCGGCGGCGAACCGCCAATATGTAGATGACGGCTGCCATGGCCGCGAAAAGGAACCATTGCACCGCGTAGGCGAGATGGTTGTTGGGCACATCGGTGCCGTTCGGGACGGCGCTCGCGCGCAGCCCGGGGGCCGGCGTGTCGGCTACGAGCATCGCGCGCGCAGGCGCTGCCTTTCCGGCGAGCCGCGCAACGAGGCCCGGCTGTTCAGGACCGGGAACGATCGTCCCTGCGACCGGCCCGCCGCTCCACTGGGGCGGCGTGAAATCGTCGGCGATCCCGACATCGACGAGCACGCCCGGCCCTTCAGCACCGGTACGGCAATCGGCAATCATTCGAATTCCCGATTTTCCCGCGCGGTCGGTGCCGCTCCGCGGATCCCAGCGCACGGGCTCAAGGCAGACGATGCTGCTCTTGCGGAAAAGCATCGCGTCGGGGACCGGCGGGAGCTCGGGATAGGCGACCATCGCCGACATCGCTCGGTTCCGCTCGTAGAGGGCGATCAGCGCTTCCTTTTCGGCCTTGCGCTGGAGCTGCCACACGCCGAGTGCGACCATGACGGCGACGGCGACAATCACGAGCAGCGTCGGGATCAGCGGCCAGCGGCGCTCGGCAGGCTCAGTCATCGGATTCCTCCTGCACAGCGCGGCCCTCGGCGGCCTTGCGCTGATGCTCGCTCGCGAGCAGCGCCGCTTTCGCAAGCCTCAGACCCAGGACGACCGCGGCGACGGTCAAGGGAACCCACAGGATGATGTGCACCCAAAGCGGGGGCTCGAAGGCAAAGTCGACAAGGATCGCCGCCGCGATCAGCAGCGCGCCGACGATGAGCGTCAGAAACGCCGCGGGGCCGTCACCGACATTATAGGCGCCAAAGTCGAGACCGCAGGCGCCGCAGCGCGGCGCGAAGCGGACGGGCCCCTCGAACAGCGTCTGCGCACCGCAGCGGGGGCAGAGGCCAAAAAGGGCAGCGCGCCCGATCGGCGGCTGCCCTTCTGGATTGGAATCGCTCTCCGGCAACTTAGTGCGCGGCGACCGGCGCGCCCCAGCCGCCCCAGACGTAGACGATGATGAAGAGGAACAGCCACACCACGTCGACGAAATGCCAGTACCAGGCCGCGGCTTCGAAACCGAAATGCTGCTGCGGGGTGAAGTGGCCCTTGTAGGTGCGAACGAGGCAGACGATCAGGAAGATCGTTCCGACAAGCACGTGGAAGCCGTGGAAGCCGGTCGCCATGTAGAAGGCCGAGGTATAGTTGATCGTCCCGAAGGGGAACGGCGCCTCGGCATATTCATATGCCTGGATCGCGCTGAAGGTGATACCGAGGATGATCGTCAGCCAAAGGCCCTTCTTGAGGCCCTCACGGTCGCCGTGGATGAGCGAATGATGCGCCCAGGTGATCGTCGTGCCCGAGCAGAGCAGGATCAGCGTGTTGAGGAGCGGGAGCGAGAATGCGTCGATGACGTGGATGCCCTTCGGCGGCCACTGGGTGATCGCCGCCGCGCCGTCCTGGCCGAAGAGCGACGAAACCGCGCCGTCGACGATCTCCACCGGCACCGGGAAGAGCGCGAAATCGAACCACGCCCAGAACCACCCGACGAAGAACATGACCTCCGATGCGATGAAAAGGATCATGCCGTAGCGCAGGTGCAGCTGCACCACCGGCGTATGATCGCCGGCATGCGCCTCGTTGATCACGTCGGCCCACCACTGGAAGAAGGTCAGGATAAGACCCGCGACACCGAGGCCGAACACCCATTTGCCCGCGCCGCCGAAATAGTCGGCGTGCATCCACATCACGGCGCCAAAGAACATGACGAGCGCCGCAAGCGAGCCGACCATCGGCCAGACGCTGGGGTTTACGAGGTGATAGTCATGATGTTTGGCACCGGCCATGTCATTATTCCCGTTTTGCTGCCCCAGCATCGCGATTCCCCATCGCCCGCCGGTCCTTGAAGACTCTCGATCGCGGCCTTAGCTCGCCTTTTTGCCCTCGTCCACAGGGTAGAAGGTGTAGCTTAGCGTGATTTCCTGAATGTCGCGCGCGTCGACGTCGTCCTTGATCTTGGGGTCGACGAAGAAGAGCACCGGCATGCGAATCTGCTCGCCCGGCTGCAGGACTTGCTCGGTGAAGCAGAAGCACTGGATCTTGGTGAAATATTTGCCCGCCTGGTCGGGCGTGACGTTGAAGGTCGCGGTCCCCGTGACCGGGTGCGGCGAATCATTGCGGGCGATGAAGATCGCCATGTCGCGCGCGCCGATGCTCACCGTGTCGGTCGGGCGCTCGGGATAGAATTTCCACGGCAGCTTCGGTGACACATTGGCATCAAAGCGCACCGAAATCGTGTCGCTGAGAACCTTGGGCTGCTCGGCGGCGGCGACGGGATCATAGCGTTGCGTCGTCCCGCCGAAGCCGGTGACGCGGCAGAAAAGATTGTAGAGCGGCACCGCGGCGAAACCGAGTCCGACCATTGCTACCGCGAGCAGGGCTGCGAGGCCGGCGGTCCGCAGATTCCTTGAACGGATGGCATCACTGCTCATCAGTCCACCATTCGCGCCATGGTGATGAAGAAGAAGAGCAGCGCCAGCGCACCGAGGATCCACGCCATGAGGTTGGCGCGGCTCCGCTGGCGGCGGCGGTATTCGGCCTCGTCGAAGGGTTCCTGGTTCGGCTCGTCGGTCATAGCGCCCACATATGGTCGACAACCACCGCGGTGAAGACGAGGAAGAGATAGGCGACCGAGAAGCCGAACAAGCGCTTTTCGGGCTGCATCGTGTCGCCGGCTTCGGACGTCCTCGTCCCGACCCGAATCGACAGCAGGACGAAGAAAGCCGAGAGCAGCGTCGCGGCCCAGCCATAGAGCGCGCCGGCATAGCCGAGCGGCCAGGGCGCGATGGCCGCGGCCGCCATGATCAGCGCGTAGAAGAGGATCTGGCGCCGCGTCGATTGCTCGCCCGCGACGACCGGCATCATCGGAATGCCCGCCGCGGCATAATCGGAGCGCACGAACAGCGCGAGCGCCCAGAAGTGCGGCGGCGTCCACAGGAAGATAAGAAAGAAGAGCATCACCGGCAGCGGTGCGATCGATCCCGTCGCCGCGACCCAGCCGATCAGCGGCGGAAACGCCCCGGCCGCGCCGCCGATCACGATATTCTGCGGTGTCCGGGGCTTGAGCCACATGGTGTAGACGAAGACATAGAAAAGGATCGAAACGGTCAGCAGCGCCGCCGCCTGCCAATTGGCGGCAAACAGCATCAGGAAGACCGAAAAGGCCGCGAGACCGACCCCGAACTGGAGCGCGGTCTGCGGGTCGAGCCGGCCCGCGGGAAGCGGCCGGCTTGCGGTCCGCCGCATCTTCGCGTCGAGCGCAGCCTCATACCATTGGTTGAGCGCCCCCGACGCGCCGGCGCCGAGCGCGATCGCGAGGATCGAGGAAAATCCGAGGACCGGGTGCACATGCCCGGGCGCAGCAAGCAGCCCGCAGAGCGCCGTGAAGACGACGAGCGACATCACCCGCGGCTTGGTCAGCGCGAAGAGATCGCGCCAGTCCGCGGGCAACGTCATTTCACCATGGGTCAGGCTCTGCGCCAATTCATCCTCCGGCCGGATGGCAAAGGCCCCCTGCCCGCATGGCAGGGGGCAATTGCATCAGGCGATACGCGGCAGTTCGTTGAACTGGTGGAACGGCGGCGGGCTCGACAGCGTCCACTCGAGCGTCGTCGCGCCCTCGCCCCACGGATTGTCGGCTGCCTTCTTGCCCGCGAACAGCGAGTAGATGATGTTCACGAAGAAGATCAGCATGCCGGCAGCCATGATCACGTAACCGAACGACGAGATATAATGCCAATAGGCATAGGCTTCGGTGAAGTCGGGGTAACGGCGCGGCATGCCCTGCTGGCCCAGGAAGTGCTGGGGGAAGAACATGATGTTCACGCCGACGAAGAAGACCCAGAAGTGCAGCTGGCCGAGGAACTCGCTGTACATCCGGCCCGACATCTTCGGGAACCAGTAATAGAAGCCGGCAAAGAGCGAGAAGACCGCGCCGAGCGACAGCACATAGTGGAAGTGCGCAACCACATAGTAAGTGTCGTGCAGGTTGGTGTCGACACCGCCATTGGCGAGAACGACACCCGTGACGCCGCCAACGGTGAACATGAAGATGAAGCCGAGCGACCACACCATCGGCGTCTTGAAGCTCAGCGAGCCGCCCCACATGGTGGCGATCCAGCTGAAGATCTTGATGCCGGTGGGAACCGCGATCACCATCGTCGCCGCGGTGAAATACATCTTGAGGTTCACGCTCATGCCGACGGTGAACATGTGGTGCGCCCACACGATGAAACCGACGACGCCAATCGCGACCATGGCGTAGGCCATGCCGAGATAGCCGAACACCGGCTTGCGGCTGAAGGTCGAGATGACCTGGCTCACGATGCCGAAGCCCGGCAGGATCATGATGTAGACTTCGGGGTGACCGAAGAACCAGAAGAGATGCTGGTAGAGCACCGGATCGCCGCCGCCCGTCGCATCATAGAAAGTGGTTCCGAAGTTGCGGTCGGTGAGAAGCATGGTGATCGCAGCGGCAAGAACCGGCAGCGACAAGAGCAGCAGGAAGGCGGTAACAAGCACCGACCACACGAACAGCGGCATCTTGTGCAGGGTCATGCCCGGCGCGCGCATGTTGAAGATGGTGGTGATGAAGTTGATCGCACCGAGGATCGACGCGGCGCCGGCAAGGTGGATCGAGAAGATCGCGAGGTCGACCGCGGGGCCAACCGAGCCGCTCGTTGAGAGCGGCGCATAGACCGTCCAGCCGGTTCCGGCGCCAAGACCGCTGCCGCCGGGGAAGAACATCGATGCGACGAGCAGGACGAACGCGACGCTCGTCAGCCAGTAGCTCACGTTGTTCATGCGCGGGAAAGCCATGTCGGGCGCGCCGATCATCAGCGGCACGAACCAGTTGCCGAAGCCGCCGATCATCGCCGGCATGACCATGAAGAAGACCATGATCAGGCCGTGGGCGGTGATCATCACGTTCCAGAAATGCTTGGCCTGTGTCTCGCCGGCCGCGGGGTCGAAGAACTGCGCCCAGCCGTGGAGATACTGGATGCCCGGCTCTGCAAGCTCGAGGCGCATCATGCCCGAAAGCACGCCTCCGACGATGCCGGCGATGATCGCGAAGATCAGGTAAAGGGTGCCGATGTCCTTGTGGTTGGTCGACATGAACCAGCGGACAAAAAAGCCGGGCTTATGATCATGGTCGTCATGCGCATGATCGTGGCCGTGAGCGGGTGCAGTGGCTGCGATATCGGTCATTTTCTTTGGCCCTCGATCAATCAGTTCGTCGTCGCCGGCGAGGCGGCGGGGGTGGCGCCGGGCGCCGTGGCGGGCGTCTGCGCGGGCGCGGTGGTGGAGGTCGCGGGAACGGGGCCGGCAGGCGCGGGCGCCGCGGCAGCCGGCTCGGCGACCTGCGGATCGGGATTACCGCCCTTCGAGCGGACCCACGCTTTCCACTTGTCCATGGGCAGCGCCTCGACCGCGATCGGCATGAACGCGTGATCGACGCCGCAAAGCTCCGAGCACTGGCCGTAATAGACGCCCGGCTTGTTGACGGTGAAAGTGGTCTCGTTGGCGCGGCCCGGGACCGCGTCCATCTTGGTCCAGAGCGCGGGAACCGCAAAGCTGTGGATGACGTCGGCGCCGGTGATGATCAGCTTCACCTGCTGGCCTACGGGGACGACCATGCGGTTGTCGACGGCGAGCTGGTAAGGCTCGCCCGCGGCCTGCGCCTGCTCCTTGGTGAGCATCTTCGACACATATTCGCCGATGCCCTGGTCGGGATAGGCATAACCCCAATACCATTGGTAGCCCGTGACCTTGATCGTCAGCGCGTCCTTGCTCGGCGGCTCATATTGCTGCGCAAGGAGGCGGATCGACGGCACCGCGATCACCGCGAGGATCAGCACCGGAATCGCGGTCCAGATGATCTCGATGAACGTGTTGTGCGTCGTCTTCGACGGCACCGGGTTCGCGGCGGCGCGGTAGCGGAAGATGACCCAGAGCAGGAGGCCGAGAACGAGCAGCGAGATCGCCGTAATCACCGGCAACAGGAGCGTGTGGCTGAACCAATAGGCCTGTTCGCCGACCGGGCTCACCTGCGGCTGGAAATCGATCCCGCCCTCGACGGGCTGGCCGACCCCTGCCACCGGCTTCATCGGCACGTAGGTCGCATCGCCGGCGGGCGCAGCCACCTCGGTTGCTCCCGCCGCATCCGCTGCCGCGGGTGCCGGATTCGCCGTCGTCGTCGCAGCCGGGGCTGCGGCGGGCGCCGCCGCCGGTGCCTGCGCGTGCCCAGCGCCCGTCGCTCCGAGCGATAAGGCCGCTGCAATTACAAGGGTTTTCAAGCTCTTCATAAGGATAGTGCCGCCCGTTGCCTGTTGTGTTCTCGATGCCCCAGCCTATCCGAACAAGCCGCCGGACACGAGGTCGCGACGGCCAGGCCAGGCTGAATCTCGCGGGCGCTATAGACCCGCTTGCCGCTTGCCTCAAGCATCTCTAACACTATTTTGCGGCTGGCAAATCCGCGCCGCCAAAACCCGGTCGCCCGCGCGGGCGATGATAGGAAAAAGACCGACCTCCCAATGACCGATGATGAAATCCTGGCCGAGTTCCGTGCCGCCGATGCTCTCCTCCACGGACATTTCCTTCTCTCCTCGGGCCGCCACAGCGAATATTATCTGCAGTGTGCGCGCGTCCTCATGGACACCGAACGCGCCGGGCGGCTCGCCTCCGCGCTCGCTTCGAAGCTGCCGCGCGGTCTCAGGCAGGCGATCGACCTCGTGGTCTCGCCCGCGATGGGGGGCGTCATCATCGGACACGAAATGGGCCGCGCCCTTGGAAAGCCCGCGATCTTCGTCGAGCGCCCCACGGGCAGCTTTGAACTGCGCCGCGGCTTTACGATCGAAAAGGGCGCGAAAATATTGATGGTCGAGGACGTGGTGACCACGGGCCTTTCATCGCGCGAGGCGATGGAGGCGGTGCGCGCCGCGGGCGGCGACGTCGTCGCCGAAGCAGCGCTCGTCGATCGCTCGGCAGGGAGCGTCGATCTCGGCGTGCCTTTCTATCCGCTCGTCGCGATCAACTTCCCCACTTACGCAGCAGACGAACTGCCCGAACATCTCGCGGCCTCGCCTGCCGTCAAGCCGGGAAGCCGGGCCGCGGCATGAGCGCGCCCCTCCCCCCGGGTCAAAGGCTACGCCTCGGCGTCAACATCGACCATGTCGCGACGATCCGCAACGCGCGGGGGGGCGACCATCCCGACCCGGTGCGGGCGGCTGAGATCGTCGCGGCAGTGGGGGGCGACGGGATCACCGCGCACCTGCGCGAGGATCGCCGCCATATCCGCGACGATGATCTCGCGCGCATCCAGGCGGCGACCGATCTGCCGCTGAACCTTGAAATGGCAGCCACCGAGGAGATGCTGGCGATAGCGCTCCGCCACGCGCCGCACGCGGCCTGCATCGTTCCTGAAAAGCGCGAGGAACGCACGACCGAGGGCGGGCTCGATGCCGCGGGGCAGCACAACCATCTCGCGCCCATTGTCGCGCGCCTTTCGGACGCCGGCATCCGCGTCAGCCTGTTCATCGAGCCCGACGTGCGCCAGATCGAAGCGGCGATGCGGCTCAAGGCACCCGTCGTCGAATTTCATACCGGCCGCTACGCGCATTGCGAAGGCGAGGAGCGGGCGGCCGAACTTCGCCGCCTTGCAGACGCCGCGGCGCTCGCGTGGAAAAATGGCATCGAACCGCACGCGGGGCATGGCCTCACCTACGAGAATGTCGTTCCCGTGGCCGCGATCCCGCAGCTCGCCGAGCTCAACATCGGCCATTACCTGATCGGCGAGGCAATTTTTACCGGCCTTGAGGACGCTGTGCGCCGGATGCGGGCGCTGATGGACGAGGCCCGAGGGTGAGCGGGGGCGCGGCGCGTCGCGTCCCGGCCCTGCGGCAAGCCCCGGGAGCGGTCACGGCGCTGCGCGGTGATGGACGCGCCCACTCTTGGATGCGCTGCGCGCTCCGCCTGGCCGCCCAAACGCCCTTCCCCGCCAAGATGCTCTGCGACCGGGGAGAGACGGCGTGATCATCGGCCTCGGCTCCGACCTCTGCAATATCGAGCGCATTCAAAATTCGCTCGACCGCTTCGGCGAGCGGTTCGAAAAGCGCGTGTTCACAGAGGTCGAGCGCGCCAAGGCGGCGCGCCGGCCCTTTACCCGCGCAGGCACCTACGCCAAGCGCTTCGCCGCGAAGGAAGCCTTTTCCAAGGCGGTCGGTACCGGCTTCAAGCGCGGGGTGTTCATGAAGGACATCGGCGTCGTCAACGCGCCGTCGGGCGCGCCCACGCTCGCGCTGACCGGCGGCGCTGCGCAGCGCCTCGCCCAGATGGTCCCTGAAGGACATAAGGCGCATATCCACCTGACATTGACCGACGACCATCCCTGGGCGCAGGCCTTCGTCATCATCGAGGCGATCAAGGACGAATAATGGCGAAAAAGAAGACCGAGGGAGAGGAGAGCTGGGGCAAGCTGGTCCGCGATATCGTGGTGATTCTGCTGCTCGTCCTCGGGATCCATAGCTGCGTCGCCAAGCCCTTCTATATCCCGTCGGATTCGATGATGCCGACGCTGCGCAACGGCGACCGGCTGATCGTCAGCAAATATCCCTATGGCTGGTCCTATGCCTCTGTCAGTTTTCACCTCGCGCCCAAGCGCGAGGGACGGCTCTTTGGCAAGCTGCCCGAACGCGGCGACATTGTCGTCCTCGAGCATCCCGTCACGCGCATCGATTATATCAAGCGCGTGATCGGCCTGCCCGGCGATACGATCGAGCTCAAGGGCGGCGCGCTGATCATCAACGGCAAGCCGGTCGGGCGCGAAGTCCGGCCGATGCTGACAATTGCTGCCGATCCCAACCTCCCCGGTCCGGACAGCAGCCTTTTCCGTTTCGTCACCCGCGATGCGAGCGGGCGCGAGGTGCTCGAACTGCCGATCGTGCGCGAAACGCTGCCCGGCGGCGCGCGTTTCGACACGATCGACATGGGCGCGGGCTATGCAACCGACGATTATGGTCCAGTCACCGTGCCCGCCAACCACTTGTTCCTGATGGGAGACAACCGCGACGGGAGCGCCGACAGCCGCGTGTCGGTCGAGCGCAAGGGGCTCGGCGGCCCGGTTCCGTTCGACGCGATCGCCGGGCGCGCCGAGATCATCAGCTTTTCGACCAATGGCACGACCGAGTGGTATAATCCTCTGAGCTGGCTGCGGGGACTGCGCCCCGGCCGCGCCGGAACCGATCTCAGGCCCGCGCGTGACAGCAGCGCCAACAGGGAGTGACGTGATGGCGGAGAGACAAGAGCGCGCGGCGGCGCAGGCCAAGGCGAGCACCGAAGCCCCCGGCCCCACCGAGATCCGCAGCCAGCTCGTCCGCACCGAGTTCCTGAAGGCCAGCGTCTGGCTCGGGCTCGCCCTCGTGATCGGCCTTTCGATCGTGCTGATCCAGCCGATTCTCCTGGTCTTCGCCGCCATTGTCGTGGCCTCGATGCTCGATGGCGGGGCCCGCCTCCTCGGCCGGGCGCTGCCTATTGCGCGGGGTTGGCGGCTGTTGATCGTCTGCCTCGCCCTCGTTGCCTTCCTCAGCTGGACGGTGCTGTTCGCAGGCTCGCAAATTGCCGACCAGGCCGCGACCCTCCAGAAAGTGGTGATGACGCAGATCGAGCGTATCGCGGCGTGGGCGGCTGATCGGGGCATGGGCAGTTTTCAGCTCGACACCAAGACGATCACCGATAATCTCGCCGGGACCGTGGGCCGCGTGACCGCCGCCGTTGGTACCGTGCTCGGCGCCCTGACGAGCCTCGTCATGGTCGTCGTCCTCGGCATTTTTCTCGCGATCGAGCCGCGCCTATACGAGCGGGGTGTCGCGTGGATGCTCCCGATGAGGTCGCGCGAGGATTTCTACATCACCACCGCCCGCATGGGCTTTGCCTTGCGGCGCTTGATGGCGGGGCGGCTGCTCGGCATGGTCGTCGAGGGGATCGGTACCTGGCTCGCCTGCCTCGCGGTCGGAATTCCGATGGCGGCGCTGATGGGGCTGCTCACCGGCCTCCTCGCCTTCATTCCGAATATCGGCGCGATCGTCTCGGGTGTGCTCCTCGCACTCGTCGGCTTCTCGGCAGGGATGGACACCGGCCTCTATGCGATCATCATCTACTTCGTCGTCCAGACGGTCGACGGGTATCTGATCGTCCCGATGGTCGCCAAGCAGACCGTCGATCTCGCCCCCGCCCTCGTCCTCGCAGCGCAAATCCTGTTCGGCACGCTGCTGGGGATCATGGGGCTGTTCCTCGCCGATCCGATCGTCGCGATGATCAAGGTGGCGCTCGAGCGAGAGGCCGAGCGCAACGCCGGGACGGACGGCGCAGCAAAAACCGCGGGCGCCTAGGCCAAAAGCCGGGCGCCCCCGCGGGGTGCGGGGGCGACCAGCTTTTCATGACGGCCCCTCTTACTGCTGCGGCGTGCCCGGCGCGCCGCCAGGGCCGCCCTGCTGCATCTGCTGCTGCATCATCATCTGCTGCATCGCGCGTACCTCGGCCTCGCTCCTGAAATCGAGCAGCTCGACGTCGAAATAAAGCGTGCTGTTCGCCGGGATGGGACCCTTGGCTTCGCTGCCATAGCCCTCATTGGGCGGGATGACGATCTTGTAGCGGCCGCCGCGCTGCATTTTCTTCAGCGCCTTGCTGAACCCGGGAACGACCCCGGCGACCGGCATCGGCGCCTGTTCCTGCTGGTCGAAGACCGTGCCGTTGGCGAGACTGCCCTTATATTTGATCAGGACGATGTCAGCATCGGTCGGGCTTGGCCCCTCGCCCGCCTTGACCACCTCGAAGTCCGTTACCGCGGTCTGCTTCCATGCAAAGCCCGCCGCGACGGCGACAAGAACCGCCAGGCCGATCCACAGCAGCCACAGCCCGCCCTTGCTTACCGGGCGCAATGGAACCGTCGTTACACTCATCGTCGCTGATCCTTCGCTGGCGCCCGCGGGCGCAAATGTCGCGCGACGCCTATAGGCGGACGCGAGGCAGGCGGTCCAGCGGGAATCGGCAAGAGGGGGGCCCTCGCAATCGATGGGGAAGTCCGCCCGCGTCTCCGGCACGCGGCGAAGGATCGCCTCCCCCGCGCGCTTTCGCCTCGCACCGCTGCATCCGGGCGAATGAAAAAGGGCGCCGCGTTGCCGCGGCGCCCTTCACGATCAGGATCCTGAACGGGACGAACGGTTACTTGATACCGTCGCGCTCCATCCGCTTGCGCTCCATCTTGCGGGCGCGGCGGACAGCGGCGGCGCGCTCGCGCGCACGCTTCTCGCTGGGCTTTTCGTAGTGACGGCGCAGCTTCATTTCGCGATACACGCCCTCACGCTGCAGCTTCTTCTTGAGCGCGCGAAGGGCCTGGTCGACATTATTGTCGCGAACGATGATCTGCATACGCCGTTTCGTCTCCTGTTCGTCAAACGCCTTGTGTCCCGGGTCGCTGTCCGGTTCGCCATAGGTCGCCGATATTCGGGCAATAAAAAGAGCGCCGCGAAAGCGCGACGTTCCGATAGAGCGCCAACTAAAGAGATTCGCGCCAAAAGGCAAGCCCTCGCGCGACGGGCCGCGCGAAGAAGCTGCCACCCCTTCGTGGGCGGGATTGTTTCTGCCCCTCTGTCTGTGGCATAGGTAGCAGGACAAAACCGATAGAAAGAGGATGAGCCCGATGGCGACCCAGCTCAAGCGCAACAGCAAATATAGCGAAGCCGAATGGACCGCGCGGCAGGAGCTCGCCGCCTGCTATCGCATTTTTGCCATGATGGGCTGGGACGAGATGATCTTCAACCATATCACGGTGAAGGTGCCCGACGAGGAGGGCAGCTATCTCATCAACCCCTATGGCATGCACTTCAGCGAAGTCACCGCCTCGAGCCTGATCAAGATCGACATCGACGGGAACAAGGTCGACGCCGACAATCCCTGGCACGTCAACAAGGCCGGTTTCGTCCAGCACAGCCTGTTCCACCGCGAACTGCCCGACGCGCATGCCATCATCCACACCCACACGACGGCAACGATGGCGGTCTGCGGTCTCGAGGGCGGCCTCCAGCCCACCAATTTTTATGCGTGCAACTATATGGGCCAGCTCGCCTATCATGATTTTGAAGGCGTCACGGTACGCGAAGAGGAAGGCGAGCGGCTGATCAGGAATCTCGGGGACAAGCGCATCCTGATGCTCCGCAACCACGGCCCCGTCGTCATGGGCCGCACGCTGCCAGAGGCGTTCATCAAATATTGGGCGCTCCAGCGCGCCTGCGAGATCCAGCTTGCCACGATGAGCATGGGCAAGCCGATCCTGGTCGGAGAAGATGTGATCAAGGTGCACCAGCGCGATCTCTACATGGCGCAGATCCCGGGCGGCGCGGGCAAGGCCGAGTTCGACGCGATGGTCCGCAAGGTCGACAAGATCGACACGAGCTGGCGTGACTAATCGCTCTAAACGGTCAACCAAGCCCGCATGACGAAATTCTCGGTTAACGACCGGCCGGTCGAATATCGGATGGATCCCGAAACGCCCCTCCTGTGGGCGCTTCGCGACGCGTCGAACCTCACCGGTACCAAATATGGCTGCGGCACCGGCGATTGCGGCGCCTGCACCGTCGACATCGACGGCGAGGCCATTCGCAGCTGCCTTGTCACGATCGCCGAGTGCGAGGGAAGATTTGTCACGACGATCGAGGGCCTTTCGCGCGATCGCTCGCATCCCGTGCAGCAGGCGTGGGTCGCCGAGCAGGTTCCGCAGTGCGGCTTTTGCCAGTCGGGGATGATCATGACCGCGGCCGCGCTCCTGCGCTCCAACAGCAATCCGAGCGATGCCGAAATCGACGCGGCGATGACCAATATCTGCCGATGCGGGACCTATCCGCGCATTCGCGCCGCAATTCGCCTCGCCGGGCGGGTGATGCGCGGAGAGGAGCGCCTCGCCGCGGCTCCGCCTCCCGGCATTCGTCCCGACGATGCAGCGCGCGCCGTCCCGGCGATGCGCCCGCCGCCTGGAAGCTGAACCCCAGACAACGTCCCGGTCAGCACCGACTCATCTTGCGGGGCGTAGAAATTGCTCCATCATCCCGACTGGCGCCTCCAGTATGCGGGACACGGATTGGAGACAAACGACATGAAGAAGATGTTCGGAGGGTTGCTGATGGCAGCAACGATCCTGACCCCGCTGGGCCCCGCCTTCGCCCGGCCCGACAATGGAGGCCCCCAGGTCGCCCAGCGCGGCGGCGGCGAACGTGGGCATCGCGGATCGCAAGGCAGGGGCGGTGAAGCGCGCGCTCAGCGCCAGGCCGCGCCGCGGCAGGCTGAGCCGCGCCAACGCCCGCAGGTACAGCGTCAGAGCGCTCCAAGGCAAGCTGAACGCCAGCGGCCCCAGGTCCAGCGCCAGGCTGCACCGCGACAAGCCGAGCAGCGGCGCCCGCAGGCCCAGCGCCAGGTCCAGCGCACGCAGCGCGCCGAGCGCGACAATCGCTGGCGCGATCAGCAGCGCTCGCAGCAGACGCAGCAGCGCGCGGGCAATTATGATCGCAACCGCGACACCCGCACAAACCGCCAGTGGGACCGCGACCGTAACCGACAGGTAGACCGGCGCGCCGGCAACGATAACCGCCGCTACGATCGCGACACGCGCCGCAACGTTCGCAACGACCGCCAGTGGGACCGCGACCGCAACCGACAGGTAGACCGGCGCGCCGGCAACGATAACCGCCGCTACGATCGCGACA
>JBIQHE010000004.1:0-463 GCA_044508875.1 Sphingomonadales bacterium | reverse complement strand
CGCGCCGCAACGTTCGCAACGACCGCCGCACCAACGACAACCGGCGCAACTGGAGCCGCGACTGGCGCCACGATCGCCGCTACGATTGGCGCAGCTACCGCAACGCGAATCGCAACTATTACCGGCTTCCCCGCTATTATTCGCCGTACCGCGATCACCGCTACACGCGCTTCAGCATCGGCTTCACGCTGGGGTCGCTCTTTTACAGCCAGCGCTACTGGATCAACGATCCCTGGTATTATCGCCTGCCGCCGGCCTACGGCAATTACCGCTGGGTCCGCTATTATGACGACGCGCTGCTTGTCGACATCTACTCGGGCCAGGTCGTCGACGTTATCTACGATTTCTTCTGGTAATATTCCTTTCGGTTACCGGAAGACCAACTGAAGGGCCGGCAATGCCGGCCCTTCAGACTGCTGACAAAGCCCTGGCGCGAGCCGGGGCTTTGTGATTCTATGGATCA
>JBIQHE010000029.1:0-39661 GCA_044508875.1 Sphingomonadales bacterium | reverse complement strand
GAGGTGTAACCTATGTCTCCGGTACGGAGTGTCACCCATGTCTCGGGCCGCTCAGCTGTCCCGCACGGCGCAGTCTTTAACGGCAAAAATCGAGAATCCGCTAATTTTGAGGGCCAACTGGTTCCGCAGTTGCGCATGCTTAGCGCCCTCACCCCGAGCGGAGTATCTATCGGCGGCTGGCACCCCTAATGCCGGATTTCAACGCGCGAGACTAAAGTATCGCCCTCGGGCGGCAGCTTCCATCCCATGGGTCGGCGGCGAGGGTGATGATTGTCACGCGGCTATGCCGGCATTTGGGCAGTGGAGAGACCCGTGCGCAACGAAGCAGGCGGGTTTGCCTCCGGACTAGGCCTAGCCTCCCTTCACGGTCACCCGCTGTTCGACCAGTTCGGCCTCGCCATAGGCGGTGAGGAAAGAGATGTCGGCGGCGTCGCGGCCGGCGGCGACCTTGATAAGGTCCGCAGCACTCGCCATCCCCGTGGGATCTATCAAATGCCAGTCTCCCCCGACAAACACCTCCGCGACCGCATGGAAATCCTGCGGCTCGACATTGGGCGCATAGGCGCTGACAACGCGCGCGGGGAAATCTGCCGCGCGGGCGAGTGCAACGAGGACATGGGCATAATCCCGGCACACGCCGCGCCGCGCGAGGAAGCTGTCGATCGCGGTCGTCGCGGCGTTGCTCGCGCCTGCGGCATAGGTAAAATGACGCGCGATCCAGTCGCGCATTGCCGCGATCTTCGCACCGCCGACGATGTCGCCGAACTCGGCCTGCACAAAGGGAACGAGCTGGTTCGACGGGCAATAGCGCGATTCATTGAGATATTGCACCGCGCCCGCAGGCAGGCGGTGAAGCGGAACCTGCGCGAGCGGTTCGAGCTCCCGTTCGCTGCGACGGACTTCGACGATTGCCGAATAGCGCGCCTGGAGCCGGCCGCCGCAGCGTACCCATATGCGCTCGCCGATTCCGTCGGGGGCTGCGATGCGGGCGAAATGTTCCGGCGTGCCCGCGTCGAAACGCGACCGGGCAACGTGCTGCTCACCGGCAAGGGCCGCTGCCTCGACCTGAAGCATCAGGTAGGTCGGCCGGGGAAGACGATAATCGAGGAGGACGGAAATCTGGAACTTCATCGAGAGATAACGCACGGACAATCATTCAGTGGCGCGCCGCAGCAAATATGGTGGCGGGCCAGCAAATGCAAGGATGCGCAAAGCGCCTCGAGGCGATATGGCGGCACCCGCGCGCCGCGCATCAACAACCGGACCGAACCTGCATGACCGCCTCGCGCACCATCCCTTTCATTGTTGCCACCATCTTCATGGACGCAGTGGGTTTCGGGATCATCATGCCCGTGCTGCCGCAGCTGGTGATGGAGGTCGGGCGCATCGACCTGCCGCAAGCGATCGAGGTCGGCGCGTGGATCGGTCTTGTCATGGCGGTCGCCACCTTTCTCGGCTCGCCGCTGCTCGGCAATCTTTCCGACCACTTCGGGCGGCGGCGCGTCCTGCTGCTCGCGCTCGCAGGACTCGTTGCCGATTATATCCTGCTCACCGTCGTTGACACCCTGCCCTGGCTCTTCATCGCCCGCGCACTCTCGGGTTTTTTCGGGGGCAGCTACGCGGCCGCGCAGGCCGCGATCGCCGATATCACTCGCCCCGATGAGCGCGCGCGCAACTTTGGTTTCGTGGGCGCCGCCTTCGGCATCGGCTTCGTCGCCGGGCCGGTGATTGGCGGCTTCCTCGGCGAGATCGGCCCGCGCACGCCCTTCATCGCCGCGGCCGCACTCGCGGCGGCAAACATGCTCTATGGTTTCTTCATTTTCCCTGAAACGCTGCCGCCCGAGCGGCGCCGTGTCTTCGACTGGCGGCGCGCCAACCCGCTCGGCGCCTGGCGCGCGATGCGCGCGCTGCCGGGAATGAGCGGCGCCGCGGTGGTGCTCCTCCTGTGGCAGGTTGCCAGCCTCGTCTACCCTATGACGTGGAGCTTTTATTGCATCGCGCAGCTCGGCTGGACGCCGGGGATGATCGGCGCGAGCCTCGCTGCGGTCGGCGTGATGATCGCGCTCGGCCAGGCCTTCGTCGTGGGGCCGGCGGTCGCGCGCTTCGGTGAGCGCGACGCAGCGACGCTTGGTCTCTTGGTCGCGGTAGCGATCTTCGTCGGCTTCGCCTTCGTGCGCACCACGTGGGGCGCCTTCCTGCTGCTCGTCCCTACCGCGCTGCAGTCGCCGGTGCAGCCTGCGCTGATGGCCATGATGTCGCGCCGTGCCGCCGCCGATACGCAAGGGGAGGTCCAGGGGATTTCGGCGATGGTGATGGGGCTTGGGCAGCTCGCCGCGCCGCTGCTGCTCACCGGGACGATGGCCTGGTTCACGCGAAGCAATGCGCCCATCCACTTTCCCGGCGCCGCGTTCCTGGTCGCGGCGTTCTTCGGACTTCTCGCGGCCGCAATGCTACGCCGTCTCCCGCGCACGGCTGGGCGCAAAGACGGCGAGACGCCGGCTCAGATGCCGCCGTCTGTCACCGCATAACCCGCGGCCTCAACGCCCGCGGTCACAGCCGCAACGCACGCCGCGACCGCATCGGCATCGGTCGAACGGATCACGAAATTGGCTCCGGTTCGTCCTTCGCGGAAGAAGGGATAGCTGCCGATCGCGACGCCGGCGTAGGCGATCTCGGCCGCGCGCAAAATGTCGGCGACCTCGCTTTCGGGTGCCCAGGCACCAATAGTGTGAGCGACAAGCGGCGCTCCGCCCTCAAGCTCGCCGGTAAGAGCGTCGAGCATACCTGCGGTAATGTGCGGGACCCCCGCCATCACGAAGAGATTTCCGATGCGGATGCCCGGCGCACCCGACATGCGGTTCGGGATGAGCTCGGCACCTGCGGGGACACGCGCCATGCGCAGCCGCGCCTCGGTGAGCTCGCCGCCGCGCGCGGTATAATAGCGTTCCAGGATCGCGCGCGCTTGCGGGTGAATGACCACCTCGACCCCCAGGGCCTTTGCCACTGCATCGACCGTGATATCGTCGTGGGTCGGCCCGATACCGCCTGTTGTAAAAACATAATCATAGCGTGCACGCAGCGCGGTCAGCGCATCGACAATCTCGGCTTCTACGTCCGGGACGATGCGCACTTCGCGCAGGCGAATGCCCTGCACGTCGAGCCAGGTCGCGATCTGCGCGACATTCTTGTCCTGGGTGCGGCCCGAGAGAATCTCGTCGCCAATCACCAGCACGGCGGCGGTCCAGATGCGTTCGTCGCTCATCCCTTTGCCTTAACCCTCTGCCGTGACAAAACAAGCCTGCTGGATCGATGGGAATGTTCCTGTTATGTTCCATCCGATTCGAGCGGGAGAAGCGGAATGACCAGTGATCTGATTTTCTACACCAACCCCATGTCGCGCGGCCAGATCGTGCGCTGGATGCTCGAAGAGGTAGGCGCGCCGTATGAAACGCGCTTGCTCGATTTTGGGACGACAATGAAGGCGGCTGACTATCTCGCCATCAACCCGATGGGAAAGGTGCCCGCGATCGTGCATGCCGGCGAGGTGGTGACCGAATGCGCAGCGATCTGCGCCTATCTCGCCGACGCCTTCCCCAACGCCGGGCTCGCGCCCTCCCCCGCCGACCGCGCCGACTATTATCGCTGGCTCTTCTTTACCGCAGGCCCGGTCGAGCAGGCGATCACGGCCAAATTTTTCGGGATCGAGCCCGACGCCGACCAGCAGCGGTCGGCGGGGTTCGGGACGCTCGCCCACGCCCTCGACGCGCTCGAGAGTGCCGTCGCAGGCAAGACCTATGTCGCCGGCGGGCGCTTCACCGCAGCGGACGTGTACGTCGGAAGCCAGATCGACTGGGGCATGGAGTTCGGCACCATCGCCCCGCGCCCCGCGTTCGAGGCCTATGTCACACCGCTGCGCGAACGCGGTGCCTACAAGCGGGCCAAGGAGATCGACAATGGCCTGATCGCCAAGATGCAGGCATCGAAGCCCGCCTAGGGTGGTCTTGGCCCCGCGCTATCCGGGGTTCTCGCCTTAGCCCGTGTCAGGGCAGCGCAGCCAGAAGGCCTGCCGCGAGCGGGGCGAGCCGCGCGATTTGCGCGTCCCCGGACTCGGCCGCGCCGACATAAACTGCCTGGGCGAATGCAGTGATGTTGTGGACGGCAGCGAGCTTGGCATCGCTGGTCAGGGGCGGCTGGAGGCGCCGCGCGCCATCGGCCGCGACCCTTTCGAACCAAGCGGCCCACGCCTCATCGTCGATGTCCGGGCGGCGAGCGAGGAACAATAGGGCGCGTGCGAGCCGGCCGGACTCCCCATAATGATAGAATATCGAGGCATTGGGCGCAATTTGGGACGCGATCGCGCCGAGCAACAGGTCGGTGTCGGCGCGCGTAAGCCGCGGGTTGAGCGCGAGCTGCAGCATCAGGTCGGCGCCGTGCGCGACGCCATGGCGCCAGCCCTCACCGTTCGTGAAGCCGCGATAATCGGTCACGCCGCGCAAATAGGTGTTCCCGGCTTTGGCGAGTGCATGGAGATCCTCGCCGGTGAGCCACGGAGCGATCCGGTCAGCCCGCGCGACCTCGGACAGCGCGAGCGCCGCGAAAGGCCGGCGAAACCCCTGCGCGTCCTCTGGCGCCGCCAACATGGCCGTTAGCCGCAGCAACCCCCGGCGCATTTGCAGCACGCTCAGCTGCCTGGCGCGCAGCCCTTCGGACCAGAGCATATAGGCAAAATCATCGCGCACCGCCGGGTCGGGACTGCCGAGGCAATCGGCAAGCGCGTCGAGGTCAGCCTCGCTGGCCTTGGGAAAGAAAATGGCGGCGTAGCTTTTGACGTCGCCATCTGCCGGCGGCGCAATCCGGCATGCCGTCTCTTCTGCGGCCGCCGGGGACGGCATCCCCATGAGCAGCGCTGCCACCAGGACCAATCCTCTCATCAACCCCTCCCCCAAAGAAAAAGCCCGGCGAGTCCATCGCCGGGCCTTATGGTCTTTGCCTGTTGCGCAGCGCTTATTCGCGGCTGCCGAGCAGCTGGAGCAGGAAGGTGAACATATTGACGAAGTCGAGGTAGAGGTTCAGCGCTCCCATCACCACCGACTTGCCCACGAAATCAGTGTCGCGGACGATGAAATACATGCTCTTGATCTTCTGCGTGTCATAGGCGGTCAGACCCGCGAAGACGAGCACGCCGATGACGCTGATCGCGAGGCTCAGAGCGCCCGACTGGAAGATGAACGCGTTGAGCAGCATGGCGACGAGAATGCCGAAGACCCCCATGATCAGGAAGGTGCCGAAGCCCGACAAATCCTTCTTGGTCGTGTAGCCATAGAGGCTGAGACCGAGGAAAGCGGCAGCGGTGGCGAAGAAGGTCTGGGCGATTGACGTCTGGGTGAAGGCCAGGAAGATCGTCGACATCGACAGACCCATCACCGCGGCATAAACCCAGAAAATGGTTTGCGCAGCAACGGTCGACAGCTTGTTGATACCAAAGCTCAGCACCATCACGAACGCCAGCGGTGCCAGCGCCACCACCCACATCAGGGGGCTGCCAACCATTGAAGCCGTGAAGCCCGAATTAAAGGCCAGCATTGCGACGATACCCGTCAGCAACACGCCCGAGCCCATGTAATTATATACCGACAGCATGTACGACCGCAGGCCGGCATCAACGGCTCCGTCTGCCGTACGGACGGCACCAAAACCGGAAGCCGCCATATTGGGGTCGTTCCAATTCGCCATTGTCAAATCTCCATCACTGACCAGAACATACCGGCCGTCCGAGCAATATCGGCATTTTATCCGCGGCTTTCAAGCAAAACCGGAAAAATAGGAAATGAGGGGCGAGCAGGGTGACCCGGCGGGGCGAGGTGCTTATGCTCGGCCAGCTATGTCCACGCACCGCCTGTTTGTCGCCCTGCGTCCTCCGCGCGCGATCCGCGCTCTGCTGATCGATGCGATGCACGGGCTCGCGGCGGCGCGCTGGCAGAGCGACGAACAGCTCCACCTGACGTTGCGCTTCATCGGCGAAGTCGACCACCACCGCGCCGAGGATATCGCCGCCGCGCTTGGCTACCTGCACGCCCCCGCCGTTACCGCGCGTATTTCAGGGGTCGGGACATTCGAGCGGCAGGGACGCCCCCATAGCCTCTGGGCAGGGGTCGAGCCCCACGCCCTGCTGGCGGCGCTCCACCGGAAGGTTGACCAGTGCCTTGTGCGCGTCGGGATCGCGCCCGAGACCCGCGCCTTCGCGCCCCACATCACGCTCGCCCGTCTCAACCGGTCGGCGGGGCCGGTCGCGCCGTTTCTCGCGCTTCATGGCGATCTTGCGAGCGCACCTTTCCTGTTCAGCGATGTCATCCTTTTCGAGAGCGAACTCGCCCGCGGCGGGGCGCGCTACCATCCGGTTGCGCGCTACCCCCTCGAGAATGCAGCCACGAGCGCCGATGCCACGGCGCTGACGTCAGCCCAGGTCCGCGCGAAGCCTCCTTCATCACCATAATAAGGATCGGCAACGCTTTCGCCTGCGCGCCCCGGCACGAGGTCCAGCATCAGCATCAGCTGCGCTGTCGCATCGCGAGGGCGGATAGCGCACGCATCGCTGAGATTCTGCGCGTCGGCGGCAAGGACCATGTCAAATCGCCGGAAATCCTCCGCGACAAGCTGGCGCGCGCAAAGCGCGCCAATGTCAATCCCGCGCCGCCGCGCCTCGGCCTGAGCGCGGGGATCGGGGGCTCGGCCGACATGCCAGTCGCCGGTGCCGGCAGAATCGAGCGTCGCGGCAATCCCCGCTTCGGCAAAGGCTGCACGCGCGGCGCCCTCCGCGAGCGGCGAGCGGCAGATATTGCCAAGGCACAGGAACAGGATCGCCGGGGACTGTGAGCGATGACCACGCATATGTCTGCTTACTCCATAAAGTTGAACCGACTTTCAACTTGCGCTGCTTCGCGGCTCTGCTAGCCATGTCGGCCAACGATAATGGGCGAGGGAGCGCGGGGCCAGATGGCTGAGACGATAAAGGACGGAACGGACGCGGCCGGGAGCGCAGACGCGGAGCCGCGCGCGAGCGGATATAGCTGGTATGTCCTTGGCGTTCTCGTCGTCGTCTACATTCTCAATTTCATTGACCGCCAGATCATCAGCATTCTCGCTGTCGACATCAAGGCCGACCTCGGAATCACCGACGGCGACATGGGCTTTCTGGGCGGCGCCGCCTTCGCAGTATTCTACGCCCTCTTTGGCATTCCGCTGGGCCGCCTCGCCGACAATTGGAGCCGCGTCCGGCTGCTTTCGATCGGCCTTACGCTATGGTCGGCCATGACCGCCCTCTCGGGCTTTGCCTATGACAAGATCAGCCTCACCTTCGCGCGCATGGGCGTTGGCGTTGGCGAGGCGACCGCGAGCCCGACCGCCTATTCGCTGATCTCGGACTATTTTCCGAAGCGCCAGAAGGCCACCGCCCTCGCCATATACTCATCGGGGCTCTATCTCGGCGGGGGCGTATCGCTGTTCATCGGCGCGCTGATCGTCGAGGCGTGGAACAGGGCGTGGCCCGCGGGCGGACCGATGGGCCTTGTCGGCTGGCAGGCCGCGTTCCTCGCGGTCGGTATCCCCGGCCTCGTCCTCGCGCTCTGG
The DNA here is from genome assembly GCA_044508875.1 of Sphingomonadales bacterium. GTDB lineage: Bacteria > Pseudomonadota > Alphaproteobacteria > Sphingomonadales > Sphingomonadaceae > Sphingopyxis > Sphingopyxis flava_A. The sequence continues at coordinate 32,035 of JBIQHE010000029.1, read as the reverse complement.
GTTGCGAGCCTGCGCGAGCCCGTTCGGGGGGCGATGGACGGCGCGCCGACCGAGGGATCGCGAACACCATTTCGCGAATTTGGCAAGGATTTGTCGATGATCGTCCCGCCGCTTACACTTTGGGGCGCGGCAAAGCGCGGTCCCAAGGCGCTTGCGATCAATCTCGGCTTTGCCTGCGGCGTCGCGGCTTTTGCGACGTGGATGATCCGGCTGACGGGCAATGTCCCGCAATGGTCCGCAGTAGCGCTCGGCTATTATGCGGTCTTTTCCTGGGCGAGCGCGCTGCGGGCAAATGATCCCGCGACCTTCCGCCTCATCTGGGGAACCCCGGCCTTCATCTGCACGACGCTCGGTTACGGCCTCGTCAGCCTCGCCGCCTATGCATTGGCCTTCTGGTCGGCCCCCTATGCCGAGGTCGTGCTGGGGCTTCCCAAGCAGGAACTCGCGATCATATTGGGCGGGAATGGCGCGCTGAGCGGATTCGTGGGCGTGATCTTCGGCGGATGGGCGGCGGATCAGCTGCGCAAGCGCAATCCCGCCGGCCGCATCCTGATGATCATCTTCGGGGTCGTCGCGCCGATCATTCCGATCTGGATTGGCTATACGACCCCCGACCCGACGCTCTTCTATGCCATGAACTTTCTCGCGGGACTGTTCGGTGCTGCCGCACTCGGCGCCGCCGCTGCGACGACGCAGGATCTGGTGCTGCCGCGAATGCGCGGGACAGCCACCGCGGCTTTCTTCCTGGGCACGACGCTCGTTGGCCTGTCCTTCGGCCCTTATATGGTCGGGCAGATTTCGGATCTTGCAGGAGAGGTTGTCGGCGGCAAGCTAATCGGCGACCTGCGCACCGGCATATTGTCGCTGATCGGGGTGGCCCCGGTCGCGCTCGGCCTCCTCCTTTATGCCTATCGGGCGGTGCCGCACGCCGAGGCGACAATCGCCGGCCGCGCCGCCAGCGCAGCCAGCGCCTGAGCCGAAGCGCGCGCGGGACGCGGCCCGAGGGGCGCGTCCCGGAGGGCGGGTCAGTCCGCGGGCTGGGTTAGGATGACGCCGCAGGCGATGCGATCGCCGCTGTTGCCGCTCGGGTCACTTCGGTAATCATCGGGCCCCGCATGAATCATGAAGGCCGCGCCGTCAGCGTCGAGAATGGCATTCTCTCCTACGAGCGGCGTGCCGACAAGGTGGATCGATGCGCGGCCGATGGTGCCGGGTTCGACAACGAGGTTGGGAAGGTCGCCGTGATGCGCACCCATCGGATTATCGCGGCCGTGCTGCGCTCCCGTCGGATTCCAGTGCGGTCCCGCACTGGTAAAAGCCGGCGGAGTGCACTGTCCCACTGCGTGAATGTGCATGCCATAGGTTCCGGCCTCGAACCCGCGCGCGATGACCTCGATCCGCAGGCCGCTGCCATCCTTGAAGATGTCGACGCGGCCCCGATCGGCGCCGCGGGCGTCGTGAAGCTGGGCGCTCGCATCAGGTACGGGCAGGCTTTCCGTGTCGCTCCCCATCGTCGCGCAGGCGCCAAGCGTGAGCGTCATCAAGGTGGCCGCGGCGATGCCCGCCAGCTGTTTCGAACCGATCGTCATCGTACTGCTCCCCGTTTCTTGCTGGACCAACGCCCTACATGGCGAATCCGTCGGGGATGATGCCCCTATTCGCCGCTGGTTCCAATAGCTATGTGTCTGAAACCGTGGCGCGCAACCTCGTCACGGGGGTAGATGTTGCGCAGGTCCACAAGGAGCTTGTCGGCCATCGACGCGCCGAGGCGCGCGAGGTCGAGCGCGCGGAACGCATCCCATTCGGTGACGATGGCGACCGCATCGGCGCCTTCAGCCGCGGCATATGCGCTCTCCTTCATCTCGACCTCGGGCATCATTGGCGCCGCGCTCGCCATGCCCTCGGGATCATAGGCGGTGACCCGCGCGCCCGCGTCGAGCAAGGTCTGGACGATCGCGAGACTCGGCGAATCGCGCATGTCGTCGGTGTTCGGCTTGAAGGTCAGGCCGAGGAGAGCGACCGTCTTTCCGCGTGCGTTGCCTCCCATCGCGGCGATGATCTTGCGTCCCATCGCGCGCTTGCGAAGATCATTTGCCTGCACCGTCGCCTCGACAAGGCGTAGCGGCACGTCGTTATCTTGCGCGGTCTTGAGCAGTGCAAGAGTGTCCTTGGGGAAGCAGCTGCCGCCATAGCCCGGACCTGCGTGGAGGAACTTGGAGCCAATGCGGTTATCGAGGCCGATGCCGCGCGCGACGTCCTGGACGTCCGCGCCCACCGCTTCGCAGAGGTCGGCCACCTCGTTGATGAAGGTGATCTTGGTCGCGAGGAAAGCGTTGGCGGCATATTTGATCATCTCCGCCGTGCGGCGGCGGGTGATGAGGATCGGGGCTTCGTTAAGGAAGAGAGGACGATAGATTTCGCGAAGCACGGCTTCTCCGCGCGCATCCTCGGCCCCGATGACGATGCGGTCGGGGCGTTTGAAGTCGCCGATCGCGGCGCCCTCGCGCAGAAATTCGGGGTTCGAGGCAACGCTGTGGTCCCTCCCGGGTGCCCGTTCGCGCAGGATGCGTTCCACCTCGTCGCCAGTGCCCACCGGAACCGTCGACTTGGTGACGATCACGCAGTCGTGATCGAGCGTCGAGGCCAACTCCTCGGCCGCGCCGAAGACGTAGGAGAGATCGGCATGACCATCGCCGCGGCGTGAGGGTGTGCCGACCGCGATGAAGACGGCCTCGGCATTTGCCACGGCCGGCGCAAGTTCGGTAGTGAAGGAAAGCCGCCCTGCCGCGACATTTGCGGCAACGAGCGCGTCGAGCCCGGGCTCGTAGATGGGCATCCGCCCCGCGCCGAGTGCCTTGATCTTCGCGGCGTCCTTGTCGACGCAAACTACATCATGCCCGAAATCGGAGAAGCAGGCTCCCGACACAAGGCCCACATATCCAGTTCCGATCATGGCGATTTTCATGGCGCACCTTCTACTTGCGCCGCGCGGGGCGGCGATGCGTCCTTAAGGACAAAAACCCCAATCGAAAAGGGCCGCGAATTGCTTCGCGGCCCTTTCCAACATTTGCGTTAAAGATCGATGATCAGAAAACGCGGGCGTATTGTTCGTTCCCGACGAAGCCCAGCTTTCCGACCCCGCTACGCTTGATCACCGCCATGACATTGTCGACGATGTAATAGCGAGCATAAGGGTCGGGCTGCACCTGCAATTCGGGTTCGACCGGCAGCGCCTTGGTCTCTTCCAGATATTGCGCGAGCTGCGCGAGATCGATCGGAGTGCCATTCCAGCTGATCGTTCCGGCGGCGTCGATCATCACCTTGTTCTTTTGCGGATCGACATTGTTCTGATTGTCCGACGGAACAGGCAGGTCGATCTTCACCGCGTGAGTCTGGACCGGAATGGTGATGATGAACATGATGAGGAGCACGAGCATGACGTCGATGAGCGGCGTCGTGTTCATGTCCATCATCGGTTCATTTTCGTCCCGATCGCCAACGGCCATGGCCATAGGATTATTCCTTCAATCTAACGGGCGATGCCCTAGAGGCGGCCCAGCGTGCCCGAACCAGGCGCAGGCTCCGAAATGAACCCGATCTTCTGGAAGCCGGCATATTGCATTGTATAGATTACCCCGCCGATGCACTGGTACGGCGTGTTGATATCGCCGCGGATGTGCACTTCAGGGAAATTGTCTTCGGTGATATTCTGCGGGCCACCGATCTGCGCGAGAAGATCCTCGAGCTTCTTCTGGCCCTTTTCGAGCAGCTGCCGCGAATCGACCGGCGTCTGACCCCAATAGACTTCGCACGCCGTGCTGTCGGCATTGGGCTCGCCATCCCCGTCCGTGTCCGCCGATCGCACCGAGATGTTCACATTCTCAGGCTTGGTCGTCGTCGGCTCGAAGACAACGGAGGGCAGCTTGAGGTTCACCGTCTCCAACACCACGGGAACCGTGATGAGGAAGATGATGAGCAGCACCAGCATAATGTCCACGAGCGGAGTCGTGTTGATGTCGGACATCGGGGCATCTTCGCCCTTTTCGCCTACACTCATCGCCATAGGATTAGCATCCTGTCACAAAATTTATGTCATGGCCCGGCGCTAGCAAAACGAAGCTGCGCCGTCCCGGGTCCCCGCCCTGGCCGCAATTGGCCGGAGCGGGGCAAGCCGGAAAAATCAGGCCTTCTTCGGCGCCGCGGCCGGAGCAGCGGGCTTCGCAGGGGCAACAGCCGGCTTCACCTGGCCGTTCGACATGATCGAACCAAGAACGTCGTTCGAGAAGGTCGAGAGGCGGCGCGCGATCGACTTGTTGCGGCTCTGGAGCCAGTTGAACGCGAGCACCGCGGGGACCGCCACGATCAGACCGATGGCGGTCATGATGAGCGCTTCACCGACCGGACCGGCGACAGTGTCGATCGAGGCCTGGCCCGACGCACCGATCTTCACGAGGGCGCGAAGAATACCGATAACGGTACCGAACAGACCAACGAACGGTGCGGTCGAACCGACGGTCGCCAGGAAGGCGAGACCCGAGTTCAGCTTCGAGTTGATGTGGTTCTGCGAACGCTCGAGCGTGCCGTGCATCCAGTCATGCGCCTCGACGGGGTCGGTCAGCTTTGTGTGCTCTTCGCTGGCGCGAAGACCATCTTCGACGACCTGACGATAGGCGCTGTTCTTTTCGAGTTTCGCCGCACCGTCGGCGAGGCTGGGTGCACGCCAGAAATTGGCGTCGACGGTCTTCGCCTGGCTAATCACCTTATTCTGTTCGAACAGCTTAGTGAACAGGATGTAGAGCGTGCCGACGAACATGATCAGCAGCACCAGGAAGGTGATCTGCGAAACAATGCCGCCCTCGCAGAGCGCGGGGATGAGACCATAGGGGTTTTCGCCCTCGGTCTTCACACACATCGAAGCGGGCATGAGGGACAGCCCTGCGTCGTGGCTGCCCGCCGCAGCAGCGGCATTTGCGATCAGATTAAACATAGTAGGTTATTCCCTCTCAAAAAAGTCAAAGTCTTGAAATGCAGGGCCGCAAAGACCCTAGTTGTTGAGTTTCCAAGTGAACCGGCTCGACCAGCTCCCCGTGGTGGGATTACCGTCGCTGTCGAGCGGCGGCGAGAAGCGGGCGCGGCGCATCATCAGTCGGCACGCCGTCTCGTCGAGGTCGGCATGACCGCTGGAAGATGTGATGTCACAGCCCGTCGGGCGACCGTCAGCGCCGACCGTGAGACGAAAACCGGTGGTTCCCGCGCGTTCCTCGCGCTTGGCGCGCGCCGGATAGTCGTCGTCGGTCACCCAGCGGCTCGGCGAACCCTTGGGCTTCGCAGCGGCTGACTTGTTCACAGGGGGAGGAGCCGGCGGCGCCGGCGGAATGTAAACGGGCGGGGGCGGCGCCGGGGGGGGCGTCGGCACCGACTGAACCGTGTTCGTCGTCACCGGCGGCGGAATCGGCGAGGGCGGCGTCACCACAGGCGGCGGAGGCGGCAGCTTGTTATCCGGCGGCGGCGGCGGCGGCGGCTCCTCCGGTGGCGGCGGCTCTTCGACGTCTACGACGTCCAATTTTTCGGCGATTTTCTTGACGATACTGATATTCAGACCGTTAACCAGACCATAGCCCAGCACAGCAGTAAACAGACCGACCAAGACAATCGCCACTACCCTGTTTTTAGGGTCGACATTATCACCATAAGCCATTCAGGGACGACGCTCCTTGCTAGATCATCCTGACACCAATCCATACCGCACGGTTCGGTTGCCAAACATGCCCGGATGATTTCCGATGCGTTCCGCGAGACCCGGCGGTCAGCTTCCGGCTGTTATATTGTTCCGGGCGCTTCGCCGCACGTCCTATCGCGGTGGCGGCAAGTTCGCAAACCCTTTATCAGCGGTTAATGTGCCCTGTCCCATGATGGGGTTTCGGCGCCCAACCGCGCCCTACCAACGACGGAAAGTGACCCGATGACACGCCTGATGCTCCCCGCCGCACTCGCCAGCCTTAGTGTTCTAACCATCGGGAATTCAGCGGTTTCGGCCATGCAGCCCCCCGCCCCGGCCAATGCGGCGTCGTCCAGTCCCTATAGTTATGCAGACCTCGCCGACCTCGCGTCCATTGCTCCCATCGTGTTGCAGGCGCAGATCGCCGACAGCACCATATTGAAGCCGGAACGGGCGCCAGGACTCGCGGCAGGTCATACGCGATTCTATGTGGAAGCCGAGGTTACGAGCCTGATTCGCGGCTCCGGGCCGCTGGCCAAGCGCATTGCCTATCTCGTCGACCTGCCGCTCGGGCCAAACGGAAAACCGGTGAAGCTCAAGCGCAAGCAGCCCATCTTGCTCTTCGCTCGCCCTGTCGCAGCTGGCACGGCGGGCGCGGCAAGCACAAGCAGCGTACAGCTTGTCGCCCCCGATTCCCAGCTTGCGTGGGATCCGGCGACCGAGGCACAGCTTCGCGCGATTCTGACGGAGCTCGTGAAGACCGGCGCGCCCCCCAGGGTGACCGGCATCGCCAACGGCTTCCACGTTCCAGGAACACTCCCAGGCGAGGGCGAGACGCAATTGTTCCTCGACACCGCTACCGGCGAGCCCGTCTCGCTCATTATTACCACCCGCGCGGACGGGTCGCGCACATGGTCCGCCGCTTTCGGGGAAATCGTCGATGGCGCGGGCGTGCCCAAACGCGGCACGCTCGCCTGGTATCGCCTCGCTTGCGGCCTGCCGCGCACGCTGCCGCTCTCCAAGCTCGCCGGAACGCCCGCCGAGGACCGGCGGAAAGCGGCGGCCGACTATGCCGCCGTCCTCGGCGCGCTCGGCGCCTGCACGCGGACGCGTACTCCGCCGAAGAGCTGACGATAAAGCCTGGCTTGGTCCCTCCGAAGCCGTGGCGGGCTTGTATCCGCGCAAAAAGCCGATAGTTGCGCTGGCACCCGCGGGTGCCGCCCGCCTTGCCGAACCGGAGTGCCAGCATGTCGCCATCGCCCGCCCCCACCGCTCCCCGCCCGCCGCTGCGTGTCGCGCTCGCAGGGATCGGCGTCGTCGGCGGCGGAGTGGTCCGCCTTCTCGAGGCGAATCGCGAGCTGATCGCGCGCCGCGCTGGCCGGCCGATCGAGATCGTCGCTCTTTCTGCGCGCGACCGTCACAAGGATCGCGGTGTCGATCTTTCGGCGTATCGCTGGGAGGACGACATGGGCGCGCTCGTCGCAGCTGGGGATGTTGACGTCGTCGTCGAGATGGTGGGCGGCGCGGACGGCCCCGCGCTGACCCTTGCGCGGCAGGCGCTCGGTGCGGGCAAGGCGCTCGTCACCGCCAACAAGGCCATGATTGCACATCACGGCCTCGATCTCGCTCGCCTCGCGGAGGAAAAGGACACGCCGCTGAAATATGAGGCCGCGGTCGCTGGCGGCATCCCGGTGATCAAAGCGATCCGCGAGGGCGCCTCGGCAAACGAGATCGCGCGCGTCTATGGCATTCTCAACGGCACCTGCAATTATATCCTGACGCTGATGGAGCGCGAGGGCGCGAGCTTCGCCGACGCGCTCGCCGCCGCGCAGGCCGAAGGCTTTGCCGAGGCCGATCCGACCTTCGATGTGGATGGCATTGACGCCGCGCACAAGCTGTCGATCCTCGCGGCGCTCTGCTTTGGCACCCGGCTCGACATCGGCGCTGTCGCCGCCACCGGCATCCGCGGCCTGATCGCAGCCGATATCCGCGAGGCAGAAGCCTTGGGGCACCGCGTCCGCCTCATCGGCATGGCGGAGCGCGATCCCCTGGACGGCGGCGCCCTCTACCAGCATGTCCAGCCCTGCCTCGTCCCTGCCGACCATCCGCTCGCCTATGTTCCCGGAGCGCTCAATGCCGTCGTCGCGGAGGGAAATTTCGTGGGCCGCCTCTTTTTCGAAGGCGCGGGCGCGGGTGCGGGGCCGACGGCCTCGGCGATCGTCGCCGATATCATCGATATCGCGCGCGACGAATATGGACCTGCCTTTGCGATGCCCGTCGACGCACTGGACCAGGCGCCGGCAGCCGATGCCGGCGCGCGGGTTGGCAAACATTATGTCCGGCTGATCGTCGAGGATCGCATCGGCGTGCTCGCCGAGATCGCAACGGCGATGCGCGACGCGGGGGTGTCGATCGAAAGTTTCATCCAGCGCGGCGACGAAGCGGGCGGCGGCGTTGTCATCGCACTCGTGACCCACGAAGGCCCGGCGCGCGCGATCCACGCCGCGCTCGCCGCGCTCGGCGCATCCAACCATGTCGTCGGCGAGCCGATGCACATGCCGATACTCGCGCTCTAGGGAGCGGGCGCCCGCTCCCGTTTCAAGGCTCCCCCTCCGCCGGCGCCGCAGGCTCGCCCGCTTCGGGGTCGGTGCGCCGTTTCACCATTTCGTAGAGCGCATTATATTCGGGGCCACGCGGATAGCGGCCGCCGATCGGGATCCAGTTATAAGGGAGCTTGTCGAGGCTCATTGCCCTTGCCTCCGCACGCGGGAGCTTGGGCGGCGCCTCGCGGCCCTCATTCGCGATCGCCCGCAATTCGGGGGACAGGCGATAGCGCTCGGTGTCGCTCCCGCACACGACGATCTCGTCACCCTCGGCAGGTTTGCAGCGTTTGATCGGGTCGACAAGCGCCTTCGTATTTGCGATCGCAGCGCCGGCATCGCGCGCCGGCTCCTCGCCGCCCTGCGCGCCCGCCAAGGGCGCGAGGATCGCCCCGCCGCACAGCAGCGCCAATGCGGTGCTGATTCGGGCGAAGCATTCTCGACAAGCGCGGCGGCGGGCCATATGGCGCGCACCATGCCCGACGGGCGCGGCAAGACAACAGGGAATTGGAGACCAGGATGACGAAAAGCGGCAGCAACCTCGACCGGGTGCTCGTGCTCGAAATGGTGCGTGTCACCGAAGCCGCGGCGATCGCGGCTGCGAAGCTGATTGGACGGGGTGACGAGAAAGCCGCGGACGCCGCTGCCGTCGAGGCGATGCGCGCCGCGTTCAATGATCTCTACATGGATGGGACCGTCGTCATCGGCGAGGGCGAGCGCGACGAGGCGCCGATGCTCTACATCGGCGAGAAAGTTGGCAATGCGCCTGGCAAGGGCCCCAAGATCGACATCGCGCTCGACCCGCTCGAAGGCACGACGATTACCGCCAAGGCTGGTCCCAACGCGCTCGCGGTGCTCGCAATTGCCGAGGAGGGCTGCCTGCTCAACGCCCCCGACGTCTATATGGACAAGCTCGCGGTCGGGCCGGGATATTCGCCCAATATCGTGAATTTCGACAAGAGTGTGCGCGAGAATGTCGAGGCGGTCGCGCGCGAGAAAGGCGTGTCGCCCCAGGACATCATCGTCTGCGTGCTCGACCGTCCGCGCCACGAGGGGATCATCGCCGAGCTGCGCGCGATCGGTTGCGGTGTCGCGCTGATCCCCGACGGCGACGTTGCGGGCGTGATTGCGACCACCAACCCCGAAACCAACATCGACCTCTATATGGGATCGGGAGGCGCGCCTGAGGGCGTGCTCGCCGCGGCAGCGCTGCGCTGCGTCGGCGGTCAGTTCAAGGGCCGGCTCATCTTCCGCAACGACGACGAGCGGCTCCGCGCGAAGAAATGGGGCATCGAGGATCTCGACCGCGTCTATGACCTTGAAGACCTGGCCAAGGGCGACGTCATCTTCGCGGCAACCGGCGTTACCGATGGCTCGCTGCTGCGCGGCGTAAAGCACCGCCGCGGCGGCATCCTGACCACCGAGAGCGTCGTCATGCGCGCCTCGTCCGGCACGGTTCGCTGGGTCAAGGGCGAGCATCGTATCGGCTGACCCCCTCCCCATCGTGCGGAGGCCGGAGCTGCCACTTTTAAAAGATACCTGCCGCCAACCCCTCGGCCAGGGCCGCGCCGAGGGCGCGCGCCTCGGCGAGGCGCTCTGGCGGGATCGCCTTTGGGGCAAGGATCGCCTCGGGGGTCTGGGCGTGGGTGTTCACGATCACCGGATCGGCGACGCGCCTTAGCCGCCAGCCGGTCGCGATACGGTCGAGCTGGCGCTGCGCGCCCTCGCCGTCCGACCCTGCGCAGATGATCGTCGCATAGGCGCGGCCTTCGATCCGGGCGAGACAGGGGTAATAGCAGCGGTCGAACATCTCCTTCATCGCGCCCGACAGCGCGGCGAGATTTTCAGGTCCCACGAAAAGAAAGCCCCCGGCCGCGAGGAGATCGGCTGCCGCGACCGCTCCCGCCGCCATCAACGCGCCCGCGTCGCCCGCGCCCTCGGCAGCCGCGCGGGCGAGCGCTTCGCTGCCGCCGGTGCGACTGTGCCAAATGATAAGAAGTTTGCAGTCTGACGCCATCTCGTCCCTTATGCTGACCGCTTGCCAAGCCCCGGCGCCATGCGCAAGCCGGTCGGACACAGGGAGGGAATGCGATGAAACTGGCGTGGATGGTGGTAGCCGTTCCGATCTTGCTGACGGTGCCGGTTGCCTCGGCGCAAGATGCAGCAAGTGACGCGACGCGCGCAGCGCAGGCCGAGCTAGCGAAGCGGCTCCCGCTTGACGACTCCCGGGATTTCGAAAACGCCTCCCGCGGCAAGATAGCCGAGATCGCGGACGGACTGATCCTGGGCAAGGATGGCAGGATCGTGTGGGACCGCCGAGCCTACGCCTTTCTGAACGCCGCCAGGGCACCCGACACGGTCAATCCGTCGCTGTGGCGCCAGGCGCGGCTCAACGCGGTCCATGGTCTCTTCGAGGTGGTGCCCGACAAGATTTGGCAAATCCGCGGCTATGATATTTCGGTGATGACGATCATCCGCGGCGAAACGGGCTGGATCATCGTCGATCCGCTCCTGTCCGAAGAGACCGCGGCGGCGGGTTGGAAATTATTTGCCGACACGATTGAGGCGAATTCGGGCAAGCGGCCGATCAGGGCGGTGATCTTCAGTCACAGCCATAGCGACCATTTTGGCGGGGTCGGCGGTATCGTCACCCCCGAGCAGGTCGCAAGGGAGAAGATACGCATCATTGCCCCGCACGGATTTTCGGAAGAAGCGACCGCGGAGAATGTCCTTGCGGGGGGCGCGATGGGGCGGCGCGCGCTCTATATGTTCGGCGCGATCCTCGCGCCGGGAGAGAAGGGGCAGGTCGACACCGGCCTCGGACCCAAGCTGTCGTCGGGAACAATCGGCTATATGGAGCCGACGGAGACGGTGCCACCAGAAGGCGCTGCGCTGACCATCGACGGGCTGGCGTTCGATTTTCTCGACGCGGGCGGAACCGAGGCACCCTCTGAATTTGTCTTCTATGTCCCTGCCTACAAGACGCTGCACACGACCGAGGTGGTCACGCATAATCTGCACAATATCCTGACCCTGCGCGGAGCGCAGGTGCGTGACGCGCTGCGCTGGTCGAAGGTCATCGACGCGATGCTCCTGAAATGGGGCGGGACCGCGGAGGTGGCGATGGGGTCGCATCATTGGCCGACCTGGGGCGCGGGCGAGGTGGAAAGCCTGTTGACGCATCAGCGCGACGCCTATCGCTATGTCCACGACCGCACCCTGTTTCTTGCCAACCGCGGCGCCACGCTGCACGAGCTTGCCGATCAGACCGCAGAGGCGCCCGTGCAAGGCGCCGACTTCTCCACCCGCGGCTATTATGGCACGCTCAATCACGGCATGAAGGCGACTTATCAGCGCTATTTCGGCTGGTGGGATGGTAATCCGGCAAATTTCAACCCGTTGCCGCCCGAGCAGTCGGCTCCCAAATATGTCGCGCTTGCCGGCGGCGCGGAGAAGCTGCTCGCCGTGTCCAAGGCGGCGATCGCGCAGGGCGACTATCGCTGGGCAGCCGAGCTACTTAACAAGCTCGTCTTTGCCGAACCCGCCAATGAGGCGGCGCGGAGCGCGCTCGCCTCGGCCTATGACCAGCTTGGCTACCAGGCGGAATCGGGAGCGTGGCGCAACTATTATCTTGCCGCCGCGGCGAGCCTCCGCGGTACCGAGGTGCCCGTCTCGTCGAGCAACGGTCAGAGCCGTAGCTTCGTGAGCGCGATTCCCACCTCTGTCTTCTTCGACGCACTTGCAACGCGCTTCGACGCGGCGAACGGATCGGCGCTGAAGGGCGTGTTCCAGTTCGTGCTTCCCGATACCAAGGAAAGGGTCGCCGTGGTCGTCGGGGGCGGGGTCGAATTCCCGCGCTACGGCGTCACCGATGCGGCGCCGACCGCGACAATCACGATCGAGCGCAGCACGCTCGACGACGTCATGCTGGGGCAAGCCCAATTTCCGGCCCTGATGCAAGCGGGCGCGATCCGCGTCGAAGGCGACCGCGGAGCTTTCCTTTCGTGGTTCGCGCTCCACCCGCGCGCCGATCCCCGCTTCAATATAGTTGTGCCCTAGGGGTCAGGCGGACTATCGAGGAGGGATGACCGACACCGTCGCCGCTCACCCCATCGACCCCTTCGATGCGCATGCGCTGAACGCGGCCGAAGGCCTCGATCCGGTCGATCCATCCTTCCGCCACGTGCTACGCATTTCGGCCCTGTTCAACATTTTGCCAATCGCGGTCGGCGCGACGCTGCTTGACAATTTCGTCGTGCGCGCGGTGGACGGGCCCTACGGACTGCTGACCGCGATCGCGTGGCTGTTTGCACTGACAGCCATCACCACATTCCCGGCCAGGCGCGCGCAGCGCTGGGGGTTCAAGATTGGCGAGGGGCAACTGCGCGTCGCGCGCGGCTGGCTCTTTCGGACCGACACGATTGTCCCCTTCGTTCGCGTCCAGCATATCGACGTCGGCCAAGGGCCCATTGAGCGCTGGTTCGGCCTGTCACACCTCGTCGTCCATACTTCGGGCACGCACAACAGCACGGTGACGCTTCCGGGCCTGCGCGCTGACCTCGCCGCCGCCATGCGCGAAGAGATTCGCCGCCACATCCAGACCGACTTCGCATGACCGACGGCGCCGCAGCCCTCGCGCCCGACGCCGCGCCTCGACGCGGGGAGTGGCAACGCCTGCACCCCGCGACGCTCGCGCTCGCGATCGTCAGGCTCGGCCCGCGCACGGTCAACTTTCTCCCCGCGCTCGCGGCGATCGGGATCGCGGGCAAATGGGTCTATGTGCTCCCGGCATTCGCTGCCTTTGTGCTGATCTCGCTCGTCGCGGCGTGGGCCGCATGGGCCCGTTTTCGTTTTCAGGTCGGCGCGAACGAGATCGTGATCGAAAGCGGCCTCTTGTCGCGCCAGCACCGGACCATTCCCTTCGATCGCATCCAGGACGTCAGCATCGAGCAGGGATTGATCGCGCGCGTACTCGGCATCGCGAAGGTCGGATTTGAAACTGGCGCGGGCGGCGACAAGACGGATGAGGCGCGGCTCGACGCGATCGGGCTCGACGCCGCGCAGGCGCTCCGCACCACGATCCGTGCGCATCGCGGCGACGCGGTTCCCGCCGCCGCAGCGCCCGCGAACAGCAAGGGTGCAGCCGAAGCCATCGCACCGGCGAGTGAGGACCGGCTGCTATTCGCCATGTCGCCCGGCCGCCTGCTGATCGCCGGCCTGTTCAATTTCTCGCTCGCCGCGCTTGCCGTGGTCGCCGCTGCCATGCAGCTTTTCGACAATCTGCTGCCGTTCGACTTCAATATCTTCAACCCGCTCGACTGGTTCAACCTTGCCGAGCGCTACGGGCTCGAACAATGGATCGTCGCGCATCGCTGGATCGCGGGGGTCGGCGCGCTTCTTTCCTTGCTCTTCATCGGCTTTGCGAGCGGGGTGCTCATGATGGTCCTTGCCAATTGGGATTTCCGCCTGACCCGCGAGCCCCGTGCTCTGCGGCGCACGCGCGGGCTCACGACGCGCACCGACGTCGCCCTGCCGGTACGCCGGGTGCAGGCGGCCATCCTTGTCACCGGCTGGTTCCGGAAGCGATTCGACTGGCACGAGCTGCGCCTTCAGAGTCTTGCGAGCGACGGCGAAAAGGAGAAGGACCATCAGGTCGTCCCCTTCGGACATCTCTCGGAGATCGACCCCGTACTTGCCGAGATTGCAATCCATCGCCCAGGCGACGCCCAGTCCTGGGAGCATAGCCATCGCATCATCGCCGCCGGCGGCCTCCTCGTGGCCCTTTGCGCCGCGGTTGGCGGGGCGATCACCATGTGGCTCGGCCAGCCGCTCGGCGGGCTCGGCATCGCTGCCGGTGCGCTGATCGCCGCCGCCACGCTCTCTAGCGCCCGCTTTCATAGCTGGACCGACCTGCCCGGCATGGTCGCGATCCGGCGCGGCTGGCTCAAACCCAGGACGACCCTGCTTCCGCATGCCTCGGTGCAGAGTGTCGACCTCAAGACCGATTTCATCCTCCGCCCGCTCGGTCTCGCGACGCTCGTCTTCGGGGTGCCGGGCGGAAGTTCGCTCGGCAGCCACGAGATCCCCGCGATCCCACTCGCAGCGGCGCAGACGCTGCGCTCGCGCATCCTTGCGGCGGGGGGGCGCGCATGAACGGCGCTGCGAGCGGCCTTGCGCTGGGGATTGAGCGTTCGATCCTCGGCCAGCCATGGCAGTGGCGCCGCGCGAGCGCGGACATGGGGGACGAAGGCCTCGCCCCGGACGACCTCGTCACCCAGTTGCTTCTCGCGCGCGGGGTCGCCCGCGACGATGTCGAGCGCCAGCGGCTTCCGACCTTGCGCAGCTTCATGCCCGATCCTGCCCTGTTCCGCGACATGGAAGCGGCCGCGTCGCGCCTCGCCGACGCGGTCGAGGCGCGCGAGGCCGTGACGATCTTTGGCGACTATGATGTCGACGGCGCGACCTCGGCGGCGCTTCTGGTGCGGCTGCTTCGCGCGCTCGACGTGCCGGTGGGTGCCTACATTCCCGACCGGCTGATGGAGGGCTATGGCCCCTCGGGCGCCGCGTTGGTCCGGATCGGCGAAGCGGGGTCGAAGCTCGTTGTCACGGTCGATTGCGGGGCGCAGGCGTTCGACGCCATCGCCGAGGCCAAGGCCGCCGGTGTCGAGGTCATTGTCGTCGACCATCACCAGTGCGCGACCACCCTGCCCGACGCCTTCGCGGTCGTGAACCCCAACCGGCTTGATGAAGCGGCGGAGGCTGCGGTCCACGGCAATCTGGCCGCGGTCGGGGTCGCCTTCCTGCTCGGCGCGGCGCTGCTGCGCACGCTGCGCGCTCGCGGATTTTTCGGTAAGCGGCCCGAGCCGGCGCTGATCGAACTGCTCGACCTCGTCGCGCTCGGCACCGTCGCTGACGTCGCGCGGTTGACCGGCTTCAACCGGGCGCTGGTGACCCAGGGACTGAAGGTGATGGCGCGGCGCGGCAATATCGGCCTCTCGGCGCTGATGGACGCCGCGCGGCTGACCAAGCCGCCGAGCGCCAGCGATATGGGCTTTGCGCTGGGGCCCCGGATCAATGCCGGGGGCCGCGTCGGAAAGTCCGACCTCGGCGTCCGGCTTCTCACCACGAGCGACCCGAACGAAGCCGCCGAAATCGCGCAGGAGTTGAACCGGCTCAACGAAGAGCGGCGCGCGATCGAGGCGGCCGTGCTCGATGAGGCGATCGCCGCGAGCGCCGCCTGCGCCAATGCCCCAGTCGCGATCGTCGCAGGCGCGGGATGGCATCCCGGGGTTATCGGTATCGTCGCGGGACGCCTGAAGGAAAAACTCTACCGTCCCGCGATCGTCGTCGCGCTCGACCAGGACGGCGTGGGCAAGGGTTCCGGCCGCTCGATTTCGGGCGTTGATCTTGGCGCCGCCATCCTCGCTGCGAAGGAGACGGGGCTCCTCGTCGCCGGGGGCGGCCATGCCATGGCTGCGGGGCTGACCGTTGCCCCCGGCAAGCTCGATGCCCTCGGCGCCTTCCTCAACGACCGTCTCGCCGCCGACGTCGAACGCGCGAGCGGCGGAAAGTCGCTGCTGATCGACGCGATGCTCGCGCCGAAGGGCATCAGCCCCCTGTGGTGCGACGCTATCGAGAGTGCGGGTCCTTATGGCGCCGGTTGGCCGGCACCGCGTGTTGCGACGGGGCCGGTGCGAATTGTCGAATCGGGTGTGGTTGGCACCGACCATGTCCGGCTCATCGTGTCGGGCGACGACGGCGCGCGTTTCAAGGCGATTGCATTTCGCAGCGCCGAAACCGAACTGGGCCAGGCGCTGCTCCACGCGCGCGGCGCGCGCAAACTGTGGCTCGCGGGGCGCGCGAAACGAGATGATTGGGGGAGCCGCCCAGCGGCCGAACTCCACCTCGAGGATGCCGCCTGGGCCGATTGAAACGCCGCGCTGCAATATTTTTGCCCCGAGAGCAGAGCCCGCGCTTGACCACGGGTGCGCGCCCGTCTAATGCGCCGCTTCACCGATCGACGGCCCCTTCGTCTAGCGGTCTAGGACGCGGCCCTTTCACGGCTGAAACACGGGTTCGAGTCCCGTAGGGGTCACCATTCTCGATCGTCGCTACGGCCCCTTCGTCTAGCGGTCTAGGACGCGGCCCTCTCACGGCTGAAACACGGGTTCGAGTCCCGTAGGGGTCACCAGTCAAGCGGTTTATCGCGTTGATTTTACGCGTAAATTTAAAATTCCCCAAAAACTGATACCACAAACATTCCCACATTTTCCGTGGGTCGCGATGGTATGATTCGGGCCGTGGTGGGAAAATGCTTCGCATCCCATAACCTGCCTCCCGAAAAATCGGGACGGTATGTAGGATACCCACCAAGTAGAAATTGCGCCCCGATCGTCACGCTCCCTGCTTTGACCGGTTCTTAATGGACAGCGCGGTATCTATTTCAATCCACACATCTGAATGAGGCGGAAGGCTTCCTGCCGACACAGGTTCAGGTTAAGGAGCGGTCGGGGAGGCAATATGACGCAATTCTCAGATGAAAACATGTGGCAAGTTATGCAAGGCCGCACGCATGACCTCTTCCTAGCGAATGCCTTGCTGCCGTGCGTTGTCGCGTTTTTCTACGGATGCTATAAATTCTATGAATTTGGCACATCCGTTGATCACTTCGCTTACAGCTATATTCCTCTCGTTGGTGCGATAATCTCCGCCACCTGCATGATTATCTTTTCAATGTCCGGCGTTCGCGCAGCCCTCGCCCTTCCTCGTGTGTTCGCTCTCTATGTCCTTTGCGTTCTGGGCGGGATCGGGATTGCATCCTCAGCGTGGCCAGCATTTAGTTTTTGGGGGATTGCAAAGGGTGCGATCTGGTCATTTCTGGGTTGGAAGATGTTTCGGCGTCTTGGCAAAGCGAATGACCTCACCCGAACGCCAATCGATCTGCCCAATTTGAAAGACCATCTTGTTTCGCATGTAGGGCTGCATCGCCGTGATCTCGCGACACTAGCCGCCGACGAAAACATAGCTGCTCGGCTTGGGAATCGACTCTAACTGGTCCATCACGACACTCCTTGATCTTTCAAACCAGTAGTCGCTGCGCCTTCAACTCTGCGTCGCGACTCCAACTCCCTAATCATCACGAGGCTGGCCCGACGGTGCGAGTTATTTTAAGTCGAAAAGGATTTGATACAGGGTCCGGCGGCACGGCTTCCCCGATCATTGCGGGGCGTCCTGTAAGCCTTCCCATTCCGACGCGCCGCCGCTCGATCACAACATACGATCATCTTGGGTTGGGCGAGATTGTCGAGCGGGCTACGCGTGGCAAAATCGCTCGCGACCATCTTTGCCATGAAGACCCGATGTTCACGGATGGACAATGCCTGTTCGGCCAATGCGGCGCGGCGCAATCTCATCTCCGTAACATGGGCGTTGGGATTGGCGACGTATTCCTATTTTTCGGCCTGTTTGCTGATGAGCATACGGGCGAGCGCCACCACCGCATATTCGGCTATCTCCGGGTTGATAGCGTGGTTTCTCCGTCAACGGGCCAGCTTGGCGAACTGGACCGACCGCACCCGCATACAATCGGTGAGTGGAACGAGAACAACACCATCTATCGGGGCGTTGGCGAGGTCGCGAGAAAAGACCATGAAACCTTGCGCCTGACGCAACCGGGCGGCCCCCTCCGGCATTGGATTGTGCCGGATTGGCTTAGAACGGCCGGACTATCGTTCCACGGAAAACCCGAACGATGGCTGGCCGAGGACCGGCTTGAGGTCGTCGCGCGCGGGCAAGAGTTCGTGACTGATATTGGAGAGGATGCGACGGCCCGCGATTGGTTGGAGCGAACGATAGAGGCAATCCGGTCATGACCCGGATTCTCCGCTACATCTTGCAGCATGACACGGGGATGGCCCCGTGTGTTGATGACGGGTTGGTGTCGCTGGCAACGTGCAAGCCCAAAATCCGGGCGAGTGCAAGAGTGGGTGAATGGGTCATTGGCTTCCGCCCGAGTCCGGCTCCGCGTGGCCTTGTGATATGGGCGGGGCAAGTTGCCCACCGTGCCGAGGTTGGCGATTATGAGCGCCAATATCGCGGGCGTTCGGATGCGGTGTATCGGGCAAGGCCGGGTGGCGGGTTCAAGCGGCTGCGCCCTGATTACCACCCCGGAGAGGACGAATTTCGGAAAGACACGTCCGCGCCGGTGCTGATATTCGATCCAGATGCAACGTGGTATTTCGGAGCGGAACCCCAAATGCTTCCCGAAAAGCTGATGCACCTTGCTGCCGGTGGCCGGGGCCATCGGGTTGAGGGCGCGAATGAGGGAGACACTGCCGCGCTTCAATCGTGGCTATCGAGTCTCAAGCCGCCCGGCATACATGCGCCCCCGCGTGATCCGGCCCCTAAGCGCCCGCGCTGTTCATGAGGCATTTAAGCGGAGTTGAACGCAATTAAGAGGTGACGGCTTTGCGTAATTGGCCAAGCACCGAAGCGAGTTTTTGCCCATCGCGCTTTAATGCAACGAGCGCCGCTTGAGCCTCGTCCTGATCCAGAGCCAGAGCGTTTCGCTCGGCCTGACGCGCACGGATCGACAACGCCCGCATAACCAAAACCCATTGGCCGCTTCGTTCGATCGTGACCTTCACCACCCCATGACACAATAAGCTGCGAAATGCCTCGTGCTTCTCACGATACAGAGAAAGTTCAACTAGTGCGGCCTTACCCGCTTCCCCGAACGGCCCGCCCGGAGTAATCGCCGCCGTCAAGTCCTCGAGCCGCTGCCCGATCAGGTGACGTAGGCGAACGGCTGCGCCGTCCGGTGTCACAGCGCTTAGTCCAAGCAAAGTCTCTGTGACCGCCATCTCGACCATCGAGAAATGGTGCATACAAGCACCGCGCCAAGCGTTGACCTCGGCGAAAATTGCATCCCAGTTCGCCCCTTGCAGCAACGGTATAGTTTCACCCGATTTCTTCTCCATTCGCCACGATTAGCATGGGGACTGTTAAATGCGGCCTAATCATTCATCTACCTCGTAACTGCCCTCACTCTGATAGTGCATCGCACCGGCTTCTTGGCCTTGGCGGCCTGCTGCTCGCAAGCGTCGATGGCCTCGCGATTGTCGCGGCGCATCTCGTGTGCAGCGGCTATGGATTGCCATGCCGCCGGATTGTCGGCGTGCATGATCCGGATTCCCGCCTCCCATAGGGTCGGCTCGCGAACGGTGCGCGCGGCGATGCGTTCGGGCAGATGCCAGCTTGTCGGAAGGATGCGCGCCGCGAAGCCGGGAAGCACCGCCCATAGGAGGCACCCGGCGAGCAAGCCGCCACCGCCCCACCACCAACGGCGGCGGTTTTGTTCGTCAATGGTGCTGGCCGTGCCGATGATCGCCCGCAAGTCGCGGACGGCCTCGACATGCTCGCGCTTCGCTTGGGCAAGCGCGGCCTGATCTTCGCGCCGCGCCCCGGTGGCCGCTGCCGCGATCCGCGCCGCCATATCCTCCGGGGTGATCGTCATCGCAGGCTTGCTCTCGATAGAGACGAGCCGATTTGCCATTTCGCCCAGCGTATTGCTGTAATCGGGAATGTCGATCTCGGCTTTCTCGGTCGCGAGATGCTCGACTGCCCGGCGCATCATCGCCATTTCGCCTTCGAGCCGGTTGAACGCCCGTGTCGCCGGATCGGGGTCGGGATCGTCATAGGGCAGTCGCGGTAGCTGTCTGTCGTTGTCCATATCTTCCTCCTATCGGCTCATGCCAAGGTCGCGGGCGCGGTCGATCGGCACCGACGCCGCAAGGTCGTGCGCGACGTCCCGGCCCATGTTCGTTCCGATCCCGAGTTCGTGCCGCCGCCCGCGCAGCAGCGATTCCATCTGCGCGTCGCGTTCGAGGCTTTTCGCCATGCCCGCCAGTTCCTGCCCGACGCGCTTCGCACCCCGGAGGTCGCCGTCGCGGCGCAAGTCCTCGTGCGCCTGCCGGAGCTTCTGCCAGCCCTCAACAAAGCGGTCGGCGCGCTTGAACGGGTCGGCGCGCAGCTCGGCTTCCTTGTTCATTGCACGCACCGCGGCCTGGCCGCGTCCCTCCGCAGCCTCGTGGATAAGATCCGGCTGGCGCTGGAGGGCGTTCTGCAAGTCAGTCGAGGCATGGGGCCGGATTGCGTCCAGCGCCTCTCCAGCCCTGTTCAGGGCATCATGCTGGTGGGGAAGCACCGGCAAGCCCCGGTCGCGCATCCGGGCGACCTCATTCACGGCGCGCGCATAGCGTTCGACGGCACGGCGCTGGCCGGTAGCATGGGAGGGCGCGGACTGCGTTTGTTGGCCCGCCCGTTCCGGCGGGCGGAAGCCCGCGAACATATCCTGATCGCGCTGCTGACCGGGCAAGGAGAGGCGCAAGCCGTCGAAGATCCCACGCGCCTTCTCAGCCCCGGTGCGGACGATTTCCGCGACGCGCTCGCGGACGCTGATCCCGCGCCGCTCGGCAAAGGAACGTGCGGGATCAGCTTCCCGGTAATCGCTCGCCATCTCCTTCGCGCCGTCGCGCGACAATGCGCGTACAAGGCTATTCTGATTGGCAAAATCCCCCCGCGCATAATAGAGATCGACGTGCTGGCGATGCCGCGACAGTCCGACGTAAGCCAGATGGCTGTTACCCCCCGGCGTTGCCAGCATATGCGACCGGTCCACAGTCATGCCCTGCGCCTTGTGGATCGTGGCGGCATAGCCATGATCGAGGTCGCGATAGTCCTTCACGTCGAACGCGACGCTGCGCCCGTCATCGGTGCGGACGGTCATGCTCCGCTCGTTGACCTGCTCGACGGTGCCCAGCGTGCCGTTCTTCACCTCAAGCCCGCGCTCGTTCTTGAGGAACATGATTCGGTCGCCCGCAGCAAAATCCCGATCTCCACGTTCGACCTTGAGGCGAACATTCTCGCCAAGATCGCCGCTGGCGCGCATCGCATCGCGCGCGGCCTCGTTGAGTTCACGCACCTCGGCATTGGTGTGGGTGAGAATGATGCGGCTGGCGTCGGGGTTCGCCTGCCGGTCGCGATCCCACCGCTCGATCAACTCGCCGCGCGCCTGTTCGCGCGTCTCGGCCGCATGGACCATGTCGCGCTCCGCATAGGCGTGGATCGCCTCGCCGGTTCGTCCCGTGGCGAGATGCCGCGTGGCGTCCTGCTGCCAGCCTTTATGCTGGCGGCGAACCTCCGTAATCTCGACGCCGCCATGCCGTTCGTGGATCGCCCGGAACGCCGCGCCCGCCTCGATCGCCTGCAACTGCTGCGGGTCGCCGACCAGCACCACCTTTGCGCCGGCATCGGCGGCATGGGACAGCACGCGCTCCATCTGGCGCGTGCCGACCATGCCCGCCTCGTCGATAACCAGAACATCGCGGGGCGTGAGAAGATCGCGGCCCTGCGCCCAGCCATGTTCCATGCTGGCGATGGTACGGGACGCGATGCCCGAACCGTTCTCTAGCCCTTCCGCCGCGATGCCCGATAGCGCCGCGCCGCGCACCTCATACCCGGCGCGCTCCCATGCCTCGCGCGCGACGCCCAGCATCGCGCTCTTGCCGGTCCCGGCATAGCCAACGACGAGGCTCAAATCCCGCTCGCTCGTCACATGGTCGAACGCGGCGCGCTGCTCGCCCGACAGCACAAGTCCGCCTGCCTCCGCCCGCGCCAATGCCGCTTCGCGCGCCTTCTCGTCCACGCGATGGCGCTCGCGTTCGGCCATCTGTTCCGATGCCCGCTGCAACCGCTGTTCGGTCTCGATCATCTCGCGGCTGGTGAAGCGGTCTTCGCCGCGCCCGTCCTTACCAAGTTCGACAAGATCGGGCGAGGCGCGAACTGCGCTCATCGCGCGGTCGAACTGCTCCTTTCCGTCCGTATGGCGATGCACGAACATCGCCATGTCGCGCTGCGTGAATGTGGCCTGCTGATGGGTGATCGCATCGAGCGCGACGCGCGGCTCGGCGATGATGCGTTCGCCGTTACGCTGCGCCGTGGCGCGGTGATCCTCGATCCGCTCGGACTCAAGCCCGCGTGTCCCCATGCGCGAAGCTGCTGGACCGATCTTGTCTTGCGGCTCAAGGCCGATGCCTTGCGCTTCCAGACTGCGGTGATCGATGCGAGCGTCTATGTCGAGTTCGGCAAGCCGCGCGTTGACGTGATCGGCCCAGCGCTCGCGCCATTGCTCGATAAGTTCGGTGCGGTTCCAGTCGCGTTCCTTCGCGCCGAACCCATCCGCGCCGACCTCGCGCATGGTGAGCATGACATGGGCATGGGGTTTCGCCAGCCCGTCCGCGCCGATGTCCCAATGGACATTGAGGTCAGCGATCATGCCGCGTTCGACGAATTCGGTAGCCACGAAGTCGCGGGCCAGTTCGACACCCTGCGCCTGCGTCATCTCGCGCGGAATGGCGAACTCCACCTCGCGCGCGAGTTGCGCGTCCTTGCGTTTCTCGGTCGCCTCGACCTCGTTCCAAAGCGTTGCGCGATCCGAGAAGTGTTCGGGCGCGCCTTCGGGCAGAAGGATTTCCGAATGGACGACGCCCGACTTGTTCGTGAAATCATGGTCACGGTCGAGCCGTTCATCGTGCAACCGCTCGGCCGCACGATAGGCTGCCGCCGCGACGGCGCTTCGCCCCGCGCCGCGTCCGATGACCTGAACCGAGAAGTGATAGATTGCCATGACGGCAATCCATCTACGCCACTAAGCGCACGTCGGCACGACGTATAAGCGCGCCCTCCTCGAATAAATTCTCGGCAGGGACTAGGCAGTGCCAGACCGTCCCGGCGACTCTACTGCGCTGCGCTCAATGATAGCCTAATATTACTTCACCGGAAAACGATGGAGACTTTCAATGCGCAAGCCACGGGATTTTGATTCAGAACTGAGAGTGCTCGCCGACAAGGCGAAGGCGCTCAAGGAAAAGCGGGTGCGCCAACTCGGCGAACTGGTCGCGGCAACCGGGGCCGATGCGCTTGACGCCGATCTTCTGGTGGGCGCGCTGCTCGGCGCGGTTGCGGCCAAGGATGCGAGCATCAAGGAGGGCTGGCGCAAGGAGGGCGCGGTCTTCTTTCAGCGAGGCGCACGCCAGCCTGCGTCGCGACTTCAACGCCACGCGGAGGGCACTCTACCGCTCGAAGGCAGCGCGGCATCGCGCTGAGGCACGAAAGGCTCGGACCGACATGCGCCAGTGGGTGGTGAAGCGCCGCGAGCGCACGAAGCAACTCATCGAGCTCGGCGGTCTCGCCGTGAAGGCCGGGCTCGTCGATCTGACCGACGACGATCGCGTCACGATCTATGGCGCGTTCCTTGCGGTTGCGGACAAATTGCGCGGGGAGGACCGCAACTATGCCCTCGTCCGCTGGCAACGCAAGGGCAAGAGAGCGTTCGAGGCCGAGCAGGAAGCAAGTAATAGTTGATGTCGCGTATCGGCTTAGGTGTTTGGTCCCGGCCTTTGATGGTGCGGGCTTTAAATCGTGCGGGCTCATTTGCCCAGCATTTGCAGATATATTGTATGGGGCGAGGCCGCGCATCGCCGTTCGACGGGGCCTTGCCTTCCCACAGAATATGCCCGGATGCAGATCGCGGCCTCGTCCTTCGCAACATCCAGTCCAGCGTATACGGTCATATTTTCCTCCTCTTCTCCGACAGAGTGAAACTGTCGAAGCATCGCGGAGGCGTCCACCCTCGGCTACGCTATGCCTGCTCGGCTATCGCGATCTGGCGGATCAAATCCTTCACCGGCAGGCCCATCTCCGCCTGCTAAAAAACCGGCACGACTTGCTCCCTGGAAAACCTCTGCTTCTTCATCGACGTTCCTCCTCTTCAAGGAAAATCCGCCGGAAATACTAACATTACGTCTGGACCACTTTCGCCGTGTCACCTCAATCCAGTTTCGCGGATACCACCGGAGGCTCAGAGACAAGAATATATGACAACGCCAAGCAACAATACCGCCCGCCAATGCTCATAACGGCAGTCTTGGGATCTGGCGTTCAAGAACGTCATGGCATCGTCATCCCTTGCTCCCACTGGTGCAGGGCACGATCGATCCGATCCATCATCTCGGTCATCTCGGTCTCGGAAATGATGAACGCGGGCGCGATCCACATTGGTAGTCCGCGCTGCATCACCGGGCGCCGGTTCGGGCCGTAGAGCGTGGAATACATCGCCACCCCGTTGCGCAGCATCGCCGTCTGGAACTTGAGTTCCGCCTGATCCTGCGGGGCGAAGAAATCGCGCTTTCCATCAGGATCGGGCTTGACCAGTTCGAGCACCATGAACAGGCCCCACCCGCGCACGTCGGCAACATTCGGATGCGCGAGCAGTCGGTCGCGATAGGAGAAAAGCTGCGCCTCGCGCTGCTGTATCGCATCGAGCAGACCATCCTCGCGGATCGCCTCGATCACCGCACAGCCCACAGCGCAGGCAAGCGCATTGCCGCCGTTGGTGAAGCCGTGAACGAACCCCACCCCCTTGTTGAACACCTCGTTCACCGCGTCGCTGACGATGACGCCGCCGAGCGGCACATAGCTGGACGACACACCCTTGGCGAAGGCGATCATGTCGGGATCGACCGAATAATGGTCCATCCCGAACCATTTACCGGTGCGCCCGAAGCCCGTGACGACCTCGTCGGCGATGAACAGCACATCGTTCTCATCGCAGATGCGACGGATTTCGCGCCAATAGGCGTCGGGCGGCACGACGCCATAATCAGAGCCGCAACCGTGCGGCGTAGCGATATAGGCGGCGACCGAATCGGCGCTGTGATGAAGGATGGTCTTTTCCAGCTCTCTCGCCACCAGCACGCCCCATTCGTCACGCGACAGGCCGTCGGGTTTCCGATAGTCGCTATATTGCTCGATCTTGGGCCACTGCAGCATCATAGGATCATAGTGACGCGTCGTGCCTGGATTGCCTGACAAACTCATCGTCGCCAGCGTCATGCCGTGATAGGATTCATAATTGCTGATAATCTTGTGCTTGCCGCCATTTCCGCGCGCGACATGATATTGGCGCGCGATCTTGATCGCCGTCTCGACCGCTTCGGACCCGCCCGAAACCAGATAGCTGGCCCGCATCCCTTTCGGAGCGACCTCCGCGATGCGATCACACAGGTCAGCGCGCCGGCGGTTCCCGAGCATCGGATGGACATAGGCGTAAGAGGAAAGCTGCTCGGCGATGGCTTTTGTCAGCCGCGGGTGCCCATGCCCCATGCTGACCGCGAACGGACCGCCCGAAGCGTCGAAATAGCGTTCGCCCTGCGTATCGAAGAGAAAAACCCCGTCCGCGCTGGCCAGATCGACCGGCATGGGATGATAGGAAAACACATTGTCCCAAGTCGTTTCATTCCCGGTCGTGGTGCTCATATCCAATCCTTCATAATGACAGTTGTTATTAAAGTAGTGCGCTTTGAGCCGCTCGGCTTTTGAGACGGCTCTTTCAAGGAACTATGCTGGAGAAATGGCGGGTTAGGATCGCCCGCTGGCGATCGCGCGGCAGCTTCTCGGGCGAGATCAGAATTTGAACCCCCATGCCGTCGAGCAGCGCAAGCAGGCTGTCGCCTTCCAGCGCCGGGTCGATGTCGTCACGCACATCGCCCCGCGCCGCCAGCGCGCGGAAACTGCTTTCCCAATTGCGGCGGAGCTGGTCATAGAAACGGGTATGCGTGGTCCCCCGGCGTCCGGCCCCGAACGACGCCGAGGTAAAGGCGAGCCAGGCCTTCCACCATTCGATCTGATCATCCGAATTGGGCAGGGTGTCACACAGATAGTCGATGACATCGGCGAGGCCGTAATCGCCGGACAGCAGCCGTCGGCGCCGGTCGTCAACGCCCGCGACGATTTCAGCCAGCACGACATCGAGCATCGCCTCCTTGTCGCGGAAATAATGCGTGAGCACTCCGGTCGTACAGCCGAGTTCCTGGGCGATGGCGCGCATCGACGCCTTGTCGAGGCCATCGCGCGCGATGACCCGTCGCGTCGCCGCGACCACCTCCGCGCGCCTGTCCAGACCGTCTGCAACCGTGCGTGACGCCGCCCTCACTATCCTCTCCTCCGGTAACGGCCGCGCCCGGCGCGGCCCTTCGGCTCCTAGAATTGCGCTTTCACCCCCACCGCGACCCGTCGCGGCTCTGCGTACATCGACTGGGTAAAGCCCAGCGAGTTCACGTCAACCGCATAAAGCCGGTAACGACGGTCGAACAGGTTGACCGCCGAGACATAAAATTCTGGGCCATCATTGCCCACCCGATAGGCGATGCGCGCATCGACCAGGAAATTGGCGCGTTCGCGCGTGACGGGCGAATTGGCGATATTAAAATATTGCGACGACGCATGGCGGCCGTTGAAGTCCAGGCTGACCGCACCGCTGCCGAGCGGCGCTTCGTAGTGCATCCCGGCAACCAGGGAAAAGCGGGGCGCATTGGCCAGACGCCGGTCGGCCTGGCTGCCGTCGGGCAGGTCAATGTCGAAGGCCTTGGCGTGCAGCAGTTCAAACCCGCCGCTGAGGGTCAAGCCGCGCACCGGGCGCAGGTTGAAATCGACGTCGACGCCGTAGATTTCCGCTTGGACGTTCGACAGGAAACTGCTGAGACCTTGCGACCGGAACGCCTGAAAATCCTGGTAGTCATAGTAGAAAGCATTGACATTGAACCGCAGCCGCCGGTCCGCCGTTTCGGTCTTGATGCCGATGTCATAGCTGTCGAGCGTTTCCGGCTTGTAAGGCATCTGGACCGGCGTAACATTGCTGGCGTCGAGCAGATTGTTGAACCCGCCCGATTTGAAGCCGCGGTTATAGGCGGCGTAGGCAAGCACCCCATCGCCGGGGCGCCATTCAACCCGCGCCCGCCCGCTGATCCGGCTGGTAGCCTGCCGCGCCGCGTCGCCGTTGACGGTGCGATTGAATTCAAACACCCGTGCGACATAGTTGGTCGGCGAATAAAGCCCCGAACCGTCAATGTCGGCGAACAGGTCCTGCGCGAAATCGACGTGCCGGACTTCGCGGGTCCAGCGCAACCCGCCCACCAGCGTCAGCGTGGGCGCCACCTTGACCGCCGCTTCACCAAAGAATGCGACAGACTCGGCTTTGAGGGCGAAGTCCGAGCGGAGTGCCGTATCGAGGAGATAGAGGTTGAAGTCGCGCTCATTGCGCACGCGGTTATGGAAATAGTAGCCGCCAAGCACCCAGTTCACACTGTCGCCCGTTCCCGCCAGGCGAAGTTCCTGCGAGAATTGGCGGGTCCGGCTGTCCGACGCGATCTCGACCAGTTGGAGTGGCGTAACGTCAGTGTCTTCGAGGAATTCGGTTTCGTTGCGGGTGACGTCGGTGATCGACACCAGGTCGATGCCATCGGCCAGCGCCGCCTCCAGACGAAGCGTCCCCCCGACATTTTCGCGGCGGTCGCGTCCCGGCGTATTCACTGCGCCGCTGTGGGGGTCGTCGTCGTCGAGTGTCGCGAGGCTCGGCGTGTTCGGCACCCCGAAAATCTGGTGTGCGGGCGTATCGATCGGAACACCCTGGCCGTGGGCGCCGGTTCCGGTCGCCTCGAACGTATATTGCGGGCGGGATTTGCCCCGACCCGCCCGCAGGATCAGGTCGGCACGAACCGTATCGCCTTCATAGGCGAGACGGAACCGTCCGGCGAGCTTGTTGATCCCCGATCCGTCGGGTCCGTCGTGGTTGTCGATAAAGGATTCGGCCTGCTCGGTGACGACCGCGATCCGGGCGGACAGGCGATCGGCAATCGGCATGTTGAGCGCGCCTTCACCATAGAAGCTGGTGTCGCCCGCGCGCAGATCGATGCTGCCGCCCCATTCATGCTTCGGTCGATTGCTGATGAAATGAACCAGTCCACCAGTCGCGTTACGGCCGAACAATGTTCCCTGCGGCCCGCGCAGCACCTCGACGCGTTCGATATCGAATATCGGCGTCGCCGCCGAATTCAGCGAGGCGTTATAGACATCGTCGACATAGATCGCCACCGGCCCCTCGTTTCCGACGCCGAAATCGTTGAGCCCGACGCCGCGCAGGTTGAAAACGATCGTGCCGCTGCCGCCGGTGGGCGCAGTGAAATTCACCCCCGGGACCGCGCGCGCCAAATCCTTCCCCGACGCAACTCCCATCGTCTGCAACTGATCTCCCGACAACGCCGAGACTGCGATGCCCACATCCTGCATCCGTTCCTCACGTCGCGACGCGGTGACGATGATATCGCCGTTCCCGGCGTCGGAGGCCCCCTCCTCCTGTGCTTGGGCCGCGGCAGGCAAGGCCGCAAGTCCGAAGAGGCAGGCGGTTGCGAGCATAGCTGACTTGGAATTCTTCATGACGTCCCTCCACTGGATATATGTTTGCATAATATAATCATGACTGTTGTTATGTATTATTGGCGTATTGAGGCCGAGCATCGTGCATCGGCGATCCGCGGTGATGCCGGATCAGCAGTGGCAGGATGGAAAGCAACAGCGCGGTCCCGCTGTAAAAAGCTATCGCAGCAAAGCCGTGTTCCTCGATCAGCCACCCGGCCGCATAAGGACTCGCAGCGCCGAGCAGCATCGACCATCCGTGCGCATAGGCTGCGGTTCGACCACCATCCTGCTCTTCGAGCGCAACAGCGGTAAGGAACGGCAGAGTGAAGGTCAGGGCAAAGGCCTGCATCAACAGCGCCGCAGCATAAACCGTGGGCGACGGGGCAAGAATGATCGACAGATTCGACAAGCCAAAGCCGGTCAGGCCCACTAGCGCCAGTGCGGTGCGCCGTTGCAGCCGCGCCGCGCGGGCCGCACAAGCGGCACCGATGATCGCGCTCACGGCAGTCGCGGCAAGGATCGTCCCGATCGTCGCCGTCGGCAGGCCGAGGCGGTGACCTACCCGTTCGGTGAAAGCCCAGACCGCCATACCGCCAATCTGCATAAATATCATCGCGACGACGACCGGCGGGATCGCGCCGCGGGGGCGCTTGGATGGCGAAGCCGAGGGCCGCACGGATTGCAGCCGGAGCGGAAGCAGAAAAGCCAGCGCCAGTTGGACCAGCGGAATCAGAGCCAGCGCCGCAAAAAATTGAGGAATGGTCAGATGCGGCACCGCCGAAGCGAACGCGATGGTAAGTGCCGCAACCAGCGAGGACCCGATCACCACCGCGATGGCATAAACCCGGTCGGAATCCGCGCGATGCGACAATAGCGCTGCCATCGCGCCCATCTGAAACCCGATCCCCACGCCGCTCAGCCCAAAACAGAGCATCAGCATTTCGCTTTGCTTCGCAAAACCGGAAGCGACGTAGCAGGCCATCGTCCACAGCGCCGCGATGATCGCGCTCCGGCGCATCCGCAAACGGCCGACGAACCGCCCCGCCAGGATAGTGGCGATCGCCATCGCCACAAATTGCGCACTGATAACCAGACCCGCCTCGCTGGGCGCCAGATCGAGCCGGTCGGTCCAGACCCCGTTGAGGACGGGCGTGACGTTGAGCCCGAGCATATAGGCCAACATCAGCCCGACAAGCGCGACGACCAGACTGGCGGTGCTGGAAGTGGCCGACGGCGGAGCGTCGTCACCTACGAAAGCCGGTCCGGTATCGGTCATGCTGCCTCCCTCGCGCGAATCGGGTTCGAGCCCGATCGTCGCTGCTTAATACATAATAACTGTTATGATGCAATATGGATCATTTACGCCGACCGAAGCGGAGAGAATGTCGGCACACATCTGACTGCCCGTTCCGCAATAGCTAGGTCGTGGCTGGCTTCTGCAAGGGAGCGGGCTTTGGTGTCTTGCAATCCGGCGGCTCCCATTCCTGCCGCATCCATGCCTCATTCGATCTGCGGATAAGGACATGCGATCCGTTACAGTAGTTGATGCCAACGCCCTCGCTCAAATCGATGGCGCATAGGCCCGCATCCCCTGCCAGCAGCCGCACGGCATCAAATGGCCTGAACCAGCCCTGCAACGCGCGTGATCGCTTTCCCGTCACCGAATCCGTGGCCATGATTATATCGCGAAAGTGGGGGGCAGCGGCCTGACATATCCGATCGATTGTTGGGCCGGGCTTTAAATCGAAATAATGATATTCAGAAGGAGCGTTGGGATCGCATATCTCGCCTGCGAGGCGCGGCGGCTTGCTCGGCGGAGACGGAAGCTCGTCCAATAAATCGACTGTCAAAGCCTCGATCTCTTTCAGTGGTTCCGCTGGCTTCTCCGGCGGCTGCGAAATCGAGCAACCGGGAATCGAGAGCGGCACCAACAGCGCAATGTGTGCCAGCGCCGACAACAGCAGGGGACCGGCCACCTTCATTCTGCCGTGCCGGTCGTCCGTCATTGCTATGGCATCAACTGCGCCGCCCTCGCGGGCGCGGATGGCCGGTTACGTCCCGCACATCGTCCAGCAGGGCGCGGAGCAGCGCATGAACCTGCGGGGCTGTCAGTCCATCGTCATCGGGTTCCGGCTCGCCAAAGAGCCGCGCTTGGTTCCATCGCCAATAGGGCGTGAGGACAACCGCCAGCCGCGCCATGTCGGGGCAGTGGTGCCCCAACCCCGTCGCATTGGCGTAGGCGAGCGACTTGGCGACACGCAGGCCGATATGGCGGGCGCACCAGTCATCGGCAAAACCGATGTCCAGCAAGTGAGAGGATAAAGCGAGCTGGGCGGTGATCCCGGCCCGATACAGATAGCCGCGCCAATCCGCCCGTTCATGCTCGGCGGGAAAGAATCTCTCTGCCACATGATAGCGGCGGCGGCTCAAGGCCCGCCCCTCTTTAGTTCGGACGGTCGCGGCGGGATCGTCGCCATAGTCCGCGTGAAGCGACGCCAGCGCCTCGCCCCAGGGCGACACGATCGCCGGAACCATAACCGGCGCTGCCGCCAGCCCCCGCAGCAGGGCGCGACGCGACGCTCCGCCATCCGAATCACTCAAGAAGGAACCGCGTGAAGTCATGGGCCTGCCTTTCCTCTTCGCTGTGCCGAGGCGCCTCAGGACGCTCAGGGGCAATAAGCGGCACCGCTTATATCACTAAAGGCAGGGAATATTCAATAAGCGGTGCCGCTTACTCAGCTTCCGATTGAACGGGCAGGATGCGCGGTTACGACGCGACTATGGGAAGGCCGCC
Organism: Sphingomonadales bacterium; assembly: GCA_044508875.1. Classification (GTDB taxonomy): domain Bacteria; phylum Pseudomonadota; class Alphaproteobacteria; order Sphingomonadales; family Sphingomonadaceae; genus Sphingopyxis; species Sphingopyxis flava_A. The sequence goes on along the minus strand of JBIQHE010000029.1, from coordinate 609 downwards.
GCTCAACGTGAAATCGACCAACGTCCGTTTGCCGGAAGGTTTGGGCGAACGGATTGACAAGCTCGTCGGGCGTCAACGCCGCGCGGCGTTTATCCGGGACGTTCTGGAGCGTGAAGTAGAGCGGCTGGAGAGCGTACAACGCAAGATAGAAGGCGGGCCGTTTGCACCCTGACGGAAAACCCCCGGAACGGGGTTCTCGTGCATCGGGCCAATCCGGCGGTGTTTTTCGTGCGTTGGGAGCGCGGGGACAGCGCGGCTGGATATTGCAAGCCAGCCAGGAGCGAGATTGATGTGATTTTCGGCGCGCTGATACTTACGGAAGGTTGTCAGGCTTCCTCAATCCCTTGTCCTTCAGGCTTGAGGTCGAGACCGGTCATCCCAGAGTTACGCAACGCAGTTGCGAAGGATTCGGAAACGAACGGGCCACCTATGTCAATATGCTTATCTCTCCAAAGATGTGCACCGCTGATTTTCTCGCGATTGAAAACCATCTTGCTGGGTTCTGACAAATCTATGTGACCGGGCAAATCGTCGGGAAAATCCTCTGCCACTTGCTTATACCAAGTCTCATTGATCAGAACCCATGGGCCCAGTGACGCATGCCAAGGG
>JBIQHE010000028.1:0-41784 GCA_044508875.1 Sphingomonadales bacterium | reverse complement strand
GCCAACGATTGATCTTCCCCAAGAACAACATCGTCACGAATAAGAGCGGCTAGGCCGCAGCAGGGGGTGTAGGAAAACGGAAAATTCACGTCGCTTTTCAGCAGATTAAACGGATCTGTGCCGACTCGGCACGGACGAGAGCGCAAGTGGACCGCATCCGGCACAGAAGATGATATCGGCGAAATTTCGTGAATTCGCGAAGCAATTCCGCGCCTTCCATTGCAGCACCCGCTGCGTACGGTGTGCCAATTCTGTTCCCCATTGCGCGGCGAAATCCGGTGATCATGGTCGCTCCTTTCTCGAAGGCATTTTCCAACTGAGCCCTTGGCGGCGCGAGCATCCAGTTCGCGGTCGTAATCCAGCCTGATCTGTAATTGAAAGAATACCACGCACAAAGACCGCACCCCCGTAAAGGCTGCGGCAAAGGAGCGCGTGCGGTGTCCGGGACCGGGGCCTGTCGGTTCCCGCGGCACCGTGCCGGTCCGACCCGCTGCCGCTCGGGAGTGCGCGCGGGGCCCAGAACAAAAATGGCCGCGCCCGCAGGAGCACCGCCGAAGGCGGGGCGGGACCGAGCGCGTCCCCAGCCCCGCTCCACATTTCGTCCCGCTCCAGTGCCAGCGAACACGAAAAAAGGGCAGGAATCGTCACCGGCTCCTGCCCTCGTTTGGTCGTCAGTATTCGTCCAGCAAGGCCCCATGGACCGTGTGCACCACGCGGCTGGCGAGATGCGCAGGCAGCGCGTTGTAGTCACCCTCGTCCAGGGCGAAGTAGCCCAGGTCTTCATCTTCCACCACGTGCTGGTCGAAGAAACTGTGCTGGGCGCGCCTTGCCGCCTCGACTGCTTCAGGCCCTGATTTGGCAGGAATCGCGGTTCAACCCGATGGCGATCAGTCCAGCTGGCGCAGCCGGGCTCGCTCAACTCATGCCGGGAACGGCAAGGGAACTTGGTGTCCGCAATCGCCACGATCCGGCTGAGAACATCGATGGCGGCGCGCGGTATCTGAAGCAGATGCTAGAGCGCTTCGGTGCGATCCATCTCGCGCTGGCCGCATACAATGCTGGACCCGGCGCTGTGTCGCGAGCCGGCGGGATACCGAAAAATCGGGAAACACCTGGATACGTGAAGAGCGTTATCGACCGATGGATGGCATACAGTTCGATATGACTACGAATCGGAAAAGGATCAGCGGACGGCTCGAGCACCTTCCTCGGGGAGCTGTAATTGTAACCGATGCCGGAGATCATTGGGTTCTCGAAGACTACGAACCCTCAAACGAAGACTTTGGATTTGAGGTTACCGCAGAGGGTATCGTTGTCGGGTTCGACCGCCTTCGCGTCGAATGGCTGGGGCAGGTGCCCGCCTAGGAGCAGGTCACGCGGCTCTCAAAACTGCAATGTTTTGCGCTTTGCCGCCGATGGAATCGAGGAAGTCTGCCCAATCCTGCAGCATTGCACGACGGGGAGCGAGATATTCGGCAGCATTGTATGCCCCGCGAACCTCGTTCTCTTCGCTGTGTGCCAATTGCAGTTCGACCCAGTCTTCATGATATCGGCGGATCCACATCGGTGGATCGCCGACCTCGACCAGCTGCTCATTCGCCCAGGTGCTCGCCAGACCCCTGAAGCCGTGAACAGTTTGTCGCCCATGGTAACCGAGCCGATAGAGACCATAGATCATCGTATTCTCGGAAAGCGGCATCTTGGGCTTCTGGCCTGGAAAGACGTATTCGCCTTCGGACTTGCTGATCATATCTTGAGCAAGAGAAGCGGCTTGTCGCGACAATGGCACGATATGCTCGCGGCCCATTTTCATCCGATCAGCGCCAATGCGCCAAACTGGTGAATCTCCGACTAGATCTTCAAACTCGTGCTTCTTGGCGAACCGGAGTTCCTTTGTCCGGACCCATGTAAGAAGAGCAAAGGTCAATGCCGCCCGCGTAATTTCGGATCGTCTCTCACCCTCTTCCTGGTATCGCTCCATCTTGATGATGAGTTCGGGTAGCTGTGCCAGAGGCAGCTTCGCCATATGCTTCACCCGAGGACGTGGTTTCAAAGCCCCCCGAAGATGCGCCGTTGGATCGGAATCGCAAAGTCCGCTGGCAATCGCGAACTGGAATACCTGACCAATACATTGCTTGGCCCGTCGACTGATGTCGAGCGCGCCGCGCTCCTCGATCTTCCGAATGACCTTCAGGACTTCTGGTGGGGTTATCTCATGCATCATGAGCTCGCCCAGGACAGGAAGCACGTCCTGCTCCATCCGCGACCACACGCGCTTCGCATGGGCGGGATTGAGACTACTTGCTCTGTTCTCATGCCACATGGTGGCAATCGCCCTGAAGGTCTTAGCCTCTTCGAAGTCCCGACCCGGTTTGTGAACCATCGGGTCCCTGCCTTCGGCCAGCACACCCTTGGCAGCTCTCTTGAGTTCTCTTGCGGCCGCTATTCCGACTTCGGGGTAGGCACCGAAAGAAAGCAGCTTCTCTTTCCCGTGGTACCGGTATTTCAGCCGCCAGAGCTTCGAGCCGTTCTTTTGCACGAGGAGGAATAATCCCTCCCCATCCGCAAGCTTGTATGGACGCTCAGCCGCCTTCGCTTTTTTGATCTGAATCTCACTCAAGGCCATTGGGGGTATCGCTCCTTTTCGCTACCCCCGGAAAATACCCCCAAAATACCCCCAAACCAAATCCGGCTTCAAGCGAATGCATGCGCACGCAAGCGGACGCGAATCACTCACATCATTCTGTTTTAATTGAGTTTTACGGATGTATGCGGAAGCAAGCGAACCCATGCGGATTCGAGATTGGTAGCGGAGGAGGGACTCGAACCCCCGACACGCGGATTATGATTCCGCTGCTCTAACCGGCTGAGCTACTCCGCCCCGAAAGGCCGCCGCTTGCGGGCGAGCCGCGCCTATAAGCATGGCGGTTGCCGCGGTCAATACGCTCCGCGCCGCCCGCGAAAATTCCGCGAAAAGGCGGTCTCCCACGCTCCGCCGCGATAGAGATACGCGGCGAGGCCAGCGATAGTTATGGCCCGCGGACGGGTGCTGTGGGCGAGATCGGAGAGCAGCGCCCGGGCCGTATGGGGCGCTACCTTATTCTGGACGGTGATGTGAAGTCGCGGCGTGCCGCGATCCTGCACGGTCAGGAGACCCTCGAAATGGCTGGCAATGCGCTCGCGGATGGCGAGCAGGTCGGGGCTGTCGATGCGGAAGGCGACGCCCGTTTCAAGCGAATAGGGCTTCGCCAGTGTCGCAGCGGGCGGCGGCGTGGCGGCGGCTATGCGCCGCACCAGTTCCTTTAGCTCGCCGAGACTCGAGGGAGGCAGCTGATGGAAAAGCGTGATGTGTGCCGGGACATGGTTGCGGTCCGGCGGGTAATGCGCGGCGCGTAAAGCGTTGAAGAAGCGCTGGTCTGCCGCGCCCATCGTCGCAGTGACGATGACGGGCGCGGCTCCAGAGGCCCGGACGGGAGGGGGGAAGCCCGGGTCGCTGTTCACGAGACGGGATGGAGGGCGGCGGGAGGGGGGGATGGCCATCGTCCATGGGACGCCCTGTCTCGTTGCCCCTGCCTTTCGCCGATCATCGCCAAGCGATCCAATCGATTTATTGGGTCACAATGATCGGCCGCGCCTATCACGTGATGAAATCCTTTCACTACAAGCTCTTCCAGAAGTGAGCGAGCGCGGCCGCGACTTCTCCCGGTCGCTCGGCGATAGCCCAATGTCCTGCCCCGTTGATGACCGTAAGCGGCGTTCCGGTCCGCGCAGCAAAGCGTTCGGCGACGGCGAGCGCGACATAGGGATCGTTCGCACCCCAGAGCAGCGTGCCGCTTGCCGGCAGCCGGCCGATGTCGCGCGCCCAGTCATGTTCAAAGCTCAATCCCTTCGCCGAGCGATAGAGGCGGAGAATTGCGCGGCGCTTGTCCTTGCTGGCCCATTGAGCGGCCTCCTCCGCAGCGATGTCGGGGGGCAGTCCCTGATCTGCGAGACCCTTGGCGAGCGCTGCGGGCTTGCTCAACGCCATGAAGATTTCGCCGAGAACCGGCGTGTTCCATATCCGCGCGAGGCGATGGCCACGATAGTCGCGATCGATCACCGCGTTGGAAACCGCCCAGCTCCGGATGAGGTCCGGGCGGACCATCGCCACGCGCTGCGCAATGAGCGCGCCCCAGTCGTGACCAACGATATCGATCGGACCATATTGTGCGAAGAGCGCCTCGGCTTCGCGGACGGCCCAATCGGCATAGGCCTCCTTGGTGGCGGCAAAGCCGGGAGGAAGCGGGGCAGTGAAACCGGGCAGTGCGGGTGCCGCAACAGGCGCATCGCCAAGTTCGAGGTGAGAGAGCAGCGGGCTCCAGACCGCTGGGCTGTCCGGAACGCCGTGGAGGAAGAGTTTAGCCGTCATAGTCTCTCCCCTTTTTTACGTCGTCTTATACCAGGCAGGAGTCTCGCTCACATTTCCCCGCGCTCACGGCGCAGCTGGTACCATTTGCGCACATTTTCATTATGCTCGGCAAGGGTGCGGGCGAAGATATGACCGCCGTCACCCTTGGCAACAAAATAGAGATAATCGTTGGCCTCGGGGTCGAGCACAGCAGCAATCGACGCCTTGCCGGGGTTCGCGATCGGGCCCTTGGGAAGGCCCGTCATAGCGTAGGTATTATAATCGTTCACTGCGAGGATTTCCGAACGCAGGATGCGGCGGCCGAGCGGCTTGCCCTTCGTGATCGGGTAGATGATCGTCGGATCCGCCTGGAGCCGCATCCCGACCGCGAGGCGGTTTGTATAAACGCCCGCGACCGTGCGACGCTCGGCGGGAACGCCCGTTTCCTTTTCGACGATCGAGGCGAGCGTGATCGCCTGATTGCGATCCTTCGCGGCGGTCCGCGGGCTGCGCTTCGCCCAGAGTTCGGCGAAAGTCTTGTCCATCGCCGTTTGCATCCGCTTCAAGACAGCCGCGCGTGTCTCGCCCGTGGTATAGGCATAGGTGTCGGGAAGCACGCTGCCCTCCGCCGGGACCGCGATCTCGCCTTTCAAGCGCTCTTCGGCCATCAACCGCTCCCACACCATGATCGAAGGCATGCCCTCTGGAACGGTAACGAAGCGTTGGACGGTCTTGCCTGACTGGAGAAGTTTGAGGATGTCGCCTGGGCTCATCCCCTTTTTCACTTCATATTCGCCGGGCTTGATCGGGGCATCACCGCCAAAGAAGCGCGCGTGATTGACGAAGCCCGAGGCCGGTGCCGCCCCCGCCTCCTCGAGGATCTCCCCGGCCTTGGCGATACTCGCCCCGGGAGGGATGACCACGACAGTATCGCGCGGCGCCCCCCCCGAGCAGGCGGCGAGCAGGAGTGCCAGCAAGGCTGCCAGCAGCCAGCGCATGGCTCAGGCCTCGAACGCTTTCACGACCAGGCTGGCATTGGTGCCCCCGAAACCGAAGCTGTTGTTGAGAGCCGCACGGACTGGACGCGCCTTCGCTTTGTGCGGAACGAGGTCGACGCCCTCGGTGCCCTCGTCCGGATCGTCGAGGTTGAGCGTCGGGGGAACGATCTGGTCGCGGATCGCAAGGATGCAGAAGATCGTCTCGACCGCGCCGGCTCCGCCGAGCAGATGCCCGATCGCCGACTTGGTCGAACTCATCGATACGCCGCCGATGGCGTCGCCGAACAGCCGCTTGACGGCGCCGAGCTCGATAGTGTCGGCCATCGTCGACGTGCCGTGCGCGTTGATATAGTCAATGTCGGCGGGGGTCATGCCAGCCTTGCGGAGCGCCATCTCCATCGAGCGATAGGCGCCAAAGCCTTCCGGGTGCGGCGCCGTGACATGATGGGCATCGCCGGAGAGGCCGTAGCCGACGACCTCGGCATAGATTTTCGCGCCGCGCGCCTTGGCATGCTCATATTCCTCGAGCACGACAACGCCTGCGCCCTCACCCATCACGAAACCGTCGCGGCCCTTGTCATAGGGGCGGCTCGCCTTTTCGGGGGCGTCATTGCTGCTCATGTTGAGTGCGCGGGCCTGCGCAAAGCCGGCAATGCCGATCGGGCAGATCGTCGATTCGGCGCCGCCGGCGAGCATGATGTCGGCGTCGCCGTCCTTGATCATCCGCGCCGCGTCCCCGATCGAATGCGCGCCCGTTGAACAGGCGGTGACGACCGCATGATTGGGGCCCATCAGGCCGTATTTGATGCTCACCTGCCCCGAAATCAGGTTGATAAGGCGGCCGTGGACGAAGTGAGGCGAGACGCGGCCCGGCCCCTTTTCGGCCAGCAGCAGGCTCTCGCTTTCTATCCCCGGCAGGCCACCGATCCCCGAACCGATCGAGCAGCCCGCCTGGAGCCGGTCTTCTTCACTCATTTCGGTGAGCCCGGCATCTTCGAGCGCCTGCCCGGCCGCGTCGATGCCATAGATGATGAAGGGATCCACCTGGCGTTGGATCTTGTGATCGACGCGCTTTCCCGGATCGAAGCCATATTCATGGTCGGCAGGCTTCACTTCGCACGCGATCGTGCATTTCTGGTCCGAAGCGTCGAAGCGGGTGATCTGCCCCGCGCCCGACTTTCCGGCGAGAAGATTGGCCCAACTGGTTTCGACGTCTCCGCCCAGCGGCGTCACCAAACCCAGTCCCGTCACCACAACCCGGCGCATAGTCTTTCCTTTCGTCGGCCCCTGCCCCCGCAAGGGTCCACATCAGATTCGCAGACGCGTATCCACAAAAAAAAGGCTTCCCAGCCACGGCGCGCGAGCGCTTGGGACCGGGAAGCCGGAAACGCGTGGGCGGCGTCGCCGCCGCGTCCGGCCGCGCCGGACAGGACCGATTTAGCCCTTGTTCGCTTCGATATAGTCGATCGCGTCCTTGACGGTGGCGATCTTCTCCGCGGCATCATCGGGAATCTCGACGCCGAATTCTTCCTCGAACGCCATCACCAGTTCGACGATGTCGAGGCTGTCGGCGCCCAGATCATCGATGAAGCTCGCTTCCTCGGTCACCTTGTCGGCTTCGACGCCCAGATGTTCGACGACGATCTTCTTAACCTTTTCGGCCGAATCGCTCATGCACAGTTCCTTTTTCTGACTATGGCGTGAATGTTGGATTTTGCCCTAGAGCCCAGCGAGGGGGCTGGCAAGAGGGCTGGCGTGCAGTCAGCGCACCGAAAAATCTACGTGCCAAGGCGCTCCGAGGATCCAAACCCCCGAATTCCGGGTCAATATTACCTGCCACTGTGCGCGGGAACAATAGCCGAATTGCGCAGCGCAGCCGACGCACGACTAATGACCGCGGGCGTGATCATGAACTGGCGCAGCACCTGCTCGGGCGGCGCATTTGCCGGCTGGCCCGTATATTCGATGAGCTTGCGCCAAAGCCGCCGACCACCCTCCACATCGCCTTTTCGAGCGATGACGATTGCCCGAACCATCAGATATTGCGGCTCGAGATTGCTGGGCGACGGCATGCGATCAAGGATAGCGAGCGCTCCACCAAGGTCATTGCGCTGCGCCAGCATGAAGGCGAGCGTGACCGCGGGGACGCCTGCGTAGGTGGAATCAAGTTCGAGTGAGCGGCGCAGCAGCGGCTCCCCCCCTTCCTGATCACCGCACGATGCCTTGAAGAGCCCGAGGAAGCCTGCAAGATCGGGGTCATAGGGATTGAGCGCGACCGCGGCGTCGCCCATCGGCATACCCGCGGCACAATTGCCGGCATAGAAATGCGCCCGCGCCATCGCGAAAAGTCCTGCGCTCGACGCGGGAGCGCTCCGGTAGGCGCGCTCGGCTAGCCGCCGGGCTTCGGCAAGCGCCGCCTTGCCGGCGGCGCTCCCCTGCCGAGGCTGCCAGTCCCCGAAGCGCAGCAGCGAGAGCGCGCTCAGCAAAACGGGATCGCGCGGCGCTTCGTCGAGCGAAGCGCTGAGGCATTCACCGACCTGCCGGGCTGTCGCCGGGTCGCGCATCTGGCGAATGCGGTTGAATTGCGCAAGGCAGGGAAAGCCCTTGGCGTAGTTATCGGGTTCGCGTTGGATCTGGTCGCGCACGATAACGCCATAATCACCCGCAAGCTGAGCGATCGAGGGCGCGATCGCGTCAAACTCTGGAAGCTGGTCAGGCGCGGCATGGATCTGATTTGACCAGATTGCACGCTGATCGGCGACCCGGTTGAGGACGAGCGTAACGTCGACAAGTCCTTCGGCGGTTCGCACGATCGATGCGTCCAGCCGATAGTCGGCAGCCCTCCCCGCCGACCGGGTGCCCGGCTCGCGGGCGCTTTGCAGATCAACGAGTTCGAACCGGCGCAATCCGTCGCGCAGCTTGCCATCGAGCGCCCGCGCCATCGCGCGCGATTCGGGGCTGTCACCCGCCACGGGAGCGCTCACTTCGAGGAGCGGCACCGGCACCAGCTTTTTCCCAAGTGCGCTGCCGGCGAAAACCCACCATGCGGCAAATAGAAGGATGAACATGGCAGCAGCGACGGCGGGCCACCAGCGAAGCGGCAGAGCCTGGCGGCCGCTATCATGGGGGGGGGCGCCTGGCTGCTCGACCGCCGGCTCCTCGCCGCCAGCGGAGGCCACTCCCGTTCGCGATGGCGGCGAAGCGCGATGCTGCACGACGAGCTCATAGCTACCCTGCGGGACGCGCAGGCGATGAATCCACGGCGTGTCGGCATAGTAACGATCAAGCAGGTTCCGCAGGCGCCCGACCATGACGCGCGGATAGCTGTCGACAGCCGGATCGAAATCGGCGCTGCGTCCGAGCGCCTCGGTCGCAATGGCATAGGCCTTGGGCGCGCTTCGCCCACCCCGCAGCTGATGGTCGGCGAGATATTGAAGCAGGCGCGAAAGTACGGGCGAGCGCACGAACAAGGGCGACGCGAGCAGCTGTTCAAGCTCGTTGGCGATAATCCGGTGGGTATCGCCGGAATCCGAGGTGTCGCTATCCCTGGTGCGATCCATGCTGCCCTTTATATGCCCCCGACGACGCGCAACACGGCTGATGTCCTAAAACAGACTTTCGCCCAGACATGGATGGCCGTGTAACGGTAACAAGCGAACCCGAACGCCTTCGAACTGGAATAGTTCCCACATTTCCAGCGTGAAAAAAGCGTCCCACGAGGTTAATAATTGATTATCAGATGGCTACATGCCGCTTCGTGACCCCATGTAACTGCCGCATCCCGGTGCAGGATGTCAATCCTTCCCCGACGCGGCGTTCCCCACAATGCCGCGGTCTGGTCTGAGACCTTGTCTCAGCTGGGCGCTTTTGAAGTCGATGGATTGGATGATGCGAGCTGGTCCCTGGCATCATTCGCTATAATTCACCGGCTTCATACACTGAGACTTCGCCGATCGGGCAGTGGCCCCACCTACTCCCGATCGGCAAGTCCGCCCCCCCTACCATTATCCTGGTCGGCGCCTCACGGCGAACCGGTCCCTGGGAAAGAGGAGCGCCTGCCCAAGAGGAAAGGCGCACGGCCACCGTCGGACCGCGCGCCTTCTTTCTTGATCTCAGCCGCTCGTCAGGCTTTGCAGGGGCCGATGTGGGTGTTGGTGACCTGCATTTGCATTTCCATCGGACCGCCGGTCGGTGCGACTGTCTTTGTCGTAATCGTCACATCCGCCTTTTGGGGACCGACCGTTCCCACCATCGCAAGGTCGACATTCTGGCCGTTGGCGGTGCAGGTGCCTGCGACATCGATCGCGCCGCCGCTCATTTCATTTTTCGACCAGCTGCATGCCTCGCCGTATCGCTTCGACACGGAGTTCGCAAAAATCTCCTTGTCGGCCTCCTCCTGCGTGAGACAGGTTTCGGTGCTCCCCGCGGACGCGAATTGCTTGGCGAGCTGGTCCTTCACGGCGCCGGGCGCGCCGGGCATGTCGAACTTGACGAGCTTCACTTCGGTTTTCCAGTTGCCGGGCTCGCGCTTGATCGCCCCTGCAGCCGCGGTGCTTCCGGTGCTGGCCGCGTCCGCCGTGTCGACCTTTTTGCCGGCATCATCCGATTTGCCGCAGCCAGCCAGCGCCAAGGCGGCGCCAAGCGCCGCCACCGTCACGAATTTCCTCATGGGTGTCCTCCTCCTCATCGGCAGAAGGGAAACACGCTTGGCCCCAGATGGTTGCGCACCGATTGCGGCGGCGCTCCTGCGACCCCATATTGGCGATGATGGCCATCCAGATTCGCACCTCGCTCGACGAAATCGATACAGCGGAGGGCTTTATCCCGCACCGCCCTGCCCGCCCCGACAAGGTCGAAGGCGGCAAGCGGTTCGAGCTCGTCAGCGATTATGAACCCGCAGGCGACCAGCCGACCGCGATCCGCGAGCTTGTCGACACTGCGCGGGCGGGTGAACGCGACCAGGTGCTGCTCGGCGTTACCGGCTCGGGCAAGACCTTTACCATGGCGAAGGTGATCGAGGAGTTGCAGCGGCCAGCGCTGATCCTCGCCCCGAACAAGATCCTCGCAGCGCAGCTATATGGGGAGTTCAAAGGCTTCTTTCCGAACAATGCGGTCGAGTATTTCGTCAGCTATTACGATTATTACCAACCCGAGGCCTATGTGCCGCGCTCGGACACCTACATCGAGAAGGAAAGCAGCGTAAACGAGGCAATCGACCGCATGCGCCACTCGGCGACGCGCGCGCTGCTTGAACGTGATGACGTGATCATCGTCGCATCGGTATCCTGCCTTTATGGCATCGGGTCGGTCGAGACCTATTCGGCGATGATCTTCGATCTGAAGAAAGGCCAGCTTGTCGACAGCCGCGAGATCATCCGCAAGCTCGTCGCACTCCAATATAAGCGAAACGACCAGGCATTTGCGCGCGGGAATTTCCGCGTGCGGGGCGATAGCCTCGAGATATTCCCCTCGCACTATGAGGATATGGCATGGCGCGTCAGCTTTTTCGGCGACGAGATCGAGGAGATTACCGAGTTTGACCCGTTGACCGGGAAAAAGATCGCAAGCCTCAATCATGTCCGTGTGTATGCGAACAGCCACTATGTTACCCCGGGGCCGACGCTCAAACAGGCTACCGAGGCGATCCGGCACGAACTTGCCGAGCGCCTGAAGGAACTCGAAGCCGAGGGACGGCTCCTCGAAGCCCAGCGGCTCGAACAGCGCACCAATTTCGATCTCGAAATGATCGCTGCGACCGGGAGCTGCGCCGGGATCGAGAATTACAGCCGCTTTCTCACCGGCCGCCTCCCGGGCGAGCCGCCGCCGACGCTGTTCGAATATCTCCCCGACAACGCGCTGCTCTTCGTCGACGAGAGCCACCAGACAATTCCGCAGATCGGCGCGATGTCAAAGGGCGACCATCGCCGCAAGATCACGCTCGCTGAATATGGCTTCCGCCTGCCCTCCTGCATCGACAACCGCCCGTTGCGCTTTGCCGAATGGGACCTGATGCGCCCCCAGACCGTCAGCGTGTCGGCGACGCCAGGGACCTGGGAGATGGAGCGCACGCAGGGCGTCTTTGCCGAGCAGGTCATCCGCCCCACCGGGCTCATCGACCCGCCGGTCGAGATCAAGCCCGTTGAAGAGCAGGTAGACGACCTGATCGCCGAAGCGAAGAAGACCGCAGCGGCGGGGTATAGGACGCTCGCGACGACACTGACGAAGCGAATGGCCGAGGATTTGACCGAGTTCCTGCACGAAGCAGGGCTGAAGGTCCGCTACATGCACTCGGATGTCGAGACGCTGGAACGCATTGAGATCATCCGGGACCTGCGCCTTGGCGTGTTCGATGTGCTCGTTGGAATCAACCTTCTGCGCGAAGGTCTCGACATTCCCGAATGCGGTCTCGTTGCGATCCTCGACGCCGACAAGGAGGGGTTCCTGCGCAGCGAAACCAGCCTCGTCCAGACGATCGGACGCGCCGCGCGCAACGTCGATGGCCGCGTCATCCTCTATGCCGATCGCATCACGGGCAGCATGGAGCGGGCGATGCGCGAGACCGACCGCCGCCGTGCCAAACAGCTCGCCTATAACGCCGAACACGGCATCACGCCCGAAAGCGTGAAGAAGCAGATTGGCGACATCATTGCGCATGTCGCATCCAAGGACGGCGTCACCGTCGAGCTTGGCGACGACCAGCCCGACCATATGGTCGGCCACAATCTGCGCGCCTACATCGCCGAACTCGAAAAGAAGATGCGCGACGCTGCTGCGGACCTCGAGTTTGAGGAAGCGGGACGCCTGCGCGACGAAATCCGCCGGCTCGAGGCCGATGAACTCGGATTGCCGCCCGATCAGCAGGTCGCGCCGATGGTTGGCCGCTCCAACGAGGGCAAGCCCGGGACGCGCAAGGGACGCTTTGGCAAGCAGAGCAAGACCAGGTGGGGGCGCTAGCGCCCTCGCCGCCCCCCGTCAGCGCAGCGCTCCGGCAACTGTCTGGCGCCGTGCATAGTAGAGCAGCGCAAGCTCGATCGTCCAGATGATCAGCGCGCCCCATATCGGCCCGGAGCCGAAAACTTCTGTGAGATCGACCGGCGACAGCGCGAATTGATAGAGTGTGTTGACGGCAAGGCCCGCGAGGGACACGACGAAGGCCGTCACGGCATGGCGGCTGCGCAAGAGCAGCAGCAAGGACCCCGCGAGCGCACCCCAGACGCCGAACGCCCAGGCGGCGGTAGTCCAGCTCGGCATCGTGTCAAAATAAGCGATCTGTTCGGGACTAAATTCGCTCAGCCACGCGCTGTTCTTGAGATTGGTCATCACATAGTCGGTCACGCCGAAGCCGTTCCACAGGAGCGAAACAACTCCGACGACCCACAAGTGCAATGGCGTCCTCACAATGCTGTTCATGGCAAACCCCTCCCCATCTGACGCGCATAATCTACCACGTTTATCACAAGCGCGGAACTGTATTGCCTAAGTGCAGCACCCATCTCCGCTTGGCAAGCGGCAGCCACCGCGCAATAGGCACCCCATGTGCGTTGTTGCCCTCGCCTGGCGGATCCATCCGGACTGGCCCCTGATCCTCGTCGGCAATCGCGACGAGTTCCACGCGCGTCCGAGCGCCGCGCTTGCGCCGTGGGACGATGGCAGCGGCATTGTTGCAGGACGCGACCTCAAGGCAGGGGGGACGTGGCTCGGCGCGCACCGCCCGAGCGGCCGCGTCGTCGTCGTCACCAATGTGCGCGGGGCGATGCCCGATCCGGCGAAGGAATCGCGCGGCGCGATGGTCGCCGACATGCTCCGCGGTGACGGACGCTTCGCCGATCCCGCCGCTGCTGACTTGGACCGCTTCAACGCGTTCAATCTTTTCGCCGTCGACGGGAGAGCCCGTCTCCTGACGAACCGCCCCAATGCGCGGGTCGTGCCGCTCGCGGCGGGCGTTCACGCCCTCGCAAATGAACCCATTGATCAGCCCTGCCCGCGGGCCGAGCGGCTGCGGGCGGCTCTCGGCGCCGTGGTCGAGGCCGGTACCGCGCCCGATGGCCTTCTCGACACGCTTTCGGCGACCGGCGATCCGGCGCTGTTCCTCGAAGGCGAGGTTTATGGCACCCGCTGCTCGACGCTGGTCGCAATCGCTGCCGACGGCCGTGCGCGAATGACCGAGCGCAGATATGAAGCGGGCGGCCGTCCCGTTGGAACGACCGCCCTTGAATTTCGCTTCGGCTGACGCCGATCTTATTTCGGCGCGAGCACCATCAGCATCTGGCGGCCCTCGGTCCGCGGGTGAGCCTCAACCTTCGCGACCTCGGCGGTCATTTCCGCAACGCGCTGGAGGACATTGAGCCCAAGCTGCGTGTGGCTCATCTCGCGGCCGCGGAAGCGCATGGTCATCTTGACCTTGTCCCCTTCCTCCAGAAAGTCGAAAACCTTCTTCATCTTCACTTCGAAGTCATGGTCGTCGATGTTCGGACGCATCTTGATCTCCTTGATCTCCTGCGTCTTCTGGCTCTTGCGCGCGGCGTTCGCCTTCTTCTGGGCTTCGTACTTATACTTGCCCACATCAAGAAATTTGCACACCGGCGGATCGGCGTTGGGGGAGACTTCGACCAGGTCGAGGCCGACTTCGGCCGCCTGTTCGATCGCTTCTGCAGTCAGCATTACGCCCAGATTTTCGCCTTCCTCGTCGATCACGCGGACCTTGGGGGAGGCGATGAATTCATTGTATCGCGGGCCGTTCTTCGGCGGCATCGGCGCCATCGGGCGGCGGGTCATGGGCGGGCGTATAGCTGTATCTCCTAAAGACATTGATAGGCGGACGCCGCATCGTCATGCAGCGCGTCAAGCGCTCATATAGTGAACGCAGGCGCCTCGTAAAGGCTGCCTGTGGCAAGGCGGCCGCAGTTTTCGTCCGACTGTGGCGGCGAAGTCACGCCCGGGCAAGAATTACCATTTGGTCGGCGCGGGGTCGATCACGCGGAATCCGCCCGCCCCGACCTCGCTGACTTCGAGCGCACGCACAGCTATCCCGCGATTATCAAAACGGAAAATACCATCGATTCCGCCAAATCCATCGGGGGCGAGCAAGCGGTTCACCGGGAAATTCGTGCCCGGCTTCCATTCGCGCGCGATTCGAACCGTCAATAGTACGGCGTCATAGCCGAGACTCGAGAGCCGGTAAGGCGCTTTCCCGTAGCGCTTGCGATATTGCGTCGCCATCTGGCCGTAGAGGCCGTCGGAAACGCTCGCAAACCAGGCGCCGCGCATCGCCGGGCTGCCTCCGAGCGACGCATCGGTATTCCAGCGCTCGGTGCCAAGGATCTGGCGTTCGCCATTGCTCTTGATCACCGGCACCGCCCGCACGGCATTTCCGCCGGCATCGGCGATCAGTACCGCCTCCATGTCGCCTGCATTGGCAAGCCGGCGCGCCGCGCCCGTCATCGCGGTCGCGCTGTGATCATAGGATTCGACCGCCACGAGCGCGCCTCCGGCCGCCTTCACGGCCGAACGGAAGGCTGCCGCAGATCGCTCGCCATAGACATTCTTGGGCACCAGCGCACCGAACCGCGCATGCCCCTTGCCGCGCGCGAAGGAGACGACGCGTTCGACCGACTGTCCCGGCACGAATCCCATGATGAAGACGCCGTTGCCGGCCACGCTCGTGTCGTTCGAGAAGCTGAGCACGGGCACCTTCGCCGCGCGCGCGATGGGGGCCACGGCGCCGACATCCTCGCTGAGAAGCGGACCGAGGATCAATTTGTTGCCGTCGGCGATTGCCTGGCGCGCCGCGGCCGCCGCGCCGAGCGCGGTATCATAGGTGGTAATGCGAACCTTTTCGGCGCGCGCGTCGAGGAGCGCCATCGTCGTCGCATTGGCGATCGCGGTGCCGACGTCCGCGTTGGCGCCGGTTTCGGGCACGAGCAGTGCGACACGGTGGCGGTCTGTATCGGTCGGAAGGCCCGGCTCAATCGTATCTGGCGTTTCGGGCGGAGGCGGCGGACCCGCGGTTTTCGGCACGACCTGGCACGCCGAAAGCAGTCCCCCGAGTGCCAATACGCCCAGCCCGCGCAGCAAATGCCGCCGCGGCGACGCATTGTCTTGGCGCGGGACGGCAGTTTCTGCCATTTTCGGCGTCATGCCGGATTCGACCATGTCATATACTCCCTTGCCCGGTCTCTATATCGTGGCGACCCCCATCGGCAACCTCGGCGACATCAGCGCACGCGCCGCTGCGGTGCTCGCGCGCGCCGACCTGATCGCAGCGGAGGACACGCGGGTGACCGCGAAACTGCTTTCGCACCTGGGTTTGCGTGTGCCGATGACCCCCTATCATGATCACAGCGACGAACGCACCCGTGCCGATCTGGTTGCACAAATGGCCGACAAGGTCGTGGTGCTGGTATCGGACGCCGGAACGCCGTTGATTTCGGATCCCGGATACAAGCTGGTTCGCGACGCGCGCGGGGCGGGGCGGCTTGTCACGACCCTGCCCGGCCCATGCGCGGCGATCGCCGCGATCACCCTCTCGGGCCTGCCGAGCGACCGCTTCCTCTTCGCCGGCTTCCTGCCGTCGAAAGCGAAAGCGCGCGCCGACACGATCGCCGAGTTCGCGAAGCTGCGCGCCAGCCTCATCTTCTACGAAAGCGGGCCTCGCCTTGGCGCATCACTTGCCGCGCTCGCCGAAGGGCTCGGCAACCGCGACGCCGCGGTCGCGCGCGAGCTCACCAAGCTTTACGAGGAATGCGTGACCGGGCCCCTCACCGAGCTTGCGGCGCGCTATGCCGCGGCGCCGCCCAAGGGCGAAATCGTGATCGTCGTCGCGCCGCCCACCGAGGCCGCCGCCGAAGAGGCCGACGACGTGACGGTCGATGCGGCACTACGGACCGCGCTCCGGGCGCAGCCCGTTGCGAAGGCGGCAAAGGAGGTCGCAAAGCGCTTTGGGCGCGACCGGCACGCCGTCTACGCCCGGGCGCTGGCGCTGAAAGGTGACGGGTGAGCCACTCGGCCTCATCAAGGCCAAGGGGGCTGCGATGGGCCTGGTCACGCGATCGAAAACATGCCTCGAGCGCGTTGCCGCTTTCTGGAAAAACGCGCACGCTTGCGTCGCCGGCTCCGTCCAAACGAGCCTCTGCGAGGTGATGCTCCTTGCGCCGAGACGCACGCCGCGCCATCTGGTCGACGTCTAGCAACCTCAGGAGACCCCGATGACCTTGCGCGCTGCGGTGCAAATGGACCCGATGGACGGCATCAACATTGCCGGCGACAGCAGCTTCGCCCTGATGCTGAGCGCGCAGGAACGCGGTTACGGCCTCTATCATTATGATGTCCGCTCGCTTACCTGGGAGGCGGGGCGGCTGACCGCGCGGGCGCATCCCGTACTCGACGTCCGGCGCGAGGTGGGCGCGCATTACCGATTTGGCGAGCAGGTGACGCTCGACCTCGGCCGCGACGTCGACGTCGTGCTGATGCGGCAGGATCCGCCCTTCGATCTCGGCTACCTGACCGGGACCTGGCTGCTGGAGCGGATCGCGAACGAAACACTGGTCGTCAACAACCCGGTCTCGGTCCGCAACGCGCCCGAAAAGGTTTTCGTGCTCGACTTCGCCGAGTTCATGCCCCCGACGATGGTGACGCGCGATCTCGAGGCGGTTAAGGATTTTCACCGGCGCCATGGTGCGCTGGTGATCAAGCCCCTGCACGGCAATGGAGGCAAGGCGGTGTTCCGCATTGACGAGGCCGGCACGAACCTCGGCGCGCTGGTGGAACTGTTTGGACAGGTATGGCCCGAACCGTTCATGGTTCAGCAGTTCCTCCCCAGCGTCAGCGAAGGGGACAAGCGCATCGTGCTGATCGACGGCGAGGTTGCGGGAGCGATCAACCGCAAGCCCGGCGAAGGCGAGTTCCGCTCGAACCTCGCAGTCGGCGGTTACGCCGAGGCGGCTGAGCTCAGCCCGCGTGAGCAGGAGATCTGCGCCGCGCTCGGCCCCAAACTTCGCGAGCGCGGGCTCATCTTTGTCGGCATCGACGTCATCGGGGGCGAATGGCTGACCGAAATCAACGTAACCTCCCCGACTGGGATCGTCGCGATCGACCGTTTCAACGGCACCGATACAGCGGGAATGATCTGGGACGCGATCGCGCGGCGGATCGGATGACGCCCGTCCGGCGTAGATGGGCATGACAGAATTCATTCTCGATCTGATCGAGGGCTGGGGTTATTTCGGCATCTTCATCCTGATGCTGCTCGAGAATATCTTCCCGCCCATTCCCTCAGAAGTGATCATGAGCCTCGGCGGGATCGCGGTCGCGAAGGGGCGGTTCGATTTCTGGACCCTGATCGCGGTCGCGGTCGCTGGGACGACCGCGGGCAATTGGGTCTGGTATGCGGTTGGTCGCTGGATCGGCTACGAGCGGCTCAAGCCCTTCATCGACCGCCACGGTCGTTGGCTGACCCTCGAGTGGACAGAGGTCGAGCGGCTGCACGGCTGGTTTCTGAAATATGGGCCCGGCATTGTCTTTGCCGCGCGCTTCATGCCCGTCGCCCGCACAATGGTCTCGCTACCTGCCGGGATGGTGCGGATGAGCCAGGTGAAGTTCCTTGCCTGGACCGCGGCGGGCTCGGCGATCTGGATAAGCGCGCTCGCGGGCGCTGGGAGCTGGTTCGGCGGCCGCTTCGCCAACCTCGACGCCTTCGTTGGGCCGGTCGCGCTGATCGCCATCGGTTCACTCATCCTCCTCTACGTCTACCGCGTGGTTACGTGGAAACCGAAGCCCAAAGGCAAATGACACGCCCAAGGCTGCTCGTCATCACGCCAGCAAATCCCCTCACGCCCGCGGATGCGCCGACCGGTAGATATCCAGCAAGTGCGCCGCGTCGACCGCGGTATAGACCTGCGTCGAGGCAAGGCTCGCATGGCCCAATAATTCTTGCAGGCTTCGTAGATCCGCTCCGCCCGCGAGAAGGTGCGTTGCAAAGCTGTGGCGCAGGGCATGCGGGGTCGTCCGCTCGGGCAGACCCGCTGCGCGCCGCGCCGCCCGCACGCTCGCGCGCACCACGCCAGGTTCGAGCGGCCCGCCCCGCGCACCGAGAAACAGCGGCGCATCCTTGCCAATGGGCCAGGGACAGGCCGCTGCGTAGCGCGCCACCGCCTTGGCGACCGGGGGCAGGATCGGGACGATGCGTGTCTTGCTGCGCTTGCCAGTGACGCGCAGCGTGTCGCCGAGCGGCAGCGCGGCACCGGTCAGCGAGAGCGCCTCCCCGATGCGCAGCCCCGCGCCGTAGAGCAGCAGCAACAGCGCAAAATCGCGCGCGCCTACCCAACCCTCGCGCGCATTCTCCTCGACATCGCGCGCCAGTCCGAGCGCTTCGGCTGGCGCGACGGGGCGCGGCAGCCCCTTTTTGACGCGCGGCCCGCGCATCTGCGGCACGCTGGCATTCGATCCGCCGACAAAGCGCAAAAAGCCGCGCAGCGCTGAAAGCTCGCGCGCCGCCGACGCATTGCCGAGCCCCCCGGCGCGGCGGTCGGCGAGATAGGCGCGCAGGTCATTCGGGGTCAGGGTGTTGAGCATGGCGCTGTCGACACGGCCGCCGCGATGGAGCGAGAGGAAAGCGCAGAAGCGCTCTGCCGTCGCGATATAGGCGCGGCGCGTATGGTCCGAGCGGCGCCTCTCGTGAGCCAGATGAGCATCCCACTCGCGGATTAGTCCGTCAGACAAGCTCAATTCCATTCGGGCTGCGGTCTCACACCACCCTTCTTCCCTCAGCCCTGAGAAAGGAAGAAACGCACCCTCGGCACAACCCGGCGCGATCTGCAAGTTCGCCGCGATCGACCTTGGGACAGTCTAGCCCGTTCGAACCACCTCGGAAAGGATCGAGTCGAGAAGGAGGATGCCTTCGTCGGTAACGATGAGCCGGTCGTCGGCCTGGCGGATCAATCCCTGCCCTGCGATGCGCGCCGCTGCCGCCGCATCGAGGAAGGTCTCGCGCGCCAAGCCTGACCGGGCCTCGATCCGCGCCAGGTCGGCGCCCTCGGTGAGCCTGAGCCCCATCAGCATCGCCTCGGTCGCGCGCTCGTGCGGCGGCAGGTCGCTCTCGAGCTTCAGCCCGTGGCCGTTGCGCTCGACCGCCGCGATAAAATTCTCGGGCTTCTTGTGCCGCTCGGTCGCCTGTCCCAGGCGCCGCCCATGCGCACCGGGGCCGACGCCGGCATAGTCGCCGTAGCGCCAGTAGGTGAGATTGTGCCGACTCTCCTCGCCGGGGCGGGCATGGTTCGAGACTTCGTAGCGCGGCAAACCAGCGGCGCGGGTCAGCGCCTGCGTCGCGTCGAAAAGATCGGCGGCGGCGTCGCCGTCAGGAATGACGAGCGCGCCCTTTGCCGCCAGCGCCCAAAACCGCGTGCCAGGCTCGATCGTGAGCTGGTAGAGCGAGAGGTGACCCGTCCCGAAGGCGAGCGCTTCACCGAGCTCGGTCTCCCAAGCTCTGGGCGACTGGCCAGGGCGTGCATAAATGAGATCGAAGCTCACGCGGGAGAAACAGGCCTGGGCCGCCGCGATCGCGCGCCGTGCTTCCTCGCCGTTATGGGCCCGCCCGAGAAAGTGAAGGACTTCCGGATCGAAGCTTTGAACACCAATCGATACGCGGTTGACCCCTGCGGCCGCGAGATCGGCAAAGGCAGCGACTTCGACCGAATTGGGATTCGCCTCCAGCGTAACCTCGCAATCCACTGCGAGCCCCCAAAGCGCCTCCGCCTCCGCGATCACTGCGGCGACGGTCGCGGGTGGCATCAGGCTGGGGGTCCCGCCTCCGAAGAAGATCGACGAGACACGCCGTTCGCCAAGCAGCGCGGCCTCATGGCGCAAATCCGCAAGCAAGGCTGCGCGCCAGGCGTCCTGATCGACGCTTTCGCGCACATGGCTGTTGAAGTCGCAATAAGGACATTTGCTCACACAAAAGGGCCAATGGACATAAAGGGCGAGCGGTTCGGCCATCGCCCGCGCCCTACCCGCTTTCGCCGCTGGCGCCAAAGCCCGAATGCCCGGCCCCAGGCGTCAGGGCGTCAGGAGGTGCGCGATATGGGCACGGATATCAGCTGGCCACCCGGCGATCGCGGCCTCAAGCGCCGCGGCGTCGTCGCGGTAAAGGGCGCGTAATGCCGTCTCATAACCCGGCCGGTCGCCGCACAAATGGCTCATGAAATGATAGGCAGCGTCGCGGCGCTGCTTCGCCTCCGGGCCCGCCTTGCTCGCGGCTTCGACCAACCGCCTGAGCGCCGCGGACGCGCCGCCGGGCTGCGCGGCGAGCCAGTCCCAGTGCCGGGGCAGCAGGGTGACCTCGCGCGCCTTGACGCCGAGCCGCGGGCGGCCCGCCGTGGGCGGCGGCGACGCCTTGCCGGTGTCCCAATAGGCAAGGTCGGTCAGCCGCCCGCTTGCATCATCGAAAACGAGAATCGTGCCGAGATCTCCGGGATATCGCTCTTCGAGAAAATGAGTAACCTCCTCGCGCGAACCCGAGGTCAGCCGGATGTCGCCGAGGAAGGCGGTGACGCTGTCATGTTCCTGTGTCATGCCCGCCATATACACCCGGGTAAAATCGGAGTCAATATTACCCGGGTGTAATTATCCGCCGAATGCGCCCGCCACGAGCTTTGCAAAAGCATCGGCCCGGTGACTGATGCGATGCTTTTCAGCAGGTTCCATCTCTGCAAAAGTCTCGGATTTGCCGCGGGCGATGAAAACGGGATCGTAACCGAAGCCGAGCTCTCCCCGCGGCGGCCACGTCAGATGACCGTTCACGGCGCCTTCGTAAATGTCGGCATGGCCATCGGGCCAGGCGAGCGCAAGGGTACAAACGAAGCGCGCGCTCCGGTCGACATCGGGACCCTGTTCCGCCAGCAGTCCCTCGACCTTGCCCATCGCCATATACCAGTCGCGCCCCTTTGGACCTTCGAACCACTGCCGCTCGGCCCAGTCGGCGGTGTAGACCCCCGGCCGGCCGCCGAGCGCGGCCACTTCGAGCCCGCTATCGTCGGCGAGCGCAGGAAGACCCGATGCTACCGCGCTCGCATGTGCCTTCAGCAGCGCATTATCGCGGAACGTCGTCCCCGTCTCTTCTGGCTCTGCGAGGCCCAGATCGCCCGCGGACACGGGTTCGATCCCGAAGGGTTCGAGCAGCACGCGGATTTCGCGAACCTTGCCCGCGTTATGGCTCGCGATGACAAGCCTGCCGGGAGCGAGCCTGCGCGTCATCTCAGCGCCCCACCGCCTTCGCCTGGGCCGCGAAGATGTCAGCGCAGCCGATGCGCGCAAGTCGGAGCAGGCGGAGCAGACCTTCCTCGTCATAGGTCGCGCCTTCCGCGCTTGCCTGCACCTCGACAATCTGCCCCTTGCCGGTCAGAACGAAATTGCCGTCGGTTTCGGCATTCGAATCCTCGTCATAATCGAGGTCGAGCACCGGCGTACCGTTGTAGATGCCGCACGAGATTGCCGCGACCTTGTCTTCGATCGGGTCCTCTGTGAGCGAGCCGGCGGCGATGAGCTTGTCGACCGCGAGGCGAAGCGCAACCCACGCGCCCGAAATCGAGGCGGTGCGCGTGCCTCCATCGGCCTGGATCACGTCGCAGTCGATGACGATCTGGCGCTCGCCGAGCTTGGCCATGTCGACCACGGCGCGCAGGCTGCGACCGATGAGCCGCTGGATTTCCTGCGTGCGCCCGGACTGCTTGCCCTTCGCGGCCTCGCGGCTGCCGCGGGTATGGGTCGCGCGCGGGAGCATGCCATATTCAGCGGTGACCCAGCCCTGGCCCTTGCCACGCAGGAACGGCGGCACCTTCTCCTCGACGCTGGCGGTGACCAGCACCTTGGTGTTGCCGAAAGCCACGAGGACGCTGCCCTCGGCATGGATGGTGAAGTCGGGCTCGATGGTGATGGAGCGCATCTGGTCGGGCGCGCGGCCGGAAGGGCGCATGAGTTATCCTTTCGATTGAAGATTGTCGCCGCCCTTAGGCGCGCGCGGTCATTCGCTCAACCGCATACGGAAGAATTCGAGGATTTCGTCGCGCGCCCTGATCGTGGGCTGCCCGGCCTCGTCAATCAAATGGATCGTGACGACGCTGTGCGGATTCTTCATCGGGCTGTCGGGGTTGGCGGCGTCGTCGGGAAGCACGCGGCCGACGAAGCGGTCGCCGAGCGCCGCCTCATAGGCAGCGAAACGCGCGGCTTTGCAGAATTTATCGCCTTCGAAGCGATAGGCGAGCACCGTGAGATCCTCGGCTTCCATTCGCGCCTTGACCGCCGCCAGTTCGTCGGGGGCGATGTGCATTCCGCCGGGGTCATTGAGGGGCAGCGAGGGCTGCGCCAGCACCGGTGCAAGGACCGCGGGTTCGAGCATCATCGAGAGCGCGAAATTGCCGGTGAAGCACATGCCGATCGCGCCCACGCCCCGGCCGCCGCATTCCCTGTGCGCCAGCGCGGCGAGCTCGCGCAGCCAGCGTGTCGCAGGCGAGCTCTCATTGGCCTGGAAGGCACGAAATTGCCGGCTCACGCACCCGCCGAGCATCGTGAACAGTGCGCCGGGCATGCGCGGCACAGCGCCATCTTTCCCGAAGATATGCGGCATATAGACAGTAAAGCCCGCGTCGCGGACCCAGCGGGCGAAGCGCGCGACATGGGGACTGATGCCCGGCATCTCGGTCATCACGATGACTCCGGGACCGCTGCCCATCGTGTAGACGCGGTGCTTGCGCCCGAGCAGCGCAATATCGCGATGCTCGAAATCGTCGAGCGGGTCGTCCTCGTTTAGCGATCGTGCGGTCATGGCGTCACCCCCGGCGGGGAGGCTAGCAGCAGATCCGCTGATTCAAACCCCTATATTACCCGCCGTCCCCGGCGGGGGGAGGCAGGCGCGGGCTTTACCGCGACAGCCCCGCTGCCTCTCGGGCCAGCGCTTCGACCCTTGCAGGATCCAGGGGCCCGGGCGGAACAACCCAGCTCCCGCCGACGCACAGCACGGCATCGAGCGCCAGCCATTCGGGCGCGGTCGCGGCCGTGATACCGCCGGTCGGGCAGAAGCGCGCCTGGCCAAATGGCCCCGCGAGCGCCTTGAGGGCGGGGATGCCCCCGCTCGTCGCAGCCGGGAAGAATTTGAAGTGGGTGAGGCCAAGATCGAGCCCGCGCATGATGTCGCTGGCATTGGCCGTGCCGGGGAGAAAAGGAATCTGGCTCGCGGTCGCCGCCTTGCCCAGATTCTCGGTGAGGCCAGGCGAGACAATGAACTCGGCGCCGGCACTGATCGCCGCGTTCAGCATCTGGGGATCGAGCACGGTCCCAGCGCCAACGACCGCGCCAGCGACGCTCTTCATCGCCTGGAGTGCATCGAGCGCGGCGGCCGTGCGCAGCGTCACCTCAAGCACCGGCAGGCCGCCCGCGACGAGCGCTTCGGCCATGGGCACCGCGTCCTCGACCCGGTCGATGACAATGACCGGGATGACCGGTGCCAGCGTCATGATCTGTTCGATGCCTGTATCTGTCATTTGAAAATTTTCTTTCCTTCGCGTCCCGGCGAAAAGCCGACCGGTTCGATCATTGGGCTTGCGCCGCAAGCGATCCGGCACTTGCCGGGCCGCCGGGCGGTCAGATTACGCTGTCCATTGCCGCCAAGATGGCAGAGCCGCCCTTCTCTGCCTCGTCGGCGTGGATACGGAACAGCGCGAATAATTCGCGCCCGACGCCGAGCGCGGGGGGCGGCGGTGCGGCGGGTGTCCGGGCCGCCCACTCGGTCTCGTCGACCAGCGCGGTCACTTCGCCCTTGCGCGCGCATATGCGCACGATGTCGCCGTCGCGCAAATAGGCGAGCGGGCCGCTCACGCCGTCGATGCCCGGGAGGGCCTCGGGCGAAAGATGGATTACCGCGGGCACCTTTCCGCTCGCCCCCGACATGCGGCCGTCGGTGAGCAGCGCAACGCGATAGCCCTTGTCCTGCAGGACGCCGAGCGGGGGGGTTAGCTTGTGGAGTTCGGGCATGCCGTTCGCGCGCGGGCCCTGGAAGCGGACGACGACGACCACGTCGCAGTCGAGTTCGCCTGACTTGAACGCCGCAATCACCTGGTCCTGGTTATCGAAGATGCGCGCCGGCGCCTCGATCGTCCAGCGGTCCTCCGCAACGGCGCTCGTCTTGATGATCGCGCGGCCAAGATTGCCGGCGAGGAGCCGCATTCCCCCATCGGGGGAGAAGGGCCCCGCCACCGGGCGGAGCATCGCGTCGTCGCGCGTCTCTTCGGGAGCGGCTTCCCAGCGGAGTTCGCCCTCCGCCAGCACCGGTTCGCTTGCGTAGGCCTCGATCGATCCGCACACGGTCAGGATGTCGCCGTGAAGCAGCCCGGCATTCAGCAGCTCGCGAACGAGAAATCCGATCCCGCCCGCGTCACGAAAATGATTCACGTCGCCCGCCCCATTGGGATAGACGCGCGCAAGCAGCGGGACCGCGTGGCTCAATTCGTCGAAATCTTCCCAGTCGATCACTATTCCCGCGGCGCGCGCGATCGCCGGCAGGTGGATGGCATGGTTGGTCGATCCGCCCGTCGCCAGGAGACCGATCGCCGCATTGACGATCGCCTTTTCATCGACGCAGCGCGCGAGCGGACGATAGTCGTCGCCGTCCCACCCAATCTCGGTCAGCCGGTGCGTCGCAGCGCGGGTCAACTCCTGGCGCAGCTTCGTTCCGGGGTTCACGAATGCGCTGCCCGGGACGTGGAGGCCCATCAACTCCATCATCATCTGGTTGCTGTTCGCGGTGCCGTAAAAGGTGCAGGTGCCCGCACTATGGTAGGAGGCTGCCTCGGCCGTGAGAAGCTCGTCGCGGCTTGCCTTCCCTTCGGCGTAGAGCTGGCGAACCCGTTGTTTTTCCTTGTTGGGAAGGCCCGAGGGCATCGGCCCCGCTGGCACGAGGATCGTCGGCAGATGGCCAAAGCGCAGCGCCCCGATGAGGAGGCCAGGAACGATCTTGTCGCAGATGCCAAGGAGCAGCGCGCCTTCGAACATTGCGTGGCTGAGCGCGATTGCAGTCCCCTGCGCGATCGTGTCGCGGCTGAAGAGGGAAAGGTCCATCCCCGCCTGCCCTTGCGTCACTCCGTCGCACATCGCGGGCACGCCGCCCGCGACCTGCGCTGTTGCGCCTCTCTCGCGGGCAGCGAGCTTGATCTGCTCGGGATAGCGGCCGTAGGGCTGATGCGCCGAAAGCATGTCGTTATAGGCCGTGACGATGCCGATATTCATCGCCCTGCCGCCGCGGATCGCCGGCTTGTCATCCCCTGCCGCTGCAAAGCCGTGCGCCAGGTTGCCGCACGACAGCACGCCGCGATTGGTCCCCGCTTCGCGCTGACGGTCCATCAGCTCAAGATAGGCGGCGCGGCGCCGTGCGCTGCGCTCGATGATGCGTTCGGTAACGCGGCTGATCGCAGGATGAAGATTGGTCATGGGAATTCCTATCCCCTCGTCCCATGTGGGAGAGGGATTTGCGGGCGGAGCAGCCTGAGACTTCGCCGGAGCGGGGTGAGAACAGAAAATCCGGAAACCAGTGGGGCCCTATTATCCCTGATCATGCACCGCCGGCCCCGGAGATGACGGGGATGCCTATCCGTCATCCTCAAGAGGCTGGAGAGCGGATCAGCTTCAATCATGCCAGCTCGCCCCGTCGCGCTCGATCAGCGCGATCGCCGCCGACGGCCCCCAGCTTCCAGCGGTGTAATTCTGCGGCGCCAAGTCGATCGCGGCCCAGGCGTTGCGGATCGAATCGATCCATTCCCACTGCGCCTCGACCTCGTCGCGGCGTACGAACAGCGTCTGGTCTCCCTCGATGAAGTCGAGGAGCAGTCGCTCGTAAGCGATCCGCCGCCGCTCGCCCGCGAAGCTGTGCGAGAGCGAGACGTCGAGATTGACCTCCTTCAGTCGCACGCCATCACGGTCGAGACCAGGCTGCTTTGCCATGACCTTGACGCGGATATTTTCTTCGGGCTGCAAATTGATGATCATCACATTGGGTTCGAGCCTGGGCGCGCCGACGCGCGCGAAGATATTATGCGGCACCGGCTTGAACTGGATCAGCACCTCGGATTGACGCTCTGGCATGCGTTTGCCGGTACGCAGGTAAAAGGGCACGCCCTTCCACCGCCAATTGTCGATGAACGCCTTCAGGGCGACGAAGGTTTCCGTGTTCGATGGCTTTCCAAGTTCGTCGGCATAGCCCGCGACCGCCTGCCCGCCGACCGCACCGCTTGTATATTGCCCTTTCACACTCAAGGATTTGACATCCTCAGCGCTCATCTTGCGCAAGCTGCGGAGCAGCTTCACTTTCTCGTCGCGCACCGCGGTTGCCGACACGCTTGCGGGCGGCTCCATCGCGATGATCGCAAGAAGCTGCAGCATGTGGTTCTGCACCATGTCCCTGAGCGCGCCGACCCCGTCATAATAGGAGACGCGTCCCTCGAGCCCCACGGTCTCGGCGACAGTGATCTGGACGTGGTCGATCGCCTGCGCATTCCACAAGGGTTCAAACAACATGTTGGCAAAGCGCAGCGCGAGCAGATTCTGCACCGTTTCCTTGCCGAGATAATGGTCGATGCGAAACACGCGATCTTCGGCGAAGGCATCGCCGACCTGCGCGTTGACCTCGCGCGACGAAGCCAGGTCGTGCCCGATCGGCTTTTCCATCGCGATGCGGCATTCGGCGCACGCGATGTTCGCGGCGGCGAGTCCCTGGGCGATTGGCCCGAACATCGACGGCGGGGTTGAGAGGTAGACGCCAATGGGGCGGCCCATACGATCGCCGAGCATCGCTGCAAGATCCTCGTAGCCCGTGCCTGAGCCTGCATCGACGGGGCAATAATCGATCCGGGCAAGGAAGCTGTCGACGAGCGCGGCATCGAGGCTGTCATCGGCAAGATGCTCGCCCAGCGCGTCTCGGACCTGCGACTGGAACGCGGCGCGGTCGAGGGCGCTGCGACCCGACCCGATGATCGTCAACGCGTCGGCGAGCAGCCCGTCCATGTGAAGATTGTAAAGCGACGGGAAGAGCATCCGGTGCGCCAGATCGCCCGTGGCCCCGAACAATATCAATGTCTCGACTTTGACGCTCACGGCGTTCCCCTTGGATATCCGATCGAAAAGTGGCGGATGCACCACCCGATTGCAACGCGCATACGTAAGCCGCATAGCTTTGCGGTGACTGGCCTTGTCGGCCAGACGGCCCTAAGAAGCAACGTCATGACCGACCCCGCTGCGCCCTATGACGTGATCGTGATCGGTGGCGGGGTCAATGGCGCCGGGGTGGCGCGCGACGCGGCAGGGCGCGGGGCCCGGGTTCTGCTGCTCGAGGCCGGTGATCTCGCCGGGGGCACCTCGTCGGCGTCGACGAAGCTGATCCACGGCGGCCTTCGGTATCTTGAACATTATGAGTTCGGCTTGGTGCGCGAGGCGCTGAAAGAACGCGAGAGATTGTGGAGCATCGCACCCCACATCATTCGTCCGCTGCGCTTCGTCCTCCCCTATCGCGACGGCCTGCGGCCCCGCTGGCTCCTGCGGCTCGGGCTCTTTCTCTACGACCATATCGGGGGGCGGAGGAAACTGCCGGCGACCCGCTCGATCAACCTTCGCGAGCATCCCGCCGGCGGGCCGCTCCAGAGCCGTTACCTTCAAGGCTTCGAATATTCCGACGCCGCCGTCGACGACGCACGCCTTGTCCTGCTCAACGCACGGGATGCTGCCGACAAGGGCGCGCGCATCCGCACCCGCACGCGCGCCGAGATGATGCGCGTCGAGGATGGATTGTGGGTCGTCGAAGCCACCGGCGAGAGCGGGCAAGCGTACCGCCTTGTCGGGCGCAGCCTGGTCAACGCCGCGGGACCCGAGGTGCTGGATGTCCTCCGCCGAGCCTCGGCACCGCCCGATTACAAGATGCGGCTCGTGCGCGGGTCGCACATCGTCGTGCGCCGAATATTCGAGCACGATTATGCCTATTTTTTCCAGCTCCCCGATGGACGGATTTTCTTTGCCATTCCCTATGAGCGTGACTTCACGCTGATAGGAACCACCGACCAGGATCATGAAGGCCCCCTCGACGCCATCCACGCGAGCGCGGAGGAAATCGAGTATCTGTGCGAAGGCGCAAACCAGTATTTTCGTGCGGCGGTTTCCCCTTCCGACGTGGTGTGGACCTATTCGGGGGTGCGACCGCTGGTTGAGGACGGATCGGGAAAACCCGAGGCAGCAACGCGGGGCTACCGCATCGACCTCGATTGCGAGGAGGGTGCGCCGCTACTCACTATCTATGGCGGCAAGATCACCAGCTACCGTCACGTCGCCGAACATGCGGTCGACGAGCTAGCCTCGCATATCAGCGCGCTTTCCGGCCCGCGCTGGACCGGCAAGGCGTCTCTGCCCGGCGGTGATTTCGCAGCCGGCGGCCTCGGGGCGCTGACCGCAGAACTTCGCGGGTCCTATCCCTTCCTTCGCCCCGCGACGGCCGACCGCCTCGCGCGCGCCTACGGGACCGCGGCGCGAACCTGGCTCGGCGCCGCGCAAAGCTGGGGCGATCTGGGCGGTGAAATCGGCTTTGGTCTGTCCGCTGCCGAAGTCGAATGGATGGTCACGCGCGAATGGGCGCGAACCCCAGAGGATATATTGTGGCGGCGCAGCAAGCTCGGGCTGCACTTCACCAAGGTGGAGGCGGAGCGGCTCGAGATCTGTCTCCAGGCGATCCTCGCCAAGCCTCTCCTTCCCGAGTAAACCTGTGTCATCCGGAAGCCGATCCGGGGTCCCGCTCGGCCTTGAGCGGGACCCCGGACAGGCCTGGATGCGGTGAGACCTATCAGGCGGCCTCGACCTCAGCTTCCGCCGGCAAGCGGATCATATAGTCGAACGCGGAGAGCGCCGCCTTGGAGCCTTCGCCCATCGCGATGACAATCTGCTTGTAAGGTACGGTCGTGCAGTCACCCGCCGCGAAAATACCCGGCTGGCTTGTTGCGCCGCGATGATCGACCTCGATCTCGCCGCGCTGCGACAAGGCAACACTGTCCTTCAGCCATTCGGTATTGGGGACAAGGCCGATCTGAACGAAGATGCCCTCAAGCTCGACCTGGTGCAGGTCACCTTTCGCGCGATCCTTATATGCGAGCCCCGTCACCTTCGTGCCGTCGCCAAGCACCTCGGTGGTCATGGCCGAGGTGATGATCTTGACGTTGGGCAGACTCGCGAGCTTGCGCTGAAGCACCGCGTCGGCGCGAAGCTGGCTGTCGAATTCTATGAGCGTCACATGCGCGACGATACCGGCAAGGTCGATCGCCGCCTCGACGCCGCTATTACCGCCGCCGATCACCGCGACGCGCTTTCCCTTGTAGAGCGGACCGTCACAGTGCGGGCAATAGGCGACCCCCTTGTTGCGATATTCCTCCTCGCCGGGCACGCCAAGCTGGCGCCAGCGTGCACCGGTGGAGAGGATCACGGTCCGCGCCTTCAGCGACGCACCGTTCGCGAGGCGGACTTCGTGCAGACCGCCTTCGCGCTCAGCGGGAATGAGCTTTTCCGCACGCTGGAGGTTCATGATATCGACGTCATAGTCTTTAACATGCTGCTCGAGCTGAGCGACGAGCTTGGGTCCCTCGGTATGGGGGACCGAGATGAAATTCTCGATCGCCATCGTGTCGAGCACCTGCCCGCCGAAGCGTTCCGCGGCAATAGCGGTGCGAATGCCCTTGCGCGCTGCATAGATGGCCGCCGCGGCACCTGCAGGTCCGCCGCCGACAACGAGCACGTCGAACGCATCCTTGGCAGCGATCTTCTCGGCCACTTTCGCCTCGGCGCCCGTGTCGAGCTTGGCGATGATCTGTTCAAGTTCCATCCGGCCCTGGCCGAAATTTTCGCCGTTCAGAAAGACGGTCGGAACCGCCATCACCTGGCGCGCCTCGACTTCGTCCTGGAAGAGACCTCCATCGATTGCCGTGTGGGTGATGCGCGGGTTGACGACGCTCATCAGGTTCAAGGCCTGAACAACGTCGGGGCAATTCTGGCACGACAAGGAAAAATAGGTTTCGAAATGATAGTCGCCTTCGAGCGCGCGCACCTGCTCGATCACCTCGGGCGCGACCTTCGGAGGGTGGCCTCCGACCTGCAGCAGGGCGAGGACGAGCGAGGTGAATTCGTGGCCAAGCGGAATGCCTGCGAAACGCACCGCGATCTCGGGATGGCCGACACGGCGGATCAGGAAGCTCGGGCGGCGGGCATCGTCATTGGCGCGTTCGACGCTAACCTTGTCCGACAAGGTGGAAATTTCGTCGAGAAGATCCGCCAGCTCGGCCGACTTCGCGCCATCGTCGAGCGACGAGACAAGTTCGATCGGTTCACGAAGGTTCGTGAGAAGACCTTGAAGTTGTTGCTTCAGATTGGCTTCGAGCATGGGGAGAGCTCCTCTGGGGAATTTAAAAGGCATCCGCGGGCTCCCGCACGAGCGGGAGCCCGGAGCATCAGACCGCGTTCCTGCGGCCTTGCGCTTCCGGTCCCCGCTTTCGCGGGGACACGCGGCGGATCGATGGCTTAGATCTTGCCGACGAGGTCGAGCGAAGGCGCGAGGGTTTCAGCGCCCTCTTCCCACTTCGCGGGGCAGACTTCACCGGGGTGGCTGACCCAATACTGCAGCGCCTTGATCTTGCGAAGCAGTTCGGCAGCGTTACGGCCCACGCCCTCGGGGGTGATTTCGAGGAGCTGGATCTCGCCTTCGGGATCGACCACGAAGGTGCCACGGTCAGCAAGGCCGACGCCCTCACGCAGCACTTCGAAATTGTTCGAGAGCACGTGGTTCTGGTCGCCCACCATGTAATAGTTGATCTTGCTGATCGCCGGCGAGGTGTCGTGCCAGGCCTTGTGGCAGAAATGCGTGTCGGTCGACACCGAATAGACCTCGACATTCATCTTCTGGAGAGTGGGATAGATGTCAGCGAGATCTTCCAGTTCCGTCGGGCAGACGAAGGTGAAATCGGCGGGGTAGAAGAAGAAAACCGCCCACTTGCCCTTCACGTCGGCATCGGTGATGTCGACGAACTTGCCGTCCTTGAACGCAGTGGCCTTGAAGGGTTTGAGGGTCGTATTGAGAACGGACATGAAGAACTCCTTGGTTGTCGGGAGCCCTCTTCTAGCCTTTTATGCTGCAACGCGAAAACTGAAAATATCGTCCCCTTTGATCGAAATTATCGATCACTGAGTTGGCCGCGTAGCCTCTGGGCCGCCGCCCGCTACTTCGGTGGAATTCCCGCCGCGGCCTTCAAGAACGCGTCATCGTCCTTTTTCCGCAAACACCCATACCGCCTCCTCCTTCCCGATCTCGCGCGCCTTGCGTCACGCCGCTCAAGGAAAAGAAGCGGAAGAAGCGGCCTGGAGACCAGGATCACGATTGAGGACGGTCTCCCGTCCCTCTTGGACGTCCTTTTTGCGTAGAACGACCCGGCAGCGCTATGGCCGCGCTGGGGGCGCGGCGAGCCGGGCGCAGGTCCCCCGCCTTTCGACGAAATTCTTGCAAGACCTTTGGACGCGCGCTTCCAACGCGAAGCGGCCGCAGCGTTGCCTCAAGCGTGCGAGTTCCGCGTCTCCTGCGCGCCGCTCAATCGTCCCCGCAGCCAAGGTCAGGATGACAGTCAGAGCACCCCGCCATTTTTTGTATCAGACTAATACAGCGCGGTTTTTCGTCGCCATTTTGGAACAGGCTGGCGCTGTTGACGCATTCGTCCAATCCGAGGCGCCTTCGCCTCGGCATGTGGGGGACAAGACGGGCGGAGGCTTTCTTCGACCGACGTCATAGGGCGGTGTGGTCATGACCTGCTGGGGCAGATGCCCCTGCACGTTCGCCCGCCTTCGTCGGAAAACCTCCCGAACCGCAGGGGTCCAATTGCATCGCCAACGTCCGTGTCGCGCGTGCTTTCGCGCGCGATCCGCAATCTATGGGAGATTCCAGATGAAAGCCCTCCAGGCCAGCAGCTTTTTGACCATCACGCCGATCATGGAGCTTCGTCCCGAGCTCGTCGCCATCATCGGCACCGCCACGGGTCCGACCGCGCAGGACAAAGCCAATGCCGTACTGGCGAAAGCGAAGCTTCGGGTCCGCGATGGCGACGAGGCCTATAAATCCGGAAGTTATGAAGCGGCGCTGACGCACTACAAGGCCGCGCGCGCATTGCTCTATTCGCAGGTCGCGCCGAAATTCAACGCCATCCTCTATGCCGCAGCAACCGCGCCGCTTCTCCCCGTATCCGATGCGATCGAGGCCGGGATGTTGCAAGCAGGTGTGCAGCTTCTGGATGCGGCGCAGCCCTCGACCAAGCCTGCCAGCTTTCTGACCACCGCATCGGTCCCCGCGCTCAGCGACGACTTCAAACTCTACAATCTTTCGGGCTTCCACGCGGCGGATACGGGGGGTGTCGCCGACACGCTCGAGCGCTCGGCTAGACTGCTCGCAGAAGGGCGCGCGGCGGGGGCTATCGAGCTGCTCGAGGCCGCGCGCCGTGCGCCGGGCCGTTCCAATACGGCCGCGCAAGCCTCGATCGCGCTCAACTTGGCGACCGCGCACATCCAGGCCGGCGACGCGACGAAAGGCAGCGAAGTCGCTGAAGAGGCGGCCGCCCTTTTTGCGCGCGCGCGCGACAAGCAAGGTCAGGCGCAAGCGCTCCATGTGGCGGCCGTCGGGCTTTCCACCGCCAATGCCCGCCGCGCCGACGACCTCTTCATCGAAGCCGCCGCGCTTATCGAAGGAGCGGGAAGAGCGGACAGTTCAGGCGATCGTGGGGCTAGCGTGCCACGCGCACGCGGGGTCGCAGACGCCATCGCCGACAAACGACGCGATGTTCTCGCGGTTCGCTCGGGCACCAGCGAAACCGGCTGGAAGATGATAGCGCGCAGCGATGCGGCGAAGCCGAGCTGGACGGTCGGTATCGGCAGCGCCGCCGGGCCGGTCGCGTTCGAGGTTTCTCCGGGCAGCGGTCCGAGTGCGGACATGGTGGTGAGCAGCGTCTATGACGTGCGCATTACCGCTGCAAATATCGCGGACCTCATAGTCAACGCGAGCGATGGCGCCTCGACGAGCGTCTACCTAAACCATCTCTACAGCTTCGTCCTGCCGATGAAGATCGGCGACGCTCTGCACGCCCTCGGGCGGTTTGCGCAGGCCGAAAGTTCCTACAAGCAGGCGGCCTCCTATCAATATCTGAACAAACCCCACGAAGCCCCGGCGGTGTGGCTGAAGCTTGCCGCCAACGTGCTGCAATGGGGCGACACGCTCTACCGCGATGAGAAGATCGAGGCGGCGAAAGCCCAATATGCGAAGCTTGTAACCGAGGATTTCGACGCGCCCGCCGAATCCTTCCTCTACAAGCTGGAAAAACTGTCGGGGCCGGCGGCGATCGCAAAGGCACGCCTTGCCGCGCTCGGTACCGGCACGCCAGGCTCCAATTCGGAAATCGGTTATTATGTGCTGACCGCGGCCAGCCGGATGCAGTCGATCCTCGACGGGCTCGATTTCTTCGGCACGCTGCTCTCGCCCATTCATACCTTTGAATATCTGCAAGGCGCGGCGCGCGGCTTCGCGCAGAGTGCAGTTCAGGCCGAGCGCGAGTTCGTCAACTTCACCACGCAGCAGGAAGCCGAAACCGCGACGCGCCGCGAGCTCGAGACGATGGTCGCGATGGCGAAGGCGGAAACCGCCGCAAAGCGGGAAGCGGTGAATGCAGCGAAAGAGGATGTCGACGCATCCCAGGCGGCGCTCGACCTCGCGAAGGAACGGAGGGACAACGCCAAGCGGCAGCGCGACGATTACGCCCAGGCGAGCTGGCAGCAAATATGGGCCTCAGCCGCCGCGCAGGCGCTGGGCGGCGGCGAATCGGCAATGTTTAACACCATCGTCGCGCTCGCGGACCGGCTCGACAATGGCGAAACAATTCGGGGAGCCGGACCGCTGCTGGCGGCAGCGCAGACCTATCGCGCGGGGCGCCGCACGCGCGAATATGAGCTCGCCAAGATGGACGACAATATCGCCGATCTCGCCGGTGCCGTCGACATCGCGCAGGAAATGTTGAACGCCGCCAAGGCGCGGCTGCGCGTCGCCGAAATCGCCGCTGAGGCAAGCGCCGAACGCGCGGAAATGGCCGAAGAGTCGCTCGAGGCCTTCGATAGCGAAATGTTTACGCCCGAGGTATGGGCCAAGATGGCGTGGGTGATGCGCGGAATCTCGACCGCCTATCTTCACGACGCGATCCGCCTCGCCAAGCTGATGCAGCGCGCCTTCAACTTCGAGAATGACACCGACATTTCGCTGATCAAGAATGGCTATGGCCACGCGATGGTGAACGCATCGACGGGCGGGTCGGTGTCGCTGCTTGGGGGCGACAGCCTGATCCGTGACATTGACGCCTTTACCTATCAGGCGATCACGGGCCGCACCCGCAAGAACAGCCGGATCAAGGACACAATCTCGATCGCCCGCAACTTTCCTGCGCAGTTCGAGGAATTTCGCCGCACCGGCGTCCTCGAACTTGAAACCGACCTTTATGAATTCGACCGGCTCCACCCCGGCTTCCACAATCAGCGGATCGAGGCGGTCGAGGTCGAATTCGCAGGCCTGCTCCCCCCTGAAGGGATCAACGGCATGGTCCGCTGCGGCGGGGTTACGAGCTATCGCACCCGCACGCGCGGCGCGAACAAGCGCGTGCACCAGGTCGACACGATGGCGCTGTCCGACTTCACGGTGCGCGGCGACTTGTTTATCTACACCCCCGAAGTCGGCCTGCGCGGCCTGTTCCAGGGCATGGGGCTCGCAACGACCTGGAAGCTGCACTTGCCGCGGCGAAGCAACGACTTCGACTATGCCCGCATCTTCGATGTCAATCTCGTGATCTATTACACCGCGCAGTTCGATCCCCTGCTGCGCAAGACAATTTTGTCGAGCCCGGTTCGCCCCGGCGAACTTACCGAGCTGCGCAATTTTGATCTGCGCTTCGATTTCCCCGAAAGCTGGTACGGTCTCTATAAGGACGGCGCCGCGACCTTTGCCTTCCGCCGCGACCGACTCCCGTTCAACCAGCAGGCCTTCGCGAGCCGCTCGGTCAACTTCCGTGTCGTCACCAAAGCCGGGGTCTCGGCCGAGGGGATCGAGCTCCAGATCACGGCGCCGAACGGCAACGCGGGCACCGCCACCACCGATGCCAGCGGATTGGTATCGAGCGAGGCCCCCGCGCTTCAGGGCCTCGCGAGCGGATCGCCAGTTGGCGACTGGAAGATTGAGGTCGTCGGCGGTGCGCCGCTGATGGACGGGGACGCGATCAAGTTCGAGCGCATCCATAACATCCAGATGGGCCTCGAATATGGGTTCGAATTCGTGGCGGAGGAGCTTTGAGATGCGTGCAGATTCAGGTGCAGCCGCCGGCGTTACCGGATTGCCGAGCGGGGGCGTCTCGCCCCTCGGGGACCGCTTCCAGCCCGACCTCGTGCGCGGCAGCGGGTCCTTCTCGGTGCCCCTCCCCATGCCGCTTGGGACAGGGCAAATGCGCCCCGACCTCAAGCTCGATTACGGCACGGGAAATGGCAACGGGCCCTTCGGTCTTGGTTGGCGGCTTGAGCTGCCCCGCATCGAGCGGCGGACCGACCGCGGCATGCCTTCCTACACCGACGCCGACAGCTTCGTTCTGGGCGGGGCGGAGGTGCTCGTCGATGTCGGGGACGGTCGCTTTCGCCCGCGTGTCGATACGCTGAACTGGCTGATCGAACGCCATGGCGAAGGCTGGCGGATCAAGACAGGGACCGGATCGACGCTGTTTCTCGGCACAAGTGCCGCGTCACGCGAAGAGGATGGCGGGCGGATCTTTGCCTGGCTGATCGAGCGCGAGGTGGATCCAGCCGGCAATGAAATGCACTTCGACTATGAACGTCGCGGGAACCGGCTGCTTCTCAGCGCGGTGCACTGGAGTGTGTTCAGCCTCATCGTCGACTATGAAGAGCGCCCCGACGTCATTCGTAACGGCCGCGCGGGCTTCCTGCGCACGCTCGACCGGCGCGCAGCATCGATCGCGCTGCACAGCAGCCGCGCTGTTCCGACCCTTCTTCGCCGCTATACGCTGAGCTATGAGAGCGCCGCCAACGGTTGTTCGCTGCTCTCGCGCATCGCGCTCGGCGCCGAGCGTGACGGAAAGAGCGCCGCCCTGCCGCCGCTTCGTTTCGACTATTCAAAGCAGGACCTTACGGCCTGGGAATGGCGGACGCTAACCGGCACCATGGGGCCGCCGAGCATCGCGGACGAGGGCACCCAGTTCGTTGACATGACCGGCGACGGCCTGCCCGACATACTCCAGGACAGTGGCAGCGCGCTGCGCTTGTGGCGCAACGTCGGGAACGGCACGTTCGAAGGCCCGTCGCTCCTTGGCTCCGTCCCTGCCGCACTCCGGCTCGCGCAGCAAAATGTCGCCTTTGCCGATCTCAACGGCAACGGCCGCGCTGACTTGTTCGTCACCGACCAGCCTCTGCAACTCGCGGTGGAGAATGACGGAAAGGGCGGGTTCGCTGACCAGCCCTTGATCTTCGGCGGCGCGCCCAGCATCAACCTTGCGAGCCCACTGACACGGCTGACCGACATTGACGGCGACGGCGTGACCGACCTGATGGCCACCGCACGCGATCATCTTGTCGTGCACCATCACCGGCCCGGGCTCGGGTGGACCGGCACCAGCGTGATCGACCGACAGCATGACCTCGATCGGTTTCCGGACGTGAGTTTCGGCGACCGCGGCGTGCGGCTCGCCGACATGACCGGCGACGGGCTGCAGGACATCGTGCTGATCCGCAGCGGCGA
Source organism: Sphingomonadales bacterium (assembly GCA_044508875.1). GTDB lineage: Bacteria > Pseudomonadota > Alphaproteobacteria > Sphingomonadales > Sphingomonadaceae > Sphingopyxis > Sphingopyxis flava_A. The sequence goes on along the minus strand of JBIQHE010000028.1, from coordinate 4,532 downwards.
CGCGAGCTATTGGCCGAACCTTGGCGACGGACGCTTCGGCGCCCGCGTGCGGCTCGAAGCACCGCCGGCCTTTCCTGCCCAATACCGCGATGAAAGGCTGATGCTTCTCGACGTCGACGGCGACGGCTGCGCCGACCTTGTCTATTGCGGCGATGAGAGCACGACCGTCTGGCTGAACCGCAGCGGCACCGGCTTCGGCAGCGCCGTCGAACTTCCCGTCGCCATCGCGCGACATGGCATGCCGCCTATCGCGCTCGATCTGTTCGGCGATGGCATGGCCAGCCTTGTTTGGGCCGAGCCCTCGGCAGCGGCCGATGCGGCCGGGGCGGCGGCACTGCGCGTCGATGGCGGCACAAGGCCCTATTTGCTGACGTCGATCGACAACGGCATGGGCGGCGTTACCGCGATTGAATATGCGAGCACCACCGCGATGCGCCTCGCCGATCTCGCGGAGGGACGCATCTGGGACGGAAGCCTGCCCTTTTCGGTTCCGGTGGTCGCTGCGATCGACGAGCAGGACGGAGTCCTTGGCGCCGTGCGGCGCACCGAGCTGCGCTATCGCGACGGCGTCTATGATGGGATCGAGCGCGAATTTCGGGGATTTGCTACCGTTGAACAATGGCTCCTCGGCGATGAATCCTCCCCGACGCTTCGCCAGCACTATCGCTATTTCCAGGGCGATCCCGAGATGCCCGAACCGCGCGAACGCCAGCGCCAGCGCGCGCTCAGCGGATCGCTCGAGGCTCTCGAAATTTACGAAGTCACAGACGAAGGCGACCAACTGCGATTGCGGTCCGAACAGCGTTGGGAGGCGGCGCTCGTACATGACGGCCCCGACGGTTTCGTCTTCGTGCCGCGGCTGCTCAGCGTCGAGCAGCGCGAGATTGGCAATACCGATGCCGACCGTATCGAGCGAACCGAATTTTCAGAGCATGACGCGGCAGGGAATGTCGGCCGCAAGCGCCGGCGCTTCTTTTTCGACGGACAGCCAGACTCCGAGATCGTCAGCGACGAACGCTCGACCTTCATCGCTCCGTCGCCCGCCTGGCTCGTGAAGCTCGCTGTCCGCGAGGAGGTCAGCGGCGCGAGCGGTATCGAGCGCCTGCGCGAGACCCATTATGACGGCGATCCCTTCAGCGGCCTGCCGCTGGGCGAGGCCGAACGCGGCCTACCGACCCGCATTCGCGAGCTTAACCTGCGCGATGCCGCGCTCCCGCCAGACTATCTGGGGACGCGCGACATGGCTGCCGACGGCTTCGAGCGCGAGGCGCCCGGGGGTGAGCCGGGCTGGTATGCGACCATATTCAGCGTCCGGCGCGACGCGCAGGGCAATATCGTCGAGCAGCGCGACGCGCTGGGGCATGCGACGCACATCGCCTTCGACGACGACGGGCTCTATCCCGTCGAGCAGATCAACGCGGTGGGGCACCGCGTCACGTACAGCTTCGATCCGGTGTCGGGCGAACCGGCTCTCATCACCGCGAGCGACGGGCGCGTCACGCGCTATGTCTGCGATCCGCTCGGCCGCCCCGCCGAACAATATGAATGCGACGATGCCGGCGACGAGCAACTGGTCGCGCTGTGGGATGCAGCGATCGATGCCCTGCCCGTCGCGACGCTCTCCTGGTTGCCGCGCGAGGCGGGACTGACGGCCGCGAGTGCCCGCGATCCCGCCAATGCTGGCAAGGTCCGGCACGCGAGGGTCTATTTCAACGGCTTTGGCGAACGCGTGCAGGAGATTTGTGATGGTCCCGCCGCGGCCGACGGTTCGCCGCGCCTCGTCAGCCGGCATGAAGTGCGCCAGAATGTGCGCGGCCTGGTGTCCGCGACGTTCGCAAACCGCTTCGTGCCGAGCTTCGACTTCGCGCCGCAACCGATCGAGGCCGCCGAAGAGCGGACGCGCTACGACGTTAACGGCCACATGACCGAGCGCGCCGGCCCCGGAGACAGCCTGTTCCGTGCGGTCCGCGACACCGCGACTGTCGTTCGCTTCGAGGGCGCGGCCGACGCGCCCGTGCGAACGCGCACCGAAAGCTTTGATGCGCAGGGACGGATCCGGCGTATCGCCGAGTGGATCGAGCCGAATGTCGCGGCCATCACTAGCTATGACCTGACCCTCGACGGGCGGATCCGCGCCGTGCGCGATGGCGACGGCAAAACGCGCATCGCCTATACTTATGGCGCTGCCGGCGAGGCGATCCGTATCGTCTCGCGTGATGCGGGCACGCGCGATTATCATCGCGACGCGGCCGAGCGGATCGTCACGCTGATGCTCGCTGACGGACAGTCGCTCGGCTATAGCTATGATCCGATCGGGCGCCCGACCGCGATCCGGAGCGGCAGCGAGACACTGCGCCGCTATGACTATGCCGATGCGGCAACGCCGGCTGCCGATTTCACGACCGGACGCCTCACCGCAATCATCGAGCCCGGTTCCCGGATCGACTACCGCTATACAAGGATTGGCCGCACCCGCTCGGAGCGGGTGACCGTTGGCGGCGAAGCGCTCGAGGTGCAATGGGAATATGGTCTCAGCGGCGATGTGACCGCGATCGTTCATCCCGACGGCTCGCGCGTCGAGCAGACACACGACAAGGGAGGACGTGTCGTCGCGATCGCCGGCGTCGTTGACGAGATCCTCTACGACGCCGACGACGCGATCGAAAGCTACCGGCTGGCCAATGGCGTGACCGTCGCCACGAGCAGGAACGACCGCCGCGTGAGCGCGCTCGAGGTCGTGCACGACGGCGTATCGCTCCGCAGTGTCGCCTATGGCCGCGATGCGATCGGCGGCTGCACCGAGATCCGCGACCAGATTGCGGGCGACCTGCGCATCAGCCGCTTCGGCTTCGACGGCGCGCGGCGCCTGACCTCTATGACGGTGTCGAACAGCGAGAGCGGCGCTCCGGTTCAGCAGCTATCTTATCATTATGACGCGCTCGGTAATATCCGCGCGAACGGCGAGACCGGAGCGCAGATGGCCTATGCCGACGCCGCGCGCCCCGAACGCCTGACCGGGCTCGCCGGTGCGGGAGGAACGCGGAGCTTTGGCTATGACGCGCGCGGCCACCTCGTCGATCTCGGTGACGGGACGCGGTTGACCTTCGATCTGTTCGACCGGCTGATCCGCGCGGAGCGAGCGGGCACTCTTAGCGTCGACTATATCGTCGATCCTCTCGGCCGTATCGCGCGGGTCGATCGCACCGACGGTGCGGCCTCGATGCGCGCGATCGGCGGGTTGTTCGAACAGCATGAGGGCTTTACGCTCCGCCACGTCTATCTTGCGGGGCACGCGCTGGCGACGGTCCGCAGCGCGCCCGGCGAGGTCGACCGCACCGCGTGGCACATCAGCGATCATCAAGGGTCGGTGCTACTCCAGGTCGACGACGCGGGCCAACCGATCGCGCAGCAGCGTTACACGCCCTTTGGGCTCGTCGTGGACGATGGAAGCGCACTCGACCGATACCTCGGCGTCGAGCGTGAAGCGTCGCTGGGCATCCAGCGGATCGGCGCGCGAATTTATTCCGCGTCGCTCGGCCGCTTCCTGTCACCCGACTGGTATATATTGGAAAACCCGTCGCTGACCGCCAGCGTACCGCAGGGGTTCAACCTCTATAGTTACGCCGTCAACAATCCTGTCGATTTCAAGGATCCCAGCGGCCGCTTCTTCTTCATTGTTGCCGCCGTGGTGGCGGCGGTGGGCTTTACTGTCGGCTTCGTGTCGGGGCTCGTACGCGGAAAATCCTTCGGTGAAAGCCTTCTCATCGGGCTCGAGACTGCGCTGACCACGACCATCGGCGCCGCGCTGGGCGCGGCGAGCGGCTTCCTCGTGGGCGGGCCCGTAGGAGCGGTTCTCGGCGGGATCATGGGCGGGATCAATGGTCTCTATACTGGCGCGCGCGGCATTTACGACTGGAGCGGCGGGACGGGCTTTCTCGCCTTTCTTGCCGACTCGACCTGGGGCCTCCTCGGTACTTCGCTCGGCAATTTGTCGAATATCTATAATTCGATCGTGGCGCCCGGAAGCTATCAGGCCAAATGGAGTGAACGCCAGAACCGACAAGTCTATGACCGGGGCTTCTCGATCGACGGAAAGGCGGCTTTCACCGCCGGCAATGTGATCAGCAACATGAAGGGCCGCTATCCTGATGCGGGATCGGATCTTTTGCATCACGAAACGCTACACATCACGCAAAGCCGGATTTTTGGGCCGATCTATCAAGTCACCTATGTCGCGTGGCTGGTGGTCGGCGCGATCGTCGGACTGATCGCGTCCCCCTTCGTTGACCAATCGGTGGGCCAATCAATCCGCGACATGGCCTATTCGAACAATCCGTGGGAACGCTGGGGCTATCATGTTGGGGGATCGGACGGACGGGCGGGAGAGCTGAAATGGTAGCTCGTCCCTCTCCCCCTGCAGCGGCAATCGCCCTCTGGCCCACGACGCTCGGCTCTTAGAAGGGCAATGCCTTCGAAGTGAAGCGCCCCGGGTTTTCTGGAGGCTGTTTCGTTTGAGTCATGCGACCATATCG
>JBIQHE010000003.1:0-179018 GCA_044508875.1 Sphingomonadales bacterium | reverse complement strand
CTGCCGCCAACGATTGATCTTCCCCAAGAACAACATCGTCACGAATAAGAGCGGTAAAGTTCTGCGTTTTGCCGACGCAAATTTCGGCCACCTCGAGCTCGCCTATTGGCGCCGGACAGTCGAACACCTTGCCGACATACCAAAACGCGAACCCACCCTCGGAGCTGAAATCCGGTATGCACGTTGGCTTGGAATTGAACGATCGGAGATCATTCGGGAAGCGACCAAAGACGAGTTGAGCAAGTTTCTCTCCGGAAGCCCAAGAGAGGCCGACACATTCCAGCAACGCGCTCCGTCCGAAGCGTTTTTCCGATGGGCGGTGCAATTGCCCCTGCAATATATGGACCTTCGTACGCTTGAAAATTGTGCATCAGTTTCTAGTGGAGTCGTCGATCAGCGAATACGCATTTCCCGGAACTTCTCCGCGCCGAACGCGCGCGGAACGCGACAGGAATTTGTGGCGCCAGCCGAACTTCCCCACGCGATCGACGAGTTCTGCAATGTCTGGAACGGAAACGGCAACATTGAAGAAAGCCCTATACCGATCTGGCTGTTTGTCGCGCTTCTCAATACCCATCCGTTCGGTGATGGAAATGGCCGGTTAGCTAGGAACCTTCTGAATGTGTCTCTCGCAAGAAATGGCCTACTTAAAGGCCATCCCATTCCCTTTGGACCGTTGATATACGCAACCCAAGGCAACTTCGAGTTGGCTATGGGAAGGGCCGCAATCATGGGCAATTGGGAGCCTATCCTTGAAACCTTTTCTTTTCTCATAGGATTTTACGTGGATCACTATAGATAATTTTGGAAAGCATAAGATCAATGATTGGGATCAGACGAGACAGCACACCAGATCTAAATGAAGTATTTTACAAAGGCGTGCCTCCATACACCCAAGATATTCAACTAAGTTCTCCCATGAACTCCAGTCCATATTTTATGGATTCATCAGATCTTAGAAACTGCTTCAAGGACGACCCTTGGAGATTGTCTCTTCTATCTAACCTTGACTCCTTACTTGACAGCCTTGCTCACCAAGGCGTTTTTGTGCCTAGCTTCCTCATCGGTGGGGGCTTTGTACGGCGCATCAGAGATGGATCGAAGCCTCGCGATATCGACGGATTGGCCCTATACAAATCCGACCAACCATCATCAAAAATTGCAGAAGTACTGTCAAAAACTGTGCGCAAGGCAAAGAGGTCAAATATCGATATGCGGTTCTGCCCACTGGATGCCAATCCGAAAATCATGGCAAAATCACTTGTATTCTACTCGATTCTATTCAGCATTTCCACTGAAGGAATGGAAATCAAGAACGGCCTAATAATGTATAATAGAGATACCTAAACTATCAATTTTTTTTCTTATCAGTCGTGTACAGTTTTGGGTCGATGAGCAGATACTCTGCAAACATTAGAGTTGCAATGAGAGCAATTGTGATCGGTATCCCAAGCGGGCTCTTCAAAATGTCTTTTCCGAAGATAGAGAATATGATGAATAGCGCAATCGCAGCAACAGTTCCAGATCTAGGAATCGTTATCAATTTCTCACATTTTTGGCAGGCGAATGGTTTTCCTCTGCCAAACATCGCCTTCGCCATCGGAATTCGATGCCCGCAGTTCGGGCATTGAGGGGATATTCCTGACACGTTATCTCCATTCATATGAGCCGTATTTTAGTAAATCGCCAATCCAACCGAAGGTCTCGTCTTTAGGGCGACCCACGCACTCCATGTCGTTGAGAGACTTTCTCCGTTCAAGCGGAAGAAAGAGACATTGTACACGATGAGCGCGGATCACACGGACTCTATAATCATTTGCGTTCTCCAGCTTCGCAAGCCGAGCCAGCCAAGCGCCTATAGCGGCCTTTGGCGGCCTGATTCCCCTTAGCCGTATCGAGACGCAGGAACGAGTTGGCTCTCCTTGATCGGCGCTCAATATGACGCCGCGGTGAAAGCGGAATTCCGCTTCAACCATTCGACTAATTATCGAAGCATAGTAACCCTGAAACCGAGCCGGAAAATGGTCGGAGTTCGGGCAGATTCTAAGGGTGCTCTGATAGCCAGGCATCGATTCTATGGGAGTCTGCACTACCTCATGTCCCGTTTCGGATGCCAGTGGGACCGGAACCGAACGGGCAGCCAAGCGCCTTGCGGTCGAAGAAGGAAGCGCTTGGCAAGCGTGGTTGAAAGTCGCGTGCTGAGCCCATTCGTCCAGCGCAAACTTGTATCCAAGTTCGCTTGGCGCGACGCTGCGCTGAGCCCGATTGCCGCAGAAAGTAATTTGGCCTGCTCGCAGCGCGGCATTCCACTCGGTTTCGTCAACCTGTAAAAATGCCTGCCTCAAGTCCACGACTTCCTTGGCCGACACATACGAGTTAAGGTACACCAAATAGCCCAGCGTTCCGACCGGAGTGAAACGCGGAGGCAACGAATGGCGCTTCGTCTTCGCAATCCAGTGCCAGAAGCCAATTGACCGGATGACTTGGTCCGAATCGAAATCGCTTGGAGAGGCGGAGTTGAAATACACTGCCGCTCCCATGGGCGTATTGGAAAGTGTGATCGGCCGAGTTTTACGAGGATAAAGTTTCAAAATTTTAGGGCTCGCCGCTCCAATCATCTGCGCGGAAAGTTCGGATATGATTAGCAAATCAAAAGGCTCAAAGCGCTGCTGAACGGCAAAGTTGCGCAATTCGGCGTCTGCGCAAACTCCTGTGAGTTGTGCAACCTGGTCAACGTCCATTGACGCTATCAGGCGGCTCAAGGATCGAGCAAAGCTAGTATATTGATGCTCCTCGTCCTTTATGAGTCGCTGCTCTTGAGCGACCACCTCTTCGGGTGGGCGCTGATGGGCCGCTATATTAACTGCCTCGAGCGCCATGCGCAGCCCGTCGCTTCCACCGCCGATGACAACTACGACCGTGATCCGGTCCAACGCAGTATATGCGAAGACCGCTGCTGGAATTTCCAACTTATTTTGACTTAATCTGCCGAAAATCTCTCGACCTACCAAGTGCTCGAGAAGATGTGATTGCCCGCATCTTTGCGAGCCGTCTATCCAACTACCACCATTAGCGTTTATTACTAAGGTGCTGATTCCCTCATTGCCCTGAGGGTCCACGGAGAGAATGAAATGACGCGCAGGCAGCGGCGAGGCTAGGGCAATTTGCGGCAACGTTTGACACAACGCAAACACGCATCCAGCCAATATCCGCCGCATTAACAGGCTTTCGGATTAATGGTGGTCAGGCAGCTTACTGCCTGACCACTCAGCTATTTATGGAATTGGGTTGTCATCGTGCCAATTCGATTTCGGCAAGCCGAGCATGCCTCTGAACAAATCGATCGGATTATCATATGTGCCGGGTGCAATGTCGGAGTTCTCAATTACCCATTGCTGCACTTCCGATTCGAAGTAAGCTTTGAGTTGATCGTTGGCGTCGCCCATATCCTCCATCCAGTCTAGCATGTTATTCGCTATGGCTTCAGCTCCAAAGCCGAGCGCTCCAGACAGCACTGCTCCCGCGCCCGCTTGAGCCGCAGCATCTGCAATCACTACACCGAAAACGAAATGGTATGCGTCTCGAATGTCTTTGTCGCCATTCGCAACTTCACCAAACGTAATCCCCCCCTGAATGCCAGTACTGAGCTTTCCTAACCCATCGAGCAAATCAGTGATCTTTGATGTGGACCCATCGGGAAATTTTATTTCCAAGTTTGGACCGTATTTTTCGAAGAGGTCCTGAGCAACCGCATGTTTCGCGTCAGTAATCTGCAAAGCGACAGATGCTTGATCGGCAATGTCACCGCCGCCCCCACCACCGCCACCGCCACCGCTGTACACGTCTTCATCATTATAATTATATGAGAAAAAATCATCGTAGAAATCGCGATCGTAGTTTCCTTCAACCACAATGTCACCATAGTCATCAAACCAAGGAGCTGTCACAACAATGTCGTTTGGATCAGTATAATACCCTCCTGCAACAAGTTCCATCTCTGCCGGTGTCAAATCTCGAAACCCTCTTTCATCGCTGCGCGATGTAGTTCCGGTCGCCTTATTCAACATCACGTGAACTCCTCTAAGTGGTTGGAAGCGGCTGTGGCGGCGCTTCGACTGCAAGACCAGACATGACGGCGACGACCCTGTTTGCTCTTTGGATTGATCTGGATCGATGAGCTACCACGACGATTGTTATTCCGAGTCCGATAAGGTTCTGCAAGACTCTTTCCTCATTTTGTGGATCGAGATGGGCCGTGCCTTCGTCGATGAACAGGATTTGGAGATTTTGATAAAGCGCTCGGGCAAGCAGCACGCGCTGCTTCTGTCCGCCCGAGAGAACTGAGCCCATATCGCCGACCATCGTATCGAACCGCATCGGCATCTTCTCGATGTCATCGAGGATGCAGGCGAGGCGGGCGACCTCCTCGACGCGTTCCATGTCGATCTCGGGATCGAAGAAGGCGATATTCTCTGCAAGTGAGCCGGCAAAGAGTTCGTCATCCTGCGCGACCGAGCCGATGACCTGGCGCGCCTTGCGCTTGTCGAATGACGATAGCGGTCGCCCGCCGACCAGAATCTCGCCGTAGATCGGCTCGAACAGCCCCATCATGATCTTCATCAGCGTCGTCTTGCCGCCGCCCGATGGGCCAACGAGCGCGACCATTTCGCCGGGTTCGATCTTGAGATTGACGCCCTTGAGGACTTCGGGCTCGCCGACGCCATAGCGATAGCGGATGTTCCTGAGTTCAATACCCTGGCTATAGTCGGGACGATCGTTCGACGGCTCCTTGTCGTCATCCTCCTGCCTCGACAGCGCGATGTCGGCGATGCGCGTGAGATGCACCTGAATGATCTTGAAATTGACCGCCTGCTCGACCAGCCGCATCCCGGCATCGAGGAACTGCTGCTTGTACGCCTGAAACGCGAAGATCATGCCGACCGACAGCTTGGCATCGAGCGCGAGGCGGATCGCGATATAGACGAACAGCACGCGCTCGATCGCGAGCACGAACTGGCCGATCGCATCGAACCCGGCGTTCAAGCGCCCGAGCTTGATTTGGGCGTTGACCGCATCGGCCTTGCTCTTCTGCCAGAGCCGCTGGCGATTGCCTTCCTGTCCGAACGCCTTGATCGCGGCGATGCCGCGCACGCTTTCAATGAAACTGCTGTTCTCGCGCGCCGCCGTCGTGATCGCATCGAGATTCTTGAACCGCAGCGCTTGCAAAAAGGCAAGGCGAACGACGACATAGAGCGCAAGCGCCGCGACCGCGACCCCGCCCAATACGCCGGAATAGACAAACATCAGCGTCAGGGTGAGCAGCGCCATCACCCCGTCGATGAATGCCGCGATCATTCCCTGGCTCAGAAGCTGGCTGATCGGCTGGGTCGATCCGAACCTTGAGATGATGTCGCCGACATGCCGCTTCTCGAACCAGTCAAGCGGCAGGCGCACTAGATGGCGGAACAGGTTGACGATCACCTGATAGGAGAGCGAATTGCTCAAGGTCACGAGGATAAGCGAGCGCAGCCAGCTCGCCATGAAGTTGATAACCGTAAGCCCGCCGAACCCGAGTGCGAGCATCAGAAGCAGATCGCGGTCGAAGCTCGGGAACACGGTGTCGATCGAAATTTGCAGGAAGAAGGGCGTTGCGAGCAAGACAAGTTGCAGAACCAACGACAAGAGCACGACCTGCCGGACCGTCTGCCAGAAGCCTGACATCGACGACCAGAGCTGGGTGATACCGAGTTGGCGGCGTTCGATCTTCGGCTTGAAGCTCTCCGATTTGAGAAGGTCGAGTGCGACACCCGTGAAGTGCTGCGACATCTCGTCGCGGGTCAGCGTGAGCGCGCCGCGCGCGGGGTCGTGAATATGATAACGTGTGCCGCGGAGGCCCGTCGACATCCTCGTCAGCACGACGAAATGATTGAGATTCCAATGCAGGATCGCAGGCAGCGACAGATGCGGCAGATCCTCGATCTCGCCGCGCAGCGGGCGTGCGTTGAATCCTATGTCTTCGGCGATCTGGATCACTTGCTTGAGGTTCGCACCTTTCAGCGACAGGGCATAGCGCTGCCGAAGCGCGATCAGGTCAGTCTTGTAGCCATGATGACCCGCGACCATCGCGATGCAGGCGAGTGCACATTCACTGCCCTCGCCCTGCGCGATATAGGGCGTTCGCCGCTTGCCGCCGAGATCGAGCAGATCGGTTGCAGCGTTCATGCGGTACGTTTCAGCACGGCGTTCAAGGGCTGCAATAGCCATTGTAGAAAACTCTGCCGCTCAAGCACGATATTGGCCTGCAAGGTCATACCAGGCTGGAGTGGAATCTTGTCGCCGTAAGCAGCGATCGCTTGCCCATCGAGCGCAACCGTTACCTTGTAGACGGCCTCTTCGAGCTTGAGCGGCACCTCGCTTTCGCGTGGATCGATCACGATGCGCGACACTGACCGCACCTTGCCTGCAAAGCTACCGAAGCGCTGATAGGGGAAGGCATCGTAGAGAATGCGCACTTCCTGCCCCGATTTCACGAAGCCAATCGCGCGCGTGGGCGCGTAAAGCTCAGCCTTGAGGCCGCTGTGCTCGGGGACGATTGCCATCATGGGCAGACCAGGATTGGCTGTACGCCCCGCGGCCGTCTGCAGCGCGGTTACGCGCCCCGTGATCGGTGCAGTGACGATATAGCCCTGCTCGCCCTCAAGTTGCGCTTGTTGCTGCGCTATCGCTTGTAGGTTTGACTGAATATCCGAGACGCTTTGCGCCGATTCGACCGCGAGGCTCGCCATCTGCGCCTGCGCCTGCTCGGCGTCGGCCATTCGGCTCACCAGTTGCTGGCGCAGTCCGGCAAGCTGCTGCTGCGAGCTTATCAGCGTCTGGCGGCGGCGTTCGAATTCGACCTTGCTCACGAAGCCGCGTTCGACCACCTTTGCAATCTGGTCGAACATCGTCCGGTTCGATGCTACCACCTGTTCCTGCAGGACGATTTGCTCGCGCAGGCTCGACGCCTGCACATTCGCTGCCGAAATCGCTGAACTCAGTCGCGTGCGCTCGGCCATCGCGCGCTGCGCAGAAAGACCGACTTGTGAGCGCGCGAGATCGCGCCGCGCCTCGAGCGCATCGAGACCGCGTGCCGCGACGGCCTCGCCGGCGATCGCGCGCCGGTCGAGGTTGATCACCGCGAGTCGGTCACCGGCCTTTACATATTGACCTTCACTGGCGTCGAGAAGCGTAACGACGCCCGGTTGCGGCGCGATGACCTTGGCCGATGGAATGTCAGTCACCAAAATGCCGGAAACCGTCTCGATCCTCGCATAGCTGCCGAGCGATACCCAAGTGCCAGTGATCGCGATAATCGCGAACAGTCCCCCGACCATCAATCGCGTCGACAGCGGCTGTGACAGGACCACTTCGCCATGCAATCTTGATCTACGATGCTCGGAAACTTCTTCGCGGAACAGCCCCATTACAATCGCGTAGCAGTGCAATGCCTTGAATGGCAACAGAATCCGAGTCAGTACAGTGTAGCTCTCGAAAATGCCGGATCGAAAGGTTTCCCTTCATAATTTGACCGGCTTGGTCGCGCCTAGGAACCACGCCATCGGTTCGCTAAACGGGAATCGTCAGGGAGTTATAATATAGGTGTGCCGGGGAACCCGGGCACACCTTTATTATAACTCGGTCGGCGTCGGGTTGCGGGTCGTCGTTGACGAAGTCGAGAATGCCCATCAGCGAGCCGTGCAGCGTGGCATGAACCTCACCGCGCTTCTCACCAGAATGCAGCACGATTTTACCAACGAGTGAGCGGATGTCGGCCGACGCATCGAGCCGTGCTTGCGGGTCTTTGAGCGTTTCGGTGAGCCGCGCCACCTTGCGCTTGTAGATTTCGGCAATGCCGGGATGGACATCGGGAATGCCGAGCGGCGCTTCAGCGAGCCGCGCTGCGATTTCGGCCTTCTCGCGTTCGAGTTCGGCCATGCGCGCTTTCATGCTGGCTGATAAAGCCCATCCTCGATCGCCGCCATGATGCCGGCGACCGCCTTGTCGATCTTCGCCAGCGCGCGGGTATCGGCGTCGGCCTGGATGCGTTGCTCGCGGTTTTCGCGGTTGATATGCGCCGCATAGGCGGCAACGGCGGCGTCGATCTTGTCGGCCGACACGAGCCGCTCGGCGATACCGGCAAGCGCCCGGCGTTCCAGTTCCTCGCGCCGGATCGTCCGACTGTTGGAGCAGGTGCGGCTGCGATGATGCCCGACGCAGCCATAGCGATCGCTGACGACGATCGCGAAGGTGCTGCCGCACTCGCCGCATTCGAGGAGGCCCGATAGCAGATAGGCCGGACGACGCAGCCCGTTGACGCTTCGTGCCTGGGCTGCTTCCTTCATGCCCTTGTAGCGTTCAGCAAGCACGTCCTGCTGGCGCTTGGCGGCTTTCCACAGATCGTCGCTGATGATGCGCAGTTCGGGCACCGCCTTGCGTACCCACTCGGATTCGGGGTTGTGCCGCGTGACGTCCTTGCCGGTGCTCGGGTCTTTGACTTTATGTTTGTGGTTCCAGACCCGGACGCCAACGTAGAGTTCATTGTTGACGATACCGATCCCCCGCCGCGCGTTCCCGCGGATGCTGGTATCGCGCCACGGCTTCCCGGAAGGTCAGGCGATCCCTTCGGCATTGAGATCGCTGGCAATGGCGATCGGACTTTTGCCGGCGGAAAATTCGCGGAAGATGCGCTCGACGATCAGCGCCTGCGCTGGATCGATCTCACGCTCGCCTCGCACCAACTCACCCTCGCTATTCAGGCGACGGACCATCCGGTAGCCATAGCCCACTGCCCCGGCGGAGAAGCCCTTCTCGACCCGCCCGCGCAGGCCGCGATGGGTTTTCTTCGCAAGGTCTTTCAGGAACAGCGCATTCATCGTTCCCTTGAGGCCGACATGAAGCTCGTTGATCTCGCCTTCGGCGAGCGTGACGAGCGGAACCCGCGCGAACTGGAGATGCTTGTAGAGGGTCGCGACATCGGCCTGATCGCGAGATATGCGGTCGAGGGCTTCGGTGAGCACGATATCAAACTTGCCGGACCGCGCATCGGCAAGCAGCTTCTGGATGCCGGGACGCAGGATCACGCTCGCGCCCGAGATGGCGGCATCTTCATAGACGCCTTCGACCTGCCAGCCTTCGCGCGCCGCGCGCTCGCGGCAGAGGCTAAGCTGGTCGGCGATCGACGCCGCATTCTGCTGGTCAGACGAATAGCGGGCATAGAGCGCGGTGCGGATCATGGCTGGTCTCCTAGCGACCACGGATTGAAAAGGCGAATGCCGGTCGCCTCGAAATCGGCGATGTTGCGCGTAACAAGCGTCAACTGATGCTGCTTCGCCGTCGCGGCGATGAAAGCATCCATCGCGCCGATCGGACGGCCCACGGCTTGTGCCGCCGCAACGATCCGGCCCCACGCATCAGCGGTTTCGGCATCGACGGGCAATAGACGATCATCGAACCGCAGGGGCAATTGCTCGGTCAGCCACAGGTCGAGCGCCGCCTTGCGCCGCCCCGCATCGAGACGTTCGACACCGTGCCGCAGTTCGGCGAGCGACACGATGCTCAGATGGAGTTGCTCTTCGTCGATCGAGGCGAGCCAGTCCATCACGCCGGCATCGGGACGCGGCTTTGCGCCTTCGGAAATGACATTGGTATCGAGCAGGAAGCTCACAGCGAAGTCTCGCGTATGCCGCCCTCAAGTCGCTCGACCTCAAGGCCCGAACCGCGCAGCGGCGAAGCAAGAATGAAATCGGCGAAGCTGCCCATCATCTCGCGCCGCTGCGTCTTCTCCCAAAGCTCGGCATCGACGACGACCACGGCGCTCTTGCCGTTGCGGGTAATCGCTTGCGGCCCCTTGCGGCGCGCCTTGTCGATAACCTCGCTCAACTTGGCCTTGGCCTGGGCGACAGTCCACGTATCGGAGGGCACTTCAGCGTTCATAACCACAACTCCATCAGTCATGGTTATATTAGTCATTATAGTCATTGCGTCAAGCATGGACTATCGTTTCGACCGCCCTTTGTCCGCTTCATTGTCATTTGCGGCGCGCAGCGCCCGAATATGCTCGCTGGCGATATGGCGACCGATCGCCTCGGCGATCCGCGTCAGCGCGGCATCGGTATCCGCCGCACGCAGCACAGGCGCATTGTCGTTTGCCGGAACGATGCCCCGTTCGGGCCGCGCATCATCCTCGTGCATCGCCGGTCCCCGCTTCATTGCCGTTATCCGCACGATAGGCGGCGGGATTGGCGACCCAACGGCTGATTGCGGACTCATGCCACCCGGCGCCGTGGACGCTGATCTTCACCTGGCGCGGGAAAGTGCCTTCGGCGATCTTGCGGTAGATGGTCGAGCGCGACAGGCCGGTACGGGCGAGCACCGTCTTGAGGCGGACAATTCGTTCGGGAGCGGACACGGGGGCTATCTCCAACATCTGGTGGTTGACGACGCCCCTTGCGAACAGACTTCGACGGTCGAAGCTCGCCGTTCAAGTGCTTCTTCGATGCCGCTCGGCGCAATCGAAGCATAGGATGCAAAGACAGGCGATAGCTCACAATAGCGCATGAACGGCGGCTCGCGGCGCGAAGAGGAAGGAAAAGGAAAGTTTCGCGCAGGATAGCGCCGGCTCTTGTAGGCGGCGCGGATGGACGATCGCTTTGCGGTATCTGTTCGCATGTCTTCGCAGACCTCCGACTCGGTGGTCCGCCCGCCATGCGCCAGTCTGCGTCACCTTGTCCGATCCATGCAATGGGGAAGGCATTGTCGTGCCGATCCGGGCGCACATCTACAGCGTGGTGCCGATAAGTCTTGCCAAGGACCGGAGATTGGCTGAAGATTCCGGCGATGCGCATCTGGCGACCGAGAAAGCCGAAATCGACATTCCAGATTACAGCAAGACGCTGGGAGAGATGGCCAACCGGCTTGTCTCCATCGAGCGCCAGCCCGCCATGCAGATGACTCCGGAGGACTTCGAGGCGCGGATGGCGGCGGCGGCGGCGCGCGCGCGACGCGACGACGAGGTCTTGATTGTGGCTGCGAAGCGGGAGCGTGGCGAGGCCATCCGCGATCTGCGGGCGATCATCGGCACGGCCAACTCCATCAACGAGCAAAAACGGCTTCGTTGGTGGTACGTCGGCGGCGGCTTGCTTGCCGGGTGCCTCCTGTGGTCGGTGCTTCCGGGCTTTGTAGCGCGCATCCTACCGACAAGCTGGCACCTGCCGGAACGCATCGCCGCTCGCACCGTTCGTGAGCCGACCCTATGGGTCGCCGGAACCCGGCTGATGCAGGCCGGGAACCCCGAAGGCTGGCAGGCTATCGTTGACGCTGCCGACATGCGACAGGCGAACCGAGAGGCCATCGACGCTTGCTTACAGCGGGCCGCCAAGGCCAAGCAGCCAGTGCGGTGCATGATCAGGGTGAGGAACCGGCAACCTTGACCCAAGTGGCGCGTCAAGCGAACGCAAAGTCACCTCTACGCCCCCTGTCAGAACGACGGATCACCTCCAGCCGGGTCACGCAGGTCTTCATGAACGCATAGCGGCGCGCGTGAAGGCAATGGAGGAATGAGTTAAAGGGCGCATAGCAATGACGGCGTGTGCGTTCGAGCATATCGCTGCCGAGAAGAAGACGGCGCAAGGGTCTCCTTACTGCACATCCAGCAAGACGGAAGGGGTCAGTGCGCTCGGGGGACCGAAGGGGCTAAGCGGACTCGCCGCGACCACCGACTGAGGAGTCGCGCTTCCGGCGACGATACCAATACCAAGCGAAACAAAAGCCACGAGCGCCGTAAGCCGACGCGCCGCCACACCTTCACGCCTGCGGATCGACAGTGCGTCTATGATGCGATCATCGAGCGTATCAAGCGCTGCGGGCAAATCGATCCTGCTCAATATGTAAAGCTCGTCGTCCATCGGCTGTTTCGCCAAACCTCTCGAATTGTTGCACATATGGGCTGCGGCTCCTCAGATCCTACCCTACGGCGGCGTTGCGCGATGGCGCTCCCAGCCATTGCGCCGCCCGCGGTAAATGCGGGAGCACCAGCCACTCAAACAGACAGAGCGCCATCAGCGAAATCGCCAGCAGCGGCAGTATGGCGGCAAGCACCAGCAAGATCGCGACGACCCCGCCGATGCGCGCGGGAACGCGCGCGGGCGGGGGCGCCCCCAGCATCCCCGCGGGCTTGCGCCGACGCCAGAGGACGAAGCCGCTGACCGCCATCACGATGAGGCCGATTGTGGTCAGCACGCCGATGAGCTGGTTCATCCACCCGAACAGCTGCCCCTCGTGCCACGCGATGCCATACTCCACGACGCGGTCGATCACATGATCGTCGGCAAAGCCGTCGCGGCCGATTTCTCGGCCCGTCGCCGGGTCATAGGTGATGCTCGTTCGCAGCGGCCTGTTCTGCGCGTCCGAGCGGACCGTCCACGCCATGACGCCCGTCGCTCCGGGCGAGCCGGGTGCGACGGGCGGCGTGACGATCACGGGAAAGGCGAGATGCTCGGCCTCGGCTTTCGCGACGATCATATCCAGACCGGCCTGCGGGGCGCCGGTGGCGGTCATCGACATGCTGCGCGCCATCGCGGCGCCACCATGCGCGGCGTGCCCGGCGTGCGCATCGCCGCCCGGCGCCGAGACTTCGCCCCCCAGCGTCCAGTCCTGCGGCCCCTTGACCCAGCCCATTTCGGTCCGCGCCGCCTTGAAGGCGCTGCCCCAGACTCCCGCCCAGGGCAGCGCCGTGACGAGCAGGACCAGCGCCAGGCCGGACACCCAGAATCCCGTGACCGCGTGCAGGTCGCGCCAGAACAGCCGCCGCCCGCCGCCGAAGCGCGGCCACACCACTCCGGCAAGCCCGCGGCCGCGCGGCCACCAGAGGTAAAGCCCCGACAATAGGAGCACCAGCGCCCAGCTCGCCGCCAGTTCGACGATCCAGCTTCCGCGCTTGCCGAGCAATAATTGCCCGTGGATGCGCTTAGCCCATTCCATCAGGCGCGCCCCGGGCGCGATGCTGCCGAGCACCGCGCCCTGGGGAGATACGAACAAGTCACGCGGCGCGCGGCCGTCGCGCGGGTCGAGATGGATCATCGCCGCATCGCCATGTCGTTCGGGCAGGCGATAGCTGGCGAAGCGGGCGCCAGGGAACGCCGTCAGCGCGGCCGCCACCTGCGCCTGCGCCGTGACAGCGTGCGTGGTCGGCAGGTCCTGGAAGGCGCGTTCCTCCCATCGTTCCACCTGCGGCTTGAACAGATAGGCTGCGCCGGTCATGGCCAGCAGCAGGACGAAGGGGACGACGAGCAGCCCGGCGTAAAAATGCCAGCGCCAGATCGTGGCGTAGAGCGGCTGCCGCGGATCGCGCGCGCTCATAGCCCGGTGTTCCACCTGAGGCCGAGCACGATGGTCCGCCCCGGATAGGGGTGATAGACGAACGCCTTTTCATCGAGCAGGTTGTCGACGCCCGCCGACAGCTCGAAGCTCCCGAACCGCTTGATCGCCTTCAGGTCGACGAAGGCGAAGGTCGAGACGCAATAGAAAGTGTCGCACCGCGACGTGCTGTTGTTCTCGATATTACGATCCGGCGTGCTCTGGTGGCGGAAATTCGCGGCGAACGTCCAGTCGGCGCGGGGGCTGTAGCGGACGCTGGCGTTCGCCCGCCATTTGGGCACGCGCGGGAATTTGTTGACGACCAGCGCAGGATTGAGCCGGTTGCGCGTCACCTCCGCATCGATCCACGAAGCGTTCGCATCGAACGATAGCCCGTCGATCAGGATGTTGTCGGCCGACAGGATCGCTTCCGCCCCCCAGGTGCGGACCTTGCCGATGTTGGTCATCAGCGTGGCTTGCGTCAGATCGCCCGTCACCGCATCGGGGATGGCGATGCTCTGCGAGAAGATCGTGTCCTTGACATCCTGCCGGTAGCCCGAGAGCGTGACCTTGACCTTACCGATCCGGCGCGCCGCCGTCAGTTGCAAGTCGATCGCGCGTTCAGGTTCAAGGTCCGGGTTGAAACCGTTGAGGTCAAGGTCCCCGACATTGGGGCCATAGGCGACCAACCCGGCCTGATAGAGCTCGCGCACCGTGGGAAAGCGCGTGGCGAGCGCGGCCGAGGCGACGATTTCGCTATGGTCGTCGGGCTTGAAGCTCAGCGCCGCTTTGGGTGACCAGCCATCGCGGCTCCGTTTGGCATAGCGAAAGGTCGCGCCGCCGTTCGTCAGAAAGCCGCCCGACGCGCGCCAGCCTTCATAACGCAGGCCGAGCGTCGCCGTCAGCCTTGGCGCCAGGGCGATGGCGTCCTCGACGAACGCGCCGAGCAGCCGGGTCTCGCCGCCCGACGCCTCGCGCAGGCCAGTCACGCTGGCGCGCCGCCAGTCGGACGTGGCGTACGCGCGGTTGTCGTCGGCATAGCCCGCATAGGACAGGCCCAGCGCCAGCGCATGCGCCCCGAAGCGGCGTTCCGCCGTGCCCTCAAAGCTGTTCCACCCGGCGTCATTGGTCGCCAGCCGCCCACTATTCGGGCGTTCGCCCGTCACGATGTCGAAATTGTCGGAGCGGCGTTCCCGATTGCTCAGCACGTCGAACCGGCTGAATGACAGGTCGAGGCTCCAGCCCGCCGCCTCGCCCGACAGACCGATGCCCGCAAGCAATTCAGTCGATCCGGCGATTCCCCTATTGACGCCACCGATGCCGACGAAGGTTTCCGCGCCGCTGGCGTCGCGCAGGAAGCTCTTGGGGTTCAGCATATCTTCCCGATTGTCGAGCAGGGCTGCGAGGCCGCGCAATTCCCAGCCTCCGCCAAGATCATACTGCGCGCGCAGGCGGAATTGATCCTCGGTGGAATCGACTGTCGAATCCTGCGCGCCGATCCGCAGAAAGGAGAGTTCGCTGTCGACGATGGCCTGATCGCCATAAAGCGACGAGGCGCTGACCGTCCGCCATTCCTGCGGCTGCCCTTCATTCTCGAAATGGCGGTAGCCGACCGAGACGCCGCCGCGATCGCCCAGAACGAAATCGAACCCGGTGTCGACCGACCAGCCGAACAGGTCTTCATGGGTCCGATAATATTGATAGGTCTGACCGAATATCTGCGCGTTCAGGTGTACCGCCGTTTCGGTGATGTCGCGGGTCTTGACGAGCATGGTCCCGCCCATCGAATGGCCCGAATAGCGCGCCGACGTCGGCCCATAGATGATTTCCGCGCGCGCGATGTCGTCGGGGGCCAGCACCGCCCATTTGGGCGCGGTAAAGAAATCGGCGCCGAGAAAGTTGGAGATGGTGAAGCCGTCCACCGTCACCAGCGCGCGTGGCGTCTGGGTCGTGTGCATGTTGCGGAACGACAGCGTCGCGTTGGCATCGCCGATATAGCGTTTGCGGACGATCAGCGCGGGCGCGTAGCGCACCACATCCTCGGCATTGATCGCGTTGATCGCCGCGATCTGCTCACCGCCGACGGCGACGCCGAGCGCGGGCGTCCTGAGGTCCTGTAACTCGCGATCTTCGAGTTGCGCCGTGACGATGATGACGGATGGCGAAGCGCGAACGGCGTCATCGTCGATGGTTTCGGCAGCGACGGCCGGAACCGACATGCAGAACGCACTGGCGACGAGGCCGACCGGGATCGGAAGTCGGGGCATGAACCCTGGTGATCCTTCTACTGCGTTCGTTGTTCAGCAGGCGCGGCGAACGGCGGGCCGCCGACTGAAATCGGCGGCCCCGCGGCGATGTCGAGAGAGCCGGAACGGGGGAAAGGACATCCGCTCCCGGAGCGAGGTCAGGGAACCAGGATCAGATCGCCTCGCCCCATTGCTGGATCGGCATCGTTGGCGAACATGACGACCGCCATCGCGCCGGTATGCGCGTGGGCCATCGAGTGATCGACGATCACGTTCGCCCCCTCGACGGGCGAGATCAGATCGAAGGTTGCGCCGTCGCCGGGGCCGACCACCATGCTCTGCATCCCGACCTTTTTGTTCGCCGGATTGCCGCTCGGATAGACCGCGTCCCAAATACCCGCGATCGGATGGAACGAGGAAAACTCATTGGGTCCGGCGTTGATAAAATAGACGCGCACCCGTTCACCTGGCTTTGCGACCAGCATCTTGGTCGCCGCCGGGTCGTGCACAGGGTCATATTTGAACGCGACGCCGTTGAAGACAACGTTCGACCAATCGGACTTCATGATCGAATGAAGATCGTCGGGGTTGGCGTATACTTCCGACTGAACGAGAACATATTCGCGGTCGGCCTTGGGAAGTGCGTTCGGATCCTTCGGGTCGACCAGGATGACGCCGAACATGCCGCGGGCGATATGCTGATACATGGGGTCCGACCCACAATGATAATAGAAGGCGCCCGGATGCGTCGCGACGAACTGGAATGTCTTGGTCTCGCCCGGCTTGATCGCTTCGAAATCCTGAATCACGTCGACGCGCGCCGCATGAAGATCGATCGAGTGCGAATTCTTGTTGGCGGCGTCGTTGGTCAGGACGATGGTGACGGTATCGCCTTCGGTCACCCGAAGCAGCGGGCCAGGCACCTGTCCCTCGAACGTCCACGACGCCTGCATGGTCCCCTTGTTGTCGATGGGAAGCATCACTTCCTTGGCGTTCAACGTCAAGGTCACCTCTTTGGCGAAGGCGGGCTGACAGGCCATCGCCATGAGCGCTGAAGCGGCCAGCAATATCGATTTACGCATATATATCCCCTGTTCTGAATGGATTTATTGGGTCGTGTCGCACTTGCAGACGTAGATGAGATAGTCCGCCATATCTTCGATCTGTTCCTTGGAAAGAACGGCCGACCAGGCCGGCATCAGTGCCGATTTGTTCACCGATCCGCCGCCTTCCGATATTGCCTTGATCATCTGGTCGCGTGGCAGCGAGGACATGCCAGCGGTATCGCTATGATCCCGCGGCTGAACCGAAAGGCCGACGGTATTCACCCCCTTGCCATCGCGCTGGACGCCGTGGCACTGGGCGCAATAGGTATCGTAAAGGTGCGCCGACGCCGCGATCTTGGGGCTTTCGCTTCCCGCCGTCGCAGGCTGGTGAGTGGCGATGGCGCCGGTCAATGCAACCAGACCAAGCGCGGCAATCCCGAAGCGGATCATCACTCTTTCTCCTTCCCAAGAGATATGACATAGCCGGTGATGCGCTGGAGATCGGGCTCGGACAGGGTCAGCGTCGGCATCCAGACATGGGGATCGAACTGCTGCGGGTCCTTCATATAGGCGATGACATAATCGGCCCGCAGACGCTGGCCCGCGTCATAGAACTCCGGCCCGGAAAGCCCGCCTGTGCCCGCTGCGCTCTGATGGCAAGCGATGCAGCCGCGCAGCTTGGAAAAGGCTAGCTTGCCCATCGCCGCATTGGCGGATTCAGGCTTGAACGCCCCTTCTGTAACGAGTCCGCCGCTCTTCAAGAGCATCAGTTGGTCAGCCAGTTTCGTCGCGGTTTCCGCATCCACGGCGGGATGCTTCTCGACAGCGGCCGTGTCGATCGTGTCGCGGGGCTCGCCGGGTTTGGCGTGTTTGAACCACAGCACGCCGCCGGGGCGGATGACGGTCGGCTTTTGCAGCCACGCGACGAGCCATTCCTTGTTGAACTTGTCGCCCGCATACCAGAGGTCGGGGCCCTTCCGCGTCCACAGGCGGTCCACCGTAACCTCGGCCGGCTTCGTCAAAGCGTGGCACGATGCGCATTGGCTGGCCAGTTCGGTCCCCGCTGCCTGGGCATCCACGGCGGTCGGGCGGATGGCAAACGCCAGGAGGACGGCCCCCGCACTCGCCGCAAAAATCAATGAACCTTTCATCGCGCGTCTCCTCAAGCGACCGGGGTGCCTTTGAAATTGGGGTTCGTATGGATGCCGTGGGGTTTGCGAAGGCTCTCCTCGTAATAGAAGTCCGGCACGAACTCCTTGTGCGCCCAGTGGTAATAGGATTGGTCGCGCGGGATGCCGTCATATTCGATGAGCGTCATCACCCCGCCATGCGGCGTGTGGCCGTTCATTGTATGGCTGTCGATATGATCGTGGATCATCCAGCGGCCCGGATTGTCGCACCGCAGGATGATGTCGTATCGCTCTCCGGGGCCGACAAGCACAGTATCGGCGTTGATCGGCGCGGGAAGCTGATGGCCGTCCTTGAAGACGATCTGGAACACATGTCCATGGATGTGGATCGAATGGAAACCGCCGCCGGCGCCGAACATGCGCAGGCGAATGACGTCACCCTCCTTGACGCGGATGGGCTGGGTTTCGGGGAAGGATTTACCATTGATCGTGAAATAGTCGAACACGTCGCCCGGCATGCCACCTTGGCCGAGCTTGTCGGCCCATGACGACGCCCACTCCGAAAACATCAGGATATAGTCGCCCGTAACTTCGCGCTCAATCGGCGCGGGTTTGACGGGATCGATAATGAACGGCCCCCACATGCCGCGCGTCGCAACATGCTCGTTCACATTGACGTGGCAATGATACCACATCGTCCCCGCCGGTTCGGCAACAAACTTGTAGGTGAAGCTGTCGCCGGGCTGGATGCCAAGCTGGGTCATGTCGGGAACACCGTCCATTTCCCAGCTTCCTCGCTGCAACAGGCCGTGCCAGTGGATCGTATGGGGAAGGGTCGTCAGATTGTTGAGGACGACCTCGACATGATCCCCCTCGCGGACGTGAAACAGCGGTGCGGGAACCTGGCCGGCATAGGCAAAAGTCTGGAACGTCTGCTGCCCGACCAGCGTGATTCGGGTTTCCTCGATGTTCATTTCGAACTTGTGCTGCGCCACCTGTCCGCGCGGCTTTCCAGCAGCAGCACCCCTCTCTTTTCCAGCGGCATCGGATGCCACGGCAGTCAATGCCGGAACCGCAACGGCCGCCCCCAGCCCTTTGAAAACGGCATCGCGTCGCGTGATATGCGTCATCATGCATCCTTATAAGATGTATTTAAGATACATATTTTATATGAACACGAAACCTGCCTGTCCAGCAATAAGAACAACCTGGTTCAATTTTAATCGAATCTGGCGCCTTTGCGTAGCGGGCGCGGATCGGACCCCGTCCAAATCGCTCCGGCCCAATCGATTCCCATAAGGGTTCAGCCCCGATCTTACAGCGAAGGACCGAGTCGACGGACAGGATTCTGTGTGTGAGCGCCAACGGGTCAGGCGCGCGGGCTGGACCGGCCGGGTGCGTTCGTCTATTGACGGTTGCCGGGATAATCCCGGTCAGGAGAAGTATGTGCGGTTCACCCGCTATACGGATTATTCGCTTCGGGTCTTGATCCATCTCGCGCTTCACGATGAACGCCTGTGTAAGATCGGTGAAATTTCGCGCACATACGGCGTGTCTCACAATCACCTGATGAAGGTCGCAAACGCGCTGGCTCATGACGGCTTCATCGAGACGGTGCGGGGTCGTTCAGGCGGTATGCGTCTGGCGCGCCCGGCCGATCGAATTAGTGTCGGCGAAGTCGTGCGACGAACCGAAGAAGGTTTCGAATTAGCCGAATGCTCTGGTTGCTCCCTGTCGCCTGCCTGCGGTCTAACGGGCGTTCTGGCAAAGGGCATGCAGGCCATGATGAATGTCTTCGATACCTACAGCGTTGCGGATCTGCTGACCGACCGTGATGCGATGCGGCGCCTGATGACCCAGCAACCCCTGTTGAGAATCGGTCTCGGCGAAGAACGCCAATAAGACATGTCGAATGTCGAGCGTCGTTCTATCCCTGATGCATCCATTTGCTGATGGAAATGAGGGACAAGTTTGCAACGTGGCTCAGGAATGGACAAGTCGGATGCATCAGATCGCTACCATTATAAAATTATAACAAAGGTGTGCCCGGGAAAGCTGGCATTTCCGCTCTTCCGTCCCTAGATGGCCGCGATCATGGCCCACCTGCTTTCCACTGACCGACTCGGCGATTTCCAGCTCGCCGAACCGCTGAAGGACCGGCGAATCGTTGTCGCGATGTCGGGCGGCGTCGATTCGAGCGTCGTTGCGGCGCTCGCGGCGCGGTCGGGTGCCGAGGTCATCGGCGTGACACTGCAGCTCTACGATCATGGCGCAAAGGCGAAGCGTGTCGGCGCCTGCTGCGCGGGACAGGATATTCGCGACGCGCGCGCGGTCGCCGACCGGCTGGGCTTTGTTCACCATGTCCACGACCATGAAAGCCGGTTTCGCGACACGGTCATCGACCAGTTCGCCGACGAATATCTCGCCGGGCGAACGCCGATCCCGTGCGTGCGCTGCAACATGGGCGTCAAGTTCACCGACCTTTTCGCCCTCGCGAAGGATCTCGGGGCCGACTGCCTTGCGACCGGCCATTATGTCCGCCGCGTGATGGGGCCTGGCGGCGCGGAACTGCACCGGGCGATCGATCCGGCGCGCGACCAGAGCTATTTCCTGTTCGCAACGACGCAGGAGCAGCTCGACTTCCTGCGCTTTCCCTTGGGCGGGCTTGAGAAGAGCGTGGTACGCGAGATTGCACGCGACCTTGGCCTCGGCGTTGCCGGAAAGCCCGATAGCCAGGACATCTGCTTCGTCCCCGACGGCGATTATGCAAGCCTCGTCCGCAAGCTGCGTCCCGAGGCCGACGACCGCGGCGAGATCGTCCATGTCGATGGCACGGTGCTTGGCACCCACCGGGGGCTCATCCACTACACGGTCGGCCAGCGCCGCGGGATCGAGATCGGCGGCCAGGCGGAGCCGCTCTATGTCGTAAGGCTCGATGCCGAGGCAAAGCGCGTGGTGGTGGGCCCCCGGCGCGCGCTGGCCGTCTCGGGCGCTCGGCTCGGCGAAGCCAACTGGCTCGCCGATGTCGAGGGGCGCGACGTGCTCGCCAAGGTGCGCAGCATGGCAAAGCCGGCCCCGGCGCGGATCGAGGGCGACGTGCTGCGCTTTACGGCCCCCGAATATGGCGTGGCCCCGGGGCAGGCGGCGGTGCTTTACGACGCGGCCGATCAGAGCCGCGTACTCGGAGGGGGCTGGATCGAGGAAACACTCGCGCCGGATTTTGCGGAATAGATTGAACTTTTCTCCCCGATGCCGCTACCCTGCCGGGTAGCAAGGGGAGAGACGAGATGATCAATTGGGTGTTGCGCGGCGCCGTCCTCTTATGGGCGCTTCTTTTTGCCATTGTCGGATTGCGCGGGATCATCGACCCGGCGAGCTTCACCGAGTTATTCGGGATCATCGCCGAGGGGCCGGCCGCGAACACGGTGCGCGCGGATATGTCGGCCTTCTTCCTCGTTGCCGCGGGCGGCGCGGCGGTGGGGGCCCTGCTGCCGGGATGGTCGCGCGCGCTCCTCGTTCCCGCGGCGCTCTACGGCACCGCGCTGATTGGCCGCCTGGTCGGCGCCGCGGGCGGCGACGTGGTCAACTCAGCGATCATCCAGGCGATGATCATCGAGGCGCTGTCGACCGGGCTCATGGTCGCAAGCTGGTGGATCCTGTCACGGCCGGCCGATGCGCCCTCCGAGGCGGCGCCAGGCAGGGCTCCATGAGTCGGCGCTTTCCGGCCAGGCAGGAGGCCCCGTCAATGCTGCACCGTGCCGAGTCCATCGACCTTTTTTGACTGTCTCGCGATCAACCCTGGAAAGAAGCGCGCGAGGCGCGCGAGGCGCTTGGCCATCTTGCCGACCGTCACATGCACCCGCGCACCATGGACCGCCTCCCAGGCGGCCTCGGCGACCCGTTCGACGGGAACGATCTCGAACCCGCTCGCCGCAAGGCGGCTCCGGGCAGGCTCGTTGCTGTCTGCGCTGACCTGGTCAAGGAGCGGCGTATCGATGAAACCGGGCATCAGCGAGCGGACCTTGATGCCATGCTTGGAAAATTCGATTTCGAGTGCCTCGGTGAGGCCGCGCACGGCAAATTTTGTCGCCGAATAGAGGGCAAGCCCGGCGACGCCGTAAAATCCTGATGCCGAGCCGGTGTTGAGGATCGTTGACCCGGGGGTTGCGCGGAGCAGGGGCAGCGCGCTGTAGATTCCGTTGACGACCCCGCCGAAGTTGATGGCGATCAGCCGGTCGGCCTCGGCCGGCGGCATGTCGATGAACTGGCCGCCCGTGCCGATCCCGGCGTTGTTGAAGAGGACGTCGAGGCGCCCGCCGCTCGCGACCGAAAAATCGGCAAGCGCCTTTTCCCACTGGTCGCGGTCGCGCACGTCCATGACGTGGCGCGACGAGGCGCCTTCGGGCAGGAGCGCAGCTGTCTCGTCGATGCCTGGGGCGTTGATGTCGGCGAGGCCGACGAACCAGCCTTGCTGTGCAAAATAGCGCGCGGTTGCGCGCCCGATGCCCGATCCGCCTCCCGTTATGAATATCGCCTTGCGTGCCATCCTGTCCTCCCTCGTGCTGACATGCTTGTCAGCGCGGTGGGCCGGGGAGGTCAAGCAGCAATCGCGGGGGTAGTCATGCAAGGGAGGGCTGGTTATCACCGGGCAATGACCTTTTTCCGGACGATGTTCCTCTCCCTCCTCGCCATTTTCCTCTGCGCGCCGCCCGCGGCGCACGCCGCGGTGGTGGTCAGTTTTTACAGCCATGATTTCGGCGATCGCTTTCCGCACGCCTTCGTCACGCTGAAGGGCCGCCTCGACGCGACCGGCGAGGCGGTCGACACCAATTATGGCTTCACCGCCCAGTCGGTGAGCCCCGCGATCCTCCTGGGATCGGTGAAGGGATATGTGCAGACGTCGAAACCCGATTATGTCGCCAAGAGCGACAGGCAGTTCGGCCTCACGCTCGACGATGCAACCTATGTCCGGCTGACTGCCAAGATCCGTGAATGGCAGGACCGCAAGCAGCCAAGCTACAATCTCGGCAAGCATAATTGCGTCCATTTCGTGATGGAACTCGCCGAAGTTGTCGGATTGAAGGTCAACCGGAAGAGCAAATATTTCAAGAAGCCGAAGAGCTTTCTCCTGGAGGTGAAGGAGCTGAACCCGCAGCTTTCGTGACGGGTCTGCCGACGGTGCGTGCGCTATCAATCTCTGGACGCGGCGCCGCTTTCACCCTATGTTCAGTCTCCAGCGGGCACTATCTTGTGTGCTGGACCAAAGAGGGGCTTTGATTGCGACTGTTGTTGACCTTGCTCGCGCTGCTGACCGGTCTTGCCGGCGCGGATCGCGCGCAGGCGGCGCCGGCGATGCCGGCGGCGATGGGGTCGCTCGTTTTTCTCGCCGAGACCGCGGCGCAATCCGATGCAGCCGACAAGGCACGCCGGCCCGCCGACCCGGTGCCGTCGCGCCGTTCCTCGTGCGCGTGCCGCAAGCCGGTGCGTTCGGCTCCTCCCTATCTGCCCGGCGTGCTCAGCCGCTCGGATCGCGCGCTCGAATAGCTTCGCTTCGCGGGCCTTTGCCCTGACGCCTTGTTTC
Organism: Sphingomonadales bacterium; assembly: GCA_044508875.1. Taxonomy (GTDB): domain Bacteria; phylum Pseudomonadota; class Alphaproteobacteria; order Sphingomonadales; family Sphingomonadaceae; genus Sphingopyxis; species Sphingopyxis flava_A. The sequence continues at coordinate 155,623 of JBIQHE010000003.1, read as the reverse complement.
GCGCCGCGCCCGCGGCGACCAGGCAGCGCACCGCGTTGCCGCCATCCGTAGAGATAATCCAAGGAAATCCAGCATGTTCGGCAGCATTGCCAAAAGCTTATTCGGCTCGTCCAACGACCGCTACGTCGCCTCGATCCGCAAGATCGTCGAAAAGATCAATGCCTTCGAGCCCCAGATGGAGGCGCTCGACGACGCCGCGCTCCAGGCGCAGACTCCGAAATTCCGCGAGCGGCTCGCCGCGGGCGAAACCCTCGACGACATTCTGCCCGAGGCTTTTGCCACCGTGCGCGAAGCTTCGAAGCGCACGCTCGGGATGCGGCACTTCGACGTGCAGATGATCGGCGGGATCGTGCTTCACCGCGGCGAGATCGCCGAGATGGCGACGGGCGAAGGCAAGACGCTGATGGCGACCTTGCCCTGCTATCTGAACGCGCTCGAAGGCAAGGGCGTTCATGTCGTTACCGTCAACGACTATCTCGCTCGCCGCGACGCCGAGTGGATGGGCACGGTCTACGGCTTTCTTGGTCTGACCACGGGCGTCATCGTCCCCAACCTCAACGAGACCCAGCGGCGCGCGGCGTATAACAGCGATATTACCTACGCGACCAACAACGAACTCGGCTTCGATTACCTGCGCGACAACATGAAGTTCGAGCGGTCGCAGATGGTCCACCGCCCCTTCAACTTCGGCATTGTCGACGAGGTGGATTCGATCCTCATCGACGAGGCGCGCACGCCGCTCATCATCTCGGGTCCGACCGACGACAAGTCCGAGCTCTATATCCGCGTCAACGAGGTGGTGAACCAGCTCGGCGAGGATGATTATGAGAAGGACGAGAAGACCAAGTCGATCAGCCTCACCGAAGACGGCACCGAGCATGTCGAGCGGCTGCTCGAGGCCGCGGGGCTCCTCCAGGGCAGCAACCTTTACGACATCGAGAACACCCAGATCGTTCATCACGTCAACCAGGCGCTGAAGGCGATCGTGATGTTCAAGCTCGATACCGACTATATCGTCAAGGACGGCAAGGTCGTGATCATCGACGAGTTCACCGGCCGGATGATGGAAGGGCGCCGCTGGTCCGACGGCCTGCACCAGGCGGTCGAGGCGAAGGAGGGCGTCCAGATCGAACCCGAGAACCAGACGCTCGCCTCGATCACCTTCCAGAATTATTTCCGCATGTACCCCAAGCTTTCGGGGATGACCGGCACCGCCGCGACCGAGGCGGCCGAGTTCTTCGAAATCTACAAGATGAACGTCGTCACCATTCCGACGAACCGCCCGATCGCGCGGCGCGACGAGGAGGACGAGTTCTACAAGAATATCACCGACAAGTTCGGCGCCATCGCGCGAACGATCCGCGAGGCACAGGAACGCGGCCAGCCGGTGCTCGTGGGCACGGTGTCGATCGAGAAGTCGGAGCTGCTTTCCTCCTATCTCGAAAGGGAGGGCGTCGCGCACAGCGTTCTCAACGCGCGCTTCCACGAGAGCGAGGCGCATATCGTGGCGCAGGCGGGCCGGCTGGGCGCCGTGACGATCGCGACGAACATGGCGGGCCGCGGTACCGACATCAAGCTCGGCGGCAGCGAAGATTTCCGCATCGAGGATGAGCTGAAAGATCTGCCCGAGGGTCCCGAACGCGATGCGGCGATCGCCCGCATCCAGAAAGAAGTTGCCGCGGAGCGAGAGGCGGTTCGCGCAGCCGGGGGACTGTTCGTGCTCGCCACCGAGCGCCACGAAAGCCGCCGCATCGACAACCAGCTCCGCGGCCGCTCGGGACGCCAGGGCGACCCGGGCCTCTCCAAATTCTACCTTTGCCTCGACGACGACCTGCTTCGCATTTTCGGTCCGGACACCTTGTTCGCCAAGATGATGAACAAGAATCTCGAGGACGGCGAGGCGATCGGGTCCAAGTGGCTGTCGAAGGCGATCGAGACCGCGCAGAAGAAGGTCGAGGCGCGCAACTACGACATCCGCAAGCAGGTCGTCGAATATGACAACGTCATGAACGACCAGCGCAAGGTCATTTACGAGCAGCGCGGCGAGATCATCGACAGCGAGACCGTCGATGACGCCATGGCCGCGATGCGCGCTGAAACCGTCAACTCGATCGTCGCCGACGCTTGCCCGCCCGGAAGCTATCCCGAGCAGTGGGACATCGAGGGCATGAAGGCGCGGATCGCCGACATCCTCGATCTTTCACCCCCGATCGACGAATGGATGCAGGAAGATGCGGTCGACGCCGAAGTCTTCGAGGAGCGTATCCAGGAGATGGCCGATGCCGCGGCTGCCCAGAAAGCCGCGCAGGTCGACCCCGAGACGTGGCGCGGGATCGAGAAATCGATCCTCCTCCAGACGCTCGACCATCATTGGAAAGAACATCTTTCGACCCTCGATGCACTGCGCCAGGTCGTGTTCCTGCGCGCTTACGCGCAAAAGCAGCCGATCAACGAGTATAAGGCCGAGGCCTTCGCCCTTTTCGAGCGGATGTTGCAGAATATTCGCGAGGATGTGACGCGGACGGTCGCGCGGATCGACTTCCAGTTCCAGGAACCCGAGCCGATGCCGCTCCCCGAATTGCCCGACTTCCTCACCACCCACATCGATCCCTTCACCGGAGAGGACAACAGCGCCGACATCGATGGCGGCGACCTCGGGGTGATCGCGAACACGCTTCCCCCGATGCAGGCGCCGCGGCCGGACATGCCCGAGGGCGAGAACCCCTACGCCGGTCTCGAGATCAGCCGAAATGCACCGTGTCCCTGCGGATCGGGACGCAAATACAAGCACTGCCACGGAGCCTTGTGACGCGCTTCTCCCGCCCGGCGGGCGGGAGAAGGGGGCGGCCGGAGGCAAGGTAGAGCGAGCGAACCCCCGGACGCGCCCTGCGGTCCCGGCGGCGGCTTGTATTTTGCCGCGCGTGCGCCCAGTTTTCCCCGCGGAATGCAAAGAAGTTATCACTTTGCGCTTGCGGAGCGTACCGGGCTCGCGCGCGCCGAGCGCGAGCGGCTTGCCGCGATAGCGCCGGTGCGCAGCCTGGCCGACGGGCAGTTCGTTCAGCACCAGGGTGACCCCGGCGACTCATTCTGGGTGGTATGCGAGGGCAATATTCTCGCGGGCCGGCACGGGGAGGATGGGCGCTTCACTGCATTTGCCGTGCTCGGGCCCGGCGACATGTTCGGCGAACTTGCCTTTTTCGCGGGCGTACCCCGCCAGGCCGACGCGATCGCGAGCGGGCCAGCGCGGCTGATCGCGATCGATCGGCCGCTCCTGCGCCGGCTGATGGTCGAGGATATCGGCTGGGCCGAGCTCCTGCTTCGCAGCCTGTCGCGCCAGCTCGCGGTCACGCTCGATATCATCGAGGCGGAGAGGCGGCTGCCCACGGCCGATCGGCTTGTACGGCTGCTCGCTGCGATGGCGGCGGACGCGCCCGACCGCCGCACGGTGCAGGCGACACAGCAGCAACTCGCGGACCTCGTCGGTGTCTCGCGCGTGACTTTGGGGGCGGCGCTGCGCGAGCTGACCGCGCGCGGCCTCGTCGAAACCGGCTATGGCCGGATCCGCGTCGCCGCCTCGCTTTCACAGGGCATCGGCGCTCGCTATAGCTAGGACGCCATGGCGCTTCTTCGCTCGCTCTGCCTGTTTCTTGCCGCGTGCTTGCTTGCACCCTCGGCGAGCGCCGCCCCGCGCGGACCCCTGGTACTCGCCGCGGCGAGCCTGCAGGAATCTCTGACCGCGGCCGCGGATGCCTGGGCAGCGCAGGGTCACGCCCGGCCAATGCTTTCCTTTGCTGCCTCGTCGGCGCTCGCGAGGCAGGTCATGGCGGGGGCGCCCGCCGACCTTTTTCTCTGTGCGGACGAGGCCTGGATGGACGCGGCCGAAAAGGCGGGGCGCGTGCGCGAGGGCAGCCGCGCGACCTTGGCCGGTAACCGGCTGGTGTTGATCGCGCCCCGCGCGAGCACGGTGCGCCTCGCACCTGCAAGAGGCTTTCCGATCGGCCGCGCGCTCGGCGGCGGGCGGCTTGCACTTGCCGATCCCGACGCGGTGCCGGCGGGCAAATATGCAAAGGAGGCACTGACATCGCTCGGGGTGTGGCGCGCGGTTGCCGGCCGGCTCGCCCCGGCAGAGAATGTCCGCGCCGCGATGGCGCTCGTCGAGAGAGGCGCAGCGCCGCTTGGCATTGTGTACGCGACCGATGCGAACGCGTCGCGGGCCGTGCGCGTCGTGGGCAGCTTTCCTGCATCAAGCCACGCGCCGATCCGCTACCCGATCGCGGTGCTGAAGGCGTCCCGGCACAGGGATGCAGCCGCATTTCGGACCTTTCTCCTGTCGCGGCAGGGACGCGCGATCTTCGCGCGCCACGGATTTTCGGCGCTCTGATGCTCTCGGCCGAGGAATGGAGCATCATCGCCTTGTCACTGAAGGTGGGCGGCGCCGCGGTGCTTGCGACCATGCCAATCGCGTTTGCGCTCGCATGGGTGCTTGCGCGCTACCGCTTTCCCGGGCGCCTTCTGCTCGACGCCATTGTCCACCTGCCGCTCGTTCTGCCGCCGGTGGTGACGGGCTGGCTGCTGCTGCTCGCTTTCGGACCGCTTGGACCCGCCGGACGCTGGCTCGAAAGCTGGTTCGGCGTCAGCCTGATGTTCCGCTGGACCGGCGCGGCGCTCGCGGCGGCGATCATGGCGCTGCCGCTGATGGTGCGCGCGATGCGGTTATCGATCGAAGCCGTTGACCGGCGCTTCGAGGGCGCGGCGCGGACGCTCGGGGCGGGTCCCTGGCAGACTTTCTGGACGATCAGCCTGCCGCTCGCGCTCCCCGGGGTTCTTGCCGCGCTGGTGCTCGGCTTTGCGCGTTCGATCGGCGAGTTCGGCGCGACGATCAGCTTTGTATCGAACATCCCGGGCGAAACGCGCACGCTCCCGCTCGCCATTTATTCAGCGCTTCAGATCCCGGGAGCCGAGACGATGGTGACGCGGCTCGCGCTCTTTTCGGTTGCGCTGTCGCTCGGCGCGCTCATCCTTTCCGAATGGCTCGTCCGCCGCACCCCGGCCGAAAGGCAGCGGCATGGCGATTGATATCGACGTCGAGAAGCGCCGGGGCGAGCGGCTCATCGCCTCGCGTTTCACCGCCGGGCCGGGACTCACGGCCCTCTTCGGGCCTTCTGGAGCGGGCAAAACGAGCCTCCTCGACATGGTGGCGGGGCTCTTGCCGCCCGATCGGGGACATATCCGCGTCGGGGCGCGCACGCTGTTCGGGGAGGGCATCGACTTGCCGCCTGAAGCCCGGCGGGTCGGCTATGTCTTCCAGGATGGGCGGCTTTTCCCCCATCGGCGGGTGCGGGCCAATCTTCTTTACGGGCACAAGCTCGCGCCGCCGGCGAGCCGCTGGATGAGCCTCGACGAGGCCGCGTCCTTTCTTGGTATAGGTCATCTTCTCGACCGCTGGCCGCAGAGCCTGTCGGGCGGGGAGGCGCAGCGCGTCGCCATCGGCCGCGCGCTGCTTGCCGGCCCCGAAATCTTGCTCATGGACGAGCCGCTTTCGTCGCTCGATGCCGCGCGCCGAGGCGACATCATGACGGTGATCGAGCGTATTCGCGATGAGCTGAAGCTCCCGATTCTCTATGTAAGCCACGACCGTGCCGAGGTCGATCGGTTGGCGACCAGGGTGATCAGCCTCGATGGGTGAGGCCGACTTAAAGTTTCACTTGAAACCAGTTTTATGGTAACTCGTTGCGCATGAAGAACCCCGATACCCATGTCCACGACGCGCCGCCGCCCGGCGCCGCGCCCGACTGGACGATTGCGCAGGACTGGGACGCCTTTACCGCCGACGAGCACGCGATGTGGGACCGCCTTTTTGCCCGCCAGTCCGCGATGCTGCCCGGCCGCGCCTCTGAAGCTTTCCTGCGCGGAATCGACGTGCTCAAGCTCGAAAAGCCGGGCATTCCCGATTATCGCGAGCTCAATTCGCGCTTGATGACGGCGACCGGCTGGCAGGTTGTCGCGGTGCCGGGGCTCGTACCCGACGATATTTTCTTCGATCATCTTGCGAACCGGCGCTTTCCCGCGGGCAATTTCATCCGGACCCCCGAGCAGCTCGATTATCTGCAGGAGCCCGACGTCTTCCACGATGTCTTCGGTCACGTCCCGATGCTCGCCGACCCGGTGTTCGCTGATTATATGCAGGCCTATGGCGAGGGCGGACTGCGCAGCCTCAAGTTCGACGCGCTGAAACAGCTCGCGCGCCTTTACTGGTACACGGTCGAGTTCGGCCTCATCCGCGAAGCGGGCGGACTGCGCATCTACGGCGCGGGCATCCTGTCCTCCTTTGCCGAGAGCGTTTTTGCGCTGGATTCCGATAGCCCGAACCGGATCGGCTTCGATCTCGCGCGCGTCATGCGCACCGATTACCGGATCGACGATTTCCAGCAGAATTATTTCGTCATCGAAAGCCTCGACCAGCTCCTCGATGTCACGGTGAACACCGACTTCGCCCCGCTCTACGCTGCCAATGCCGCGCTGCCGCCGATCCCGATCGCGGACATCCTGCCGGGTGACGCAGTGATCACGCGCGGCACACAGGATTACGCGCTGACCGGGAGCTCCTAGCGCTTACCAGCTCCCGAAACTCGCGTCTGCCGGGTCGGAGCGGTGGAAGGCGCGTTCCTTACGCCGGTAGCCATAGCGCCGGCGCTTTACGAAGAGCAGGCATGGCCATTCGGCGCTCCCGCCGCGCCCCGCGAGGCGAAAACCCTGCGCGCGATAGGCATTTTGCACCGCCTCCATCTGGCGTGCGATCAGCCCGGCGAGGATGGCATGGCCGCCGGGCGCCGTGGCCGCGGCAATGTCGGGGGCGAGAGTGATCAAGGGCCCGGCCAGGATATTGGCGACGATAAGGTCATAGGGCGCGCGGTGGCGGATCGCTGGATGATCGGTTCCCGCAGCCACCGCGAGCGCCAGCCGCCCGCCGCCGCGACCGAGCGGCACGCCATTGATCGCAGCATTATCCCGCGTGACGAATATGCTCGCCGGGTCAATGTCGGAGGCGATTATTCGCGCCCGCGGCCAGAGATGCATCGCGGCAAAGGCGAGCAGCCCGGTGCCGGTGCCGATGTCGGCGATATTGCGCGGGCTCGCGCCCTGGCGCGCGAGCCGGTCGAGCATCGCGAGGCAGCCCGCAGTGGTGTCGTGCCCGCCCGTGCCGAAGGCCTGGCTCGCGTCGATGAGGAAGGACACGGCGCCCGGCGGCACGCGGTCCGCGTGGCTGCTTGTATGAACGAAGAAGCGGCCCGCGAGGACAGGCTCGAGCCCCTGCTGGCTCAGCGTGACCCAATCTTCTTCGGGCAGCTCCTCCACCGTAGGTGCCTTGCCTTCAGCGCTCGGCACAAGCGCGCGCAATGTCTCGATGAGCGCCGCGCTCGGGGGCGCCTCGACATAGGCATCGAGCTGCCACTGGCCTGCCGCCTCGTCGATCTCGCGGGTCGCGACGACCGGCGCATCGGAAAGCGCATCGAGCGCAGGCACCTCGCCCGACAATGCCTCGGCCTCGTCGCGCGTGCAGGGGAGAGAGACGAGCCAGCTCATGACCTGTCTTCGGCTTCCCTGGCGAGCCGCGCGTCGAGACGCTTCGCGGCGTCGGCGGCATAGGCGCGGCAAGCGTTCGGATTGATGAGAGCCGGCGCGCCCGCGAGACGCGCGAAGAGGTTGCTCGCGCCCGGGTGCGGGGTGACCAGGATGTCGCAGGGCAGGGCGGAAAGGCCGGCAAGCGTGGCGCGCAGCATTGCAACATAATCGGGGTGATCGGTGAAGCGATAATCGTCGGCCGATACCGCGGTCAGGCTGTCGATATAGGCGATGGTCCGGCAGTCGGCGCCTTCGCAGGATTTCCACGTCCAACTCGTGCTTCCCGGCGTGTGGCCAGGGGTTGCGCGCGGGGTGAGATCAAGACCAGCGATCGGCAGCATTTCGCCGTCCTCGAATTCGCGCGCGATCGTCACGCCGCGAAAGGGAGGGATCGCGCCGCGCTGCGGGTCGCGCGGATCCGGCTCGCCGCTGGCGAGGGCCTTGGCCGCTTCGCGGCGCGCAAGGATCTGCGCTCCGGTCGCCTCCTGCAGGGCCCGGAGGCCGCCGACATGGTCAAGATGTTCGTGGCTCGCAAGCAGGGTGCGGACCTTCCTGGGGTCGAAACCCAGGGCACGGATATTGGCGAGGATCGAAGGCGCGGCCTCCTCGGTCGCGGCATCGATCAGCACGAGCCCGCCGGGCGCGTCGATCAGCACCGCGGATATGCCGCAGGTCCCGACATAATAGGTGTTGCCGAAGATTTTCGCGGGCGGCGCGGGATCGCTCCAGCCGTCGCGACCTTCGCATGCAGCGGCAAGGGCCATGCCCGCGCTCGCGTGAGGCGCGGGGCTTTCCGTTCGGGCTTGCGATGCCGAGGCCGCAAGGAGGAGCGCTCCCAGAAAAATGCCTTTAGCGGACATAGCTTGCCCCGTTTACATCGAGCACGGCGCCGGTCATCGACGCCGGCGCGGCGAGCGCGCACCAGCGCGCGATCTCCGCGACCTCCTCGGGTTCAGCGACCCGGCCAAGCGGGATATCGGCGAGCAACTTGTCGCCGCCGCGGCTCGCGAGATACTCGTCCGCCATGCCGGTCATGGTGAAGCCGGGGCAGATGGCAAAGGCGAGGATATTGTTTCGCGCATAGCCGCGCGCGATCGTCTTGGTCATCGCGACCATCCCTGCCTTCGAGGCTGCATAGTGCCAGTGCGCGGGACTGTCGCCGCGGTAGGCGGCGCGGCTTGCAATATTGACGATGCGCCCGCCCCGGCCGCCTTCTTGCCAATGCCGTACGGCGAGGCGGCAAAGCTGGGCGCTCGCGGTCAGGTTGATCTCGAGCGTGCGGTTCCAACCCGCGAGCCATTCGGCGTCACCCTCGTCGATGGGATTCGGCTCGAACACCCCCGCGTTGTTGATCAGCACGTCGATGCGGCCCTCGAGACGATCGAGGCATTCGGACCAGAGCCGCGGCGGCACGGCTGGGTCGGCGAGGTCGCCATCGGCGCTTGATAGCGCGATGATCCGGTGATCGGGGGACGCCAGGGCCCGGGCGATCGCGGCACCGATGCCGCGGCTTGCCCCCGTGATGAGGATATGGCTGGTCATCCGCCGCGTTTAGCGGCGCGCGGGGCGCCGTGCCAAGGGCGTATGTGGGTCTCAGGCGACCCGCCGGCTGAACTCGCTCGCCGCCCGTTCGAGCGACTGGAGGCGCTCGCCCATCTTGGCGAATTTCTCACTCAGCACGCTGATCTCGCCCGCGACCATCCCCGAATCGTTGCGGATGCTCGCAATCGTCGAAGACATGGAGTCTGCCGCGAGGGCGGTTTCGTCGACCGCGGCGGTAATCGAAGTGACGGTCTGCGCCTGCGCATCCATGGCGTCGCGAATCCGCTCGGCGGACTGCTGGACCTCGACGATGGTCGCCTTGATCGACTGGTTGGCGTTCACGGCTCCCTTGGTCGCCTGCTGGATCGCTGTGATCTTCGCCGCGATATCGTCGGTTGCGCGGGCAGTTTCGTTGGCGAGGCTCTTCACTTCCTGCGCCACGACCGCGAAGCCGCGGCCCGATTCGCCCGCTCGCGCTGCCTCGATCGTGGCGTTAAGCGCAAGGAGGTTGGTCTGGCCGGCGATCTCGCGGATCAGCCCTAGGATCGATTCGATCGATTCAGCGTGGCGCGAAAGCGCTTCCGACATCGCAACCGCTTCGCCCGCCTGTTCCGAGGCGCGGGTTGCGACAGCCGCCGAGGCTTCGACCTCGCTGCGTGCATCCTCGATCGCGCGGATGAGCCCCGCGGCGGTCGATGCCGCTTCGCGCATCGCGATCGCCGACTGTTCGGACGCCGCGGCGACCTCGCTGGTTTTTGCGATCATCCCCTTCGCGGCAAGGTCCGCTGACTCGGCCTGGCTCGCGAGCTGCTGGCGCACCCCGTCGGTGTCCTGGACCAGCGTCGCGATCGAGCGGTCGAAGTCGCCGGCGAGGGCCTGCCGTTCGCTCGAGACCGCTGCCCGCTCCAGTTTCTCGGCATAGGTCTGCATGATGTCGATTTCGAGCAGCGCGAGGCGGTTGATCGCGCTCGTCAGCCGGACGATGCGGTCGGCGTCGCCGGCGCAGGCCCGCACGACATGCTCGATCGTCAACCTGTGGCATTCGCCAAGGCACGACAGGACCGAGGCAAGGGGAACGTTGACGCGCAGCGCCATATGCGTGTTCTGGCAGGCGATGGTCGCCGATTCCTGGCCTGCGGGGTCCGTATATTTAATGAGCATGTGCCGCGTGCTGCCGCGCACATAAGCGTCGAGAAGCGCGCCCTCGGCCTTGCGGACATGGGGCAGGGCGTTGAATGCTGTCCAGTAGGCGCGGCCGATATCTTCCTCGTGGCCCTCCACGATGGCGGCAATTTCGTGCGCGTCCGCGACGAGCCGGCCGTCGAGGTCGTAATAGGGAAAGCGATCGGCCATCAGCACCGGATCGATTTGCTGCTTATGAATCGGATTTTCCTTCGCCATTTACCGTCCCCCGAAGCCATGTCCTCGACGCGCGGCGTCCGCCGCCTTCCTGCGTCCGCGAAACTGGTGAACGGGATATGCTGGGGAAAGGGTAAATTCGCCGTTAACCCGGCCCCGCGAATTTGCTTTGAGCGTGCCCCCGCGATGAGCGCTATACAGCGGGGGTTCGGGGCGGCTATTGGTTTCAGGTGAAACCGGTTGGAGACGAAGTCATGATCATCGGTACCCCCAAGGAAATCAAGAACCACGAATATCGGGTCGGACTGACCCCCGAAAGCGCCCGTGAACTCGTCGTGCACGGCCACCGGGTGCTGGTGGAAACGGGAGCGGGCGAGGGTATCGGGGCGCTCGATCGCACCTATGAGGATGCGGGGGCAGAGATCGTCGCGACCGGCGCGGATATATTTGCCGAGGCCGAGATGGTGGTAAAGGTGAAGGAGCCGCAGCCCGCCGAACGCGCGATGCTGCGCTCGGGCCAGATCCTTTACACCTATCTCCATCTTGCCCCTGACCCTGATCAGACGCGTGACCTGATGGCATCGGGCGCCGTGTGCATCGCTTATGAAACGGTCACGAGCCCCAACGGCGGGCTACCGCTTCTGAAGCCCATGAGCCAGGTCGCCGGACGCATGTCGATCCAGGCGGGCGCGACTGCGCTTGAAAAGGCGCATGGCGGGCGCGGCGTGCTGCTCGGCGGCGTTCCGGGGGTTGCGCCGGGCAAGGTCTGCATCATCGGCGGCGGCGTGGTCGGTTTCAATGCGGCGCAGATGGCGGCGGGGCTCGGCGCGGATGTTACCATCCTCGATCGCGACCCCGAGGTGCTGGAGCGTGTCGGCACCTTCTTCGAATCGCGAGCGAAGACGCGCTTTTCGAACCGCGCCAATCTCGCCGAATGCGTCGCCGAGGCCGACCTCGTCATCGGCGCGGTGCTGATCCCCGGCGCCGAGGCGCCGAAGCTCGTGACCCGCGACATGCTGAAGACGATGCGACCCGGATCGGTGCTCGTGGACGTCGCGATCGACCAGGGCGGCTGCTTCGAGACGAGCCACCCGACGACGCATGATGATCCGACCTACGTGGTCGATGGAATTGTCCATTATGCCGTTGCCAACATGCCGGGGGCGGTGGCGCGCACGAGCACCTATGCGCTTAATAACGTCACCCTGCCGCACGCGCTGCGCATCGCCGACCTCGGATGGAAGGAGGCGCTCGGCCGCGACCCGCATCTTGCGCAAGGCTTGAACGTTTGGAATGGAAAGGTCACGTTCGAGGCGGTAGCCGAAGCGATTGGAACCGACTATGTCCCGGTCGATCAGGCGCTAAGTCAAGCAAGGAACAGAGAAGAGAGATGACGGACCAAGGCCAGGCGACTCCTCCCCCGCCCGAAGAAGAAGAGAATGAAGTCCTGCGCGCCGCACGCGAGCTGCAGGCGCAAAAGGAGGCCGCCGACAAGGCCGAGGCCGCCGACAAGGAGGCTGCGGCGATGAGCAACCGGAAGCGCGGCTGGAAAACCGCGGCCGCGGGGATCGGCATCGGATCTGCCGCGGTTCTGGCGGCGCTGCTCTACGCGAACCGCGACAAGATCAAGTAACCCCCGGGGCCGCATCGCGCCCGCCAGCCCCGAAATCTTCATCTTCCTCCGCCAAGGCAATTGCATATCGCGGCAGGAAGGCTTAACCGGCCCCCATCGACCGGATAGAGTCATGAAGATACGGGGCTGATATGACTGAAAGGGAACCGGGCGGGCGACCGCTCTCTCCGCACCTCGGAGTGTATAAATGGGCGCCGTCGATGGCGGTCTCGATCTTCCATCGCATAACAGGCGACGGACTGGCGATCGCCGGGGTGCTCCTATTCCTCTGGTGGCTGTGCGCCATTGCCGCGGGGCCTGAGGCCTATGCCGCTTTCGTCGCCTGTGTCTGGCACGATCCCGAGGCGGGGACCTTTCACCAGGTCACCAATATCCTCGGCAAGATCGTCCTCGTCGGCCTGACCTGGGCCTTTTTCCAGCATCTTTTCTCGGGCGTTCGTCACCTCGTGCTCGACACGGGTGCGGGATATGAACTCAAGACCAACAAGCTCTGGTCGGTCCTCGTCTTTGTCGGCGCTCTGCTCGCGACTGCGGCGGTCTGGCTCTATATCGCGAAGGAGGCGCTCAATGGGTAACGGAACGCGTCTCGGCCGCGTGCGCGGGCTCGGCTCGTCGCACCACGGCACCGGCCACTGGCTGCAACAGCGGCTGACCGCTCTTGGCAATCTGCTGCTCGTCACCTGGTTCTTCATCTCGCTCGTCCGGCTGCCGCTTGGCGATCATGGTGCGGTCGCGCGCTGGGCGTCGAACCCGACCGTCGCGCTCGGCCTGATCCTGCTCATTGTCAGTGTTTTCTGGCACTTCCGCCTTGGACTTCAGGTGATGATCGAAGATTATGTCCACGGCGAAGCGACGCGGCTGCTGTCGCTCGTCATTCTGAATTTCTACGCGATCGGCGGCGCGGCTTTCGGGATCTTCGCGATCGTGCGCATCGCGCTGGCGCCCGCTGCGCTCGGCCCGGGGGGCATGTGATGACCGAAGCCTACAAGATTATCGACCATATTTACGACACCGTCGTCGTGGGCGCGGGCGGTTCGGGCCTGCGCGCGACGATGGGCAGCGCCGAGGCGGGCCTCAAGACCGCGTGCATCACCAAGGTGTTCCCGACCCGCAGCCACACGGTCGCGGCGCAGGGCGGCATCGCGGCGAGCCTGTGCAACAATACGCCCGACCATTGGCAGTGGCACATGTACGACACGGTCAAGGGCTCAGACTGGCTCGGCGACCAGGACGCGATCGAATATATGGTGCGCGAGGCGCCCGCGGCGGTTTACGAGCTCGAGCATGCCGGCGTGCCCTTCAGCCGCAACCCCGACGGTACCATCTATCAGCGCCCCTTTGGCGGCCATATGCAGAATATGGGCGAAGGCCCGCCGGTGCAGCGCACCTGCGCTGCGGCCGACCGCACGGGGCACGCGATGCTTCACGCGCTCTATCAGCAGAGCCTGAAGTATGACGCGGACTTCTTCATCGAATATTTCGCGCTCGATCTGATCATGGAGAATGGCGTGTGCCGCGGCGTGGTCGCGCTCTGCCTCGATGATGGCAGCATTCACCGCTTCCGTTCGCAGGCGGTCGTGCTCGCGACGGGGGGCTATGGCCGCTGCTATTTCACGGCGACCTCGGCGCACACCTGCACCGGCGACGGGGGCGGGATGGTCCTGCGCGCGGGTCTGCCGCTCCAGGACATGGAATTCGTCCAGTTCCACCCGACGGGCATTTACGGCGCGGGCGTTCTCATCACCGAGGGCGCGCGTGGTGAGGGCGGCTATCTCACCAACTCCGAGGGCGAGCGCTTCATGGAACGCTACGCGCCTTCGGCGAAGGATCTTGCCTCGCGTGACGTGGTGTCGCGCTCGATGGCGCTCGAGATCCGCGAGGGCCGGGGCGTCGGTCCGCACAAGGACCATATCTTCCTGCACCTCGATCATATCGACCCCAAGGTGCTGGCGGAACGCCTTCCGGGTATCACCGAGAGTGGCAAGATCTTTGCCGGTGTCGACCTGACCCGTGCCCCGCTGCCTGTGGTGCCGACGGTCCATTATAATATGGGCGGGATCCCGACCAATTATCATGGCGAAGTTGTCACGCTGAAGGACGGCAACCCCGAGCATGTCGTGCCCGGCCTGTTCGCGGTCGGCGAGGCGGCCTGCGTGTCGGTCCACGGCGCGAACCGCCTTGGCTCGAACAGCCTCATCGACCTCGTCGTCTTCGGCCGCGCGACCGGGCACCGCCTGAAGGAATTGCTGAAGCCCGGCGCAGCCCAGGCGCCGCTTCCGAAGGACAGCGCCGACCTCGCGCTGGGACGCCTCGACCATTTCCGCAATGCGAACGGCGGCTCGCCGACCGCGGAGATCCGCACCGAGATGCAGCGCGCCATGTCGCAGCACGCGGCGGTCTTCCGCACCGACGAGCTGATGGCAGAGGGCAAGGAAAAGCTCGCCAAGACCTATGCGCGGATGGAGGACGTTCACGTCACCGACCGCGGCCTTGTCTGGAACACCGACCTTGTCGAAACGCTCGAGCTCGACAATCTGATCGCGCAGGCGACGGTGACGATGCATTCGGCGTTCAATCGCAAGGAAAGCCGCGGCGCCCACGCGCACGAGGACTTCCCGAACCGTGATGACGCGAACTGGATGAAGCACACGGTGAGCTGGTTCGACGGCTGGGGCGGCAAGGGCGGCAGCGTGACGCTCGATTATCGTCCCGTGCACGAATATACGCTCTCGGACGACGTCGAATATATCAAGCCGAAAGCGCGGGTATATTGAGGCGCGGTGCCCTTGTCCCGAGCGCCTTCTTGCTGCTCGGGACGGTGACGGCCACAGCGCAGACGCCGGGACGCTGCTAAGCGGCTGATCGCGCTCGCGCGCGGGACAGCCGGACCGGAGAGGAGCGCCCGGCCAAGTATCTTGTCATTCCCGATCCCGATTGCACCGGGACCTGCGACGCCGACAGGAACGGGATCTTTCTGGGCGCGGCGATTTCGGCGCACGCCTGTTTACCACTGGGGCATTGATCGGAGCGCGCGCGGTGCCGCGCGGCATTTTTTCCAGGGACTGCCTGGCCCGAGGGACGTGCCCGAGCGCTTCAGACAGCCTCGGCCCTTGAGCGGAACTACTCCCCGAAGAGGCTCTTCATCGGGTCGAGATCGGAAAAGGGCTGTTCGACCTCGAGCCCCATCAGCCATAATTTCTGGCATGCAATGAGGAAGAACATGAGCGCGATGGTCCAGACGATGATCGTCTTGATGATCTGCCATCGCCGCGCCTCGTAGGCGGCGCGCGCGCGGGCGCGGTGATCGATGCCAAGCTCGCCTTCGAACTCGGCTACGAGCTGGGCGCGGCGCGTGCGCGATATATCCGCGACGCTCGCTGCACCTGGATCAGCTATCGAACGGCGAGTCACCATGAAAATCCCACCTTGCGCCCGGTTCTGTCGTTCCTTGGACGATAGGCAAAAGCCACTGACAAAGCGTTAACTCGCCCCCGAAAGATCGACGGTGACGAGCTTGACGCGGCCGGTGGCGCCGCGAAGCAGGGTCAAGTCGCGGCGCGCGCATCGAAGCGCCGCGGCGAGCAGCTTCAGCACCGCTTCATTTGCCGCGCCGTCGGCGGGCGGGGCGGTGACGCGCACTTGCACCACATTGTCTGCAATGGCGACAGCGTCGCGGCTCGCGCCCGGGGTCACGCGCAGCTCGAGCTTGCCCGATGGCGCTGCGAGCGCGCGCAGCGCCTCGGTCAGCGCCGGGTCGGGCCGATATTTCAGAGCGTGATGACCAGCTTGCCGACCGCGGTGCGATCGCCGAGCTTGGCAATCGCCTTCCCGCCGTCTTCGAGCGCGAAGCTTTCCGTGACCCTCGGCTTGATCTTCCCCTGGTCCCACAGCTGGAACAGGCGGGCGATGTTCGCACGGTTGCGCTCGGGCTCGCGCGCCACGAAGGCGCCCCAGAAGACGCCCGCGACGTCGCAGCTCTTCAGCAGCGTCAGGTTGAGCGGCAGGCGCGGGATGCCAGCGGGGAAGCCGACGACGAGGTAGCGGCCCTCCCACGCGATCGAGCGCAGCGCGGGCTCGGCATAATCGCCCCCGACGGCGTCGTAGATGAGGTTCGCGCCATTGGGTCCAACGGCCTCCTTGAACTTGTTCGCAAGGGCCTTCGACTGGTCCTTGTCGAACGGTTGGCGGCCATAGACAACGACCTCGTCGGCGCCGGCCTGGCGCGCGATCTCGGCCTTTTCCTCGCTCGAGACGCCCGCGACGACACGCGCGCCGAACGCCTTGCCGAGTTCCACCGCCGCGATACCAACGCCCCCTGACGCGCCGAGAACGAGCAGCGTATCACCTTCCTTGATATGACCGCGATCGACCAGCGCATGGATGCTGGTGCCATAGGTCATGAGGAGCGATGCGCCTTCGGTGAAATCATGGCCCTCAGGCAGGTGATAGGCATTATGGGCGCCGACCGCGACGGCCTCGGACATGCCGCCGTTACCGCAGCCCGCGATCACGCGGTCGCCGACCTTGAAGCCGGTCACGCCCTCGCCAACCTCGGCGACCAGTCCTGCTACTTCCCCGCCCGGGGCGAAGGGGCGCTCGGGGCGGAACTGATATTTGTCCTCGATGATGAGCACGTCGGGGAAATTGACCGCGCAGGCCTTGACGTCGATGACAATCTGTCCCTTGCCCGCGGTGGGGCGGGGCAATTCGCCGAGGACTAGCGTGTCAGGGCCGCCGGTCGCGGTCGACAGAAGAGCCTTCATCATCGTCTCCTTTTAAAACATATTATGCGGCCGGTCGCATCCAGGGCCGCTCGGCATCGAGTGCCTTTTCATAGGTGTCAATCGCCGCCCCGCTCTTTTCGGTCAACGAAATCTCGTCGAGTCCTTCAAGGAGGCACATCTTGCGGAACGGATCGATGTCGAAGCTGAAACGGTCCTGAAACGGCGTCGTGACGCTTTGGGTGTCGAGATCGACATGGATCGGGTCGGTTACCGCGACCTCCATCAGCCGGTCGATCGCCGCCTGCGGCAGCACGACGGGGAGGATACCGTTCTTGACGGCATTGCCCGAGAAGATGTCGGAATAGCTCGGCGCGATGACAACGCGGATGCCAAGGTCCCCGAGCGCCCAGGCGGCGTGCTCGCGGCTTGACCCGCAGCCGAAATTGTCGCCGGCGATCAGGATCGGGGCTCCCTTATATTCAGGCCGGTCAAAGAGATTGTCGGGGTCGGCGCGCAGGCTCTCGAACGCGCCGCGTCCCATGCCCTCGCGGCTCGTGGTCTTCAGCCAGTGCGCTGGAATGATGACGTCGGTATCGACGTTCTTCAACCCGAGCGGAATCGCGCGGCCCTCGACCTTATCGAGTGGGGTCATGCCATCAACTCCCGAACATCGGTCAGCCTGCCGGTAACGGCTGCCGCTGCCGCCATCGCGGGGCTGACAAGGTGAGTGCGCGCTCCGGGACCCTGGCGGCCCACGAAGTTGCGGTTACTTGTCGATGCGCAGCGCTCGCCCGCGGGCACCTTGTCGGGGTTCATCGCGAGGCATGCTGAACAGCCCGGCTCGCGCCATTCGAGCCCCGCCTCGATGAAAATGCGGTCGAGCCCTTCGGCCTCTGCCTGCCGCTTCACGAGCCCCGATCCCGGGACGACGATGGCCCATTTGACGTTCGCCGCCTTCTTGCGGCCCTTGATCACGGCCGCGGCGGCGCGCATGTCTTCGATGCGGCTGTTGGTGCAGCTGCCGATGAAGATATTCTCGACGGGCACATCCTGCATCCGCGTCCCGGGCTCGAGCCCCATATAGGCAAGGCTCTTGGCGGCCGCGGCCTGTTTCGAGGGATCGGCGAAACTCGCGGGATCGGGAACGACCCCGGTAATCGGGACGACATCCTCGGGGCTGGTGCCCCAGGTGACGCTCGGCGCGATGTCCGCGGCGTCGATGACGACGACCTTGTCGTAGGTCGCGCCCGGATCGGTGGTGAGGCTCTTCCAATATTCGACCGCGGCGTCCCAGTCGGCACCCTTTGGCGCATAGGGACGGCCCTCGAGATAGGCAAAGGTCGTCTCGTCGGGCGCAATAAGCCCGGCGCGCGCGCCGCCCTCGATCGCCATGTTGCTGATTGTCAGGCGGCCCTCGATCGACAGCGCGCGGATGGCGCTGCCGGTATATTCGATCACATGGCCGGTGCCGCCGGCCGCCCCGATCGTCCCGGTGATGTGGAGGATGATGTCCTTCGCGCTCACGCCGGGTCCGACCTCGCCCTCGACGCGGACTTCCATCGTTTTTGCAGGCTGGAGCAGCAGGGTCTGCGTCGCGAGCACATGCTCGACCTCGCTTGTCCCGATGCCGAAGGCGAGCGCGCCGATCCCGCCGTGGCAGGCGGTGTGGCTGTCGCCGCAGACGATCGTGGCGCCGGGCAGCGAGAAGCCCTGCTCGGGTCCGACGACGTGGACGATGCCCTGTTCGGGGGCCGCCGCGTCGATGTAGCGAATACCGAAATCGGGCGCGTTCTTTTCCAGCGCCGCAAGCTGCGCGGCGCTCTCGGGGTCGGTGATCGGGAGCCTGTTGCCGGCTGCATCGAGCCGCGCCGTCGTCGGGACATTATGATCGGGCACTGCGAGCGTGAGGTCGGGACGGCGCACCGTGCGCCCGCTGGCACGCAGGCCTGCGAAAGCTTGCGGGCTGGTCACTTCATGGACGAGGTGCCGATCGATGAAGATGAGGCAGGTACCATCGGGACGCCGTTCGACGACGTGCGCGTCCCAGATTTTTTCATAGAGAGTGCGGGGTCGAGTCATGCGGTCCACTTAAGCCGGTTGCATAACAATGCAAGCCGGTGGCGTTTGGAAACGCAATTTTCGGTCGCCGACGCCGAAAGCACGTGTTTCGCCCGGATGGAGGGGTGCACAGGCAGGGCGAGCGGTCTATATTGCTTCCATGTCGGCTGCCGCGATCATCCTCACCATATTTGCCACCGTGGCGGCGATGGAGGCTGTCGCATGGGCGAGCCATAAATATATCATGCACGGCTTTGGCTGGGCGTGGCACCGCGACCATCACGAGCCGCATGACGGCATGCTTGAGAAGAATGACCGCTTCGCGCTCGTCGGCGCCATGATGAGCATATCGATGTTCGCGGCGGGGAGCCCGATGATCATGGGGGCGAGGGCCTGGGAGCCTGGCACCTGGATCGGGCTCGGTATTCTCCTTTACGGCATCCTTTATACGCTGGCGCATGACGGCCTCGTCCACCAGCGCTGGTTTCGCTGGGTACCGCGGCGCGGCTATGCGAAGCGGCTGGTGCAGGCCCACAGGCTCCACCACGCGACCCTCGGCAAGGAAGGCGGGGTCAGCTTCGGCTTCCTAGTCGCGCGCGATCCCGCGGCGCTGAAGGCCGAGCTCAAGGCGCAGCGCGAGGCGGGAGTTGCCGTCGTGCGCGAGGCGCTGATCGATGAAAGCGGTCAGGCGCTGCGGTAATCCGCGGTAATCACGCCCGCCGCCGCGAGCTCGGCCTCGTGGCTTTCCTCGCGCCAGCTTTCGGCGAGAGCCTGCCGCTCCCACTCCTGCATCGCGGGATGGGCGAGCATCGCGTCGACCCACGCCTGTCCCGCGCCGACGTCGAGGCCATAGGTACGAATGCGGAAAGCCACCGGCGCAAAGAAGGCGTCCGCGGCGGTGAGGCTCGCGCCTCCCAGCCACGGCCCGCCAAAGCGCGTCAGCCCTTCCTCGAACAATTCGCGGATCCGTTCGACATTGGCCTGGAGAGCCTCGGACATCGGTTTGGGCTGCACGCGCACCCCGACGTTCATCGTGCAATCATTCCTGAGTGCGGCAAATCCGCTGTGCATCTCGCACACGGCGCATTGCGCAAAGGCGCGCGCTGCAGGGTCCCTCGGCCAGACGCCATCGTGCCGGTCGGCGAGATAGAGGGTGATGCCGAGCGAGTCGTATACCGTCCGCTCGCCATCGATCAGCGCCGGGACCTGCCCTGTCGGGGAAAAGCGGCGGAACGCTTCATAGTTGATGGGAAGCGAAAATGGCTCGACCCGGTCTTGGAACTCGATTTCGAGCCCCTTCATCAATATCCAGGGCCGCAGGGACCAGCTCGAATAATTGCGGTTGGCCGTAATCAGTTCGTACATGGCGGGTCCCCCTTATTGCCTTCATCCCCCCGCGGACACTCGCGGCCTCGCAGCGACTTCCTCCCTGACCCTCGGCAATTCACGAAGGTCAAGCCAGCGCGCGTCCTCGCGCTTGTGGTAACTGTCGAACACGGCGAACGGGATGCGAAAGGGGAAACCCCAGTCGCTGTTCCACATCGCAACGACCCCCGTGCGGGTCGCGGGTTCGAACATCATCGTGGCCCGGTAACCCGAAACTGCGCCCGAATGACCCTCGATCCACCTGCCATCATAGCTGAAGCTCCGCCACCCGAGACCATAGCCCGCTTCGCTGGTGGCCTGCCGCAGCGCCCCGCCATAGAGGCGCGCCGTATTCACGCGGGGGCGGTGGGCGATCTCCAGTACCGATTTCGGAATCACCTCCTCGCGGGCACCCATCATCGCCTGCATCCAGCGCGCGAAATCGACGATATCGCTTTCGACCCCGGCGGCGGCGGGAACGCGCCAATAGGATTCTTTCAGCGGCAGGATCATCCGGCCGCGATGCGGCTTTGCCCAGTCCCTCGCCCCGGTGAGCCGCTCCATCCCATAGCCCGCGCTTACCATGCCGAGCGGGAGGAAGAGCCGGTCCATCACCGCGTCGGGGAAGGATTTATGTGCGGCCTCGCCCAGGATTTCGCTCGCCGCGTCAAAGGCGATGTTCTGGTAGGTGTGGCAGGTCCCAGGTTCGCACTGGAGCGGCGCGTCGGCGAGGTTGGCGCGCAAGAGCGCCGGGTTTTGCCCGCTCTCCAACCGGTCATCATAGGCGTTCTTGGTAAGACCCGTTTGCTGGGCGAGCAGCTGCTCGAGCGTGACATGCGCCTCGGCGCCGCGAGGCAGATGCAGCGACGTACGCCACGCAGCGAGCGGGCGGCCGAGCTCGACGCTGCCCTCACGCGCCATCGCGGCGGCGAGCACGCCCGTTACGGTCTTCGAAACCGAGGCCCAGCGGAACAGGGTCCGGGGGGTGACCGGCGCCCCGGTCGACCGGTCGGCGACGCCATAGGTGCGCACGAAGCGCAGCTTGCCGTCCTCGACCACCGCGACCGCAAGCCCCGCCATTTCGGGACGCCGCGCGAGGTCCGACAATTGCCCGTCGAGCGCTTGATAATCGACCCGGCCGCGCCATTTGGCCGGCGTGTCGGGGAGATCTTCGGGGGCTTTCATCGGAATCGCGATGCTGGCGAGCGGCTGACTGTCTCCCGAGGCGTGAAGACCGAACCAGCCGAGCCCAAGTGCCGCGATCGCAACGGGAGCGAGAAGGAACCGCAGAGCGGACTTGTTTTGGAAGGGCGACCTCATATTCGGTCGCCCTCTTAGCTCTCCCTTTCGCCGCCGTCACCCCCAAGGAGGCTGCAGGACGGATGAACGGGGCAAGCGGGGGGCGGCCTCATTCGGTCAGCGCCGCAATCCACTTTGCGAGCGCGCCGGTATCGCGCAAATCGCCTGGATAGACATGCACCGGGCGAAGCGGCTCATTCGACCCGCGCTCCCGGCCGCGATAGACTTTCATCGGTACCGCGATGCGCGAGAGCCCGCTCGGCAGAATGCGTTGCCGAATGTCCATGTAGAGGCTGTCGGCGCTGGTTTCGTGCCCCACATGGATCGCGCCGAGCGCCTTCCACAGGTCGGCCGCGTCGAGGCACGCCGAAGCACAGCCGCCGTCGGTGACGAAATAGACGGGGCCGGCGGGCGGGGCCGGCGGTTCGCCAGGGGTTGCCGCTGCATCTTCTTCGGCGAAGCGCCACAAGGGCTCGCCGCGCTCATGGGCGGCGCTGATACCCTCGACCGTTGTATCGATCCACTGCTTCATTGCCGCCGACGTGCCCGGTGCATCGCGGACGCGATCGCGGAAATCGGCGAGAGTTTTCAGATTGTCCGCTGACGCGCGCCAGTCGACGCCCTCGGATCCCGGCAGCGCCTCTATTCGCTGCTGTCCCCAGAGGATCGCCGCGATCTGCGCCGACCAGTCGGACGATCCGCCACCATTGCCGCGCAGGTCGAAGACGATCCGCGGCGCGGCGGCGAGCCCCGCGCGGTCGCTGCGCATCGCCTCGATCAGCGGACCCAGCGCCTTGGCATCAGCCGAATCGGGATGACCATTGAACCCCGAAAGCGTGATCCAGCGGGTCCCGTCGGCGAGCGTGCGGGCCCCGATCGCCTCACGTACCACCTCGTTGGTGTCGCGAAGCCGCGTCATCAGCGCATTGTCATCGATCGGCTGCCAGCTCAAAGTGATTTCGCGCGCGGTCTCTCCCACGTAGAAGCGGCAGCGCACCGGGCGCGTGATGAAGGGATTCCCTCTGTCCACCAACAGATAGCCGCCGCGTAGCTGTCGCTGCGAGGCGAGGAACCAGCGTCCCTCGAAGGCGCCGATATTCTCGGCGGCGAGCGGGTCGGCGTCCTTGCCATCGCAGCCTGCGAGCACAGCCCCGAGCGGGACCGGCGCGTCATCGGCGCGCGTTTTCACGACCTGCGCCTTGCCCTCGAAACCGGTGAGGAAGCCCGGCCATAGCGCGGTCAGGGACGGTGCCTTGTCGGTCGGGGCGTAGCCCAGATGTCCATCGTCGAAGGAAGCGGCATAGGATTTGAGCGCAAAATAATAGCCCGCGAAGTCGCGGACCTTGTCGGCGCGCGCCAGTGCGAGGGCAAGGCCCGCGTCGTTGCGCTTGGAGAAACCGGGATCAAGCGCGTTGACCGGTCCCGGATGGTTCGCCGCGATATCGTCGTGCATCGCCTGCGCGTCAGCGCGCAGCGTTGCGGCCCAGTCGCGCGGCGGGGCCGGATCGGCACTCGACAGGAGGAGGGGCAGGGGCAGCAGGAGAGGGGACATGCGCCCCTGCTACCCAAGCTGTATTATATTTGCAATACAGTTCATTTCGTCATGCGGCTCGAAGAAGAGCGCTCATGTTCAGGCTGTTTCCAGCGCCGAGACATATCGGGCGCTTGTCTTCGCGGCGACCTCCTCTGCCGTCACTCCCGGCGCCAGCTCGATGAGTTTGAAGGGGCTTGCATGATCGTCGCGCTTGAACACGGCGAGGTCGGTGATGATCATGTCGACGACATTCTTGCCGGTCAGCGGCAGGGTGCATTCGGGGATGAATTTGGGGCTGCCGTCCTTCGACACATGCTCCATCACCACGATGATTTTCTTTACCCCGGCAACGAGGTCCATCGCCCCGCCCATGCCCTTGATCATCTTGCCGGGCACCATCCAGTTGGCAAGGTCGCCATTCTCCGCGACCTCCATGCCGCCGAGCACCGCGAGGTCGATGTGGCCGCCGCGGATCATCGCGAAGCTTTGCTCCGACCCGAAATAGGCGGTCTGCGGCAGCTCGCTGATCGTCTGCTTTCCCGCGTTGATGAGGTCGGGATCCTCTTCCCCTTCATAGGGGAAGGGCCCGATGCCGAGCATGCCGTTTTCCGACTGGAGCGTCACCGTCATGCCTTCCGGCACGTGATTGGCGACGAGCGTCGGGATGCCAATGCCAAGATTGACATAATAGCCGTCTTCCAGCTCCTGCGCGGCGCGCGCGGCCATGTCGTCGCGGGTCCAGCCCTTTTTCTCGTCGGCCATTATTTCGGCTCCCATTGGGTGTCGGAGGGGAATAGATCGTTCCAGCCCAGCCGGTCCCATGGACCGTAGACGGGGTTGGGGAAGAGGAACCAGCCCTTGTTCCAGAGCGCGGAGGCGGCAGGACCGGTCGCGAGCGCGATGCGGGCGGCCGGTGCCAGCGTCTTCTCGTTGAACTGCTGGCTGAAATCGCCGAGCTGGTCGCCAGCCATCGCGATCACGCAATATTTGGACGCGATCGCGGCGCGGCGCCCGTCCTTGCTCGACCCGCCGGCGTCGTCGCCTGCAAGGAACAAGGTCTCGCCGTGCTCGAACTCGCCGAGTCCTGCCGCGCGCAGCGTTTCGGCGGCGCCGCGGGCATTAGCGGCGAGCCGGTTGGTGTTCGCGACCACGGTGACACCCGCTGCGCGAAGGGCGTTCACCATCTCGACTGCGCCCGGCATCGCCTTCGCGGCGCCCGCGCCGGTCTTCTCCCAGCTGTCCCAGATCTTGGGGTCGAACGCGATGCCGCGCTCGGCCATGTAGCGCGTTGCGCCGAGGTTCCAGATCAGCGTTTCGTCGGCATCGAACACCGCGGCGAAGGGCTTGTCGCCGCACGGCTCGAAGCGGGGGGCGTCCATGCCCGCGCCAGGCGCGAGGACGACGCTGTCCTGCGGCCGCTCCTTGACGCGTTCTGCCACATAGTCGGCGATCCGCGCGTTGACCGCGCGCACCGCGATCGCAGCCTCGGCGGAGCCGTAGAGATATTGAAGCGCGGTGGTGGGTTTTGCCGCTTCATCGGGGGCGGCGGGCGCCGAGCCGACCGGCACGCTTCCCGTGCTCGCGCAGCCGGCGAGGAGCAGGGAGAGCGAGAGGGCGAGGGCGCGCTTCACGCCGCTTCCCGCGGCCGCACGGTGCGGAACTCGATTTTCTTGTCGTAAGGCGCGCCGAGGACGAGACGTTTCACATAAATGCCGGGCAAGTGAATGGCGTCGGGGTCGAGGCTGCCGACGGGCACGATCTCTTCCACCTCTGCGACGCAGATCTTTGCCGCGGTTGCCATCGGCTGGTTGAAGTTGCGCGCGGTCTTGCGGAAAACGAGATTGCCGCTCTCGTCGGCCTTCCAGCCCTTGATGATCGCGAGGTCGGCAAAGATGCCGCGTTCAAGGATATAATCCTCACCGTCGAAGGAGCGGACTTCCTTGCCTTCGGCGACCGCGGTGCCGACGCCGGTCTTCGTGTAAAAGCCCGGAATGCCCGCACCGCCCGCGCGGCAGCGCTCGGCGAGGGTCCCCTGCGGGCAGAACTCGACCTCGAGCTCGCCTGCGAGATATTGCCGCTCGAACTCCTTGTTCTCGCCAACATAGGAGGAGATCATCTTCTTGACCTGGCGGGTACGGAGGAGCTTCCCGAGCCCCTCGCCGTCGACGCCCGCATTGTTGCTCGCGATGACGAGGTCCTTGACGCCCGAATCGCGGATCGCGTCGATGAGCCGCTCGGGAATGCCGCAAAGGCCAAAGCCGCCGGCGCAAATCTGCATCCCGTCGAAAAGGAGACCCTCGAGGGCTGCGACGGCGTCGGGATATCGCTTGTTTGCCATGAATCGGCCTCCTCTTGCTGGCGGGGTGACATTGGCCGATCCGACATATCAATTCTAATCATAGTGGTTTTAGATTATCCATAAGCAATGTCGATTAATCGAATCGCGCTCTATCACCTCGAGACGCTGCTGTGGATCGACCGGCTCGGGACCTTCTCCGCGGCTGCCGAGCGTCTCAACACGACCCAGCCCGCGGTGTCGGCGCGAATGCGCGAGCTCGAGCAGCGGCTCGGCTCGACGCTCTTTCGCCGCGACGGGCGCACCATGTCGCTGACCCCCGCCGGGCGAAAGCTCGTGCGCGATTGCGCGCCGCTCCTTCGCGACATGGAACGCGCGCTGCTCGGCAGCGGCGGTTTCGCCGAGGCGAGCGGGGTGGTCCGGATCGGCGCGGGAGAAATTGCGGCCGCGAGCTGCCTGCCGCCCTTCGTCGCGGCGCTGAAGGAGGACATGCCGGGGGTCGGGCTCGAGATCGAGATCGATCTCACCGCGAACCTGATCCAGCAATTGCTCACGGGGCGCACCGACATGGCCTTCGCCGCTGGTCCCGTCGCCCATCCCGCGCTGACTTCGCGGCCGATCGGGCGGGTGGCGCTCCTCTGGCTCGCCAGCCCTGCCGTCGCAGCGGACTTCGATCGAGGCGGCGAGGCGGCGGCGGTATCCGTCTGGTCGCTCGCGAGCCATTCGCCGATCCACGGCCGGATGCGCGACGCAATCGACGCCTCGCGCATCGCGCCGCGCTCCTTGAACCTTTGCAACAACGCCCGGATGATGATCGATATCGCGGTTGCGGGCGGCGGCGTCGGCATCTTTCCCGAGCCGATGGTCCGCGCCGAGCTTGCCCGCGGCGCGCTCGTCGAGCTTGCGGGCATGCCGCCGCCGGCGCCGGTCGAATTTCACGTGGCGATGCGCGTCGCCGATACGGAACCGGTCCTGGTGCGCATCTTCGAGCAGGCGGCGCGCCTCAGCATCGCGCCTGCAATTGATGCTGGTCAATGAACTGCGGCAATGGACGGTGCACTCTTCTGCCTACCAGATGGCAAAGGAGACACGCATGCGCTCGATACTCGTTCATGCCGATAATGACGCCGCTTTCGAGGGCCGGTTGCAGGCCGCGCTCGATCTCGCGCGAAAGTTCAAGGGTCACGCCACGCTGCTGATCGCAACCCCCTTGCAGCAGTTCGTCAGTTTCGATCCCTTCGGCGGCACCTATTTCGCGGCGGAAGCGCTCGCAGCGGCGCAGGCAGAGGACCTGGCGCTCGAAAGCCGCCTCGCTGACCGCCTCGCAGATGAGGATGTACCCTGGGATATCGCGATGGCCGATGGCGACGTCGCAGGCGCGCTCGCGGGCGCTGCTACCTTTGCCGACCTTGCCGTCGTCAGCCTGCCAGCGTCCGAAGGCAAAGGGCGGGGCGACCTGCCGCTGCTAGCGGGCGACGTAGCGCTCGCTGCGCCGGTTCCGGTTCTTGCCCTGCCGCGCGACGTGAAGACCCTTGATCTTGAGGGGCCGGTGATGATCG
This sequence comes from Sphingomonadales bacterium, assembly GCA_044508875.1. Lineage (GTDB taxonomy): Bacteria > Pseudomonadota > Alphaproteobacteria > Sphingomonadales > Sphingomonadaceae > Sphingopyxis > Sphingopyxis flava_A. The sequence goes on along the minus strand of JBIQHE010000003.1, from coordinate 128,631 downwards.
CCTGGAATGGCAGCAGCGAAGCGGCGCATGCCCTGCATGCCGCGCTTCCCCTTCTCCAGGGCCGCGGTGTCACGCTTGTCGCGGTCGACGAGGAGGGGGGCGACAAGGATGGCTTCCCCGCGACCGATGCGCTTCGTTACCTCTCGCGCCACGACATCCACGCCGAGCTCAAGTCCGTCGCCCGCAGCGGGGAAAGCGTCGGTGAGCGGCTTGCGGCCGAGGCGGAGGCCCTCGGCGCAAGGCTGATCGTCACGGGGGCCTTCGGCCGCAGCCGGCTGCGCGAGACGCTGTTCGGCGGGGTGACGCGCCACCTGCTGTTGCACAGTCGGACGCCGCTGCTCCTCGCGCACTAGATCCTAGGGGAGCGGCATGTCGAGCGCCGCCGAGAGATCGGCGAGCGCCTGCTCTCCGCTCGTCACCTTGATCGCGTGCATGCCGAGCATGGCAGCGGGCTTGCAGTTGATGCCGAGGTCGTCGAGATAGACGCAGCTGGGTGCATCGACGCCCAGCGCCTCGCACATCATCCGGTAGATTGCGGGGTCGGGCTTGCGCACCCCGACCTTGCTCGATTCGATGACATGGTCGAAGCGGTCCATGATCGCTGCAATCTCGGCCGCGGCGCTTTCGCTGCGTGCCATGCCCGCGCCCTTGCCCGAGGGGACATTGTTGGTGATGCACCCGATAGTGAACCCGCGGGTCTTCAGCGTGTCGAGCGCCGCGACCATCGCCGGGCGCACCGCGCCCGCCAGCACCGCGAGCACGGCCTCGCCCTCGAGCTCGTGCCCCAGCGCGCGTGCCTCGGCGGCGAAAGCGCGGTCGAAGGCTGCGGCATCGATTTCGGCGCGTTCGAACCTTGCCCAGGCGTTTTTGTCGGGATCGCGCGCATTGACGCGGCGTACGAAGTCGCGGGGCAGGCCGCGCTCTTCCTCCAGCCGGTTGAACGCCTCGAAGGGCGAGGCGGTGATGACCCCGCCAAAGTCGAAAATAACCGTCGTGAAGCTCATGGTGCGATCATTAATCCTGTCTTCGGGTCCGCAGCCCCCGACAGCATTTCAAGGTAAGCGTCAAGCGCCGCAGCGCCGCCTTCGCGCACATCTGGCCGCGCGAGCCGCGGCGCGACTTCCATGAAGCCGAGCCATGCCTCGCCCATCTTCTGCCCGAAGGCGGCGCCTCCCCAGTCGCCGATCCGCTTTTCTACCCGGCCCGGGGCGAAGAAGCCCTGGCGTTCAGGCCCGGGAAGCCCCGCGCTATCGGCCTGCGCGTCCCAATGCGACTTGCCGACTATGATCGAGGCCTTGAGATTGTTGCCGAAATGGCTGTGCACGACCCGCGTCACCGCGCCATTGCCCGCCATGTCGACGAAGGCTGCCGCGCTTGAGGACGGCAGCGTCATGACCTCTTCATAGGCGATGACGCGGTCATAAATGCCCTGCGCCGCGAGGTCGGCGACGTGCGCGCGGCTCGTGAGGCCAATCGTCTCGGCGCGCGCGCCGCTCCTTCGGGCGAGCGAATAGCCAAGCCCGATCGCGGTCTTGCTCGATGCGCTCGCAATCAGCACCTGGTTCGCGCCATAGTCGGCCTCGTCTTCAAACTGGTCGGCGATCAGCCAGCCGGTCAGGAAGAGCGGACGAAAGATCGGCCAGTAATCGTGGTGCGCGGCGCGGTAATCGGGGAGCGCCTCGAGGCGCTGATACTGGTTGTAGACGGGGGGCAGGGCAGCCCGGCCCGGCGTCACGTCGGTGAAACCGCCGGGCCCCGCTCCCCCCGGGGTCAGAACCGCATGGCTTGCCATCGGGTAATAGCCGTAATAGCGATCGCCCGGCTCGACGCCCTCGGCGGCGCTTTCGGCCACCGTCGCAAAGCCCCAGACGGGGAGCCTGCCGGGCTCGCCCCGCGCGGAAAAAAAGTCCCAATAGCCCTGGTCGTTGCCGAAGAGGCCCGAGGGCTTGCCGAACACGGCATAGGTGACGTTGTTTGCGGTCATCGCGTAAAGGTCGATCGCGACGCGAACTTGTCCCGGCGCGAGCGGCGCTGCAGCTTCCTCGACCAGCACCGCTTTCTTGATGTCGTCGCGATCAATGTCGATCGCCCAGCCATTCTGCATGCGAACCCCTTCCGATTCTCTTGCCCGCGGGCGCGGGATGGGGGATATTCATACAGATGGCGCCCTCCCACACAATCGCGGTGAAGCGCATTTACGAACCGGCAGAGCCCGGCGATGGCACGCGCTTCCTCGTCGACCGGCTGTGGCCCCGCGGCCTTTCCAAGGAGCAGGCGCAATTCGCCGCATGGCTGAAATCGCTGTCCCCGACCGACGCGATGCGCAAGGAATTCCACGAGGCCGCTGGCCCCGGCGATGCCGCCTGGGCGGCATTCCGCAAGGCCTATTTTGCGGCGCTCGACGCCGCCACCGGTGACGCTGCTGAAGCGCTCGAAAAAATCGATGCCGCACGAAAGGCAGGGCCGGTCACGCTCCTCTATGCGGCGAAAAACGAAGAGCGGAACAACGCCGTTGCCCTTCGCGAATGGCTGGAACGGCGCCAATCCGATTGATTGCCCCGCCTTGGCGCGGACGCTGCGGGAGTTCTTGCCTGGGCGCCCTGGTTCAGCCCTAGATCGTCGCCCCGAACAGCGACCCGATCGCCATCGTAGCCGCCATCGCGAAAGCGCCCCAGAATGTGACCCGTATCACGGCGCGCGTGACGGGGGCATTGCCCGCCCAGGCGCCAAGCGCGCCGAGCAGCGCGAGCAAGGCGAGCGAGGCTCCCGACACCGTCCAGGGAAGCGAAGGGCCAGCGTCAAGCAGCACGACGATGAGCGGCAGCGCCGCGCCCACCGAAAAGCTTGCAGCCGATGCCCCCGCGGCCTGCAAGGGGCGCGCCCGCATCTCGTGGCTCAGCCCAAGCTCGTCGCGCAAATGGCTGTCGAGCGCATTGTGCGCGGTCAGCGCCTGTGCAACCTCTTCGGCGAGGCGCCGATCGAGCCCGCGGTCCTCGTAGATTTTCGTGAGCTCCTCAAGCTCGAATTCGGGCTGGGTCTTGAGCTCGAACGTCTCGCGCGCGATGTCGGCCTTCTCGGCATCGCCCTGTGAGCTTACCGATACATATTCACCCGCCGCCATCGACATCGCTCCGGCAACAAGGCCCGCGACGCCGGTGACGAGGATCGCCCCCTGGGCGGCTCCCGCCGCCGCGACGCCGGCAATGAGGCTCGCGGTCGAGACTATTCCGTCATTGGCGCCAAGGATCGCGGCGCGCAGCCAGCCGATCCGGTCCACCGTGTGTGTCTCTCGGTGCATGTGTCCCCCCCTTCACGCGTTCAATATTGGAGCTTCAGCCCTGGCCGCGCCCAGCGTGTCTTCACGAGCCGCCCGCTTCCCGACAGCGTCAGATAGGCGTCGCGCATGTCCCCGCCGCCGAAGGCGATGTTGGTGGTGAAGATATCATCGGTTGCGATGAACTCGACGAGCTCGCCCTCGGGCGAGACGACGCTGATCCCGCACTCGCCGATCGTCGCGACGCAGATGTTGCCGTTCGCCTCCATCGCGAGGCTGTCGAAGAATTTATATCCCGAAGGGCGGTAAAGCGGGATGCCGGGACCGCCAGGTCCCGCGCTGTCATCGACCTTGCCGGGCGCGATTATGTTGAACTGCGTCAGCCGGCAGGTGTAGGTCTCGGCCGCGTAAAGCCTCGTCCCGTCGGGGGAAATGCCGATGCCATTGGGGTTATAGCTCGGGAAGATGACTTCCTCGATGAAGCTCCCGTCGGCCTTGGCATAGAAGATGCCGACGATGTCGTGGCAGCGCTTTTCATAATCGACCTTGCCATGGTCGGTGAACCAGAAGCCGCCATGCGCGTCGAACATGATGTCGTTGGGGCCGCGCAGCGTGACGCCGTGATCGCCCGACTTGTAGAGCACCTCGACCTCGCCCGTTTCGATGTCGATGCGTTCGATCCGGCCGCCCGAATAGTCGTGAGCAATCCCGTGGGGCGCGAGATAGCCGTTCGCCTCGAGATAGCTGAAACCCCCGTTGTTGCAGCAATAGAGCTTGCCGTCGGGGCCGATCGCGAGCCCGTTGGGCCCCCCGCCGGGCGCCGCGATGACCTCTTTCCGCCCACCGGGCCAGCAGCGGGTGATGCGGCCCTGCTCGATCTCGACCACGATCACGCTGCCGTCGTCCATCACCACCGGCGCCTCGGGGAAGCGCAATCCGTCAGCGATCAGTTCGAATTCCATCCTCGTCTCCCTTGCCCTCGTTCGCCTGCTGTGCTTTCCCGCCCATCATGCCCGTTCGCACGCTCTTCGCCACAAATTTCTACGAATCCGACATCGGCACGCCCGACTTGCTCGAGGAACTCGAGCAAAGCTGCCGCCTGCTCGCCGAGGAAGACGGCGCGGGCCGCGGCTGGAGCCGCGCGCACGGCTATAGGGGCTACACCAGCTATGCGAGCCTCAATGACCTGCCACAGCGCGATCCCGCCTTTGCGGACCTGAAGCGCCTCCTCGACCGGGAGGTAAGGGCGTTTGCCAGGGAATGCGCTTTCGATCTCGCCAAGCCGCTCCGGCTCGACAGCCTGTGGGTCAACCTGATGAAGCCCGGCGGTACGCACAGCGGACATATTCATCCGCACAGTATCGTCTCGGGCACTTTCTACGTCACGGTGCCGGCGGGGTCGGGCGCGTTGAAGCTCGAGGACCCGCGCCTCCCGATGCTGATGGCGGCGCCGGGCCGTACCGACGATGCACCCGAGCATCTCCACCCCTTCATCTACGCCGAGCCCGCCCCGGGGCGCGTCTTCCTGTGGGAGAGCTGGCTGCGCCACGAAGTCATGGTCAACGCCGGCAAGCAGGAACGGATTAGTATCAGCTTTAACTACTCCTGAGCCCTTCCTATATGGGGCGCGTCCGTCGACCATCCCCTCTTCTCGTCCCAGATCGAGCGAGGCCGAGACGCCCTCGACCTTCATTACCGATAGGCGTTGCCTTCGCCCGAAGAGAAGCGAGATGGGAGGCACCCAGAAGGAGTTTTCCATGACCGCGACCGCCGACTATAACGCTGAGCTGCAACTTTTCATCGCGGGCGCGTGGCGGAGCGGAGAAGGACGCGATGTCGCGCCCGTCTATAACCCGGCGACCGGAGCGCCGATTGCCGAGCTGCCCATCGCCACCGCGGCCGACCTCGACGAGACCCTCGCCGCCGCCGACAGGGCGTGGCCGCAGTGGCGCGCGAAGACCCCCGACGAGCGCGCGGCGCTCCTGCACAAGGCAGCCGCGATCATCCGGGAACGCATCGAGCCGATCGCGACCTTGCTGACGCTCGAACAGGGCAAGCCGATTGCCGAGGCGCGCGGCGAGGTCGCCTCGGCGGCAGGGCTTCTCGCCTATTTTGCTGAAGAGGGGAAGCGCGTGACCGGCCGCGTGCTGCCGCGCCCCGCCGGTCAGCGTGCGATGGTTCTGAAGCAACCGGTCGGCCCCGCTGCCGCGTTCAGCCCGTGGAACTTTCCCGTCAACCTGATGGTGAAGAAAATCGCGCCCGCGCTCGCTGCAGGCTGCGTCGTGATCGCCAAGGCGCCTGAGGAAACGCCAGGCTGCACCAGCGCGATCATGCGCTGCCTCGACGATGCGGGCCTTCCCGCAGGCGCCGCGCAGCTCGTCTATGGCGTTCCTGACATGATCAGCCGTCACCTCCTCGCGAGCCCGGTAATCCGCAAGGTCAGTTTCACCGGATCGACGACGGTCGGTAAACATCTGATGCGGCTCGCCGCTGACGGCGTAAAGCGGATTACCATGGAACTCGGCGGCCACGCGCCGGTCCTCATCTTCGATGATTGCGACCTTGAAGCCACGCTCGACCGCGTCGTCGCCCAGAAATTCCGCAACGCGGGGCAGGTATGCGTGTCGCCCACGCGCTTTTATGTCCAGGAGGGCATCTACGACGCCTTTGTCAAAGGGTTCGCCGAACGTACGGCGAGGGTGAAGATCGGCAGCGGGCTCGACCCCGATACGCAGATGGGACCGCTCGCCAATGCCCGCCGCGCGCCCGCGCTCGAGGCGATGATCAGCGATGCAAAGGCAAAGGGCGCACGTGTCATCGCTGGCGGGGAAGCAACGGGCGAGGGCAATTTCTTTTTGCCCACCGCGATTGCCGACGTGCCCCTCGATGCCGATGCGATGAACCACGAGCCGTTCGGCCCCTTGGCATTGATGCGTCCCTTTGCGAGCGAGGAAGAGGCGCTCGAGCAGGCGAACCGGTTGCCCTATGGCCTCGCCGCTTTCGCCTTTACCGAGAATGGCCGCCGTATCAACCGCATCGCGGACGGCATCGAAAGCGGCATGGTCGGTATCAACAGCTTCGTGATTTCAGCGAGCGATGCGCCTTTCGGCGGCATCAAGGAATCGGGCTTCGGGAGCGAAAGCGGTCCCGAGGGCCTCGACTCCTACCTGGTGACCAAGGCGGTCCATATTTATTGAGGCCCGCCCGTCTCAAGGACAGCAGGGGCCAGGCTCAATCCCGCTCCAGCGCCACGAAATCGCGTCCCATCGGCGCGAGGTGCGCGCCGCCGTCGACGAAGATTGTCTGCCCCGTCACCGCCTCGGCGCGCGCGAGATAGGCGACCGCGTCGGCGATCTCGGCCGGGGTTGGCAACGCGCCGAGCGGCATGCGCCGTGCAAGCCGCTCCATCTGTCCGGGCGCATAGTCGCTGGTGGGAAGGGTCAGGCCCGGCGCCACCGCGTTGACCCGCGCCCGGCCGCCGAAGGCGACCGCCAATATCGCCGTCGCCTGCCACAGCGCCGATTTCGAGAGGCTGTAGGCTAGCTGGTCGGGCACGGGCTGCGCGACGCGCTGATCGACGATGTTGATGATCACGGGGCGCCCGGTTTCGCCGGTGCGGGCAACGAGCGCCTTGGCGAGCATGACGGGCGCGTGGTGGTTGAGCTGCATCATCGCGGCAAGGTCGGTCTGCGTGAGATCCGGCCAATTGCCCTCGGCGAAGAGCGCTGCATTGTTGACAAGCAGGTCGGGCACCCGGCCAAAGGCGTCCGCGACCGCGGGCAGGAGGGCCTCGACCGCCTGCGGGTCGGAGAGGTCGGCAATGAAGTGCCGGTTCTCGGCGCCCGTCTCGGCAATCGCGTCGAGGAGAAGCGGATCGGGGTCGGCGTTGCTATGTTTGTGAAGCGCCAGCGCATAGCCCTCGCGCGCGAGCCGCGCGGCAATCGCAGCGCCGACGCGGTGCAGCCCGCCGGTGACGAGGGCGAGCTTCTGGGTCATTTTCGCACGCGCCGCATCGTGATGCCGATTTCCTCTCCATCCTCGGCGATCGCGAGCTTCACGATCTTCACCTCGACCTCGAGAACCCGGTCGTCCTGGAGGAACAGCGTGTCGATGATATGGTCAGCGACGCTTTCGATCAGCACGAAATGCACGTCTTTCGGGATCGCGTCGGTCGCCGCGAACTTGAGATGCATGTAATTCTTCGATGCGCTCAACGGGGTAGCCGGATCGTAGTGATCCGCCATCGCCAGCCGGGCGCGCACCGAGATGCGCAAGGGCTGCGGAAGATGGGTTTCTTCGGAATAGATGCCGGTCAGCACCTGGACGGTCAGCCCGTCGACTTCGAGCCAGAGTTGGTCGGTCACAAGAAAATCCTGTCTGTGGGTGCGACATTCGGCTTTCCAATGCGGTGCCGCGACCCTAAAGCGCCGCCGCATTAGCGAAAGGGCGGGCATTGGTCGAGTTACTTCCACTGGCGAATATCGAGCCGCAGGCGGTCGAGCATCTGCTCGATGCCGCTTTCGGGCCCGACCGCTTCGGACGAACGGCTTACCGCATCCGCGAAGGCACCGCGGCGATCCCCGCGTTGAGCTTCGCGCTCGTCGAGGACGGGTCGCTCATCGGCACGATCCAGTGCTGGCCGGTGGCCCTTCGTACCAAAGAGGGCACCGCTTATCCGCTCGTCATGGTCGGGCCCGTTGCGGTGCGCCCGGACCTGCAACGCGGCGGCCACGGTCGCGCGCTCATGGCGCATATGCTCGAAGCGGCCGAAGCGCATGCGGACGGCGCGCTGATGATGATCGGCGACCCGGAATATTATGGCCGTTTCTTCGGCTTCAGCGCCGACGCCACGGGAGCGTGGGACTTGCCCGGCCCCTATGAGAAGCGGCGCCTCCTCGCCCGGTCGGTAAACGGGCATGATTTGCCCGTGGATGCAGGGATGATCTCGCCGCGCTGACGACAGGCGGGGTTGCACGCCGCGCCCGCCTGCCTATGTCAGGTCCATGGTCACGCCCGCACCGTCACTTCCCAAGCCCTTTTCAGAGCTTTCGCTTGCCGAGGCGGCCGAGCTGCTCGCGGCGCGCAAACTGCCCCCCGTCGAGACATGGCATCCTGAACGCAGCGGGGACAGCGCGATGGAGATACGCGCCGACGGCAGCTGGTATCATGAAGGCGGCCGGATCAATCGTCCCGCGATGGTCCGGCTTTTTTCAACCATCCTGAGGCGCGAGGCTGACGGTAGCCATGTCCTGGTGACGCCCGCCGAGAAGCTCTTTATCGCGGTAGAGGACACGCCCTTCAGGGCGGTCGAAATGAAGAGCGAGGGCGAAGGGGAGGGGCGCAGGCTGATCTTCCGCCTCGACACCGACGACCTGGTTCTGGCAGGGCCCGATCACCCGCTTTCCTTTGGCCAGGATCCCGATAACCCCGACCCCCGCCTTCATGTCCGGGGTGCGATCGGGAACGGACTCGAGGCGCGCATAGACCGCGCCCTTTATTATGACATCGTCGACATGGCACTTGCCGCTAATGAGAAGAACCCCGCCGTCTGGTCAGACGGCGTCCGTTTCCCGCTGGTGGACGCCTGATGCTGTCAGCGAAGCTGCGCGCAGCGCTCGACAACCTGCTTCCCCATCCCGGAGAGGATGAGACCTATCTCCTCGACTCCGCTCCCAGTCTTCGGGACGCCGCGGTGCTCATCGCCTTTACCGACCGGGCCGATCCCGGCGTCATCCTCACGCAAAGACCCCAGTGGCTCCGCAGTCATGCAGGCCAGGTCGCCTTCCCCGGCGGAAAGGTCGATCCGGGCGACCGCGACGTGATCGATGCCGCCCTTCGCGAGGCCGAGGAAGAAATCGGTCTTCACCGCCATGACGTAACGATCGCGGGGACGAGCGAGGCCTATCGTTCGGGGAGCGGCTATCACATCACTCCCGTGCTCGGTGTGATCCCGCCCGACTTGCCGCTCGATCCGAACCCCGAGGAGGTTGAAGACTGGTTCGAGGTGCCGCTCGACATTCTCTTCGATCCCGGGAACTACCACCGTCAGCAGGCCCATTGGCAGGGACATGATCGTCATTATTATGACCTCCATTGGCAGGGGCGGCGGATTTGGGGCGTGACGGCGGGAATCATCATCAACCTGGCGCGGCGGATGCCCGCGGGCTGGTACCGGTGACGACGCTGCCCGACGCCGAGTGGCGGCAGCGGCCCGGCCTTGCCCGTATCGTTGCGGCGCTCGCAGCGGACGGCGGGGCGGTAAAGGTCGTTGGCGGCGCGGTGCGCGATACCCTGCTCGGCTTCCCCGTCACCGACATCGACCTTGCAACCCCGCTACGCCCCGACGAGGTGACACGGCGGCTGACCGCCGCCGACGTCAAGGTCATCCCGACGGGCCTTGCGCATGGAACCGTGACCGCGATCGCGAGCGGCGATCGGCACGAGATCACCACGCTGCGCCGTGACGTGGCGACCGATGGGCGGCGCGCGACGGTCGCCTTTGCCGACGACTGGCGGGATGATGCGGCGCGCCGCGACTTCACGATCAACGCCCTCTATGCCGACCCTGCGACGGGAAGGGTGGACGACTGGTTCGGCGGGCTCGCGGATCTCAAGGGGGGACGTGTCGCCTTCATCGGGGATGCCGCCACCCGCATTGCTGAAGATCATCTTCGCATCCTGCGCTTTTATCGTTTCGCCGCGCGCTTCGGGAGCGGCGAGCTTGATCCGGTCAGCCACGCCGCCGTGGTCGCGGCGCGCCACTCGCTCAAGAGCCTGTCGCGCGAGCGCGTCGCCGATGAGCTGCTCAAGATCCTTGCGCTTCCCGACCCGCGCACGATCGTCGGCCAGATGGCGGCGGACGGTATTTTCGAGGTGATCGTGCCCGAGCTCGATCCTGATTTTGCCGCTTCGCTCGACCGGGTCGTCATGAACGAGGGGGCGAGCGGCACGCCGGCCGCCCCGCTGCGGCGACTTTCGGCAATCCTCCCCGCTGACGTTCCGGTTGCCGAGGCGGTCGCGAGCCGGCTGCGCCTGTCGACGCGCCAGCGCAAGCATATCGCCTCCGTTGCCGCGCACCGCGGCGATACCGCGCGTCCTGCGCGCCATCTCGCCTACGAAATCGGCGTCGACGCGGCGCGCGATGTCCATCTTATCAGCGGCTCGGACCTTGCCGAGGTGCAAAGCCTTGCGGACTGGACGCCCCCCGCGCTGCCGATCAAGGGTGCGGACATCATCGCGCGCGGCGTGACCGCCGGCCCCGAAGTGGCGCGGCTCCTCCGGGCGGTCGAGGCGGCATGGGTTGCGGAAGATTTCCCGGGCGCAAAGCGCGCGGGCGAACTCGCCGATCAGATGATCGGCCGTGCCAGCGACTCGCGCCAATAGCTGAAGGCCTCGGGGCCATCCATCGGCCGGGCGAACAGGAAGCCCTGTCCGAAATCGCAGCCGAGCGCCGACAATAGCCGTGCCTGGTCGGCGGTTTCGACGCCTTCGGCGGTCGTCTTCATGCCGAGGACCTCTGCAAGGCTCTGGATCGTGCGAACGATCGCTGCCTTGTCGCGGTCTTCCACCATGTGGTCGACGAAGCTGCGATCGATCTTGAGCACGTCGATCGGCAGCCGCTGCAAATAGGCGAGGTTCGAATAGCCGGTGCCGAAATCGTCCATCGCGATCCGGGCATTGAGTGTCTTGAGTTCGCTCAGCACCGAGAGGGCGAGATCGGGATCGCCGATAATCGCGCTTTCGGTGAGCTCGATCATCAGGCGTTCGCCGCCAATCGCGTTGCCCATCAACGCCTGGCGAACCGCGGCGGCGACATCGTCACGAACGAGCTGGATCGCCGAGACATTGACCGAGAAATAGCATTCGACGGGCGCGCCTCCATTGGCGCGGTCCCAGTCTGCAAGTACCTTTGCGGCCCTGGCGATCACCCATTGACCAAGCGGCACGATCAGCCCCGAGTCTTCGGCGACCGGGATGAACTCGGCCGGGGACACCGGGCTCCCGTCGCTGTGGTCCCAGCGCGCGAGCGCCTCGAAGCCCGCGACCCGGCCGCTTGCAAGTTCGATCAGCGGCTGGAAGGCAAGGCGCAGCCGGTCTTCCTCGATCGCGCTCCTGAGCGCGGTTTCAAGACCGAAGCGATTGTCGGAGACCATCGCCGCCTCGGGCTCGTAAATCTCGATGCGGTCGGTTTGCTTGGCCCGCTTCAAAGCGATCTGCGCGTGGCGGATCTGGTCGCCGATATCGGTGTCATGTCCGGGCTGAATAGCGCAGCCGAGGGCGCAATCGACGCTGACCTTCAGTTCACCGATACGGAAGGGATGGTCAAAGCAGCCGCGGATACGCCGCGCGAGTTCGCGCACGTCGGCGCGGCCGCCGGTGATGCGGGTTGAGATGGCGAATTCATCGCCCCCGCTGCGCGCCAGTATGTCGCCGCTGCGCAGGCTCGATTTCAGGCGCCGCGCGACGGTAATGATCAATTCGTCACCGGCGAGCGGCCCGATATGTTCGTTGATGCGGCTGAACCGCGCCAGGTCGAGAAGCAGGATCGCATGGTCGGCAGGCTCTTCGCCATAGGAGCGCTGCTCGACAAGTTCCTGGAAACCCGCGCGATTGGGAAGGCCAGTGAGGCTGTCCGACACCAGTTCGCGGCGCAGGTTGCGCTCGGTCATCATTTCCTGCGTGCGGTCGATCAGCGTCAAGAGGAAGAGGGCCTCGTCGCCGCATTCGTCGGATAATCGGCCGATTGCACCGCGCAGGTCGCGCGCAGCCACGCCCTGGCCGAGCCGGCACGAGAATTCCTCGTTGCCGTGGGGCGCTCCCGCCGCCGCGCGTTCGATCGCGCGGCGCAGCTCAAGCGGGGCCTTCGTGCTGGCGGGGGTGAGGCCGAGCCGGTCGAACGCCGCATTGCTCGCGTGAAGATTGAAATTGCCACGCTCCATCGGCCGGATCAGCGCAGCTGGCACCGGCAGAGCGTCGATCCAGCCGACGTATAGCAAGGGCCGGTCATTGCCGGTCTGATCGATAGCCATAACGAAGGGTTTTGTGCGACCTTTCCCCATTGCCCCATGCCTATGTCACGGGGAGTAAAAAAGCTATTTACGGCAAAGGGACAGTCCGCTTCAGTTGAAACGATTATTTCGCGGGAAACCCGTTGGCGGCATCCGTCCGGCGGCGCCGCGCGCGACGCGCCAGGGAATGAGATCGGTTTCGGTTCGCGTGCGGCCGCTCTCGCCCCCCATCGCCCAGCTCAACCCTTCCGAGAAGACGAAGCTCGTCGCATCGGAGAGGCCGCCGTCACGGTAACGCTGCAACATCACGCCCTGGCCGCGGGTCATGACGGGAACTTCGCTGATCGGGAAAACGACGAGTTTGCGGTTCTCGCCCACCACCGCGACACTGTCGTCGCCGGGCGCGATGGGGCGCACGACGGCGAGCTGCGCCTTGGGCTTCAAATTGACGACGCCGCGGCCTTTACGCGTTTCAGCGATCACCTCGCTCATCTGGGCGACGAAGCCGTGTCCGCTCGTCGATGCGAGGAGCAGGCGGCCTTCGGCGCTCGCCGGGATGAGCGCGACTATCCGGGCTTCGGGATCGATATCGACCATCAGCCGAAGCGGCTCGCCAAAGCCGCGCCCCCCCGGAAGCTTGTCGGCACCCACGGTGAAAAAACGGCCGTCGCTTGCGGCGATCAGCAGCTTGTCGGTGGTCTGTGCATGGGCCGCGAAGGCGAGCTCGTCACCTTCCTTGAACTTGAACTCGCCCCACTGGTCGGCCGCGACATGGCCGCGCTGAGCACGGATCCAGCCGCGTTTCGAGAGAATAACCGTCACCGGCTCTTTCTCGATCATCGCGTCGAGGGGGATATCGCGTGCCGGAGCCGCCTCCGCCAGCGTCGTTCGCCGCGCGCCAAGCGCGGTCTCGGGGCCGTAGACGGCCCGCAAGGCGGCAAGGTCCCGCTTCAGCCGGGTGCGTTGGCGCGCCGGGCTTTCGACGAGCTTCGCGAGCTCCTCGCGCTCGGCGACGAGGCTGGCCTGCTCGCGCTTGAGCTCCATTTCCTCGAGCTTGCGCAGCGAGCGCAGGCGCATGTTGAGGATCGCCTCGGCCTGGCGGTCGGTCAGCTCGAACTCGGCCATCATCACCGCCTTGGGCTCATCCTCGGTACGGATGATCTCGATCACGCGGTCAAGGTTCAGAAAGGCAATCAGATAGCCGCCGACCAGCTCGAGCCGGTCGTCGATCTTGCCGATCCGGTGCTCGGCGCGGCGAACGAGAACGACGATCTGGTGTTGTAGCCACTCGGTCAGGAGCTGGTGCAACCCCATGACCTTCGGCGTGCGCGTCGCGTCGAGAACGTTGAGGTTGAGCGCGAAGCGGCTTTCCAGTTCGGTCAGCCGGTAGAGGCTCTCCTTGAGCACGTCGGGGTCGACGTTGCGGCTCTTGGGGACCAGGACGATCCGGATGTCCTCGGCGCTTTCGTCGCGCACATCCTCGAGGATCGGGAGCTTCTTGTCGGCGATCAGCTGCGCGATCGCCTCGATGAGCTTGCCCTTGGCGACGCCATAAGGGATTTCGCTGATGACCAGCTGCCACGTTCCGCCGGGAAGCTTTTCGATGCCGCTCTCTTCCCAGGCGCCCGCTGCATCCTTGCCGGTCGAAAAGCGCGCGCGAACGCGAAAGCCCCCGCGGCCGGTTTCATAGGCGTGGGCGATTGCCTCGGGGCTGTCGACGACGATGCCGCCGGTGGGAAAATCGGGGCCTTTGACATGCTCGAGGAGCTGCGAAAGTTCGGCCCGCGGATTGTCGATCAGGACGAGCGCCGCGTCGATGACCTCCGCGGCATTGTGGGGCGGGATGTTCGTCGCCATGCCGACCGCGATCCCGCTTGCTCCGTTCGCGAGCAAATTGGGGAAGAGGCCGGGCATGATCTCGGGCTCTTCGTCCTCGCCATTATAGGTGGGTCGGAAATCGACGGTACCCTCGTCGAGCCCCTGCATGAGGTCGACCGCGACGCGGGTCAGCCGCGCCTCGGTGTAGCGATAGGCCGCGGCGTTATCGCCGTCGATGTTACCAAAATTGCCCTGGCCGTCGACGAGCGGATAACGGAGCGAGAAATCCTGCGCGAGGCGGACCATCGCGTCATAGACCGCGGTGTCGCCGTGGGGGTGGAACTTGCCGATGACGTCGCCGACGACGCGCGCCGATTTCTTGTATCCCTGGCTCGGGTCGAGCCGCATCGCGCGCATCGCCCAGAGCAGGCGGCGGTGAACGGGTTTCAGCCCGTCGCGCAGATCGGGGAGCGAGCGCGCGGTGATCGTCGAAAGCGCATAGACGAGATAGCGTTCGGACAGTGCGCTGTCGAACGGGGTATCGATCTGGCCGGGGACGGGGTCGTTATGGTCGGGATCGTCGGTCGTATTCGCCATTGCCCGGTGCCGATAGCAAGGCCGGGCCCTCAGGCAAAGGGCAAAGCTCTCGCCGCTTGCGTCGGCGCGTGCATTCGCGCAATCGGGACGGGGAAGAGGGGAAGACTGCGTGGCCGCTTTCGAGGACCACCCGCCGGGCCTGGTTGCGCGCTTCGTGCGCGCGGCGATGCTGCGCTTCTACCGCCGCCAGGGCTGGACGGCAGTGGGCGAGGTCCCCGAGCCGCGCCGCTTCCTCATCATCGCCGCGCCGCATACGAGCAACTGGGACTTTCTTTATTATCTTGGTCTTACGGCCGACCTCGGCATTCGCCCGCACTTCATGGCCAAGCTCTCGCTGTTCAGCTGGCCGATCGGCGGTTTCATGCGCCAGATGGGCGGAATTCCGGTCGATCGCAGCGGCGGGAAGAATTATGTCGACGCGATGGTGGCCGAATTCGCGCATCGCGAGGAGTTCATGCTGACCGTCGCGCCCGAGGGAACGCGCGGGCGGACGAAGAAATGGCGCACCGGTTTCTACCACATCGCCGTGGCGGCCAAGGTGCCGATGGTCGTCGGATTAATGGATTATGGGCGCAAGACCGGCGGGCTCGGACCCGCGATCTGGCCTACGGGCGACTTTCGCGCCGATATGGAAAAGATGCTCGCGGTCTATCGCGACTGCACCCCCAAATATCCCGAACGGGCTGTGCGCACACTCCTGGATATACTAGGTGAAGAGAGCGAAGGAGCGGTGGCATGACGGGGCTCTGGCCAGTTCTGGCAATCAATTTCACGGGCCTCCTGGTCGCGATCCTAGGCTTGTGGGTGGCCGCGTGTACAATTCGCGACGTCTCGTTCATCGACGCCTTCTGGGCGTTCGGCATGGTGCTTCTCGCGTGGGGAACTGCGGCTCAGGCGGGCCTTGATGGCATTCGCACCCAGCTCCTGTTGCTCCTCGTCACCCTTTGGGGGGTACGCCTTGCCGTGCACCTGTTCCTGCGCTGGCGCGCCAATGGCGAAGACCCGCGCTACCGCAAGATCCTTGGCAGCATCATGGAGGAGCGCGGGTGGAGCTGGGGCGCGGCGGCGCTGGTCTCGGTGTTCCTGACCCAGGCATTCCTGCTTTTTCTCACCTCGCTCCCGGCACAGCTTGGCATCTTTGCGAGCGCGACCACTCCGCCGGCGACCGCGGGCTGGGCCGCGGTCACCGGCACCTTCGCAGCGCTCGCCGGCATCGCGTTCGAGAGCATCGGCGACGCGCAGCTCCACGCCTTTCGCAAGGACCCGGAGAATAAGGGGAAGGTGCTCGACACCGGTCTCTGGCGCTATACCCGCCACCCCAATTATTTCGGGGATACGCTGACGTGGTGGGGCATTTGGCTGGTCGCCGCGGACGCCGGCCTCTGGGTTGCGCTCGCGAGCATCGCGGGACCCGTTTTCCTTACCTTCACGCTGACCCGCTGGTCGGGGAAGGCCTTGCTCGAAAAGGGGCTTCGCAAGTCACGCCCCGGCTACGCCGATTATGTTGAGCGCACCTCGGGGTTCATACCATGGCCGCCAAAGACGAGGGCCTAGGCGGAGAAGCGAGCCCCGCCGACGCGAGCGCGCTCGGCGATGCGCCGCGCATCCGCGCGATCCTGACCCGGGCTGCGCGCCAAGGGCGCAGCGTGAGCTACTCGGAGTTGCTTGGCGATCTCGGCTTCCGTTTCACCCGGCCCAAGATGCGGGCCCTCTGCAAGACGCTTGCCGAGGTCGATCGTCTTTGCGCGCTCGACGGCGAACCCGACCTCGCGGTGCTCGTCGTGCGCGAAAGCGACCGCCTTCCCGGGCAGGGCTGGTGGGTTGGCGGCACGGCGCTGCTCCTCGGCTACGACGGCCCGTGGGAGGGCGCGAGCGCCGCACGCTTCATCCGCGAGCAGCAACAGGCGGTGTTCGACTATTGGGAGGTGCGGTGACCCCCCCCTTCATTCGGCGATCTGCTCATCCGATCCTCCGAAAGCGCCAGGGAAGTTCCTGTACTTGGGAAGGCCGTCCCGCATTGGCAGGACCGTCTCGGCATAGTTGATGTGGAGCGCCGGTGTGAAAGCCAGCGTTGGCAAGGTCGCGGAAAACACGTCCACGACGCCGAGGCCCGGATGATCGGTCATCAGGTGACCGCCGCAGGCGCTGCAAAATTTGCGGCTGCTGCCCGCGGTCTTGTTGAAGGTCGCGACATGCTCCGGCCCTTTTGTAATCCGCACATCTTCAGGCTTCCAGAGCGTGAAGCCATTGACCGGGCCGCCCGACCACGAACGGCACGAGCGGCAATGGCAATAGCCCATGGCTTCGGGCTCCCCGGAGACGGTGATCTTCACGCTTCCGCAGAAGCATTGGCCTTCGTATGACATGGCCCTCTCCCTCGTTGGAAGCGGGAGAGAATAGCGCAAATTCGCCTATTTTTTTAGCCCGATCTCGCGCAGCCGCTCTTGCAGATATTCGTCGGCGGTAATCGGGTCGGGATAGAGGTTCGGATGCTCGGCATCGATGCAGTTTTCGAGCGTCTCGATGACATAGTCCGAGCGGAAATGAAGGAAGAAGGGCATCGAGTAGCGGGCGATGCTGGCGCGGCCCGCGTCGGGGTTGCGCACGCGGTGGGTGGTCGAGGGCAAGCGATTGTTGGTCAGCCGCTGCAGCATGTCGCCGACATTGACCGCCATCGCCCCCGCGGGCGGGCTCACGGGAAGCCAGCTGCCATCCTTGTCGAGGATCTCGAGCCCCGCCTCCTCGGCGCCGAGGAGCAAGGTGATGGTGTTGATGTCCTCGTGCGCCTCGGCGCGGATGCCCTTGGCCGGGCCCTCGACCGGCGGATAATGGAGAAGGCGCATCACGCTATTGCCGTCCTTTACCGTCTCGTCGAAGAAATCGGGGGCGAGCCCAAGGTAGCGGGCGATGCCCGACAGCAGCCGGCCGCCCACGCGATCGAACTCGGCGAACAGCTTTTCATAGGTGCCCCGGAACTCCGCAACCTCGGCAGGCCATATATTGTTCGGCTGCTGCGCCGCGAGCGGGTGGCCTTCGGGCAAGTCGCGGCCAACGTGCCAGAATTCCTTGAGGTCGACCTCTTTGGCGCCCTTCGCGATCTCGGTCCCGAACGGCGTGTAGCCGCGCGCGCCGCTGCCGCCCGGGACATGATAGGCGCGCTTCTGTTCCTCGGGCAGCGCAAAAAATTGCTTTGCCTTGGCCCAGGCGTCGTCGATCAGCGCGGGGTCGATGCCATGATCGCTGATCATCGCGAAACCGAAGCGCTCGAATGAAGTGCCGAAATCCTGGGCGAACTGCTCGGCTGGAAGCGACAGGGAAATAACGGGGACGGCGGCGGTCATGCGAGTGAGATCCATCTATAAGGGGTTTGCGCCCGGGGCGCTTCATAGCTGCGATTTAGGCGCTCGGGCCGGAGGGTGAAAGGGAAAAAGGCGGTTCCGTCTCGCGGACCGCTCGGCTAAGCGCTGCCGCATGGCAAAACAATATTGGCTGATGAAATCCGAACCCGACGTTTATAGCTGGGATACGCTGGTCAAGGACGGCAGCGGCATCTGGGACGGGGTGCGCAATCACACCGCAAAGCTCAACATGCAGGCGATGAAGGTCGGCGACGAGGCGCTTTTCTATCACAGCAATATTGGCAAGGAATGCGTCGGGATCATGAAGGTTACCGAGGCTGCCTTTCCCGATCCAACCGCCGAGGAAGGTTCGCCCTGGGTCGTGGTACGTGTCGAGCCGGTCCGGCCCCTTGCTCACCCGGTGACGCTCGCGGCGATCAAGGCCGACCCGAAGCTCGCCGACATGGATCTTGTGCGCCTGTCGCGCCTCTCGGTCGGGCGCGTGACGGCTGAGGAGTGGAAGCATATCCTGAAGAAGTCGGAAAAGCCGGGGAGCTAGGGAGCGCCTCGCGGTATATCGCTGACCACCATCGCCTGGCTCGGATAGGGCGCGGCCAATGCCGCCGCGTCGCGCCAGTCGGCAGTGAGCCAGCGGTCATGGTCCTCGGCGTGGAGGATGACCGGCATGACCACGGGGTCATAATGCGCAACGAGCCGGTTGGGCTCGGTGGTTAGGATGGCAAAGCCGGGCCAATCCTCTATTTGCCGCTGAATGCCTGCGAAGGCGAAGACCGGGCGCGAGGCCAGCGAAAACCAGTGCTGTCGCCTGGCGCCCGGAGGACCCGACCATCGCGCAAAAGCCGTCGCGGGCACGAGGCAGCGCAGCTCGGGATGCCGCAGCGTGCCGATCCAGAAAGGACTCTTGAGATTGCGGACGGTCGTAAGCGACCGTGTGCCCTGCGGGGGCGGCGGGACGCCCCAAAGCCGCGGGCGCAGAACGCGGCGCCCGCCGGTGCGCCCATCGCCGACGATCACCGGCGCGGGGCGGCCGGGCGCCACATAATCGCCGCTCCAGGGATCCTCGCCTGCCTCGACATCGAAAGCGGCCGCGATTGCGCTTGCCGGCGCGTCGAGGCGGTAAAGACTGGTCACCGCGGGCGCCTCAGTCGATCCCGCGCACCCGTCCGCGTCCCGCCTTTACCGCGCTGCGCGCTTTCTTGCTGTCGACGCGCTTCGCTTTTGCCGCCTTGCTTGGCTTCGTCTTGATCCGTCGCTCGGGACGAACAAGTGCGGCGTCGATCAGCGCGGCAAGCCGCTCCCGGGCATCGGCGCGGTTCGCCTCCTGCGTGCGATAGCGCCGCGCGAGGATGACCAGTTCGCCTTCGGCGGTCATCCGGCTTCCGGCGAGTTGCTTCAGCCGCCGGTAAGCGTCGGGCGCGAGGCCGAGCGCATAAATATTGACCCGAAGCTGGCAGGCGGTCGCGACCTTGTTGACATTCTGCCCGCCCGGCCCGGTGCCCGCGAGAAACTTCTCGCTGATCGCGCTCTCGGGGATTTCAGCCACGGGTGGGCGCCGCTCCCTCCGGCGCGGCGAAGCCGAGCGCAAGAAAAGCATCGGGGAAGGGCGCCTCGGCGATGATCGGCGGCTTGGGGTCGCGCTTCACCACCAGCCGTTCGGCATGAAGGAGCGTGCGCGTCCCGGGCCCTCCGCGCCCGTAGACGGGATCGCCGACGAGCGGAAATCCGAGCCCTTCGAGGGCATGAACCCGAAGCTGGTGGGTGCGCCCGGTTTCAGGGCGGAAGCGCAGCAGGCTGCGCGCCCCGACCACTGCGAGCTTTTCCCAATGCGACACCGCGGCCTTGCCCCTTCGCGTGCCATCGAGGTCGCCAACCATCCGCCAGCCTGTCTCGGCGGTCGATACCTTGGCGAGCGGCAGGTCGATCGTGCCTTGCTCACCCTCGGGAACGCCGTCGAGAATGGCGAGATATTGCTTCTCGACAGCGCGCTCCTCGAAGGCGCGCGTGAAGCGCCCGTGCGCCTTCGGATTGCGCGCGAGCAAAAGACAACCCGAGGTGTCGCGGTCGAGCCGGTGGACCGCAAGCGGCCAGCGCTTGAAGCCGAAACGGAGAGAATCGAGATGGTTTTCGAGGCTGAGGCTTCCGTCGCGCGGCGGGTCGACCGGGAGACCGGCAGGCTTGTCGAGCACGATCGCCTCGCCGTCGAGAAAAAGGATGCGGTCAGAAAGGAGCATTGCCGCGCTATAGGCGGCGCGCCCGGCCGCTGGAAGCGGAAAGGTGGTCAGGGGGAGCCGGCCGCCGAGGGAAAGGAGGATTTTCGGTGAGAAGCCCAAGGAAAGCCGGCTCAGCCCGCCCCGAAGCTGTACACGTCCATTGCAAGTAGGCCGTAGGTCGTGCTGGCGTGAAGGCGGCGGGCCTCAAGCGGGGAACCGGCGGCCCCCATGGCAGCGAACAGCGGCAGGATATGGTCGATCGTCGGGTGATTGTCCCTGCCGTGCGGGGCGCGCTCGACTGCGTGGAGGACATCGTCGATGGCGCCCCCCGCCAGCCGTTCGGCGACCCAGTCACTAAAATCAGTGACCCATAGGGGCGCGGGCGCATCGACGGGGGGGCGCGCCGCGAAAAGCGCGCGCAGATTATGGGTCATGCTGCCCGATCCGGCGATCAGCACGCCTTCGCCGCGGAGCGGTTCGAGCGCCGCGCCGAGAGCGTAATGCCATTCGGGCGTCGCATGAGAGGCAATCGAGAGCTGGACCACCGGGATGTCCGCATCCGGATAGACGAGCGAGAGCGGCACCCAGGCGCCATGGTCGAGGCCCCGCGCAGGGTCGGGCCGCACATCGAGGCCGCGCGCGCCGAGGAGCGCTGCGATGCGCGCGGCGAGCGCCGGGTCGCCCGGCGCCGGATAACGAGCGGCGTAGAGCTCGTCCGGAAAGCCGCCAAAGTCGTGAATTGTTGGCGGGGCCGGCGAGGCGGTCACGGTGACGCGGCCTGCCTCGTCTGCCGCGTCGTGGTGCGCCGAGACGATCAGAACCGCCCGCGGCCGCGGCAAGTCGTTGCCCAGCCCGGCGAGAAAATCCCGCGCCGGGCTGGGTTCCAGCGACAGCATCGGCGACCCGTGCGAAAGGAACAGGGTGGGAAGCCGCTGCATCGCCAAGGTCACGCCGCAAGCTTCGCCGCGGTCCGCGCGACGCGCTCGCCGAGATAGCGTGCACCGCCGAGATCGGTTTCGCTCGGCAGGCGCGAACCGTCGCCGTCGGCAATCGTGGTGGCGCCATAGGGGGCGCCGCCCTTGACTTCATCGACCCCCATCTGGCCGGAAAAGCCATAGTCGAGCCCGACGATCGTCATGCCGAAATGAAGAAGGTTGGTGAGGACCGAGAAAAGCGTCGTTTCCTGCCCGCCGTGCTGCGAGGCGGTGGAAGTGAAAGCCGCGCCGACCTTGCCATTGAGCTTGCCCTGCGCCCAGACGCCGCCCGCGGTGTCCCAGAAGCTGGCCATCTGGCTCGACATGCGGCCGTAGCGGGTGGGGGTGCCGATGATAATCGCATCATAATCGGCAAGTTCATTGGGATCGCGAAGCTCGAGATGCGACGCGTTCATCCTGAAGCCCCCCGCCTCGACCACCGCCGCGGGAGCGGTTTCGGGAACGCGGCGGATATCGACCTCGGCGCCCGAAGCGCGCGCGCCTTCGGCGACCGCATTAGCCATCTGCTCGATATGGCCGTAGCTCGAATAATAGAGCACCAACAGCTTTGTCATCATCATGTCCTTTCAAGGGTTCCAAATAGGGTGGACCGCCGCCCCGCGGGAGGGGAAGGGCAGCGGCCCGGGGGGTGTCAGGCGGCCTGTTTCAGCGCGCCGATTGCGGTTGCCGCGCGCGCCATCGCGCCGCGGTCTTTCTGGTGGCCGTCGGCTGCGATGAACTCGACATCGCTGATACCGATAAAGCCGAGGATGTGGCTGAGGTAAGCGCTTGCGAAATCGACCTCGCTGCCGAGCGGAACGCCGCCCGAGGCGAAGACGATATAGGCTCGCTTTCCCTTCAGCAGCCCTTCGGGCCCGGCCTCGGTATAGCGGAAGGTGCGGCGCGCACGTGCTACCTGGTCGATCCACGCCTTGAGCGAGGCGGGAATGGAGAAATTATAGATGGGGGCGGTGATGATGATCGTGTCGGCGGCCTCGATTTCGCCGATCAGCTCTTCGGACGCTGCAAGCAGCGCCTTTTGCTCGTCGCTGCGCTCTGCCGCGTCCGTGAAATTGGCACCGACCCAGGCTTCATTAAGCAGGGGGGGCGGGTTGAGGCCGAGGTCGCGCCGGGTGACGAGGGCGCCGTAGCCTTGCTCGACGAGGCGGGCTTCGAGCTGGTCCGCGAGTTCGCGCGTCGTTGAACCATGCGTGCGGGCACTGGCATCGATGCGAAGAATGTGGGTCATGGGGCTATTCCTTCGGCGTGGGAAGTGAGGAGGAGCGAGAAGATGGGCCGCCGCCCCGTGGGAGGGAGGCGGCGGCGGCCCGGGGGTCAGAGGCTGTCGACCAGCACCAGTTCGGCGTCGTCGAGCGCCTCGACCGTGATGGCGTCGACGTCGCGGATCGCGATGCCGTCGCGGGGATCGGCATCCTCGCCGTGGACGCGGATGCGGCCCTTGGCCGCGACAAGATAGGCGCGGCGCCCTTCGCCAAGGTCGTACGTGACCTTTTCACCGGCGTTCACGCTCGCCGCGGCAACCCGGGCATTGGCACGGATCGGCAAGGCATCGTCGCCCTCGATCCCGCTTGCCAATGTGACGAAGCGGCCCGAGCGGTCAGCCTTGGGAAAGTCGCGCTGGCCCCAGCCAGGATTGCCGCCCGCCTGATCGGGCAGGATCCAGATCTGGAACAGCGTGGTTTCCTCGTCCTCGAGGTTGAACTCGCTGTGGGTGACGCCGGTGCCTGCGCTCATCACCTGGACATCGCCCGCGGCGGTGCGGCCGCTGTTTCCCATGGAATCGCGGTGCGTGATCGCGCCGGTGCGCACATAGGTGATGATTTCCATGTCGCGATGCGGATGCGGAGGAAAACCCGCCTGCGCAGCGATGGTATCGTCATTCCAGACGCGCAGCGCGCCCCACCCCATGCGGCTCTCGTCATGGTAATTGGCGAAGGAAAAATGGTGACGGGCATCGAGCCAGCCGTGGTTGGCGTGACCCAGGGTCTCGAACCTGCGAATATCGATCATCGGGCAATCCTTTCTCTAGCCGCCTTGCGCCGGGACGGTCGCAGCGGCTCATCGGTTGCGGCCAACATAGCTATTGGGATCGTTTCTGAAATAGCGTAGATGGAAAACTATCGTTTCCATTTGGAGGGTGTTCATGGCGCTTCCCGATTATGAGGGCTGGGCCTGTTTCGTGGCCGTCGCCGA
The DNA here is from genome assembly GCA_044508875.1 of Sphingomonadales bacterium. Taxonomy (GTDB): domain Bacteria; phylum Pseudomonadota; class Alphaproteobacteria; order Sphingomonadales; family Sphingomonadaceae; genus Sphingopyxis; species Sphingopyxis flava_A. The sequence goes on along the minus strand of JBIQHE010000003.1, from coordinate 105,177 downwards.
TGCCGGCAGCTTTACCGGCGCAGCCGCTGCGCTCGGTCTCTCGAAGGCGAGCGTATCGAAGGCGGTGACGCGTCTCGAGGCGTCGCTTGGCATTACCCTGCTTCATCGCAGCTCGCGCGTTGTCGCGGTGTCGACCGCGGGCGCAGGGCTTCTCGACGAGGCGCGCGCAATGGTCGCGGCGGCGACCGCGGCAACCGAGGCAGCGCGCGGGGACCGCGTCGACCTTGCGGGCCCGATCCGCCTCGCAGCGCCAATGAGCTTTGGTATCAAGGTGCTCGGTCCCCCGCTCGCCGCCTTTCTCGAAACCCACCCAGCGGTCGAAATCGAAGTGCTACTCAACGACGCGCGTAACGATCTCGTCGCCGAGGGGATCGATCTTGCGCTGCGGATCGCGAGCCTCGACGATTCGACCTTGCTCGCGCGCACCATTGCACCGGTCGCGGCGTCGGTGATCGCAAGCCCTGACTATCTCGCGAGGCGCGGGACGCCCCGCCATCCGCTTGAACTCGCGCGTCACCGCCTCGTCGGATATGGACATCGCGAACGCGCGGCTCCGCTGCGCTTTCATCGCGACAAGGAGGAGGCGGTGGTGGTTCCCGCAGGTCCCTTGTTCGTTAACAATGGTGACGTTGCGGTGCCGTGGCTGGTCGCGGGCGGCGGGATCGCCATACTCCCCGACTTCATCGTGGAAGACGAGCTCGCGGCGGGGAGCCTCGTGCGCATTCTTACCGACTGGTCACTGCCGCAGACGCATTTGCACCTTCTTTCGCCTCCCTCGCGGCTGCGACCGGCGCGTGTACGAGCGCTTTCGGACTATCTGGCCGAGGTGCTGAAGCGTTCCTGCAACCGGGTCGGAGCACCCGGCAGTGGAGGTGAAGCCGCGTGAAACCGCGGCTTTCGCCTCCGAAGGATTCGCCGCGACTCGTGGATTCCTGCGGGTTAAACCAAAATTAACCTTTTCCCTTCATTAGTTTCGTGGTTAATGGTCCGGCAGTCCCGCAACAGGGGACCGATCCGCCGCGACAAGTACGATGGCCCGGTGATCGGTTCGCGGGGCTATCGTGGGAAAACAGTCGAAGGGGTGCCCAATGCGTGTATTGCTGATCGAGGACGAGCCGACGACCGCGAAGGCGATCGACACGATGCTCACCACCGAGGGCTTCAACGTCTATACGACCGACCTGGGCGAAGAGGGCCTGGATCTCGGTAAACTCTATGATTACGACATCATATTGCTCGATCTCAATCTGCCGGACATGCACGGCTATGACGTGCTGAAGAAGCTGCGCACCGCAAAGGTGCAGACGCCCGTGTTGATCCTCTCGGGCATTTCGGAAATGGATTCAAAGGTGCGCTCGTTCGGCTTTGGCGCCGACGACTATGTCACCAAGCCGTTCCACCGCGACGAACTCGTCGCGCGCATCCATGCCGTCGTCCGCCGCTCGAAGGGCCACAGCCAGAGCGTGATCAAGACCGGCAAGCTCGCGGTCAATCTCGATACGAAAACGGTCGAGGTCGACGGCGTGCGCGTGCATCTGACCGGCAAGGAATATCAGATGCTCGAGCTGCTGAGCCTGCGCAAGGGGACGACGCTGACGAAGGAAATGTTCCTGAACCATCTCTACGGCGGGATGGACGAGCCCGAACTCAAGATCATCGACGTCTTCATCTGCAAGCTGCGCAAGAAGCTCGCGCTGGCCTGCGGCGGCGAAAATTATATCGAGACGGTCTGGGGCCGCGGATATGTGCTGCGCGACATCGACGACGACGGCAACGAAGTGCGCCGCGTCGCCTGACGCCCGCTATTTCTGGTCGAGAAAGGCCGGTGCGGAGCGATCCGCGCCGGTTTTCTTTTCCCCGCGCGCGCTCTAGCGCTTGCGCCCGTAGTGGCCGGGGAGGGGCCGTGTCCGCGTCACACCGGGCCGCCACGCGGAAATCTTGGGCGGTTCCATGATCTGGAAGTCGGCGTGGCTGTCGGCGGTCACCAGCGTATCGACGTGAGCGGCGCGGAGCCGGGCGGGAAAAATCTCCGCATCGGTCTCGATGCCGAACCGGTGGTCGACGACCCAGCGGACGGTTCCTATCATGGGGTCGTGCCCGGGGAGAAGGAGCGTCACCCGCTCGCCAAGGTTGAGGACGTGCGGCCCCTTTCCGCCGATGCCGGTCTGCGACACGTTGCGGACGGTGACGTCAAATTGTCCAAAACGCGAACAGGCAAGCGCCGCCTTTACGAGGCGCGATTGGCGCGGCTGGCGCTTGTCCTCGGCGCCCGCGGGTCCGGTTCCGGCCTCGATTTCAGACATGCGCAACCCATAGCTGTCGCCCGGTCCCCCACGTCCAGTTGGCGATTATTGTCCCAAAGACGTCGATAAACAAGGAAGGTAAATATTCGGTCATCGCCGCGAGACGTGTTGACGCAAAGAGCCCGCCGGCGCGTTGGCCGGCGGGCTCTCCATGCCTCTTCAGGTTCGCTTAGCGCAGACCCGAGAGTTTCAGATTATGGACGCGGCCATAGCGAATGTCGCAGCTGAACTTGCCCTTGTCATAATAGCCGCCGCGGCCCCACCGTCCGCCATAACCGTCGCGCACGACGATCTGGCCCTTCACCTTGTAGCCGTCGCGCTTGCGATCGACGCCCGTCACCTGGGTGACGTCGGCCCGGCCATAGCGGCTTGCACTGCGCTGGGCAGCGCGTACGCACTGGTCCACCGCGCTTCGGCTATTGCCGTAGCGGGCATAATCATAGCCGTAACCATAGCGTGGGTCATTATACCCCGCGCGATAGCTATTGCGGTCGTTGCTCGAGGACAGGATCGCCGCGAGCCCGCCGAGCACCACGGCGCCGGCGATAATCTCGCCCGCGCTGATGCCGTCATTATCGTAACGATCGCGCGCCATTGCAGGTGTGGCGCTCATCAAGGCGCCTGCGGTGGCCACACCAATTGCGGCCTTGGTCAAAGACGTTTTGATCATCTGAGCCATGGTTCGGTCTCCTTCACCGTCAGGCAGCGCGAACTCGCGGCCTGTTGAAGATGGATTACCAAGGCCGGGGTGACGGGGTGCTGAACCCCTTGCTTATCTGAGGTTCAGCCGCCGCCCGCTGGCGTTTATCGGTGCCCGAGAGCCCGCGGGCCCAAGAAGAGCCCCTCCCGCGAGGGGGAGGGGCGGCATTGAAGAAGGGCCGATCAGCCGACGCTGACGTCTACCACGCGGCCACCCTGGTAGTCGCAATCGAAGCTGCGCGCCGGGCCATCGGGCTCTGATATCGTTCCGGTTACACGCCAGCCGCGCGCGCTCGGGCGAACATCGGTGATGCTTTCGACGCGCGCACCATCGCCAACTTCGCCTTCGGCGGCCCAGCTGCATGCATCGCTCGCGCGGGCTTCCGCTTCGCTCGCCCCATAGGCACCCTCTCCGTAGGGGCGGACGTCACGCGGCTGGTATCGAGGTTCGCCCCGCGGACCGTCGCGATAGGGCGGTTCGTACCGGTTGTCGCGATAAGGCGGTTCGTAGCGGTCGTTGCGATCGCGCCTGTCCTTGCTCGCCGCAGTCGCGATGGCGGCGATCGCACCGATGACGAACAGGCCGCCGATCACGTCCCCGGCGTCGATCCGGTCATGGTGCCGGTAGCCCCAGCCGCCATGGCGGCCTCGCGCTTCGGCAGGCGCGGCGCTGAGGCCGACGGTGGTAAAGAGGACCGCGGCGGCGGTCGCAAGGCCCGTTAATCTCCGCATTATCTGACGACTCCATGGCGGGCGATAGACAGTCCGGCCCGCGATGGGGGTGATGATAAACGCTGCTAGCTTTCGCGCGGCTGAACCGTACCAAAAGTGCGGCGAATGGTTTCTCGCGGGCCAGGGACGGTGCCCCACTCCCATGGAAGAGCAGGCACTGGGGATCCCCGCATCCGCGATCGCTTGTCTTTTCGGTAATTATGTGAGTAACTCTCGCAAGGTCGCTTCCCGTTCCTTTGTGGTGGAAAGGAAACAAGGATGTCCGACGAGGAAAAGCGCAGCAATCCCGACCGGCGGTCGGCCGAACGACGTGCGGACGACGCCCCGGATTACAAGGGCCCCGAACGCCGCAAGGGCGAGCGGCGCAGCGGCAAGGATCGCCGCGCGACCTGAGCGGGGAAGGGGACGCCGCCGCGAAGGAGAATATTCGTGACCGGATCGACCGTTCCTACCCTGTCTGTCGACATCGTGTCCGACGTGATGTGCCCCTGGTGCATCATCGGCTGGCTGAAGTTCGAGAAGGTGATCACCCATTTTGCGGGGCGGCTCGACTTTCGCGTCCAGTGGCATCCCTTCGAGCTCAACCCTGCGATGCCGCCCGAGGGCGAGGATGCCGCCGAACATGTGATCCGCAAATATGGCATTACGCCGGACCAGAGCCGTGCGAACCGCGACCGGCTCGCGGGTATCGCCGCCGAGCTTGATTTCACATTCAACCGCGGTCCGGGGTTCCGGATGCGCAACAGCTTCGATGCCCATCGGCTCCTGACCTGGGCAGGGGCAGTTGAAGAGCCCGACCAGCAGGGCCCGACAGGGGTGCAGACGGCGCTCAAGCTCGCGCTGTTTCGCGCCCATTTCACCGACAACCGCGACGTGAGCGATCATGGCGTTCTCGCCGAGGTGGCCGGATCGGTGGGGCTCCCGGCCGACCGCGCGGCAGCGATCCTCGCCTCGGACGATTATGCCGAGATGGCGCGCACCGAGGAAGCCTATTGGGCCGACCAGAATATCACCGGCGTTCCTGCCTTCATCCTGGGCGGGCGGATGCTGATCCCCGGGGCGCAGGAGCCCGAGGCCTTCATTCGCGTGATCGAGAGGAAGGTGCTCGCCGACGCTGCCTGAGGAACGGGGTTGCCCGGCCGCGCGTTGAAACGGCATCCACCTGAAGGAGCCGGCCATGAACGACGAACCCACTCCATCCCCCGCCAGCGATGCCCGGGATCCCGGCGCGCCGGAGGCGGTCAACCGCGAACAGCGTGACGACGAGGCACAAGCACAAAGCGTTGCCGAGGACGCGCGAAGCGGCCGCCGGCTGGAGGACAGCGACAAGGCGCCCTCGCGGGGCGAGCGCGACGACGCGCAGGACCTGGTCGACCATATGCGCCAGATGGAGCGCTCGGGCCGTATCGACATGGACGCCTATCGCGGCGAACGCAGCGACGACGACGAGGAGGGCGAGCTCGGCCTTGGCGGGATCGACGACGACGAACCGCGCGGGGCGCCCTGAATGCAGGGCGAAAGGCACAGCGAGTAGCGTGGGGAGAGAGGTTCGCGCGCCCGGGAGAGCTCGGAGCAAAAATCAATCTGGGGCGTAGGATAAATAGCTCGCGCAGAGAGGCTGGCGAGCGGCGAGGAGACTAAGCATGGCGGAGCATGACCACAGCGCGATCAAGGAAAATATGCAGGTCGTAGGCGCTGACGGCGTCCACGTCGGAACCGTCGACCATCTCGACGGCGAGCGGATCAAACTCACCAAGAGCGACAGTCCGCAGACCGAAGATGGCGAAGGCGCGAGGCACCATTATCTGCCCGCGGGGCTCGTGGCTTCGGTCGATGGCGACACGGTGCGCCTCTCGGCGACGGCTGCGAATGCGGCCGACCTGTTCGAGGAAGGCGACTGACGCTTTCGCCCATGAGACTAAAAGGCCGAGTGTGAGATGATGCACCGGTCTTGATACTGGCCGCCCCGCTTCCTCGGGGCGGCCCAATGCCTGCGGGCGCAGCCCGGGCCAGAGCGATCGCTTCGTACTTTTTCAATGCTCTCGCGCTATTCCTTCGCGGATGAGAGATGCGGGGAAGATGGAGGCTCGTCGCAGGGGGCGCGGCGGCGGCGGGAGAATGGCGGCGGCGGTGTTGCTGTTCGGGGCCGGATTCGCGCTCGCCAATCGCTTTCAGCTTGTCCACTCGGTGCTTTACCGTCTCGCGGCCGGGGACACGGCGAGCGCCGCCAGCGCGTTTTTTTTCCTGGGGGCGCAAGCGGCGCTGCTGCTCGCCGCGACCTGGCTGCTTTCCAGCCGCTGGTTTGCATTCCTCCTTGGCCTCGCCGGCGTATCGACCCTCGTCAACCTTGGCTATGGGCAGGTGGTGGGAGCGCCGCTCGACGCCGCGACCCTTGGCTGGATGCTCGCAGAAGTACGGCAAGCGAGGAACGCAGCCGGCGAATTTGCAGCGCCGCTGCTCCTCGCCGCGCTCCAGGCGGCCGCGGCCTTGGCGTTTTTCGCCTCTTCGCGCGCTCTCGCGCGGCAAAGCGGGTGGCTCCCGCCGCGGACCCCCGCGCTTGCGCTGCTGCTGGTGTTGATCGTGCCGAGCCTCGCGCACCGTCTCCTCGGCGCCTGGCCCGAAAGCGCTGAGCGTAATCTCTACGGCCTCACCTTCGACATCGTAAGAGCCGAAGCGCCGCCGCCCCGTTCCGCGCCGGCGCTGCGACCAACGGACGAGGGAGCGGCGCTCGCACCGCGCCACATCGTCTGGGTGGTCGACGAGAGCGTCGCGCATGCACCGTTTGAGCATATCATCGCCCCGCTCGTTGCCGATATTCCGCACCTCGACTTCGGGGTAGCCGCGTCGATGGCCAATTGCAGCGCACCGGCGCACGTCGCGCTGCGGTCGGGGGTCGACGTGCGCCGCGCCGGGCCCGGGATGGATCTGCGGCGCACGCCGTCGATCTGGGGCTATGCCCGCGCGGCAGGCTATCGCACGATGCTGATCGACGGTCAGACGAACGGGGCCCCGCAGAACCTGCTGCTGCCCCCCGAGCGCGCGCTGATCGACGATGTGCTCGCCATGAAAGGCGGGATCGAAACCGACTTCGAGATCGCCGGCCGGCTTAACGAAGAGCTCAGGCGGCCTCAAAGAAGCTTCATTTACGCCGTCCTGCGCGGTGTGCACTTCCAGTACCGCGACCATTATCCGCTCGGGACGATTCCCGCGGGCGCGCCGGTCGCGCAGCAATATGCCACCGCGCTTGCCTGGTCGAAGCGGCGCTTCTTTGCGCGGTTGCTGAGAGGGGTCGACCGCGAGGACGTGGCAATCGTCTACACCTCGGACCATGGCCAGAACCTCACCCCGGGCGCCTTGCCGCACTGCAGCCGGGACCCCGTGGCCGACGAGTTCCGGGTGCCGCTGCTCGCCTTTCTGCCACAACGGCTTGCCGATCATTATTCACGAGCACCGCGCAAGGGGCATTCGGCAAGCCAGGTCCTGCCCGCGACCCTCGGCTGGATGGGTTATGATCCCGCCGCCGCGGCGGCGCGTTACGACAATGACCTCACGCATGCCACTGCCCGCTATGTCTGGTTCGGCCGCGCGGTGATCCCCGTCACCTCGGGAGGCAAGGTCGAGATGCACGGCGAAGAAAGATTCCCCGGGATGAAGTGAAGGCGCCGGAGCTTGAAAGCTCCGGCGCCTTCATGCGCGGCCGGGGGGGGGGATGGCCGCGCAGGGGCTCGTTCGGTCAGCGACCGGGAGACGGGGATCCTGTATCGGCGCTAGCCGAGCCGCGTGCCTCGAACTCGGCCTTGGGAAGCCTGGTCACGAGGCCGTGCGCGCTACCTGAGGCATGGCTGTAAAGCGCCGAGAGCGGAATATTATAGAGTTTGCCGCCGCTCACCACGACGGCGTTGTCGCCGTCGATGCTCTGCACCGTGCCGATGCTGTTGCCCTTGCTGTCGGTGACGTTCGCGCCCGCGCGGACATCTTCCCTTGCTGCGAGCTTGAGGTTGGCGCTGCCGAGCGCATCACTCGCGCCATGGTCGACGACATCGCCAACAGGCTCGGTCACATCGGTTGTAATGTCTCCCGCGACGCGGCCGGGATCGACGCTCCCGCCGACCTGTCCGGCGACACCGCCATTGAGCTGCGCAAGGGCAGGCGGGGCGAGCGCGGCGCTGGTCGCCGCGAGAAGGATCAGGGTTTTGCGCATGATAAGTCTCCTGCTGTCCCCCTAGGATTTCAGGCAGCCGCCCGCACGAAAGGCGCCGCGCGAGCGGCCGTATGAGAGGGTGACGAACGGGAGCACGGCTTGTTCCCGGCGCGCCGCGCGAACGCGGTGGGCGGCCGCATTGATGCGACGAAATGCCCGCGTGGCGGGCGCCTGGCTGTCGTCAGTGCGGCTTTCGCCCAGGGGCGATCAGCTTGTTGAGCGTTGCTATACGCAGCCGCTCGCGGGACCAGTCGCGCTCGGGATGGGCCCGGATCTGGTCGAGGAGGACGGCGAGTTCCTTGCGGCGGTCGCCTTCGGTTACGGCCTGCATGGTCATTCTCCTTTCCGCGTGCAGCATAGCATGAACCGGGCTCAGCCCCAAAATGGCGAGTCCCTTATTGGGGCGCGGACCATTCGACCCAGGCGCCGTGCGGATGCGCGCTGGCGAGCACCACGGGTTCGCCGCCGCCTGGCCAGTACCGCACCGTCATCTCGTGCCGGTGCATCGTGCGGTTTGCCTCGAGCGCGATCCAGGCGAGCGGCCGGGTGGGGACGGCGCGTGCGCCAGCGGCTTCCATCGCGGCCGTCACCCGCGCTTGCTGGTCGCCCGGCACATATTGCCAGACGATCGAGTGCATCAGGACGCGCGTGGTCCCATCGGCCTGGGGCTGTTCCAGTTCGGCCTCGACAAAGTCGGCGGCATTCATACGCACCAGATCGGGCGGATCGGCCTCGGCGGCGGCGATCGCCGCCTCGATGCGGCCGAAGCGGACATGATGCTCGGGCCAGATATAGGCCTTGAGCCGGAGTGCCTGCTGCGGATCGGTGAGATCGACCGGCGCGACGTCGCAGCCCTTCGCGCGCTCGATTGCGATCGCGCGGCGTGGCGGGGGCGCGCCGCGCCACTCGGGCTGAAAGGCCATGACGCCCGGCTCGGGTCCCACCTCGACTCCCGCGAGATCATAATGATAGCGATCCAGCATCAGGTTGATCCCCGCGCTTGATCCGATTTCGAGGCATTGAAAGCGCGGCGGCAGCCCCTGGCCCGCGAGCCATAGCATCGCCGCGATGAAATTTGCCGAGCGCCCCGCCTCGTTGGTCTGCGGGGGGCCGTCAAGCCAGGGGAGAAGGGCTGCCTCGTGCCGGCGGACCACCCCCGCAACGATCGCGGCATCGTTGATGTCCTCGGCATCGGCATAAATGGGCGCAAGCTCGGGCGCGGCGCCTGTCAGGTGGAGCGCGTGGAGCCCGCCCGCGACCCGGAGCGGCAAAGCGTCGGCGAGCGGCGCGCCCTGCCATTCGGCAATTTGCCGCGCAAAGCCGGTTGCGGGCGCGTCGAGAAGGCTCGCAGCCGCAGCGACGACCCGCGCGGTCACCGGCGCCTCTGCAGCACGGCAATAGGCGACCTGGTTCGAAAAAGCGGTGCGCACCGCCTCGCGCCCGGTTTCTGCCATGTCGACAAACTGATAGCGCTCGCTCATTGCCCTTTCTCCCGCTGCCGCCTAAAGGCACGGCGTTTATGCCCGAACCGATCATCTTTGCTATCCCCAAAGGACGCATTCTCGACGAAGCGCTGCCCTTGCTCGCGCGCGTCGGTATCGAACCCGCGGCGGACTTTTTCGACCCCAAGAGCCGCGCGTTGGTGTTCGCAACGAACGAGCCCCATATCTCGCTGATCCGGGTACGCGCCTTCGACGTCGCGACCTTCGTTGCCCATGGCGCCGCGCAGCTCGGTATCGTCGGATCGGATGTTGTCGACGAGTTCGATTATTCCGAGCTTTACGCGCCCGTCGACCTCGGCATCGGTCATTGCCGCCTGTCGCTCGCGGGGCCGGAGGGCACCGCCCCGCCGGGCCTTGGCGAGAGCCATATCCGGGTCGCGACGAAATATCCTTCGACCACGCGCCGCTGGTTCGAGGCGCAGGGCATTCAGGCCGAGTGCATCAAGCTGAACGGTGCGATGGAGATTGCGCCGAAACTCGGTCTTGCCTCGCATATTGTCGACCTGGTTTCGACGGGGCGCACGCTCGTTGAAAATGCGCTCGCCGAGCAGACGGTGATCAGCGAGGTGTCGGCGCGGCTGATCGTCAATCGCGCGGCGTTCAAGCTGCATTCGGCCGAAGTACCCGCGCTCGTAGAGAAATTCCGGCAGGCGGTTGGCGATGCGGCGGCTTGACGCCTCCGACCCTCGCTTTGCTGCGGCGTTCGACGCGCTGGTGAACGACAGGCGCGAGAGCGCGTCCGACGTCTCGGCCGATGTCGCCGCGATCATCGCGCGCGTGAAAGGTGAAGGCGACGCGGCGCTTGCGGGCTACACCGCGACGTTCGACCGGTTCGATCTCGATGCAAGCGGCTGGAGCATCTCGAAGGAAGAGTGCCTTGCCGCTTATGAGGCGCTCGAGCCTCGGCTACGCGCCGCGCTCGACCTCGCAGCGGAGCGCATCCGCGCCTACCATGCTGCGCAGCGGCCCGAAGATCGCGACTACCGCGACACGGTGGGCGCCCGACTGGGTGCGCGCTGGCGCGCGGTCGATGCGGCGGGAGTTTATGTGCCGGGCGGGCGCGCTGCCTATCCCTCCTCGGTCTTGATGAACATTCTCCCCGCCAAGGTCGCCGGGGTCGAGCGTATCGTGATGGTCACCCCGACGCCCGACGGCGTAGTCAATCCCGTCGTCATGGCGGCGGCGCATATTGGCGGGGTCGACGAGATCTGGCGGATCGGCGGGGCGCAGGCGATCGCCGCGCTCGCATACGGCACCGGCCGGATCGCGCCCGTCGACGTGATCACGGGCCCCGGCAATGCCTGGGTCGCCGAGGCGAAGCGCCAGCTTTACGGCGTCGTCGGCATCGACATGGTCGCGGGACCGAGCGAGATTGTCGTCGTCGCCGACGCGAAAAATGACCCGCACGTCATTGCCGCGGATCTCCTGAGCCAGGCCGAGCATGACCCGACGAGCCAGTCGATCCTCTTTACCGACGACGGCGATTTCGCGGACGCCGTCGCAGCCGCGGTCGCGCACATCATCCCGACGCTCGGCACGGCCCCCACGATGCAGGCGAGCTGGGCCGAAAATGGCGCAGTCATCATTGTCCCGACGCTCGCCGATGCGATCGCGCTCTGCGACCGGCTGGCGCCCGAGCATCTCGAGCTCGCGGTCGACGCCGCCGAGGCCGATGCCCTCTTCAGGACGGTGCGTCATGCCGGGTCCGTTTTCCTCGGCCGGCAGACGCCCGAGGCGATCGGCGACTATGTCGCAGGGCCGAACCATGTTCTCCCCACCGGACGCCGCGCGCGCTTTTCGAGCGGCCTGTCGGTTACCGACTTCATGAAGCGCACCAGCTTCCTCGCACTCGACGAGAAAGCCCTGGCGGCGATCGGCCCCGCGGCGGTTGCGCTCGCGGCGGCGGAGGGCTTGCCGGCCCACGCGCTTAGCGTCCAGAATAGATTGAAACAGCCATGAGCAAGAAGTCCAAACGCGCCCAGTCCCGCTCTGCCGCCCGCCTCGCGGCGGTCCAGGCGCTCTATCAACACGAGATGGAGAGCACCCCGGTCGCGCAGTTGATCCACGAATTCCACCAGCACCGGATCGGCGCGATCATCGAGGACGCCGAATATGCCGACGCGGACGTACCCTTCTTTGACGATATCGTGAAAGGCGCGATCGCACGCGCCGACGAGGTTGACGCTGCGATCATTGCACGGCTCGCGAGCGGCTGGACGATGGAGCGGCTCGACCGCACGATGAAGGCAATCCTGCGCGCGGGCGCCTATGAGCTGATCGCACGCACCGATGTGCCCGTCGGCGCCGTCGTGAGTGAATATGTCGACGTCGCGAAGGCGTTTTTCGATGCGCGCGAAGCGGGGTTTGCAAATGGTCTGCTCGATGCGATCGGCAAGAATGTGCGGGGAACCAGCGCCTGACATATCCGTTCGGATCGGGACAAGCCGAGACAAGCGCCGGCGCGGCGCAAACTCGGCAGCTGTCCTGGTCCCGGCCGGTGGGAACGAGCCGAGATGCCTCCACAATGACGCGAGGGGTCCATGAGCGAAGCCGATTTCATTGCCCGCCTGCGGGACATCGCCACCGACCCCGCTGCGCGGGGGCTCACCGATGATGCCGCGGTCTGGGAGGGGCTGGTCCTCACCCACGACATGATCATCGAGGGCGTCCATTTCCTGCCCGACGAAAAGCCCCAGGACGTTGCGTGGAAACTGGTCGCAGTGAACCTCTCGGACCTTGCGGCGAAGGGTGCGGCGCCCCTGGGGGTGCTCCTCGGCTACAGTCTTGGCGATGACGCGTGGGACAAGGCCTTCGCCGACGGTCTCGACATTGCGCTGCGCCGCTTTGGCCTCTTGCTGCTGGGCGGCGACACGGTGCGAGCGCCCGCGGGTGCTCCGCGCAGCTTTGGCCTGACCGCGATCGGCCGCGCTCCCGAAGGCGGGGCCCCCTCGCGCAGCGGCGCCCGGCCCGGCGACCAGATCTGGGTCACCGGGACGATCGGGAATGCGGGCGTGGGGCTCGCGATGCGGCTGGGCGAGGTCGAGGCGAATGAAACCTGCCTCGACGCCTATCGCCGTCCTCAGCCGCATCTGACCTTTGGCCAGGCGGTCGCGCCCCATGTCCACGCGATGATGGACGTGTCCGATGGCCTGCTTATTGACGCCGGGCGTATGGCCGAGGCGAGCGGCTGCCGCTTTGGCATCATGCTGGAGACGCTGCCCTTGTCGGCAGCGCTGCTCGCGGTGCGCCCCGACGTGGTCGACACCCGGCTCGCTGCTGCGACCGCGGGCGATGATTATCAGCTTCTTTTCGCAGCGGACCCCGCCGAGGCGGCCGCGATCCGCGAGATAGCCGAGGGGCTCGACGTCCGCCTCACGATGGTCGGTCATACCGCGGTCGGCGAGGGCGTCGTTCTGACCCACAAGGCGCAGCGCATCCCGCTTCCCGAGCGGCTCGGTTTCATGCACTAAATTTCACGCGGGCGTGACCCTCACTAATGCGGGCTTGTGCTTGCCATTCTTTCTTCCCATAACCCGGCCGTTAAATATTTGGGGCGGTCGCATCAGGGGAGAGGGCGAGCCGGCAACAATAAGTCGGACGTTCGACTGCTATCAATGCGTTCGCCCTTCTCATTGGGGAAGGAACAGACACGCATGAATCCGGTTTTGATCGCGATAGCGTGCGGCCTTTTGGCCGTGCTCTATGGGTTCATTACCTCGCGGCAGGTGCTTGGCGCCTCGGCGGGGAATGAAAAGATGCAGCAAATCGCCGCGGCGATTCAGGAAGGCGCGCAGGCCTATCTGAAGCGCCAATATACCACCATCGCCATCGTCGGCGTCGTCGTCGCCGTCATCATTTTCGCGACGCTGGGCGGTGTCTCCGCGACCGGCTTTGTCATCGGCGCGATCCTCTCGGGCGTCGCCGGATTCATTGGCATGAACATCTCGGTGCGCTCGAACGTGCGCACCGCTGCGGCAGCCCAGAAGGGGCTGCAGTCGGGCCTGACGCTGGCGTTCCGCGCCGGCGCGATCACCGGCATGCTCGTCGCCGGTCTCGCCTTGCTCGCTATCTCGGTCTTCTACTGGTTCTTGACCACCCAGATGGGCAAGGGCGTCGGCGGCGAAGACCGCACCGTTGTCGACGGGCTCGTCGCGCTCGCCTTCGGGGCTTCGCTGATCTCGATCTTCGCACGCCTTGGCGGCGGCATCTTTACCAAGGCAGCCGACGTCGGCGCCGACCTCGTCGGCAAGGTCGAGGCCGGCATTCCCGAGGATGATCCGCGCAACCCCGCGGTGATCGCCGATAACGTCGGCGACAATGTCGGCGACTGCGCCGGCATGGCGGCCGACCTTTTCGAAACCTATGTCGTCACCGTTGGCGCGACGATGGTGCTGACCGCGCTGCTCCTGAAGGGCGCAGGCGATCTCCTCGGCGGGTTGATGGCGCTTCCGCTCCTGATCGGCGGCGTTTGCATCGTGACCTCGATCATTGGCACCTATTTTGTCCGCCTCGGCAAATCGAACAATGTCATGGGCGCGATGTACAAGGGCTTCCTCGTCTCGGCCATCCTGTCGATCGTGGGCATCTGGTTCGCGACCAGCTACGCGCTTGGCAGCATGGAAGCGGTCATTCCGGGCACCGACTATACCGGCCGCTCGCTTTTCTACTGCTCGCTCCTCGGGCTCGTCATCACTGGTCTGATCATCTGGATCACCGAATATTACACCGGCACCGGCTTCCGTCCCGTTCGCTCGATTGCCAAGGCCTCGGAGACCGGCCACGGCACGAACGTGATCCAGGGCCTTGCGATCAGCCTCGAGGCGACCGCGCTTCCGACGCTCGTCATTGTTGCCGGCATCATCATCGCCTATCAGCTCGCCGGGCTCATTGGCATCGCCTATGGCGCGACCGCGATGCTCGCGCTCGCGGGCATGGTCGTCGCGCTCGACGCTTATGGTCCGGTCACCGACAACGCGGGCGGCATCGCCGAGATGGCGGGGCTCGACGATTCGGTTCGTGAAAGGACCGACCTGCTCGACGCCGTCGGGAACACCACAAAGGCGGTCACAAAGGGCTATGCGATCGGTTCGGCGGGCCTCGCGGCGCTCGTGCTCTTCGCGGCTTATACGACCGACCTTCGGGAATTCTTCCCGAACCTGACCGTCGATTTCAGCCTTGAAAACCCGTACGTCATCGTCGGCCTGCTTCTCGGCGCCCTGCTGCCCTACCTGTTTGGGGCGATGGGGATGACCGCGGTCGGCCGCGCAGCGGGCGACGTCGTGAAGGACGTGCGCGAGCAGTTCGCGAACGATCCTGGCATCATGGCGGGCACCTCGAAGCCCGACTATGCGCGCACGGTCGACCTCGTTACCAAGGCTGCGATCAAGGAGATGATCATCCCCTCGCTGCTGCCGGTGCTCGCACCGATCGTCGTCTATTATGTGATCAGCTGGGTTGCGGGCGACCAGGCGGCGGGCTTCGCGGCGCTTGGAGCGCTGCTCCTCGGCGTGATCGTGGGCGGCCTCTTCGTCGCAATCTCGATGACTGCCGGCGGCGGGGCGTGGGATAACGCCAAGAAATATATCGAGGACGGCAACCACGGCGGCAAGGGCAGCGAAGCCCATAAGGCCGCGGTGACGGGCGATACTGTGGGCGATCCCTACAAGGACACCGCGGGACCGGCCGTGAACCCGATGATCAAGATCACCAACATCGTCGCGCTGCTGCTGCTCGCGGCGCTCGCAGGCCATGCCGTCGGCTGACGCCTGGCTCAAGGGTGAAGAGAAACCCCGCCGGAGCGATCCGGCGGGGTTATTTTTTGGCGGTAAAAAAGGGGAGGGGCCCGCCCCCCCCATTCTCAAGGCGGGTTCTTCAGGACGCCGTTGCTCCCATCTGCCGGGCATAGCCCGCCTGCACCATCGCGTTCATCCGGTCGAACAGCGCATCGGGGTCGCCGCGCCGTAGCGCCGGGATCTCGGCCTCGGCCCCCTCGGCGACGACGATCTCGCGGGTGCCGGTTTCGACCGCTTCGAGGATCCGTGCTGCGGCGGTCTCGGGCGCGAGGCCGTTGTCGATCGCCTTGTCGCTTGTTCCGCGCACGCTGCCGTCGGCATTGAGCGCGTTGCGGCTGACGTTGGTGGCAACCGAGCCCGGCGCGACGACGAGGACCTTGAGCCCCAAATGCTCATTTTCGGCGCGCACCGCGTCATGATAGCCGATGAGCCCGTGCTTCGCGGCCGAATAGGCGCTTCGCAGCGGAACGCCCGCAATTCCTGCGACGCTCGATATGGCCACGATCTGTCCGCAGCCTGCAGCGACCATGCGCGGCAAGAGCTGCTGCGTGAGCGCGATCGGCGCGAGGAGATCGACGTCGATGATTTTCTGGTACACCGAAAAGTCGGTCTCCACCGCGAGGCTGCGCTGCGAGATGCCGGCATTGTTGACGAGACCGTCGATGCGGCCGCACCAATTCCACGCCTCCTCGACCATGCGGGGTAGGGCGGCATAGTCGGTCGCCTCGAAGGGCAGGATCATCGTACCGGGGCCGATGTCCTTTGCTACCGCCTCGAGCGCGGCGACATTGCGCCCCGACAGGATAAGCTTTGCGCCGCGCTCGGCGAGACCGCGGGCCAAGGCCGCGCCGATCCCCGACGAACCGCCTGTAACCCACCAGACTTGATCCTTCATGTCATCATCCCCATCTAATTTTCCGTAGCAAGGTGAAACGGACTGGAATCGCCGTCAACCCGCTGATTCCGCGGATTTCCGCGCGGGGTGGCAATTTTGTTGCGACTCTGCTATAATAAATGTCAACGCGTCGAACTTTTCCCCCGCTTCGCCGTTAGCGGCGGGCATCGTCTGGCGTTCCGATGGAGCCATATCCCTTGTCACTATAGCGGGCTAGCGCCGACCCAGTTGCTCGATCCCCCTCCCACGCGAGGGCCGGATGCAACGGAGTTTTGACGCAGATCCCGCGGCAAGATCAATGAAAGGAACTTGCATGTCCGCAAATACCCTCCTCTTCGAAGTCGGGGACTATGTTGTTTATCCGAAGCATGGCGTGGGGCGCGTCATCGAACTGCAGAAGTCGGAAATCGCCGGCATGCAGCTTGAACTTTATGTCCTGCGCTTTGAAAAGGAAAAAATGACATTGCGCGTTCCGACCAACAAGGCGGAGGGCGTGGGGATGCGCAAGCTGTCGTCGGACAAGACGCTGAAGGAAGCGCTGCAGGTGCTTACCACCAAGCCGAAGGTGAAGCGCACCATGTGGTCGCGCCGCGCGCAGGAATATGAAGCGAAGATCAACTCGGGCGACCTCGTGTCGATTGCCGAGGTGACCCGCGACCTGTTCCGTGCCGACGACCAGCCCGAGCAGAGCTATTCAGAGCGCCAGATCTTCGAAGCGGCATCGAGCCGCCTCGCGCGCGAGCTCGCCGCGATGGAAGAAAGCGACGAAAAGACCGCGCAGGCGAAGATCCTCCAGATCCTCAACGAGCATGCCCCGCTCTATTACAGCGAAAAAGCATAAGAACTGCGCCAGGTAACGAGAGGCGGTCCGAAAGGGCCGCCTTTTTCGTAAGGGGCTCCGCGCATGGCCTCGAGGGACAGATCGAGATGTCCCCGCCTGTCCCGGTCGCGCCGTCAACAGCTCACCAGGCGTTAGAGATATCGGGCCTCGACAAAATAGAGACCGTCGGGCGGCGCATTGAGCCCAAGCGCGCTACGATCGGCCGCATCGAGCGCCGCCTTGAGGTCGCGCGCCGACCATTTTCCTTCGCCGACCATCACGAGGCAGCCGACCATCGAGCGAACCTGGTGGTGAAGGAAGCTTCGCGCCGCGGTTTCGACGATGATTTCGTCGCCGTGGCGGCTGACGCTGATCCGATCGAGGGTCTTGACCGGGCTTGCCGCCTGGCAGTGCGCCGAACGGAAGGTCGTGAAATCATGCTGCCCGACGAGCAGCTGCGCCGCGCCGTGCATCGCCTCGGCATCGAGCGGCCTTGCGACCTGCCACGACAGTCCCTTGTCCCAGGTGAGCGGAGCACGGCGGTTGACGATGCGATATTCATAGGCGCGCCCGATGCACGAGAAGCGCGCGTGCCAATCATCGGCGACCGTCTCGCACGCGAGCACCGCGACGGGCGCGGGGCGAAGCTGCGCGTTCAATGCCTCCATGAGCCGGAAGGGCGTGAGCGGCTTCTCGATATCGACATGCGCGCGCATTGCGATCGCGTGAACGCCGGCGTCGGTGCGTCCTGCGCCATGTACGGCGGCTTCCTCGCCGGTAATGCGCGTCACGGCCTCCTCGATCGCCTGCTGGACACTCGGCCCGTGCGACTGGCGCTGCCAGCCCATGAAGGGGCGGCCGTCAAACTCGATCGTGAGGGCGAAGCGGGTCACGCGAGCCGCGTCCCTTCAGGAATGGCGCGCCCGCGCAGCAGCTCCGCGGCGTCCATCGCGGGCTTGCCTGCGCGCTGTACGCGCACCGCGCGGATGGCGCCGGGGTTGCATGCGACTGTCAGCGCATCGTCGAGGGTAACCCCGGGCGCCGCGCCGGCGACCGTCTCAGCGGGGTGCACCACGTCGGCCGCGAGCAGCTTGTAACGCTCGCCTTCGAGTTCGAAAAATGCCCCCGGCGCTGGATTGAAGGCGCGGACCTGCCGTTCGACCTGCACCGCGCTGGTCAGAAAATCGAGCCGGGCCTCGCTCTTGTCGATCTTCGCCGCATAGGTCGCGCCATCCTCGGGCTGCGGACCTGGAGCAAAGGCATGAAGGTCGCCGAGGACCTTCACCATCAGCTTCGCGCCCATCGCTGCGAGCTCGTCGGTGAGCTCGCCCGCGGTCTTGCCGTCGATCGGCGTGCGCGCGGCGAGCCGCATCGCGCCGGTGTCGAGCCCGGCGTCCATCTGCATGATCGTCACGCCCGTCTCGGTATCGCCGGCCAGGATCGCGCGCTGCACCGGTGCCGCTCCGCGCCAGCGCGGGAGGAGCGAGCCGTGGACGTTGAGGCACCCCTCGCGCGGTGCGTCGAGGATCGCCTGGGGCAGGATCAGCCCATAGGCTGCGACCACCGCGACATCGAGACCCAGCGCCGAAAATTCGGCCTGTTCCTCGGCGCTCTTCAAGCTCCTCGGCGTGCGAACGGGAAGGCCATTTGCCTCAGCCCAGAGATGCACCGCGCTCTTCTGCAGCTTCTTCCCGCGCTGGGCCGGACGCGGCGGCTGGGTGTAGACGGCCGCGATCTCGTGCCCCGCCGCGTGCAGTGCGGCGAGCGTCGGTACCGCGAAGGGGGGCGTTCCCATGAAGGCGATGCGCATTGTCATTTCCAGCGCGCCGCTTAAGACCATCCGTCATGGCATCGCAAGAGATTGAAGCTCTCGTCCAGCAACTTGCCCGGCTCCCGGGCCTTGGCCCGCGTTCGGCGCGGCGCGCCGTGTTGCACCTCATGAAGAAGCGCGAAACGGCCTTCGTGCCGCTTCTCGCTGCCCTCAAGACGGTCTCGGAACGGCTTGTGACTTGCGGGATTTGCGGGAATGTCGACACCCAGGACCCCTGTGCGATCTGCGCCGACCCGCGCCGCGACACGCGCAGTCTTTGCGTCGTCGAGGAGGTGTCGGATCTTTGGGCCCTCGACAAGTCGCGGCTCTTTCCGGGAAAATATCATGTTCTTGGTGGCAGGCTCTCGGCGCTGGAAGGCGTGCGACCACAGGATCTCAGCATCGACGCGCTGGTGACCCGGGTCGCCGCCGGGGGAATCGACGAGGTGGTGCTCGCGATGAACGCGACGCTCGAGGGCCAGACCACGGCGCATTATCTTGCCGAGCGGCTCGAGGGATACCCGGTCCGCCTCACCCAGCTCGCGCATGGCTTGCCCGTGGGGGGCGAGCTTGATTATCTCGACGAGGGAACGCTCGCACAGGCGCTGAGGGCGCGGCGGCCGGTGGGTTGACGCGGGCGATTCGAGTTCATACCTGACCCCCATGGCCCTCTTACCCATCATTGAGACCCCGGACCCCCGGCTGCGCGTCATTTCAAAGCCCGTCGAGACGTTCGATGCCGAGCTGAAGACGCTGGTCGCCGACATGTTCGAGACGATGTACGACGCGCCCGGTATCGGGCTCGCGGCGATCCAGGTCGGGGTTGCAAAGCGCATCCTCGTGATCGACCTCCAGGAAATCGACCCCGAAGATGAAGAGGGCAAGCGCGTGATTCGCAATCCGCGCGTGTTCATCAATCCCGTCTTCTCGGACTTTTCCGAAGAGCATAGCGTCTACCAGGAAGGCTGCCTGTCGGTCCCCGAACAATATGCCGAGGTGACGCGCCCCGCCGAAGTCACGGTCGATTGGCAGGACGAGGACGGCAACCCGCACCGCGAGCGCATGACCGGCCTCATGGCGACCTGCATCCAGCACGAACATGACCACCTTGAAGGCATTCTCTTCATCGACCACCTGTCGCGTCTGAAGCGCGAGATGGTCCTGAAGAAGCTTGCAAAAATGCGCAAGGCGGCCTGATCGCCATTCGGGCGAACGCTTCCATCGCCTGATATTCAGTGGAATTGTAAGCGGGCCCCGGCTTTGCCGGGGCCCGCGTCGTTCCTAGTCTGCCTTCTTTGCGACCCCCACCATGGCAGGGCGCAGCAGGCGGTCCTTCATCATGTACCCCGCCTGCATCTCCTGCACGACGGTGCCGGGCTCCTTGTCGCTCGGAATTTCGAGCATCGCCTGGTGCTGGTTGGGGTCAAGCGGCAGGCCGATCGCCGCGATGCGCGTGATGCCGTGGCGTTCGAACACGCTCATCAGCTCGCGCTCGGTCGCTTCGAGGCCTGCGACAAAGGGCTTGAATTTCTCGTCCTCGCGCTGCTCATCGCCGATCGCGGCGAGCGCGCGGCCGAGGTTGTCGGCGACCGACAAGATGTCGCGCGCGAACTTGGTCGCGGCATAGGCGTGCGCGTCGGCGATTTCCTTGTCCTTGCGCCGGGTGACATTCTGCGTCTCCGCGCGCGCATAGAGCAACTCCTGCTGGAGCGACGCAATCTGTTCGGCGAGCTTTGCCGTCTCGTCCTGCGGCTCGGCTTCGGCTGCAGGCACTTCGGCGGTTTCGGCTTCGGGGGGCGTTCCGTCCTGGACGGGCGTCTCGTTTTCGGTGTTTGTCATAAACCTATCGTATCAGTCTGGAGAGCGATTGTGCGGTGAAATCCACCATGGGTACGATGCGCGCGTAGTTCAAGCGGGTCGGGCCGATAACGCCGACGACGCCCACGACGCGCCCATCCGATCCGCGATAGGGCGCGGCGATAACCGACGAGCCCGAGAGCGAAAAGAGCTTATTCTCCGACCCGATGAAGATACGGGTCGCACTGCCTTGGCGCGCGCTGTCGAGCAGCTGCGCAATGTCCTGCTTGGTCTCGAGCTCGTCGAGGAGCTGGCGCACCCGGTCGAGGTCGCCGACCGCGCTTTCGTCGAGCAGATTGGCCTGCCCGCGCACGATCAGCACCGGCCGGTCGGCGCCGTCCGACGACCAGATCGCAAGCCCGCGCGATACCAGGTCGGCCGCGGCGCGGTCGATCTCGATGCGCTCGGCCTCGATCTCGCGCCGTACACGCGCCTGCGCTTCGGCAAGCGTCAGGCCCGAGAGCATTGCCGACACATAATTGCCCGCCTCGACCAGCGCGGAGGGCTGGAGCCCCGTCGGAATGTCGATGACGCGGTTCTCGACGGTGCCGTCGCTCGCGACGAGGACGACGAGCGCCTGGTTGGCCGACATGGGCACGAAGGCGACCTGTTTGAGCACGCGCTCATGCTTGGGCACGAGGACGAGCCCGGCGCAGGCCGAGAGGCCGGACAGCGCGGCGGTTGCCTGGGCGAGCGCGCTTTCAATGGGGCCGGCGTCAGCGAGGCTTGCCTCGATTTGTGCCCGGTCCTCCGCGCTCGGTTCGGCGACCTGCATCATCCCATCGACGAACAGGCGCAGCCCCTGTTCGGTGGGCAGCCGTCCGGCGCTGGTGTGCGGGCTCGCGAGAAGACCGAGCTCTTCGAGATCCTGCATCACGTTGCGGATTGACGCAGGCGAGAGGTTGAGCGCCGCGAGCTTCGAGAGCGTGCGTGACCCGACCGGCTGCCCGGTCTCGAGATAGGCGTCGACCACGAGCCGGAACACGTCGCGCGCGCGCGTGGTGAGTTCGGTGATTGGCGGCGTAGTCATGCCAATGATGTAGGCAGAGCAAGGGGCGGGGGCAAGCACCGCGTCCCCGGGCAAAATCCCTGTCAGAGGAGGGCGGTGAGCTCGAGGGCGTCCAGCAGGGCGCTCCTTGCCTTGCGTACGTCGGCGAGGAGCGCCGCCGATGCAAGATCATCGGGTGCAATCGCCTCGGGCCAATATTTCTCGACCACCGCGGCGATCCGGTCGAGCTTCGCTTCATCGGCGAGAAAGCGGGGATCAACGCGCGCGGGATCCGCCACGACGCGCAGCCGCAGGCAAGCGGGGCCGCCGCCGTTCGCCATCGATTGGCGGACATCGACCGGGAAAAGCTGGCGGATCGGGCCGTTACCCGCGATCATGGCCTGAAGCCAGCTCCACACGCCAGGCGTTTCCTTCGCCTCGGTCGGCAGCACGAGCCCCATGCCGCCGCCCTCCGGCAAGCTCACGAGCTGGGCATTGAAAAGATAGGATTTGACCGCGTCGGCGAGGCTCACCGCGGTGGCGGGCACCTCGACAATCTCGACCTCGGGGAAGGCGGCGCGGACCTCCGCATGCGCCGCGTCGCGATCGTGAAAAGCGCTTTGATGCGTGAAGAGCACATGCTCGTTGGCAACCGCCACGACGTCGTTGTGAAACGCGCCGCCCTGGATCGCGAGGTCCGACTGGCGGATGAAGAGGGTGCGCTCGGGGGCGAGGCGGTGGCGCCGCGCGACCGCTTTCGAGGCATCGAGATGCTGGCGCGCAGGAAATCGCCCGCCGCCCACGCCATAGACGAAAATCTCGACCCCCGGCGCGCCGTGCCCGGCGCACAGCCGCATATGGTTGGCTGCGCCCTCGTCGCCAAACGGGGCAGGGACGGGGCCGTGCACCGCGAATGCAGGGTCGGCGAAGGCGATACGAAGCTGAGCGAGCGTGCCTTGCCACTCGTGGCTGCGATGCGGCATGGTGACGAGGTTGGCGACGGTCAGATGGCACTTGCCGTCAGCGCTGTCGGGTGCAGGCGAGACGGTTGCCGCATTGGCAGCCCACATCGAGGATGCCGACCAGGCCTGCGCCCGCAAATGCGGTTCGGCAGCCTCGAGGCTCGTTCCCAGCGTCTCGAGCCAGGCGGCGTCGGGGCGATCGAGCGGCACCAGGAAACCCTGCGGCAAGCCGAGCGCGAGATTGTGGCGCATCTTCTCGATGCCCTGCAGCGCCGCGGCGCGCGGCTGCGAGACGTCGCCTGCGTGGCTCGCCGACGCGATATTGCCGCGGCTCAGCCCTGCATAATTATGGGTCGGCCCGATGATGCCATCGAAGTTGATCTCGGTGAGCATCTAGCGCCCGATCCAGCTGATCGCATCGCCCTCACCGACGCCGAGCAAGCGGGCACTGTCGGCGTCGATCGTCCCGCCGGCACCGACCTTTCCGAAACAGCAGCGAAAATCGGCGAGGCGTCCGGTGGCGATCAGCGCCTCCTCGCCGCCTTCGGCAATTCCCGCAACCTCGATATGCCTTGCGTCGCGAACGCTCATCACCTGGTCGGTGCGCGCGGTCATCGTCGGGCCGCCGTCGAAGATGTCGATATAATTTTCGAAGGCGAAGCCCTCATTCTCGAGCATCCGCATGGCCGCGCGTCCGCTGGGGTGCGGCACGCCGATGACCGCCCGCGCGCTTTCGGGGAGCATTGCGATATAGACGGGGTGCTTGGGCATCAGGTCGGCGATGAACTGGTTGCCGTGGACCGCGTTGAACTGGTCGGCCTCCTGGAAACTCATGCCGAAGAACTTGCCCGCGACCCCGTCCCAGAAGGGTGACCCGCCCGCCTCGTCGATCACCCCGCGCAGCTCGGCAAGAATGCGGTCACCGAAGCGCGCGCGGTGCCGCGCGATGAAGAGATAGCGCGATCGGGCGAGCAGCAGCCCGAGGCCGCCGGCGCGTGCCGCGGGATGAAGGAAGAGCCCCCCCACCTCGCTCGACCCGTTCAAATCGTTGCTGAGCATGAGGATCTGCGCGTGGAAAGTTCGGCCCAGTTGTTCGCTGTGCTTGCTGTCGGTGCCGATGCGGTAGGAGTAGAAGGGCCACCGCTGGCCAACCTGTCCGAAAATCTGGCAGGTGCCGCGAACCTCGCCGGTTTCCTTATCTTCAAGAACGAGCAGGTAGAGCTCGTCGGAGGGATATTCCCTGTCCGATGCAAAGCTCGCCTCGGCGCGGTCGAGCTTGGCGCGCAGTGCCTTCTTGTCGGGGGGGAGATTGGTGAAGCCGCCTCCGGTGAGCTTCGCCATCTCGTAGATGCTCTGCAAATCGCCTGGCCTCGCTGCCCGGATCACATGGTTCACACGGTCCCCCGTTCTGCTATTCTCATCATGACGAGCGCCGACAGCTGCGCCCGCTCGGCGAGACTGCCGGTCATCAGAAATTCGTCCGAGCTGTGGATGGCGCCCCCGCGCGGACCCATGGTGTCGACGACCGGGATGCCGCAGGCGGCGATATTGTTGCCGTCGCAGACCCCGCCGGTCGCCTTCCACGCGATGTCGATGCCAAGCGCCCCGCCGCATTCGCGCACCAGTTCAAAGAGCCGCGTCGCGGCAGGGTCGAGCGGCTTGGGCGGGCGGTTGAAGCCGCCGTGAAGGTGGCAGTGGACACCATGGCCGCGTTCAATGTCCGCGATGGCGCCGCGCAACGCGGCCTCGGCGGCGGCCATGGCTCCAGGGGTTGCGGGGCGAAGGTTGACGCGGAGTATTGCCTGGTCGGGGACGACATTATTGGGACTGCCGCCGTCGATCTTCGCTGGATTGACCTTTAATTCGGGGGACTTGAGCTCATTGAGTCGCAGCGCAAGCTCCGCAGCCGCGACAAGGGCGTTGCGGCCCTCTTCGGGGTTTCGGCCCGCATGGGCGGAGCGGCCGTGGACGAGGATGCTGAAATTCCCGCTTCCCGGCCTTGCACCCGCAAGCGTGCCATCGGGAAGCGCGGGTTCATAGGTAAGAGCAGCCGTCTTGCCGCGGGCGAGTTCGGCGATGAGCCCCGCCGAGGCGTGGCTCCCCGTTTCTTCATCGCTGTTGATCATCACGTCGTAGCCGACCCGCCCGCTCAGCGGCGAGGCCTCGAGCGCACTGAGCGCTGCCAGCATGACCGCGATGCCGCCTTTCATGTCGGCGGTTCCGGGGCCGTTGAGAACGCCCTCTTCGAGCCAGCGGAGCGACTGGAACGGATGATCGGCGGCAAAGACCGTGTCCATGTGGCCGGTGAGAAGAAGCTGTACCGGCGCGTCGGGGCGAACGCGGACATGAAGATGCTCGCCCCGCTCGATCGCTAGCACCGTGCCGGCGGGGTCGACGCTTTCAACCGGCGCGGGGGATATGAGCCGCACCTCGCCGGGAAGCACGGCAAAGGCATCGGCGAGCAGGGCCGCGACCGTCTTCAGCCCCGCCAGGTTCCCGGTGCCGCTGTTGACGGCCGCCCAGCGTTCGACCTGCGCCAGCATCGGCGCGGCGGCGGCGCGTTCCAGCGTCGCGATCTCGGTGGCGGTGGGGCTGGCCATTTCACGGGGTATAGCGGGGGCGGTGATGCTTTTGCACCCCGTCTTGTCATTTTGTTGCGGGAGACCCCGTTGGGATCAGCCGCGGCTGGCAGGTCCTTCGCCAGGCGCGGGATGAACGCGCAAGCGTTGCGGCCGGGGGCGGGCAGGGCGCGGGGCCGCCTGGCTTCGCAGGCGCGCTCAGCCGATAGCGCGCAGCATTCCCTCGAGCGCCGGGCGCAGGCGTCGGATTTCCTCGCGGTGCGCCGCCGACAAGGATTGCAGCACCTCATGGGCTTTTTCGGTGAGATACAAGGTCGCCCGCCGCCGATCCTCGGCCGCCACCTGGCGGCGGACCAGGCCCAGGAGCTCGAGCCGGTCAATGAGCCCGCTCGCGCTGTGCGGCTTTAGCATCAGCCGCTCGGCGACGGCACCGATCGTCAGCGCCTCGGGCGCTGCGCCCCGGATCGCGAGCAAGGCCTGGTGCTGCTGCGGCGTGAGCCCCTCATCGGCGGCGCGCGCGCCGCTGAAGGCGAGAAAATGGCGCAGTGTCTGACGAAAATCGGCGAGCGCGGCATAGTCCGCGTCGGTCAGGGGATCGTCAATTTCAGGCATCACATCCTCGGAATTGAAATATATCGCATTGCGATATATTGGCCCAACGCTCCTTTCACCCATGCCGGACAAGCCGTGTCATCGCAATCCGCCGCCACTGCGCCCAAGCTCGCCGACCACAGCGCCGACAAGCGCATGCTGCTCCTCGCCGCATTGGCGCTCATCGTCGGCGCAGGCGGCGCGCTCGGGGCATGGGCGCTTTTGAAGCTGATCGCGCTTGCGACCAATATCTTCTGGTTCGGGCGCCTTTCGGCTGACCGGGCGGCGATCACCGATGCGTCGGTCGGGTTGCTGGTGGTCGCGGTCCCGGTTCTGGGGAGCCTCATCGTCGGGCTGATAGCGCGTTTCGGGTCGGACAAGATCCGCGGCCACGGGATCCCCGAGGCGATCGAGGCGATTCTCTACGGGCAGAGCCGCCTTTCGCTGAAGGTTGCAGTCCTGAAGCCGATCTCCTCGGCGATATCGATCGGGAGCGGCGGGCCCTTTGGCGCCGAAGGCCCCATCATCATGACCGGCGGCGCGATCGGTTCGCTGTTCGCCCAATGCTTCCGCTTGAGCGCCGCCGAACGCAAGACCTTGCTTGTCGCGGGCGCCGCTGCGGGAATGACCGCGATCTTCGGCACTCCGCTGGCGGCGATCCTGCTCGCGCTCGAAGTACTGCTTTTCGAGTGGAAACCGCGCAGCTTCGTCCCGGTCGTCGTCGCGGTGCTCGTTGCGGTCGCGTGCCGTCCTGCGCTCATCGGGAGCGGACCGATGTTCCCGGTGGGAGCCGATTTACCTGCGATGGGTACGGCGCTTGGCGCGGCGGGGCTGCTCGGGATTGCGGTCGGGCTCCAGGCGACGCTCCTGTCGGCGCTCCTCTATCGCATCGAGGACATGTTCCACCGCCTGCCGGTCCACTGGATGTGGTGGCCTGCGCTCGGCGGCATCGTCGTCGGCCTTGGCGGCCTCGTTGACGCGCATGTGCTTGGCGCGGGCTATGGCAGCATCGAGGCGCTGCTCGATGGAACTTTGGGGCTGCGCGTCGTTCTCGCGCTGCTGATCGTCAAGGGGGTGGTCTGGCTCGTCGCGCTGGGGTCGGGGACCTCGGGCGGCATTTTGGCACCGCTCCTGATCCTCGGCGGCGCGGCTGGAGCGCTCGCGGGGCATTTGTGGCTCGGCGACCCGGGATTGTGGGCGCTCGCCGGCATGGCGGGAATCCTGAGCGGCGCGATGCGCGCCCCGCTGACCGGCGCGCTCTTCGCCGCCGAGGTCACGGGGCTGTTCGAGGCGCTGCCGCTGACCGTCGCGAGCGCGGCGACGGCCTATGCGGTCAGTGTCCTCATCATGCGGCGGTCGATCCTGACCGAAAAGATTGCGCGCCGCGGCCGGCATATCCGCCAGGAATATGTCGTCGACCCAATGGACCTGCTGCAGGCGCGCGACCTCATGACGCCGGCGCCAGCGACCCTGCCGGGGGTGATGACCGCGGGCGATGCGCTGCGCTTCTTTGCCGAGGATGCCGAGCACCGCAGCTATCCCGTCGTCGACGCGGCAGGGCGGCTGCTCGGCCTCGCGTCGCGCACCGATGCCCTTCGCTGGCAGGTCGCCGACATGCCCGCCGACCGCAGGCTCGCTGACCTTGTCTCCGACGCCGCGCAGCCCGTTGCCTATGCCGAAACCCCGGTCGGGGAGGTCGCGGACCTGATCGTCGAGTCGGGGGTAGGGCGCATTCCGATCGTCGATCCCGCAACCCGCCGCGTCGTGGGCCTCGTGTCGCGCCACGACCTTCTGAAAGCGCGGCGAAGCCACCGGCAGACCGAGACGGCGCGGGCGCGCTTCCGCGCCACGGGCGCGAGGACATGACCGGGAGGGCTCCCGCCACCCTGGAGCCCGGCCCTGGAAGACGGTAACGGGGGCTTTGAAGAAAAGGGCGCGCTTCGCCGGGCGGCAATGGGCGGTTCGCGGACGCGCTGGCATCGCAATTGACCCAAGTAATTGCGCCGCCGAAATTTTCCCCGCGCGGCGAACGCCAAAATTCGCTAAGCAGGCCGTCCTATGACGGCGGCGTTCATCCTCGGCATCAACATGGCCATCGCGGGGATTTTCGCGATTGCCTTCGGGGTGGTCGCCGCGACCCAGCGGCGCGCGCGCGGCGCGCTGTGGATCGCGTCGGGCTACGCGATGGGCATTGTCGACGTCGCGCTCGAATTCCTGCTGCCGCTCCAGTCGGACCCGACGCTGGTGGGTATCGGCATATTCCTCGCCTATCTGCTCGCGCTGACGCTCTGCGTGATCGGGGTCGCGCGTCACTATGACGTGCCGCCGCCGTTCAGGACCCTCGCCGTGATCTGGCTGCTTACCCTGTTCGCGCTGCCATTCATTTTCACCATGCCCGGGACGTCGATGCTGCGCCGTGTCCTTTACCAGCTGCCCTATGTCGCCGCGCAATTGCTCGTTGGTCTCGTCGTGCTGCGGGCGCGGCGGCGCCTGGCGCTCGACTTGCTGCTGGTGGGGCTGACGGTGCTCTCAGCGCTACTCTACGCGATCAAGCCCTTGATTGCCTCGACTGTCGGGGCGGCGAGCGCGCCGCAATCCTACATGGCGTCCACCTATGCCGCGATATCGCAGAGCATGGGAGCCGTGACATTGGTGGCCCTCGCGCTCGTCCTGCTCCTCGTGATGATGCGCGATGCAACGGCGGAGATGCTCATTCGCTCTGAAACCGATTCGCTCTCGGGACTGCTCAACCGGCGGGGTTTCGACCGGCATGCCGAGCGGCGTATCGCGCGTGCGCTCCGCACCGGGACGCCGGCGGTGCTGATCGCGGCAGACCTCGACCATTTCAAGGACGTCAATGACAGCTTTGGTCATGCCGCGGGTGACGGCGTGATCGCGCATTTCGCTGACGTGCTGCGCGAGACAATGAGCGAGAGTGCCGTCGTCAGCCGGCTCGGGGGCGAGGAGTTCGCGGTGTTGATCACTGGCGCCGATCTTGCTGAAGGCCGCCGGCAGGCCGAGGCTGCGCGCACCGGATTTCGCGCCGCGTCCGTCGAGGAGCTTGGGATCGAGGCCGCCGTTTCCGCCTCGTTTGGCGTCGCGCAGGCGAGGCCCGGCGATACGCTGTTCGACCTTGCGCGGCGCGCCGACACGGCACTCTATCGGGCAAAGGCCGGCGGACGGAACCAGGTGTGCGTCGCTCTCAATGAGCTGCCGCCCACCCCGACGCCGGTCGGGGTCCGCGCGGCATCGGGTCATGGCCGCGCGTGAGACGCCGCGCGAGGGCAGTTGCCATGGCGCGCTATTCGCGTCATAGGGCGCGGGCCCTTTCCTCCCCGGGTTCATTTGCGCGCTCGCGCTGACCAAAGGGTGTTTGCATGACTGAATTTCTCGATCGCGGCGGTCTGTCGGTTGATTCGCGTCTTGTGTCCTTCATCGAGGAACGGGCGATCCCGGGAACCGGGGTTGATGCGGGGGCTTTCTGGACCGATTTTGGCGCCCTGCTTGCCCGCTTCGCGCCCGAGAATGCGGCGCTTCTCGCGAAACGCGAGGAATTGCAGGCAAAAATTGACGCATGGCACCGGGCGCGCGCGGGGCAGCCGCACGATGCGGCCGCGTACGAAGCGTTTTTGCGCGAGATCGGCTATCTGGTCCCCGAACCTGCGCCGTTCGCGGTCGGAACGGCGAATGTCGACCCTGAAATTGCGACGATGGCAGGGCCGCAGCTGGTCGTGCCCGCGCTCAATGCGCGCTTTGCGCTCAATGCGGCCAATGCGCGCTGGGGCAGCCTCTACGACGCATTTTACGGTACCGACGCGCTTGATGCACCCGCGGCGAGGCCCGGTGGCTATGACGCCGAGCGCGGCGCGGCAGTGATCGCGCGCGCAAAGGCGTTTCTCGACGAGGCGGTGCCGCTCGCGTCGGGGAGCTGGGCCGACTGGCAGGGCGGGAGCCCGGAGCTCGCTGATCCCTCGCAATGGGTTGGGAAGAAGCCGGGAGGCATTCTCCTGCGCCATAACGGCCTCCACATCGAACTGGTGATCGATCCGGACAGCGCGATCGGCAAGACGGATCCCGCGGGGATCGCCGACGTGCTGCTCGAAGCTGCACTGACGACGATCATCGATCTTGAGGACAGCGTTGCCGCGGTCGACGGCGAGGACAAGGTTCTGGGCTATTCCAACTGGCTCGGGCTCATGCGCGGCGATCTCGTCGAGAGCTTCGAGAAGGGCGGCCAAAGCGTGACGCGCGCGATGGCGGCGGACCGCGAGTGGAGTTCGCCTTCGGGTGATGCCTTCGTGTTGCACGGGCGCAGCGTGATGTTCGTGCGCAACGTCGGCCACCTCATGACCACGCCGATGATCCGTCTGCCGGGCGGAGCCGAGGCGCCCGAGGGGATTTGCGACGCGGTGATCACCAGCCTTTGCGCGCTGCACGATCTCATGGGCCTCGGCACGCTCAGGAACAGCCGCGCGGGGAGCATCTACATCGTCAAGCCCAAGCAGCATGGGCCCGAGGAATGCGGCTTTACCAACCGGTTGTTCGACGCGGTCGAAGACATGCTCTCTCTGGCGCGCCATACCATCAAGGTGGGCGTGATGGACGAAGAGCGGCGCACCAGCGCCAACCTTGCCGCGTGCATCGAGGCGGTGAAGGACCGGATCGTCTTTATCAACACGGGCTTTCTCGATCGCACCGGCGACGAGATCCATAGCTCGATGCACGCCGGCCCGATGATCCCGAAGGGCGAGATGAAAGGGTCGGACTGGATCGCTGCCTATGAGGACCGCAACGTTCGCATCGGCCTCGCGTGCGGCCTCAGCGGCAAGGCACAGATCGGCAAGGGCATGTGGGCGATGCCCGACATGATGCGCGCGATGCTCGAGGCGAAGATCGGCCATCCGAAATCGGGCGCGAACACCGCGTGGGTGCCTTCGCCGACCGCCGCGACGCTCCACGCGCTCCACTACCACGAGGTCGATGTCTTTCAGCGCCAAAGAGAGATCGCTGGCGAGGCAGCGCCCGCGCTCCAACGCTTGCTCGCCATTCCGGTCGCGAACGGCCGCAACTGGAGCGAGGCGGAGGTCGCCCGCGAGCTTGATAATAATTGCCAGGGCATATTGGGCTACGTCGTACGCTGGATCGACCAGGGCGTCGGCTGCTCGAAAGTCCCGGACATCGACGATGTGGGGCTGATGGAGGACCGGGCAACGCTCAGGATCAGCTCGCAGGCGCTCGCCAACTGGCTCCTCCACGGCGTCTGCACCGAGGCGCAGGTCGACGCGGCGCTAGCGCGGATGGCGGCGAAGGTCGATGCGCAGAACGCGGGCGACCCGCTCTATGAAAAGCTGACCCCCGACGGCATCGCCTGGCAGGCGGCCCGTGCGCTGATCTTCGAGGGCGCCGCGCAGCCTTCGGGCTATACCGAGCCGCTCCTCCACAAGTTCCGGCAGGCGAAGAAGGCAGCCTGATACGCAATTAGGCGGCTTCGGCATTGCCCCTTCGCGAGGGCGGGGGTAGGAGGGCGCCGCTGCCCTGGCCGGGGCGGCGCCGGGGCCACGTCCCCGCCCGCACCGAGCGGGTCTCAGGTCCGGGACGGCCCGGCGGCCCTTGAAGGAGGCTGCCCCCCGTGGCGTGGATTTATCTCGTTATCGCCGGACTTCTCGAAATCGTCTGGGCTTTTGCAATGAAGCAGTCCGATGGCTTCAGCAGGATCGGCCCGTCGATCGTGACGATCGTTGCGATGATCGCGAGCTTTCTCTTGCTTGCCCTGTCGATGAAGTCGCTACCGCTCGGCACCGCCTATGTCGTCTGGACCGGCATCGGCGCGGTGGGAGCCTTCCTGGTCGGCATCTGGGTTCTTGGCGAGGAGGCGAGCGCGACACGCATCCTTGCCGCGCTGCTGATCTTTGCCGGGCTCGTGCTGATGAAGCTGTCGTCGCAGGGCTGAACCCCGCACCGCCGGGGGGCCGTCAGCCCTCGAAGCGCCGGATGCTTTCAAGATCCGCCTGTTCGAGCGGGGCAGTAAGCCAGACACCGCTTTGCCCCTTGCGCGACCAGCGCACGATACCCCGCCGGCGGATGCCTCCCGCGAGGACGATTTCGAGCTTGGTTCCGACCATGATGTCGCCGTCGTGGACGAGTCCGGCGCCCTGATGCGACAGGTTGACGACCTCGACTTCCTGGCTGCCCTCCTTGGTCACGATGGTCGCATGGCTGCGCACCGCGAGCCGCGGCGCGCGATAGCCCGACGTCTTCTGCTCGGCGGCGAGCTGCCTCAGCAATTGGGCGGAATTGATCGGCGCGTCGAATGCGACGCCGCAGCGGCCGTTTTCGGCCCAGACGACTTTGCCCGTCAGGCGCGCGGTATCCGAGAGCGCTATCTGGAGGCGCTCGCCAGGCGTGACCTCGACGCTCGCCGCGAGCATCATGCCGCTGTCCGATATGTTGCGGACGCGCCAGAAACCGGCGTCGCCTGTGCGTTCGACCGCCGCGATGCGGTAGACGGTGCAGTGGCGACTGCCGTTGCGCCGATCGGTGTCGGCCTGGGCGGACGCGATTCCCATAGGGTGGGGAGACCGGGATACATTCATGCCATTCTCCGTATCAAAGACTTTGCGCCCAGACAGAGCCAGCGAATGTTTCGTTCGCTACCATGTGGCGCCGATTGCCCCTGATGTAAATTTTGAAAGCTTATGGCGCGAACATCCCTAAGCTAATCTTAATCTTTGCCCGCGCTGCCATCATATTTTATGTCGATATATCAATGATCTGACTTCGTGCGTTTTCGCTTTGGGCGCAATTATTTCCGACGCTGGCGCAAAGCGGGACAAAATCGCGCGGGAAATAACGCCCACGCTGGCGGCGCCTCCGCCCATGCGGGCGCGCAATGGGCCCGCGATGCGGCTATTGCTTGCCAAGGGCTGGGGGCCCGGCTAAAGGCCGCTTTCATTCGGACAGATGCGCCGTTTTTCGTTCCGCCTTTCGCCGGCATGCCCGGGGAGGGTGGGCGGACTATTGCCCGAAACGCGCTTGACGCGGACGGAGCGGCAACCCATCTGCCCGAAACCATTGGACAGGCAAGAACAGGACGATCGACATGGCGAAGCCGAAGATTGGCGAATTCGTCAAGCAGGTGAGGACCGAAGCCACCAAGATCGTGTGGCCGACCACCCGCCAGACGATGCAGACGACGATCATGGTGCTTATCATGGCGACGTTGCTTTCGCTGTTCTTCCTGGGGGTCGATACAGTTTTCAACGCGATCGTCGGCTGGCTGACGTCGCTCGCGCGCTAAGCGCACTCACACGGGGATACGCAGACTTATGGCGCGCTGGTACATTATTCACGCCTATTCGGGTTTCGAAAACAAGGTTCGCGATTCGGTCCTGGCCGAAGCCGAGCGCATGGGGCTTACCGATTTCGTCGAAGCGGTCGAGGTGCCGGTAGAAACCGTCACCGAGGTCAAGCGCGGCAAGAAGGTGCAGGCCGAGCGGAAATTCTTTCCCGGCTATGTTCTCGCGAAGCTGACGATGACCGACGATGTCTATCACCTCGTCAAGAACACGCCGAAGGTGACGGGCTTTCTGGGCTCGTCGGGCAAGCCCCAGCCGATCAGCGAGGCCGAGGCGGCGCGCATTCTGAACAGCAAGGAAGAGGCCGCGGCGCGTCCCAAGACCGAAATCCGCGTCGATTACGAAATCGGCGACCAGGTCAAGGTGCTCGAGGGTCCCTTCGCGAGCTTCAACGGCGTCGTCGAGGAACTCGACTTCGACAAGGCGCGGGTCAAGGTTTCGGTGTCGATCTTCGGCCGTGCCACCCCGGTCGAGCTCGATTTCGAGCAGGTCGAACGCATGAAGTAAGCCTCGTCGCGGCGAAGGCCGCGAGGTTGGGTGAAAGGGGACGCTAAGCGATCCCGGTTTGCGCGGGCATGACGTAAAAAGGGGCTCACTCGTGACGACTCTCTCTCACGCCGAGATTGAGGCTCGCATGGCGCGGGCACGTGCAATCCATGCCAAGGTGTCGGCCGAGGCCGTCGTTGCAGATGTCGCGCGGCTTTTCACGCTCGATCCGGTTCCCGGCGTCGAGGACGAGTTCGTCTTCCCCGCTCTCGCGACCACGGCGCGCGATCGCATCTTCGGCGGCCAGGTCATTGCCCAGGCGATGATCGCGGCCGCGCGCACCGTCGAGGCCGGCAAGACGGTTCATTCGCTCCACGCCTATTTCCTGCGCGGAGGCGACGAAACCAAGCCGCTCCATTTTCGTGTCCACCGCGATTTCGATGGCCGAAGCTTCGCCAACCGCCGCGTCGTCGTGCGGCAGGATGGCAAGGTCATCTTCAACCTCACCGCCTCGTTCCAGCGGCCGACGCCGGGTCTTGCGCACCAGGTGCCGATGCCCGACCTCCTGCCGCCCGAGGCGTGCGCCGATTTTCTCGAGACCATCGCCGCCGATGCGAGCGTGTCGCCGGAGGCCTTCGATCACATGGCGCGCCGCCGCGCCTTCGAGCTTCGAGCCCACCGTCCCGCCGGCGCGACCCAGCATTATCAATGGTTTCGGGTCGCGGCGCCGATTGGCGATGACCCGCTGGTTCACCGTGCCTTCCTGGCATTCGCGTCCGATATGGGGCTCCTTTCCTCGGCGATGCTGCCGCACGGCCTCAACTGGTCGACGCCGGGTCTATTTTCGACCAGTCTTGATCACGCGATGTGGTTCCACGACGATATTCGCGTCGATGAATGGTTCGTCTACGTGATGGACAGCGACTGGTCCGGTGGCAGCCGCGGCCTCAATCGGGGCTCCATCTATCGCCGCGACGGGACGCTCATCGCGTCGGCGGTACAAGAGGGGTTGCTGCGGCTCGTGGCGCAGGACTGAAATCCCGCCAATTTGCTTGCTTTTGGGCGTCCGTCCCGCTAGGGGCCCCGCTTCGCGCCGTAAAAGGGCGCGAGTCCGCGCGGGAGGAAGGGGTGATGCCCTTCTGTCTGACCGCTTATTTTGAGTCCTGGATCCGTCCGGGGCGATAGAAAGAAAGGAGGCCATCATGGCCAAGAAGATCAGCGGCTACATCAAGCTGCAGGTGCCTGCCGGCACTGCCAACCCCTCGCCGCCGCTCGGCCCGGCGCTGGGTCAGCGCGGCGTCAACATCATGGAATTCTGCAAGGCGTTCAACGCCGCGACCGACGGGCTCGACAAGGGCACGCCGACCCCCACCATCATCACCGTCTATGCCGACAAGAGCTTTTCCTTCGTCACCAAGACGCCCCCGGCGACCTACCTGATCAAGAAGGCCGCGAACCTGAAGTCGGGTTCGAAGGAGCCCGGCAAGATCAGCGGCGGCAAGATCTCGCGTTCGAAGCTCGCCGAGATCGCCGAGATCAAGATGAAGGATCTGAACGCCAACGATATCGAACAGGCGACGAAGATCATCGAAGGCAGCGCCCGCTCGATGGGCCTCGAAGTGACGGAGGGCTGAACCGATGGCAAAGCTGACCAAGAAGCAGAAGGCCCTCGAGGGCAAGGTTGACAGCCTCAAGCTGCACAGCGTCGACGAAGCGCTGAAGACCGTCCGCGAACTGGCTTCGGCCAAGTTCGACGAGACGCTCGAAATCGCGATGAACCTGGGCGTCGATCCGCGTCACGCCGACCAGATGGTCCGCGGCGTCGTCACGCTGCCCGCCGGAACCGGCAAGGACGTCAAGGTTGCCGTGTTCGCGCGCGGCGACAATGCTGAGAAGGCCCTGGCCGCCGGCGCCGACAAGGTGGGCGCTGAGGACCTGATGGAAGACATGCTCGCGGGCAACCTCGACTATGGCCGCGTCATTGCGACACCGGACATGATGGGCATCGTCGGCCGCCTCGGCAAGACGCTCGGCCCCAAGGGACTGATGCCGAACCCGAAGCTCGGCACCGTCACTCCGAACGTTGCCGAAGCCGTGAAGGCCGCCAAGGGCGGTCAGATCGAATTCCGCGTCGAAAAGGCGGGCATCATCCACGCTGGCCTCGGCAAGCTGTCGTTCGGTGAGGAAAAGCTCCGCCAGAACTTCGACGCCTTCGTCGATGCGATCGTCAAGGCGAAGCCGGCCGGCGCGAAGGGCAAATATGTCCGCAAGATCGCGCTGTCGTCGTCGATGGGCCCGGGCGTGAAGGTCGACACGGCCGAAATCGGCGCCTGATCGAAGCGCACAGCAATCAAGGGAAGGGCCGGGGGAAACTCCGGCCCTTTTCTCATTTGCCGCAGGGGGGTCACCTAGTCAGGAACGGTTTCGTTGCCGATAAAGCCGAGCGCAAAGCCTGCAACATACGCGGCGGCAAAAAGGCATGGTATCGCTGCCTCGTCCTCGGCTCGTGGTGGCTGGAGAAGCTTCTGAACCCATTCGGGGTTGAGGACATGAGGGCCATATTCTGACTGGAGCGCCCCTTTTGCAGCAGGCCCGCAGACGGTTTCGAGCTTTCGGGCGAAATCCGCTTCATCCGTTATTCCGGCCTGGAACTTCGGCACCTTTTCAAGAAGGCCCCGCGACGACAGCCAGGCGACCGCCGGATCTGGAAAATCAGCTGAATATCTGGCGGATCTTATCGCGTCGAACTCTTCCTGGAGCGCGGGCTCGAGCTCGACATCATGATATCCGGCAGCGCCATCGATACAGCGGAGCTGCGCTACCTTCGCATCGCGGACGGTGAGAATGTACGACTGGAGAAGATCATCATAGCGGATATCGACTGCGCCCGCGCCGCACTCGGTTATCCGCTCAGCGGCGGCCTGGGGGCTGTTGTCCTCCGCTCGCTCGGGCGGGTCGGCGACGGACGATGCCCAGAGCATTGCCATGGAGAATATCGTTGCTGAAACGCCCATGGCCCACCGTATCGCTTCGACGGCCGATCTGCGCAAGCGCTGGAGACATGTCCGTCGCCTCGGGGGGCCTCGAAGGGGGCCTTCTCCAGCTAGCGCGGACATGGCCCCCGCCCGGCCCCGCGGGATCGCTTGCATTCGAGCGGGCCTTCGACTTCTGTGAACCAGCCATTTCTTAGTCGATTTCGGGGTAGCAGTCGGTGCATCCTAAGACGGCGCGGCAATCGTTGGTGAACATCATGCGCAAATATCGGGGAAGACGAGCCAGGCGCGATCGGCCGCCGCGGCGGGGGCCTCGTCCCCGTATGCCCATGCTTCTCCTGTTTCTGCTGGTCTTCGCGGCGACCGTTGCAGGCACGCGGGCCGACCTCCCGGGATGGTTTGACGGATTGGCCGAGCGAGCGCCGTCGCTCGTCGGCAGCGCGACCGCTGAAACGCTCTATTCTGGCGAAGCTTCGGCGCGTGTGAGCTTTGCATTCTGCCACACGGGCGGCGGCTATAATTGCGTGGTCGACGGGGACACGATCTGGCTCGAGGGGACGAAGATCCGGATAGCGGACATCGATACGCCCGAGACCCATAATTACCGGTGCCAGTCGGAAAAGGAACTGGGAGACCGCGCCACGGTGCGGCTGCGGGAAATACTCGAAAGCGGGACCATTACGCTGCGTTCCATCGGCCGGGATGAAGACCGATATGGCCGCAAGCTGCGCATCATCCTGGTCGACGGTGTCAGCGTGGGGCAGATCCTCGTCGATGAAGGGCTCGCGCGCTGGTATGAGGGCGGGCGCCGGCCCTGGTGCTGATCACGTTGCGATCGTCGCTCCTCTCAGCGAACACCCTGGCAATATTGTCCCTCGACCTGCCACTTTCCGCCCGCGTCGAGACAGGCGTCAACGGCGACATGGCCTCGTAGCGCCCACCCGCTCCAGAGCGACAGGAGCATCAGCAGCACCACGACAAGGTGACGGGATTTCACTGCGCCGCCTCACTGCAGGGCCGGCGCCCCTGCAGCGGGCCGTCCAGGGTCATTCCCTTAGCCCCCTCAGCGCAGCGCCCGCTGCAAAGGGGCCTATCGCGGTGAGTAGAAGGCTCGAGGCCGCGAGCAGTTTCAGTGCGCCGCGCCCCGAGGGGTCGAGCATTCCGGCGCCAAAGATGAGGAGGGGCACGGCGAGCGGGAGCACGAGGAGGCCCCCGATCGCGCTCCCGCCTTTCAGGTTCGCGGTCAGAGCGGCGCTGAGCACGGCGAGCGCGGCGAGCGCGGGGATGGCCATGGCGAGCCCCGTCGCGAGCGCCGCGAAGCGGGCGCCGTCCTGCGCGAGGAGGGCCGCGGCAGGGAGGAGCGCGGCGAGCAGGGGCAGGCCGAAGCCGATCGCGTGCGCTGCGATCTTCACAGCGGCGATCACCTCGTCGGCGAAGCCTCGCACGGCGAGCTGGTCGAGAACCCCGGCTTCGCGGTCGGGCCGCACCAACCGGTCGATCGGAAGCAGCGCCGCGAGCAGCGCTGAGACCCAGGCCATGCCGCCGCCGGTCCTGGCGAGCAAGGGCGCGTCGGGACCGACCGCGAAGGGAAAGGCTGTCGCGACGAGCAGGAAGAAGACGACCGGGAGCCAAAGTGCCCCGCTGCCCCAAGCGCGCCGCAGGTCGCGCCAGAAAAGCGCGAGGAGGGCGGTCATGCCAGCGCTCCCATGTCGAGCTCCTCGATGCCGGGGATCCCAAGCGCGAAATGCGACGCCAGCAGCACCGCGCCTCCATTCGCGCGGTGGGCGCCAATCGCCGCGACAAGCCGCCCCTGGGCTGCATCGTCCATGCCGTTGGCGGGCTCGTCGAGCAGCCAGATCGGCGCCGCGCTCGCGATCACGCGCACGAGGGCCGCGCGCTTGCGCTGTCCGGTCGAGAGCATCGAGACCGGCACGTCGGCGAGGTTGGCAAGCGCCATTGCGTCCATCGCCCGGTCGACGGCGTGCCCGTCGACCGTGTCGATCCGCGCCCAGAAATCGAGCGCCCGGCGCAGCGACAATTCAGGATCGAGCGCGGCTGCCTCGTCGACGAGCGCGGTGCGCGCGCGGCGCGTCACCGAACCCGCGGCAGGACGCAAAAGCCCGGCCGCGAGGCGGATCAGGCTTGATTTGCCCGCGCCATTGGGGCCGCGAAGCCACAAGGCGCCGCCGCAGCTCAGTGTCAGCGACAGGTCCTCGAAGAGGAGCCGGTCGCCGCGGATACAGGCGACAGCCTCGAACCGCAGGAGGTCCGTCACGCCATGTCTTCCAGGGCGTGCATATCGTCGTCGGAGAAGCCGAAATGGTGGCCGATCTCGTGGATCAGCACGTGGCGAACCAGGTGATCGAGCCGCTCACCTTCCTCGATCCATTCGACGAGGATTGGAACCCGGTAGAGGGTTACGCGGTCGGGCATACCGCCGCTCTGGTCGATGCTGCGCTCCGTGAGCGGACGGCCTTCGTAGAGGCCGGTGAGTTCATAGGGGTGGTCGATGCCGAGCGAGGAAAGAATCTCCTCGTCGGCAATCTCCTCGATCGCGATGACGAGGTCGGCGACATGTGGCGTGAAAACCGCGGGAAGCGTTGCCAGTGCGGCCTCGGCCATCGCGTGGAAGGCGTCCGCATCGGGGGCGCGGCCGGTCCAGCCGTCGGGAAGGTCGAGGAGGGCGGGCTTGTCGCTCATCGCGCCCTTCCTTATGGCGGGCGGCACGGCTTGACCAGCGGGAGAAGAAGCGGTGGTTCAGAAACTCAGCGACGAGGCGCGCGCCGCGCTCCTTGCCCGTTTTCCCGATTGGACGCACGATCCGGACCGCGATGCGATCCGGCGGCGTTTCGAGTTCGCCGATTTCGCGCAGGCTTTCGGCTTCATGGCGAGCGTCGCGATCATCGCGGAGAAGATGGACCATCACCCCGAATGGTCGAATGTCTACAACCGTGTCGATATCTTGCTGACTACGCATGATTGCGGGGGCCTGTCGGAGCGCGACGCCCGCCTTGCCGAGGCCATCGAGGCGTTGGCTCGCTCAGCCTAGCGGCTGCCGGGGCTCCCCAGCCCAAGAGGAGCGGCTTCTTGCAAAGCGCGAGGCCCCAGGACTGCGTGCAATCGCCCGTTTGAGCGCTTGAAGCTTTATCTCGACGCGCGGCCCGCCCGGGCCGGCGAGCCATCGGCAGCGCCATCGAGGACGACGAGCGCAGTTCGCGGCGAGGCGCCCCCGCGCTTGCGCTGGAAGGGCCGCGGGGGCGGGGCGGGGCCCGCCGCCGGATGCTGCGCATCGTGGCGGCGGACAGGCCAGGGTCTCCCTGTTTAGAGCCTTTCGATTTTCTGTGCCGCCTCGTCGATCAGGGCGACGATCGCGTGCAGCGTTTCCTTGTCGGTCTCGCGCCCCGCCAGCCGGTTGATCAGCACCTGGCGCAAATTGCCCATCGCGCGGCGGACGGAGGCTGCGTCGGTGCGCTCACGCTCTTCGCCGAGAGCCGCGAGCCGCGCGACCAGGGCCTCGATGAGCTCCTCGTTCGCGCCGAGTTCGGCCTCGCCTTCGGGCGTGATCGCGAAAAGCTTCTTTGCCCCTTCGCTTTGCTGCGCCGCGATCTGACCCATGTCGTCGAGCAAGGTGAGGGTCGGGTAGATGACCCCGGGAGAAGGGGCATAGGCCCCGCCCGTGAGCTCCTCGATCTGGCGGATGAGGTCGTAGCCATGGCGCGGCTCGTCGGCGATGAGCTTCAAGAGGAGGAGCCGGAGCTCGCCGCTGTTGAACATGCGGCGCCGCGGACCGCGGCCCTCGTGGCCGTCGCCGTGGCGCCCGCCAAAGCCGCCTCCGAAACCCTTGCCAAAACCGCGTCCCCGGCCCCCGCGATGCATCGCGTGACGGTGGCCGCACCGGCCGGTGAATTCTGTATGATTTCGCATAAATCTTCCTTAGATTGATTCAAGATAGCTCTAAGATATATCGTAAACCCGGTTTTACAAGAGACGGGTCAGATTTTTCTTTCGCCGCCCCGGGCGCGGGCTTCTGGAAGGGGCTTGGCCCGTTCAATGGCGCCGGTTGCGCCTGGCGACCAACCGGTTCGCGGCCCGATGGTTTATCGGATTTTAACTGTGCGCAGCTAAGCACGAGCCCTCTCGTATCGGACCAGAACACGAGATTGTGGGATAAATCATGTCGGGAACGATCATCTCTGCGCGGCGGCGTGTAACCCTCGCCGCGAAGGGCCGTGCACTGCCGGAAGTCTCGGCGCGCGAAGAACAATGGCGCCGCCTCTACCTGGGCTTGCGCGGCAAGTTCATATTGTCGCTCGTGATCGCGGCGACCTGGACGGCGCTAAGCGTGTGGCTGTCGCGGCGCTGGCTCGTTGACCTCGCAGCGGTCACGAACTGGGCGTTCGCACTCGTGGCCATCGGCTTCATCGCCTATGTGCCGGGCTTCATGAACGCCTTTCTGATCGCGACCCTGTCGCTTGATCGCAGGCCCGCCGCCCGCGCGGCCGAGAAGACCCTGCCAGGGGTCACCGTGCTCGTTGCGGCTTATAATGAAGCGAGCGCCATTCGTGACACGCTGACCAGCCTCGCGCGCCAGGACTATCGAGGTCCGCTTGAAGTCCTCGTCCTCAACGATGGCTCATCGGACGAGACTGCGCGTATCGTGCGCGAAGAACTCGCCTCGCTAAAGCTGCCCAAGGGCGCGGTCTTCACCCTTCACGACTTCCCTCTCAACCGCGGCAAGTCTGCCGTTCTCAACGACGGTCTGCGTGCCGCCGCCCACCCGTTGATCGTGACCGTGGACGGGGATTGCTGGCTGCGGAGTAACGCGCTTACCCAGATCGTTCGCCGCTATCTGTCCGATCCCGATCATACGGTCGCGGTGGCGGGGGCGGTGATGGTGCGCAATTCGCGGGTCAATCTCCTGACCCGCGCGCAGGAGTGGGATTATTTCCACGGCATCGCATCGGTGAAGCGGATGCAGGGCATGTATCACGGCACGCTCGTCGCGCAGGGTGCCTTCTCGCTCTACCGCCGCGACGCGCTCGAAGAGGTCGGCGGCTGGCCCGAATGCGTCGGCGAGGACATTGTCGTGTCCTGGGCGCTGCTCGAGCGCGATTATCGCATCGGCTATGCCGACAATGCGCTTGCTTTCACCAATGTGCCCGAAGGATTTCGCCAGTTTGCGCTGCAACGCAAGCGCTGGTCGCGCGGACTGATGGAGGCGTTCAAGGCGCATTGGGGCCTGCTTTTCAAGCGGCGGATGTCGACGCTGTTCATCTGGTGGAACGTGTGCTTCCT
The DNA here is from genome assembly GCA_044508875.1 of Sphingomonadales bacterium. Taxonomy (GTDB): domain Bacteria; phylum Pseudomonadota; class Alphaproteobacteria; order Sphingomonadales; family Sphingomonadaceae; genus Sphingopyxis; species Sphingopyxis flava_A. The sequence goes on along the minus strand of JBIQHE010000003.1, from coordinate 63,317 downwards.
GCCGCTCGATCTCGTCTACTGCTTCGTCTTCATCCCGGGGCTGATCCTCGCGATGTTCGGCTATTATTATATCGCGGGGCCGCTGACGCTCGCGGTGCTTCCGCTCGCCGCGCTCTGGAACATCGTCATTTTCCGGATTCAGCGCGGCGTTTTCGAGGGCGAAGATCTGAAAGTGCGTCGGAATCCCGTGGGATTCCTCTTCTACGCGCTGGCGTACAGCTTGCTGATGCAGCCGGTTTGCGTGTGGGGTTATGTCGCTGAACTCATGGGAATGAAGAAAAAATGGGATACCAAGTGAAAAGGCCGTCGATCATCGTGGCGGCCGCCCTCAGCGCCCTGGCCAGCCTCCCCGCCGAAGCGCAGGAGAGCGCGGGCGCGCCGGCCAACGCCGAAGCGCCGCCCCGACGCGCAGTCGGCGCCGATTTCTTCGTTTCGACCGACGCCGACAACACCGACGTTTACCGTGCGGGGCTCAACCTCGACCTTCGCTACCGCGACCGGCAGGATTATCTGGGCGTGCGGGCCGAAAAGGCCTGGTACCGGCCGCTTGGCCAGGAGACGGTCGGGAAGGAGCGTGTCTTCCTTCGCTATGCCGACACCGGCGGGCATTGGGCATGGAACACGCAGGTCGGCACCGACGGGGACACTGTGATCGGGGCGGCCTCGATCCACGACGATGCGGCCTTTCGAAAGGAGTTCTTCATCGAGCGCGACATCGTCGAAACGCCGCGGGGAGTGAAGGAGGGCATTTACTACACCTTCGCCGGGGCCGCGATCGACTTGCCGCTCAGTGATCGCGACACTTTCACCCTCGTCGGGGGCGCGCAGGAGTTTACGGGGCGCAATGTCCGGCTCCACGCGCGCGCGAGCTATGTGCACGTGGTAAAGTCGGAATGGGGGCTGAGCGCGCAGCTTCGGACGCGCTATTTTCACAGCACGAGGCCCGGCGAATATGACTATTATTCGCCGCGCTGGTACGCCCAAGTGCTGCCGGTGCTCCAGGTGCGGCGCTACCGGGGCGGGTGGCGCTATATGGCCGCGGGCGGGGTGGGCGCGCAGCGCGACGCCGTGAGCGACTGGCGCGCCTCCTATTATGCCGCCGCCGAGGTGACGAGCCCCGAGGTCGGCCGTAGCTGGTATTTGAAGGCAAGCCTCCAGTATAATAATATACCGCAGAACAGCGGCGCCTATGATTATGGGCAGGCGATGCTCGCCATCAGCCGCGCTTTCTGAGCCCGTGCCGCCATCCGCGCAGCCATGCGCCTTGACTTCGCGGCGCCCGCCGTTATGAGGCGGCGCGTGTCGCCGTGGCCTTGGCCCCGGCGATTCCGTCCGAGACAGTTGGTGAAGGGACTTTGCCCTTCTTAATTTCCAGCCGAGACGGGGAACAGTCTTTATCGGTCGCCCGCCCCAAGCGGCGTCGCGGCTTGACCGACCCCATCGGACATCGTTGCGCATGGACAGGCGGGATCCGTCCCTGTCTGCCCCTGCGTGTGTTAGCCGCCCGGCGGTGCGCGTGCCTCGTGCGCGTGGATTTCCGGGCAAGAGTGGAGAAACAGGCATGGATCGTGCTGAAAAGGCCGAAGCCGTATCCGCGCTGAACGCTACGCTGTCGAATGCTGCCTCGGTTGTGATTGTTCGCAACCTGGGTCTCACCGTCGCCCAGTCGACGGTGCTTCGCCAGCAGATGCGGGACGCCGGCGCGAGCTTCAAGGTCACGAAGAACCGCCTGGCCAAGATCGCGCTCGATGGCACGCCCTACACCGGCATCAGCGATCTGCTGACCGGCCCCACGGCCATTGCGGCTTCCACCGATGCGGTGGCGGCGGCGAAGGTCGCGGTGGAATTTGCCAAGACCAACGACAAGCTTGAGATCGTCGGTGGCGGCATGGGGGACGTGGTCCTCGACGTGGAAGGCGTGAAGGCGCTCGCGGCGCTGCCGTCGCTCGACGAACTGCGCGGCAAGCTCGTTGGCCTGCTCCAGGCACCGGCCACCAAGGTTGCCCAGATTGCGGCAGCCCCGGCTGGTCAGCTGGCGCGGGTCTTTGGCGCCTACGGCGCCAAGGAAGCGGCATAAACTTTACCTACCGTAACAATTCACCGGGCTTTCCCGGTTCTGATGGAGAATGAAAATGGCTGATCTTGCTAAGATCGTTGAAGACCTGTCGGCGCTGACCGTCCTGGAAGCTGCCGAGCTTTCGAAGCTTCTCGAAGAAAAGTGGGGCGTTTCGGCTGCCGCTGCCGTGGCGGTTGCTGCCCCGGGTGGCGCGGCTGCTGCTCCCGCCGCTGAAGAGAAGGACGAATTCGACGTCATCCTGACGGGCGACGGTGGTCAGAAGATCAACGTCATCAAGGAAGTCCGCGCGATCACCGGCCTGGGTCTTGGCGAAGCCAAGGCGCTCGTCGAGGGCGCGCCGAAGGCCGTCAAGGAAGGCGTGAACAAGGCCGAAGCCGAAGAGCTGAAGAAGAAGCTCGAAGCCGCTGGCGCGACCGTCGAACTGAAGTAATTCGGTTCACGGGGGAGACGGTAGCCGGCTTACCGGTCATCCGTTCGTTCCAAAAAAAAGGGCGGTGCCGCGAGGCGCCGCCCTTTTTTACGCGTTTTAACCTCGCTCAGGGCTGGTTCCAGCCCGGGCGAAGCACGCCCTTGCGGCCGGGTCCCTTCTCGGGGCGGCGCACTTCCTGTTCCGCGGGAGCAGACTCGGCACGCTCCGACACCTCCCAGGCGCTTACCGGCTTGCGGCGCAGATCCTTCTGATCCGCGAGCGTCTCGGCGTAGGCCTGGCGCTCCTTCTGGTCGAGGAAGCGCGCACGCTTCAGCCGCTTCGATAGCGTCGCAAACGGGTTGTCGGGGGTCGGCCCCGCAAAGGCGAGAGCCTGGTGGCGCCCCATGCTGCCCTGGCCGGCGAAGACAGGAGGCGCCGGCTGAGTTGCATGCGTGACAGCGGGCGCGGCGTGCGTGCGCTCTACCGGCGGATTATAGGGAAGCGCTTCGGCCGCAGCCACCTCGTCATAGCTCATACCGGCGGCGCTATCATCCGCAGTGCGGCGGCGACGCGCGAAGGCAAGGCCCGCGCCGCCTGCAAGAAGAAGTGCAGCCGCCCCTCCGACAAGCTCCCAGGGAAAATCATCGCCGGCAGCCGCCTTTTCCTGCGATGCAGCGGGCGCGGCATCTGCTGCTGGCTCGGGCAGGCTTGCGGCGGGCATGGCCACCGGTTCGGCTCGTGTCTCCGTAGCGGGCGCTACGGGCGCCACTTCAGCCGGCGCGGCTACGGCGCTGGGTGCGGGCGCGGCAGCCTTTTCACTGCGCTCAGCGGCAGGGGCGCGGGCGCTTCGTTCTGGCGCCGAAGCTGCCGGAGCTTCAGCCCGGGGTGCCGGTTCCGAGGGAACAGGCGGCAGATCGAGCGGCACCTGGATGACGGGCTTGGGAGCCGGCGAGGGTGCGGTCTGCTGCACCGGGGCCGTCGTGGTCGGGGCAGGTATTGGTACGCTGACCGTAGAGGGCGCGGCAACCGGCGACGTCATCGGGACGTCGGGGGCTTCCTGCGCGAGGAGGTCAGGCGCGGTGAGAGCCAGGAACGCGGCAATCGCGCTCGTGGCGGGACGGGAGAGGGGGATTTTCTTTGTCATAGTGAAGGGGAAACGGAGGGCCTCCCAAAAGCGCTGCCCGAAATCCCCGATTTTCACGATGAGCGGTGGCTGCCGGGCGGTACGACGAGGAATTGCGCCGTTCGTAACCCCGCCCGCCGCCCGGTATTCGTGATCGCCGCGCGCCGCTTTGGGCTCCAAGGGGGAACCCGCAGTGGCCGGACCCCGAGCGGCGCCCGGCCGCCTTCAGTCGGCCACCCAGTTTCCGTGAAAGCCGGGCGGGACGCGGTGCGGCAGGTGGACGACCGCCTGCGGCGCCCCGGTAAAATCGTCGGCGTTCAAGATCACGAGCTCGCTCGTCTCGTTGTTCATGTCAACGACGAGACCAATCAGCCAGCCGTCATCTTCGGCGCCGTCAGCCGATCGCGGTACGAAGACGAACTCGCCGGGGTGGCGGCCGGGGCCAAAATCACGAATATCGGTGACGCCCTGGTCGAGGTCGTGGCGGAAAAGCCGGGTCTCGGCGATCGCAAGCTCGCCCGGCCCCTCGGGCAGCGCGACGCTGTAGATATAGCGATAGGGGCGGGTCGTGCGCCGCTCGTCGTAGCGCGGGAATTCCTGGTTATGATCGTGGATGACGGTACGGGCCGTGACGCGGCGGGCGGGATCGATCGTCCAGCGTTCCATGCGCGAGCGCGGACTGTCGGGGCCGCGTTTCGATTCGGCGAACATCGTCTCGTGTGCCGCGACGTCGACGATCACCTTGCCGTCGGCGGTTTCGAAGGCATTGGCCGGGTGAAAGACGTAGCAGGGCTCGACGGGCACCCAGGTGATATCGCTGCCCGCGCCGCTTCGGGGCAGAAGGCCGATGCGCGCGGGATGCGCCTCGTTCCAGGCATAGGGAAAGCGGTAGCCCGCCAGCAGCGACTTCATCGAAAAGGTCACGGGCAGATCAAAGACGAGCACGTAGTTTTCGGTGATCGCGCAGTCGTGGATTGAAGGACCGTCGGCGACTGCGACCGCCTCTTCGCGCACGACATGCGCGTCGGCGTCGAGGACAACGTGCCACACCTTGTTCTGCTCATCGCCGCGGTAGGTGATTGCGTGGGTTTCCCCCGTGAAGGGGTCATGGTGCGGATGCGCGGTATAGGGGCCGGCGAGCGTACCATCGAAAGGGTTATGCGCGATGGTTTCGAGCGTATCGGACATCTCGGCCGGCTTGCCGCCCGCCTCGACGATCGCGAAGGTACGCCCTGCAAGGCCGACAATATTGGTATTGGGTGCATCGGAGGCCTCGTTGCGCGGGCCCGGAGGGATTTCCTCGCCGAGCCTGGCGCACGCCTCGGCCCCGCGCACCCATCGGTTGCGGTACCAGCGCGCGGCGCCGCGGTCGATCCGGATGCCGTGAACCATGCCGGCGCCCGTGAACCAGTGATAGTTCGCGGGATCGGGGGGGAGAGCCGGGTTGGGGCCGTTGCGCAGGTAACGGCCGGAGAGCGCGGCGGGGATTTCCCCGTCCACGCGCAGTTCCTTGATCGTCAGTTCCTCTTCCATCGGCTTGTGAATGCCGGTGAGATAGGGGTGGGCGTCGACCGGGCGGGGGAGGCGCTTTCGGTTGAAGTCGGCGACCTTGCCGATGCCTTTGGTGACCACGCTGCGGATCAGGGTTTCAACGTTGCTGGCCATGGCGCTTCTCCTTGAGCCCGAAGGCGGCGAAGGTGCCGCTAAAAGCTGGTTGCGGAACCGACTCGCTATGTTTACAGTGGAAACATGATGACAAACAAAGATAACAGTGTCAACATAAAAGATGCGGCCCCCAAAGCGGCGCGCGCCTATCATCATGGTGACCTTCGCGCGGCGGTGATCGCCGCGGGGCTGAAGCGGCTTGCCGAGGCTGATGCCGGCGAGCTTGGGCTGCGCGCGCTGGCGCGCGACGTCGGTGTGAGCGCGACCGCGCTCTACCGGCACTTCCCCGACAAGGAGGCGCTGCTCGACGCGCTCGCTGATGAAGGGCTGCGGCGGCTCGGCGCGCTGCAGGCGCAAGCGTGGCTAAAGGCTGGTGGCGGCCGCGCCGGTTTCAAGGCGACCGGTATCGCCTACGTGCGCTTCGCGCACGACGAGCCCGCGCTCTTTCGTCTCAGTTTCACGCGCCAGATGCCCGAGCGCAAGGGGAAGGAAGAGGGCGACAGCGGCGAGGTTGCCTATAATCTCCTGCGGGCCGGGGTGGGCGAGGTGTTTCCGGCGGAATCGGTCGACACCGCCGCCCTTCACGCCTGGGCGCTGGTCCACGGCCTTGCGATGCTGATCCTCGATCGGCGCGTCGATTGGGACGAGGAAATGGTCGCGCGCGTGGTCGGGCTGACCTTCGGCGGGGTCGATTAAGGTCTTCAGCCCGCGGATCGATGCGGGGCCCTTTCGCTTCTCCTCCAAGCTGATAGTTTCTCCGCGTTCGGAGGAGAGGGAAAATGCGGGCATTATTGTTTTACGCGCTGCTCGGCGTGGCCGCGCCGGTGGCCGCCGCGCAGGACAACAGCAATATCGTGGGCGAGGTCGTGGTGACGGGGCAGCGCGCCTCGGCGGACTATCTCTCCGACGAGCAGACGGTGGTGGGCCTGCGCCGTACGGCGGACAGCGCCATCCAGCCGGTAAAATTTACATCGGATTCGCGCGACGAGGATATGCGCAAGCGGGAAATCCACGCGATGCTCGAGGCGGCCATCCGCCGCGCCGACGCAGCGGGGATGGAACTCGCGACGGGCGACTTTGAACTTTCGAAGGTCACGCTCGCAAATTACAAGGATCTGGCCTTCGCGCGGGGCGCGCGGCCCGACACGAGCGAGATCCGCCTGTTCGTCAAGGCAAGTCTCGCTGGATCGGTGGGCGGCGCGCAGGGGCGGATCGACAATTTCATCAAGTCGGTCCCGGCGTCAGGCCGCGCGCTCATTGAAAAGCACGGCAGCATCACGCTGACGATCATCAATCCTGACCAGTATCGCGATCCGATCGTCAAGCTCATCGCGGCGGAAGCGCTGAAGACTGCGGCGGCATTCGGGCCTGATTACGGGGTCGAGGTTGCGGGTCTGAGCGAGCAGTTGGTCTGGGCGCAGGCGAGCGCGACCGAGGTATTTCTCTACATCCCGTATCGCTTCACGATCAGACCCAAGTAAAAGGGCCCACCGGTGTGGCCGGTGAGCCCCTGGTCCTTGGGATTGTGCGGGCCGGTGCGACTGCGCCGTGACGGCGACCGGCCCGGTGCTGCTAGGGCGCGAGGATCGCGACGGTGAGGTAGAGCAGCAGCGGCAGGCCGAAGCCCAGCAAAGTCAGCGCCACGAAGGCGACGCGCGTCCACAAGACGTCGAAGCCGAAGTGGTCGGCCATGCCGGCGCAGACGCCGAAGACCAGTCCATCGCGACGGTTCTTGCGAAAACCCTCTTTCATTTCTTTCCTTTCGATCCCGGCGCAGGCGCCGGCGTCATGGGGCGAACCGGCCGCTGGTCAGATGACCAGGCGGCCGAATTCGGCAGCGTTCGGGCCGACAGCGGCCAGGAACATCAGCGAGCAGTAGAGCGAAGCAACCGCGGCGATCGCGTAGCTCTTGAGCGATTCGGAGTTGAAGTGAGCCATTTTGAAATCCTTTCTTTTCCTCCCATCCGGACCATCCGGCTGGATGCCAACACTATTGCAGGAGGCGTGCCAATTTCATTCAGCCGCGGTTAACCGCGGTTTTTTCGGCTTTGGAATAATATTGCGTTGTGACTTTTGCGGTATGGTGGGAAAAATTGCCGATGAAAGGAAATTTTTGCGGCAACCTCTTGGTCTCGGACCGCTCGCGGGCTCGGAAGGCCTCATCGCGGCCTCGTCGCTGCGCGCGGCCTGGATGAAGGCAGCGACGCGAATGAGGGATTTCCCTCGGCGGCGGAAATATCCTACCCGCTGTCGGGATGACGCTCACTCGCCTTTCGCTCACGGATTTTCGCAATCATGCGGGCGCTGACCTCGGCGCGGGGCCGGGTCTTGTCGCGCTTTACGGCGACAATGGCGCCGGCAAAACCAACATCCTCGAAGCAATTTCGCTTCTTGCGCCCGGGCGCGGGCTCCGGCGCGCGCCGCTCGCCGAGATGGTGCGTGACGGCGCGAGCGGCGGTTTTGCAGTCTTTGCCGAGGTCCTCGCGAGCGAGGGGTTCGCCCCGGTTGCGCTTGGCACCGGCATTGAGCCTGCGCATCCCGGCCGCCGGCTTGTCCGGATCAACGGGAGCGCTGCCGCCGCCACCGCGCTCGGCGATTGGCTCGCGGTGCTCTGGCTGACCCCGGCGATGGACCGGCTGTTCGTCGAGACCGCGGGGAACCGGCGGCGCTTCCTCGACCGGCTTGTCCTTGCGCTTGACCCCCGCCACGCGCAGCATGGCAATCGCTATGAGGCGGCGATGCGCGCCCGCGGCAAGCTCCTTGCCGATCTCGGCCTTGCTGACCCGCAGTGGCTCGCGAGCCTCGAGGCGCAGCTTGCTGAACATGGCGCGGCGATCGACACGGCGCGGCAGCGCACGCTTGCAGCGCTTTCAGCCGAACTGGCCGAGCAGCCTGACGCACCCTTTGCGCGGCCGCTCCTTGACCTGGTCGACAGCGAAGGCATGGCGCGCACCGAGCCTTGGAGCGAGGAGGCCTTGCGCGATCTCTTCGCCGAGCGACGCCGGGTCGACTCGGCGGCAGGCCGCGCGACCGCCGGGCCGCACCGCGATGACCTCGCCGCGGTCCATGCCGCGAGCGGCCGCGCGGCGGCGCGCTGCTCGACCGGCGAGCAGAAAGCGATGCTGCTGTCGCTCGTCCTCGCGCACAGCGACTGCGTTGCTCGCGCGCGCGGGCGTCGGCCCGTGCTGCTCCTCGACGAGGTGGCGGCGCATCTCGACCCCACACGCCGCGCGGCGCTCTACGAACGCTTGGGGGCGCAGGGCGGACAGGCGTGGCTGACGGGCACCGAGGCGGCGCTGTTCGAGGATATGCCGGGTCCGCTCACTCGTTACCGGATCCAGGGCGGGCGGATTTTGGCGGGTTAGGCGGCCGAGGGTGCCTCTTCGATTTCATCGAGCCGGTATTTTACCGCGAGGAAAAACCCGACGAAATACAGCAGGTAAAATGAAGCCCAAAGGGCCCAGGTCGAGATATTCCATTTGCAAAGCAGGTTGAGTGTCAGCAGGACCATCCACACCAAGCATGGTCCCAGCAGGACGGCGGCACGGGGAATAAAGACTTCCCCGCGTGGCCCCTTGACCAGAAATGCGAGCATTATCGTCAGGCATAGCAGCCCGTAGGCAAAGTTCTTGGCCGGCGTGCTGAGTGAGCTTGCGAAGATCAAGCATGTCGCGAGACCCACTGCGATGCCCTTGGCATATTGTGGGACTTTCGCTCGCATCTATCTTTTGGCGACCTAAAGAATCTCGCGCACCACGTCCTGCGGGCGGCAGTAGCGGACGCCCTTGTCGGTTTCGACGAATGGGCGGTTCACATAGGCGGGATTGGCGACCATGGCGGCAATGATTTCATCTTCGCCTGCATCGGTGAGGCCGCGCTCCTCTGCGTCGGTGCCGCGGAGGCGAAGCGCCTCTTTCGCCGTAAGGCCGGCAGCAGCGAAGAGCTGCCGAAGCTTTTCGGCGGTATAGGGCGTCTTCAGATACTCGATGACGGTCACCTCGACGCCCGGCGTCTCCTCGAGAATCGCGAGGGTCTTGCGCGAGGTCCCGCATGCGGGGTTGTGCCAGATGGTTGCTTTCATGGCCAAGCTCTATCGCTCTCGTTTGGCGTGGGCAAGGGCGGCGAGGATCGTACCCCGCGTAAACCCGTTGTTCATGGCGATTATGGCACAACACCTCGCATGAAGATGAAGATGCGTCTTGCCTTTATATGGCAAGTTGCGGCTATTCTCCCGGAGAAGGACCGCCAGAGGCGGCATGCGGGGTTGGGTTGCAAGTGAAGAATTTGATCGATCGCAGGTCGATGATAGCAGGGCTCGCAAGCGCGGGGGCGCTGGCAGCGGCAGACGCGCGCGCGCAGGTGCCGGGCTGGATCTCCCAGCATCCGCAAGCGCCCGCCGCGGCGCCTGTCGACTATCTCGCCGTGGCGCGAGCGCAACTTGCGCGCGAGGGCAACCGCATCGGGGTCACGGACCGGGTCGGCATCGTCGATTTCGGGCTTCCCTCCTCGCGGCCGCGCTTTGCGCTCGTCGACATGATCGCAGGGCGGATCGATCTGTACCCGGTTACCCATGGCCGCGGTTCGGACCCGCAGCACGACGGCTGGCTCAAGAGTTTTTCCAATAGGCCCGGCAGCCTTGCGAGCTCGCGGGGTGCCTACCGGACCAGCGATTATTATTGGGGAGCGAACGGATCCTCGATGCGCCTCGTCGGGCTCGACCCCGACAACAGCAACGCCGACATGCGCGCGATTGTCGTTCACGGCGCCTGGTACGCCAACCCGTCTCTCATCGCGACGCAGGGCAAGCTTGGACGGAGCGAAGGCTGCTTCGTTTTCGGCGAGGAGTTGCTGCCGCAGATACTCTACAAGCTTGGTCCCGGACGCTTGCTCTTCGCTGACAAGTTGAGCGCGCCGCCGCCGCAGCCGGTGCTGCCGCCTTTACCCGGAACCGAGGCCATCGTGCGGACCGGCGCGACAAACGGAGTGCTGCCGGGGACGGCCGACTAAAGCCTCATCGCGCCGGTGAACGAGCGCCGGATCGCTTTTCCCCTTCCTCGGCGCTGAAAGGGGGCTCAATAAATCCCGGACATCCCCGGCGCGCTTGCGCTCGGCGCGCCCTGGGGCGCCGCCGGGCGCGCTGCGGTCGTCGTTGTCGGGACGACGGGAGGCGGAGTGGGGGAGACGAGGACCGCGGCGGGCCGGCCGGGCTTTGCGAAGCTCGCGACGACAGGCGCGTCGCGCCCGTAGATGTCAGCGAGCTTCTTCACGCCGCCTTTGCCGTCGGGCACGACCGTCCAGTAGGCGACATAAACGGGGAAGGGCTTGTCAAAGCCGAAGCGGGTTGTCTTGCCGCTCGCGATTGCCTCGCCGAATTCCTCGGGCGATTTGCCCGCGAACATCACCGCCATCAGCCCCGAGAAATGGAGAGCCCGCTCGGTGCGGATGCAGCCGTGGCTGAACGCGCGCTTCTCGGCCGCAAAAGCACCCTTTGACGGCGTGTCGTGAAGATAAATGGCGTGCGGGTTCAGCATCTCCACCTTCATCACCCCGAGCGCGTTGCCGGGCCCCGGCTGCTGGACGACGGAGAGCGTGTTGCCCTTGCCGGTCCAAGTATAGCCTTGTGCGCGGGCGCGAGCAGGGTTGCTGGCGATCGTGGCGCCGATGCCTTCGTTGATGATGCTGCGCGGCAGCGTCCAGGTCGGGTTGACGATGATGCCGGTCGCCATCGGGTTGAGCTGCGGCGTCGGGGTCGAGGGCTTGCCAACGACAGCCTTGTGCGTGGCGATGACCACGCCGTCGTGGACGACGCGGGTCAGATATTCGGGGACGTTGCTTACCACATAGCCCGGGCCGAGATCGCGCGGCATCCAGCGCCAGCGCTCCATGTTGACGCGGATAACATTGGCCTCCTCGGGTGTCTTGGCAGAGGCGAGGGCGGCCTTGAGCAGCGCGAAATTCGGGTGGATGGGGTCGAGGCCGCCGAGGGCCACGGGGATGTCGTTCGCGCTCAGCGCGTAGCTTAGGAGCGGGATCAGCGGGGTGCTGTCGGCGTCGTTGTCGGTCATGAACCATTGCTTGCGCGCGGCGTTGGGCGTGCGCCCGTCGCGCAGGTGCGTCGCGAGCAGGAGGAAACTGTCCGTCGCCACCTTGTCGAGCCGCGCCTGGTCGCCGCCGGCGAGCGCTGCCTCGATCGCTTCGGGATTATAATCCTTCGGAAAAAGCCCTTCGCCGCCGACCGTCGCGATGAAACCAAGGAGCGCGCGGGCGTTGTCCTCGGACCAACTCGGCAAATTCGCCTCGGCGAGTGTCTCGATGACCGGAGCATCGTCGGTGACCTTGTCCGGCTGAAGAACGACCGAATCTTCCTTGACGTCGGTTGGTGCGGTCTGCGCGAGCACCGGGACGGCGGCGAGCGCAAGCGGGACGAGGAGCGCCGCGGCAGACGCGGGAAAGGGAGAGCTTTTGACCATGGCGCTTGCCATAGCCAAAATGAAAGGGGTTTGGAAGGCAGGCGGACGCGGCGCGCGCCGCGTCAGAGACGAGGGGCGAAGCAATCCCGGCTCAGACTATGCCGGATTGCTCCCTTTCCTCGCCTCGAGGCCAAAGAGCCCTGCGCCGGCTAGGCGGCGGCGTCCTGCTGCGCGAGCCACTCTTCGAGCCATTTGATCGTATAATCGCCGTCGATCACGTCGGGTGCGGCGAGCAGCGCCTGGTGAAGCGGGATATTGGTCTTGACCCCGCTCACGACCATTTCCTCGAGCGCGCGGCGCATCCGCATCATGCAGCTTTCGCGCGTGCGGCCATAGACGATCAGCTTGCCGATCATGCTGTCGTAATAGGGCGGGATCGAATAGCCCGCGTAAAGCCCGCTATCGACGCGAACATGCATGCCGCCCGCGGGGTGATATTGGGTGACCTTGCCCGGCGAGGGCAGGAAGCTACGCGGATCCTCGGCGTTGATGCGGCATTCGATCGCATGACCGCGAAATTCAAGATCCTCCTGCCGCACCGACAGGCCGCGACCGTCAGCGATGCGGATCTGTTCGCGGACGAGGTCGAAGCCGGTGATCATCTCGGTCACCGGGTGCTCGACCTGGATGCGGGTGTTCATCTCGATGAAGAAGAACTCGCCATTTTCCCAGAGGAACTCGATCGTTCCCGCGCCCCTATAGCCCATCTTGGCCATGGCGTCGGCGCAGATCTTGCCCATTCGCGCGCGCTCCTCGGCCGAGATAACGGGCGAGGGCGCTTCCTCGAGCACCTTCTGGTGGCGCCGCTGGAGCGAGCAGTCGCGCTCGCCAAGATGTATCGCATTGCCATTGCCGTCGCCGAATACCTGGAACTCGATGTGGCGCGGGTTTCCGAGATATTTCTCCATGTAGACGGTCGCATCGCCGAATGCTGCCGCCGCTTCGGACGAGGCCTGGCCCATCAGGCTTTCAAGGCTTGCCTCGTCGGGCACCACCTTCATGCCGCGCCCGCCGCCGCCCGAGGCGGCCTTGATCAGCACCGGATAGCCAATCTCGCGCGCCAGTCTTTTCGTCTCGTCGCCATAGACGACGGCGCCGGGCGAGCCGGGAACGACCGGGAGACCGAGTTCGACCGCGGTGCGCTTTGCCTCGACCTTGTCGCCCATCGTGCGAATGTGCTCGGGCTTGGGTCCGACAAAGATCAGGTTATGTGCCTCGATGATCTCGGCGAAGCGCGCATTTTCGGAGAGGAAGCCATAGCCTGGGTGAATTGCGTTGGCGTTGGTCACTTCGGCGGCCGAAATGATTGCCGGTATGTTGAGATAGCTGTCCTTCGCGGCGGGCGGGCCGATGCACACCGCCTCGTCCGCGAGGCGGACGTGCATCGCGTCGGCGTCGGCGGTCGAGTGGACCGCGACGGTCTTGATGCCCATTTCGTGGCACGCGCGGTGGATGCGCAGCGCGATCTCGCCGCGATTGGCGATCAGGAGTTTCTCGATCGTCATGGGCTTGATCAGCCGATGGTGAACAGCGGCTGGTCGAACTCGACCGGCTGGCTGTTCTCGACATGCACCGCCTGGAGCGTTCCCGATTTGGGCGCAGTGATCGGGTTCATGACCTTCATCGCCTCGATGATCAGGATCGTGTCGCCTTCCTTCACCGCGGAGCCCGGGCTCGCAAAATTGGGCGCGCCCGGTTCGGGAGCGAGATAGACGGTCCCGACCATCGGCGAGCGCACCGCGTCGGCAAAAGTGTCGGCGGCGGGAGCCGCGGGGGCAGCAGCCGCCGCGGGTGCGGCGGGCGCCGCGGGGGCGGCGGGCGCAGCCGGCGCGGCAGGGGCGTAGGCGAGCGGCGCGGCGGCCGCGGTCAGTGTGCGCGCGACGCGCACCTTGCGATCGCCATCCTCGACCTCGATTTCCGAAAGCTGCGTGTCGTCGAGCAGTTCGGCAAGCGCGCGCACGAAGGCCGGATCGATGTTGATGCCCTGCTCTTTATGGTCACCCATATGTATTTTCCCGTTGTTGCGACGCCGGAGTGAAGGCGCCCTGACCCCTGTTCATGATGGCGCCTCTTGTCAGAAGCGCGCGGCGGCGTCCAGCGCCAGCGTGTAACTCTCGGCGCCGTGCCCCGCGAAATGAGCGGCTGCGGCCATTCCTACATAGCTGATATGCCGAAATTTTTCGCGCTTCATCGGATCCGAGAGGTGAACCTCGATCACAGGCACCTTGATCGACTTGATCGCGTCGTGGATCGCGATCGAGGTGTGGGTATAGCCGCCTGCGTTGAGCAGCACCGCTTTTGCGCCGGCGACATAGGCCTCGTGCAGCCAGTCGATCAGCACGCCTTCATGGTTGGTTTGCCGGCATTCGAGAGCGAGGCCGAGCTCGGCCGCCTGCGCCTCGAGCCGGGCGTGGATGTCGTTCAGCGTATCATGGCCGTAGATCTCCGGCTCGCGCGTACCCAGCAGGTTGAGATTGGGACCGGAAAGGACATAGACGATGGGCTTGGCGGTCAAAAGTCGGGCTTTCGGTTGCGGCAACTCACGCTCCCCCTATATGGGCTGCTCGGCAAAAGGCAAAGCGAGGGTGCAGCGGTGATTTCGATCGTCCTCAACGGCGAGCAGCGGCAGGTGCGCAGCGGCAGCATTGCCGATCTTGTTGCCTCGCTCGGGCTCGATGTGAAGAAGGTCGCGGTCGAGCGCAACCGGGAGATCGTGCCGCGCTCGACTCTCGCCGACGTTGCGCTTGCCGAGGGTGACACGCTGGAAATCGTCCATTTCGTCGGAGGCGGCTGATGGGCACAGAGCGCATCGTACCCAATCGCTACGCCCGCGATCCCGCAGCGGGGGCTCAGTTCTTTGGCGGCGTGCTCGGGCTCGAGACCGCGATGTCGATGGATTTCATCACTACCTACCGCTCGGCTTCGCAGCCCATGGCGCAGATCAGCATCCTCAGCGAGGATCCGTCGGGCCTGAATCCCGCCTATTCGGTCGGTGTCGACGATGTTGATGCCGTCCACGCACGCGCGCTCGAGGCGGGCCATGAAATCATTTATGCGCTGCGCGACGAGCCATGGGGGGTTCGCCGCTTCCTCGTTCGCGATCCGCTCGGCGACATTGCGAATATCGTACAGAATAAGGAATGAGTGTGAGCAGTATCGACAGTTGGAGCGTTGCGGGCCGGACGTTCACGTCGCGGCTGATCGTGGGCACCGGAAAATACAAGGATTTCGAGCAGAATGCCGCGGCGGTCGAAGCGTCGGGGGCCGAGATCGTCACGGTCGCGGTGCGGCGGGTCAACGTCTCCGATCCAACGGCGCCGATGCTCACCGACTATATCGACCCGAAGAAGATTACGTACCTCCCGAACACCGCGGGCTGTTTCAACGCCGATGACGCGATCCGCACCTTGAGGCTGGCGCGCGAAGCGGGAGGCTGGGACCTCGTGAAGCTCGAGGTGCTCGGCGAGGCGAAGACGCTCTATCCCAACATGCGCGAGACGCTGGAGGCGACCGAGGTGCTCGCCAAGGAAGGCTTCCTGCCCATGGTCTATTGCGTCGACGACCCGATCGCTGCGAAGCAGCTTGAGGATGCGGGCGCCGTCGCCATCATGCCGCTCGGCGCGCCGATCGGCTCGGGCCTCGGCATCCAGAACCGCGTCACGATCCGCCTGATTGTCGAGGGCGCTTCGGTGCCGGTGCTCGTCGATGCCGGGGTCGGCACCGCGAGCGATGCGGCAGTCGCGATGGAACTCGGCTGCGACGGCGTGCTCATGAACACCGCGATTGCCGAGGCAAAGGACCCCGTTCGCATGGCGCGCGCGATGAGGCTCGCGGTCGAGGCGGGGCGCGATGCCTATCTCGCGGGACGCATGGGTCAGCGCCGCTATGCGGATCCCTCAAGCCCGCTCGCGGGGTTGATCTAGGTTAAGTTTCTCGTTTTGAGTGAGGCGTTTACCGGGAACACCGGCGGCGCGGGCTCGTTGATCTGGCATGAGGCAATGTCGCCTCGTCTCAGCCAAGGAGACCTCCCCGTGGGTGAATTCAAGGACAAGACCAAGGGCATCGCGAACGAAGCGGCTGGCAATGCCAAGCAGGCGGTTGGCCAGGCGACCGATAATGAGCGTCTGCGCGCCGAAGGCGCTGCCCAGGAACGCAAGGGCGAAGCCCAGAACCTGACCGGCAAGGTCAAGGGCGCTCTCGGCGACAAGATCTGAGCGCCTCTCCCCCGAACGAATGGCCCCCGGAACGAACCGGGGGCCATTTTTTTTGTCTTCGGCTCAGGGCTGGCGTTTGAGCGGCGGCGGTGTCCAGCGTCCCTCGAGCGCCTCGCGCCGCGGCAGATAGAGACGCAGGTTCATCGTGAACGGGCCAGCGGGAGCAGGGAGCCAATTGGCTTCCTTCTCTGCGCCTGGGCTGTCTTTCTGGATGTAGAGGTCGAGCGACCCGTCTGGATTGAAGACGAGCTTGTCGCGGTCGCCGATCGCAAAGCGGTCGATCGGGTTCGCGACGAAAAACTGGTCGGCGCCGTACATCGTCAGCGACCAGAAGGCGTCGGCGGGCGGGAGCTGGTCCTTCTCAAAATGGAGAATGTAACGCGCCGCGCCCGTGAGCGGCCTGCCCTCGCCATCGAGGGGTACCATCGGATAGATTGCGTCTTCCGGCGGTAGCGCCCCAAGACCTGCATAGCCGATGAAGGCGCGCTGCAGATAGTCGTTGCCATAGGCGCCGAGCGCATTGCCGAGCGCGACCCAGCCATTTTTCGTGAGGCTGACGCCCCTGCGCCGGTTTGCAATGCGCGCATAGGCATCGGCCGCCGCGCGCGTGATCCCGCGCTCTACCGCGGCGTCTGCGGCGGCGAGATCGAAGCTCTGCCCCGGCACGAGGCCGATGCGTTCCATGCGCAGCAGCACTGCATAGTCGCTCGCATGCGGTGGGTTGCGCTTCAGCGTCTCGGCGAAAAGTGCGAAGAAGGCGCCGGGCGTCATCTGCGCGACCTGTTCGACCGGCGGGGTTTTCATGTCGACGGCAGGGCCGGTTGCCGCCTCTGCTGCGCGCTGCGGCTTTCTCCAGGATGAAAGGGGCGCGGCGCCGAACCCCGCCTGCAGCCGGTGGACATGCTCATAATCGGCGGCGCCATTGGTCTGGATGCGCCCGATGATCCAGCCCTGCTCGGTCGGACTGCGGATCATCCGTACGCCCTTCGGGAGCGTCCCCTCCCAGTGCGGGCCCACGAGAGCGAAGATCCCGCCATCGTTGCCCGTGGTGCGGGTGCCGAGCGCTGCGAACACCTCGCTCCACATGTCCATGATCGGGACGATGTGGTAGCGGCCCGCGGTGGCCGGGAGGGTCAGGACCAGCGGTTCCTTGCCGACATCGAACCAGAGTGTCGAATAAAGGGTGTCGGCGTTGGGGCGCACGACATCCTTGAAGCTCGCGTCCGGATATGCCTTTCTGTGCGCGAACGCATTCATCGGTGCGCGCATCCGGCCTTCGCCCGCGCTCGTGGACACGCGGCGCGTCACTTCCATCAGCACCATCGGATAGGCGTAGGTATAGGCCTCGAGGCCGATCGCGTAGGCGTCCTCCTCGGTGAGCGGCGCTGACTGCGGCGCGGCCATCGCTGGGCCGGCGAGCGCGGCTGCCGCGAGGGCGGCCAGGGCAAGAAGCATTTTCATGGCAGATGGGTCTCCTCTCGGCGCTCACCTATCACGCTCCGGGCCTTCAAGTCTGTCACCGAGCCGACAATCTCTTTGGGAAATCCAGGCGCACCGCATAGAAACGGCGGGGGAAGGGGAGTGACGATGTCGACGAGGTCCGAGGCAAAGGGATCGCATGACACATGGGGGCAGGAGGGACGGCTCCAGGCGCTACGGCTTTGCCCCTTGTTTCGGGGCTGGCCCGAAGCCCGGCTGATCGAGGTGGCCTCCATCGCGCGCGCGCAGTTCTACGCGCGCGGCACCGACATCGGTGCGCGCACGCGCACGAGCCGCGACGTCATTGTCGTCGCGAGAGGCGGCGTCGAGATCTGCAGCGGGTCTCCAGATGGCAAGCGCTTTGTTCTCGGTCTTGCAAGAGCCCCCGAGGTGCTCGCGCTCGTCCTCCTCTTCTCGAAGGTGCGGCTTCCTTATGAATTCAGGGCCTATGCCGACAGCGTCCTTTTGCACCTCGAGTGCGGCGCGCTCACCGCGATCCTCGATGCCGAGCCGATCCTGTGGCGCGACGTTGCGCTCCTTCTCTGCACCCGGCACGGCGACAGCCTCCGTCTCCTCCACGATCAGACGCTCGGCTCGCTTGAACAGCGCATGGCGGCGACGCTCGCACAGCTTGGGCGGATTCACGGGATCGCGGCGGATGGCGGCACCGAGGTCGGGCTTCGGCTGCCGCAGGAGCAATTGGGCGCGATGCTCGGGGTGACGCGGCAGAGCGTCAATCGCGTGCTGCGCGACATGGAGCGCGCCCGCGTGATCGCGATCGACTATAACCGGATCACCATCCGCGATGGCGCAGCGCTCGATGCAATTGCGGCGCGGGGGGCCTGAGGCGTCAGCGACCGCCCGAGGCGACGATATCGACGTCGGTCATTCCGCCGTCGCGGCGCAGCATCACGACATAGGCAAGCTCGCCCTTCGTGCCGCCAAGCATGTGCTCGTTGCCGTTCACGCGGTGATCGCTTGTATAGCCCGCGCGGACCGCCATCGTGTGATAATAGTCGAGCACGCCCTGGATCGACGCAGCGGTCTGGAAATTGACGACGCGGATGTTGCACTTGCCCCCGTCGACCCCGGCTGCCTCGCGCAGGGTCGCTCGCGGATAGACGGGGAAGGCGGCGGGCATGCGGTCGGCCCAGCTGTTCGAGTAGCTAAGCTTCGCATCGCAGCTCCCCTTGGTCTGGTCGCGCGCAAGCGCGCCGATGGTGACCGGGCGCTTGGCTGCGCAGTCGCCGGCGCAGTTTTCCTCGAGCGCCAGCGCCTTGGGAGCCGCGAGGAGCTTCCCGGCTTTCATCGCCGCCGCCGCCTCGGCGGCGGTTGCGGCCTTGCCGGCAGCGACACCGGGGACGCCGCCGTCGAGAGGACGGTTGCCCGGCCCCACGGCGTTGCGGTTGGCCTGGCCCGTGAGCTTGGGGTCGACCATGATCTTGTCTTCAAGCGCCCCCTTGATCGCGGGATCGACCTCCGTCAGCCCGTCGTCGAGGGGTGCAAGATCTGCGTTTTTCTGGGGATTGTCCCGGCAGCCGGCAAGCCCTGCGGTCGCGACCAGCAACGCGGCAACGAGCCATTTTCCCCGCAAGATCATCGCTAACACTCCCTTAATCCTTCCTCCGGACTAGCCGAATTCTGGTTAAGAAGATGTGAGGAAACAGCGTTAACCGGTAAGGCTATGTTAGCCGAAACCTGTCTCGGAGCGAGACGCCTTCGGGCTGCAGCGGATGAGGCGCGAGGTGTCCACCGCCGCCTGCCGGTGGACGACTGCCTGGCGATAGACGGGGTCGGTGACCATCTCCATGAAGGCGCCGCTATTTGGATATTCAGCGATAAAGACCGCGTCCCAGCGCTCGCCCTCGGGGCCGATCACCATGGCTTCCATCGTGCCGCGCCAGACGATCCGGCCACCGACGCGCTGGAAGACCGCCCCGCTGTCGGCGCTGTAATTCCGGTAGGCCTCGGCGCCGGTCAGCGTCTCGGCCGCGAGCGGATGGTCCGCGGGATAGGCGGCCTTATCCCGAAAGCGCACGAGGTTGAGCATGTGGATGACGCTGTCACGCGGTAGCGCCTTGAAGGCGTCGAACTGCGCGCGTTCGGGGTCGACATGGTGGTCGGTCATGGCATGAGCTCCTTGCGCTTTTGTCGCCACTGGTCAGCGCTTTGCGTCCAGGCGTCGACCGGGGCGTCCTCGAAGGGGGCGGGAAGGCGGGTGGGGCCGCTGTTCGCCGCGCCAAGCCGCCTGGCGAGCGCCTGCGAGCGGTGGTTGGCGGGGTCGATGTTGTGCCTGAGGTCGGGCCATTTCAGGAATTCCACCGCGAAATCGCACGCCGCGACGCTGCCTTCAAAGGCATAGCCCTTGCCGGCGAACTTCGCGCGCACGCCATAGGCGATTTCGGCGCCGGGCCAGCCGTCGGGCTCCCAGGGGCCAAGGCGCCCGACCCATTCACCGCTCGCCCGCTCGATCACGGAGAACATCGAAAATCCGCGGATGTGCCACGCCCCTGCAAGCGTGCACCATAGTCGCCACGCCTGCGCGCGCGGGCAGGCCCCGCCGATAAAGCGCATCGTTTCCTCCTCGCTGCACATTTCAGCGAAGGCACCGAAATCCTCGGCAGCGGGGGGGCGCAGGATCAGCCGCTCGGTGACGAGAAGAGGCCCGTTCAACATGGCGATCCTTTCGGAGAGGCAGCAAAGACGCCTCGCTTCTGGGCGAAGAGGGCAGCAGGAGCAAGGTGCAATTACCTGCTGCTGGCGTTCGAACCCATCTCCCGACGAGACGAGGGCGCCGACCAAAGCCGGCGCCCTCTCCATCACGCGGTGCGGGTGGAGGGGTCCGAGCCCCGCACCCGTAACGGTATTCTACTGCCTTAGCGGCAGCGATATTTGTCGCGGTCGATCTCGCGTCCGAGCAGCGCGCCGCCGGCGGCGCCGAGCACGGTGCCGAGCAGCTTGTCGCCGCTACCCGCGATCTCATGACCAGCAAGGCCCCCGACGGCGCCGCCAATAAGAAGACCCGTGGTGCCATCGTCCTTCTTGCAGCGGTAGCGGCCGTCGTTACCGCGCCAGATGCGCGTATTGTTATTGACGCGCTGGTCCCGGGCATAATGACGGCGGTCGCGCTTCTTGCGGTAGAAGCCCGCGTCCTGGTCGGCCTTTACAAAGACATGTCCGGGCGCCGGTGCGGCGGGCGAGATGCCGGCAAATGCGGGGGCGGTGGCGGCAACGCCGATCGCCGCGGCCGCACCGAGCAGGCTCTTGGTGAATTTACGCATCATAAGTCCTTTCCTGGTTCGACGCCTTGATGCCTTGGGGGTATCCGGCGTGTCGTTGCGAGAACGGCTGCAACTTGAACTGCGTTGCATGAACCCTAGGCAACAAGACGAAAGGAGCGAGAGCGGCGACGAACCGAAAGGGACTTGCCGTCCCAAAAATGAAGTGCGACATTGGGGCCATGCTCAACTTCGCATCGATCGTCATCGGCTTTATCGCGTTGATCTTGGCTATCCCCGCCTTCATCCCCTTCCTCGGTTGGGCAAATTGGCTGGTGGTACCAATCGCGGTCGTCGGGCTGGCGCTCGGGGCGATGTCGGACCGGACCAGCGGCCGCAACCTCAATCTCGTCGTGATCGTCGTCGGCGTTCTGCGCCTGATGATCGGCAACGGCATTATCTGATCCTCTCCTTCTTTTTTCCGAAGAGCTAAATCATGAGCCACCCACAGGCCCCCGCGGGGAGCAACCAGGGAGGGCTGCCCTACGCGCTGGCGGCCTATGGAATCTGGGGCTTCGTCCCGCTGTTCTTCAAGCTCCTCGAGACTGTGCCGCCGCTGGAGGTCTTGTCCCAGCGTATCATCTGGTCGCTACCCTTTTGCTTCCTGATCATGATCTTCCGGCGCCAGGTCGGTGAGTATCTCGCGGCTCTCAGGGACATGCGGGTGCTGCGGCTCCTCCTGGCGAGCGCCTTGCTCATCGCGCTCAACTGGCTCGTTTATATCTACTCGATCTTCACGGGGCATGTGCTTGCCGCCAGCCTTGGTTATTATCTGAACCCGCTCGTCAACGTCATGCTGGGAATGGTCTTTCTCGGTGAGCGACTGAGCAAGCTCCAGATGCTCGCGGTCGCGATCGCCGGGGTGGGCGTGGCCATCCTCCTCGGGGGCGCGCTCGACACGCTTTGGATTAGCTTGACGCTGGCATTCAGCTTCGGCCTCTATGGCCTGATCCGCAAGATTGCCCCCGTCGGGTCGCTCCCCGGCCTTGCCATCGAGACGACCCTTCTCCTGCCGCTCGCGGGCGTCGCTGCCCTTTATTTCATCTGGCTCGGTGACGGGGTCGGATTTGGATCCGATACCGGGATCAGCTGGCTGCTCGCCGCGGGCGGGATCGTGACAGCGGTGCCGCTGCTCCTCTTTGCCACCGCGGCGCGGCGGATGAGCTACGCGACGCTGGGCTTCATCCAGTTTCTCGCACCGACGATCCAGTTCCTGTTGAGCCTGTTTGCATTCGGCGAGCCGCTGAAGCCCGCCCAGTTTCTCTGCTTCCTGCTCATATGGACGAGCGTCGCGGTGTTCAGCTTCGACATCTGGCGCAAGCTGCGCGCCGAACGCGCGGCCTGAATTCCAGGCCTATTGCGGCGCTAGCCGCCACGCGAGCGTCTCGCCGGCGTGGAAGGGGACGACGTCTCCGATCCGGTCGGGCACGACAGTGGGAGCGCGCTCGAGCGTGATGCTGCCCTCGTTGAGCGGGAGGCCGTAGAAGCGCGGGCCGTGCTCGCTTGCAAAACCCTCGAAATGTGCCAGCGCGCCATCCTCGTCGAACGCCTGGACATAGCTTTCGAGGGCATAGGGCGCGTTGAAGATGCCGGCGCAGCCGCAGGCGGCTTCCTTGGTGTGGACCGCATGCGGCGCGCTGTCGGTTCCGAGAAAGAATTTGGGCGATCCCGATGTCGCAGCGGCGCGGACCGCGAGACGGTGGTGCTCGCGCTTGGCGACGGGCAGGCAATAGGCGTGAGGGCGGATGCCGCCGACGAGCATCGCGTTGCGGTTGATGTGGAGATGCTGCGGCGTGATGGTTGCAGCGATGGTCCCGGGCGCATCGGCAACGAACTGCGCGGCCTCGGCCGTGGTGATATGTTCAAGGACGATCTTGAGCGCGGGAAGCGCTTTCACCAGCGGCGCCAGCGTTCGCTCGATAAACACCGCCTCGCGGTCGAATATGTCGACCTCGGCATCGGTGACCTCGCCGTGGACGAGCAAGGGCATGCCGATCGACTGCATGCGCTCGAGGACGGGCATGATCCGGGTGACATCGGTGACGCCGTGCGCACTGCCGGTGGTCGCGTGCGCCGGATAGAGTTTTGCCGCGGTGAAGACCCCCTCTTCATGGCCGCGCGCCAGCTCGCCTGGGTCGATATGATCGGTAAGATAAGCCACGATGAGCGGGGTGAAGCCAAGATCGGCGGGAACGGCTGCCCGGATGCGGTCCCGATAGGCGATGCCCTCGGCGATAGTCGTCACCGGCGGCGACAGGTTCGGCATGACGATCGCGCGTGCGAACTGGCGCGCGGTACAGGGCGCGACATGCGCCAGCATCGCGCCGTCGCGCAGGTGCACGTGCCAGTCATCGGGGCGGCGGATGGTAAGGCGGTCGGTCATAAGGGGGCCTTCGGCAGATCGTGGCTTGGCTTTGGCTCGCGCGTCCCTAGATTATCGGCATGGCCAATACCACCCTCAACGATCGCGCGCTTGTCCGCCTCTCGGGCGACGATGTCCGGGACTTTCTCCAGGGGCTCGTCACCAACGATGTCGCGGGCAATTTGCCCGTCTGGGCAGCGCTCCTGACGCCGCAGGGAAAGGTGCTCTTCGACTTCCTCGTCTGGGGCGACGAGGATGATCTGCTTATCGATTGCGAGCGCGGCGCAGCCGATGATCTCATCAAGCGCCTCACGCTCTATCGCCTCCGCCGCGCGATCACCATCGCGCGCGAGGAGGAGATCGCGGTACATTGGGCGCCGCTGGGCGATCTCGGCGCGGCCGACCCGCGGCTCGCCGAGCTCGGCCAACGCTGGCTCGCGCCCGCGGACGAGGGGGATGGCGCCGATGCAGCCTGGCGTGCGCACCGGCTGGCGCTCGGCGTCACCGAAGGGCGCGCCGAGCTCGGCGACGGCACGACGCTCTGGCTCGAATGCAATGCCGCTGAGCTCAATGGCGTCAGCTTCACCAAGGGCTGCTATGTCGGGCAGGAGAATACCGCGCGCATGAACTGGCGGCAGAAGGTGAACCGGCGGCTGGTCGTGGTGCCGCTCGCCGCAGCCGAACCCGCGCGGCAGGTCATTGCCTACCCCGAGCTTGGCTGGTCGGTCGAGCACCGCCGCGTCGAAACTATCGATGCCGCCAGGGCGCCGGGGTGGCTACGCGAGGGCCTCGCTGCGGCGGGTTCGTGACGCCCGCACCCCGGCGTGATAGGATCAATCCCATGCGAAGCCTGCTGATCCCCGCGGCGCTCCTCGCCGCCTTCGCGGTCCGCCCGGCCGCTGCCGAGGATTGCGCCGCGTGGGCGCCGCCTCGCGCCGAGGCCGCACCGCTCGTGCCGATCGAGCCCGAGCCTGCCCGCGAGCCTGCAGGGCTTGCGCTGCTCGCCGACGATTCGCCCTGGCTTCCCCGTTTTGCTGCGGCGGCGGACGAGCTCTTCCCGGCGCTACGCTCGCGCGACCCCGCGCGCTGGGCGCCGCTTCTCGGCGGGCGCTGGCTGGGGCCTGCTGACCGGGAGGCGGTGGCTGCGCTCCTCGCCGACCGGTGCGCTCCTTTCGCGCCGCTCTTCGAGGCCGCCGTGCCGATCGAGCGCCGGATCCTTGGCTGGAGCGTTCCCAAAGCCTACAGCGCAGCCGACCGCGCCGAGATCGCGGCGCGGCCCGAGGCCGAAGCCCTCA
Source organism: Sphingomonadales bacterium (assembly GCA_044508875.1). Taxonomy (GTDB): domain Bacteria; phylum Pseudomonadota; class Alphaproteobacteria; order Sphingomonadales; family Sphingomonadaceae; genus Sphingopyxis; species Sphingopyxis flava_A. Next base: position 38,945 of record JBIQHE010000003.1, on the reverse strand, counting down.
TATGCTGGGCCGCGGGGGAGGGAAGCGCGGAGGCGTGGCCAAAAACCGCGGCCGATGCGGACAATCGTGCCGGCCGGCCATATGCCTGCGCGCGCATCACCTATTCGCTGCGCGGCGGCACGCCGAGCTGGCGCGCCTTCATCGAGCGCGGCTGACCCCGCGTCCTTAACCATTCTCCAACGAGAGCATGCGAAAACCGCTCCCATGTTGGGGCGATTTCTCGGTCTCGCCGCGGTGATTGCGGCGGTGTCGGTCGGCATGGCAGGACTTGCCAGCCGCTCGGCCCCGGGCGACACGCACGCCGAGCAAAGCTCCCAAGACGACAATGACAATTGGACGAAGGAAAAGCGTCAGCATGGCGGCTGGACCGCGGCGCCCGGAGCCGGCGGAGCGGGCGAAGTCGAGCTCAGCCGCGCCCCCGATTCGCATTTCTATGCCGATGCAGCGATCAACGGCCGCCCGGTGCGGATGATGGTCGACAGCGGCGCTTCGATCATTGCGCTCACGCGGGCCGATGCCGAGGCGATCGGTATCGATGTCGACCGGCTGCCGGTCGCTGGGACCGCGCGGACGGCGGGGGGCGATGTGCCGATGCGCGGGGTGAGGCTCGAAAGCGTCGAGGTAGGCGGCATCGAGGTACGCGGCGTCGAGGCCGCGGTCGTCGAGGCCGATATGGGCGTGTCGCTTCTCGGCCAGAGCTATCTTGCAAAGCTTGGCGCGGTCACGGTTGAGGGCGATACGATGCGCTTGCGGTGACGGACCGCGCGATTGCCGCCCTTCAGGCAGGCCAGGTGAGGAGCGCGCGGGCGCCTTCGCCAAGTTCGATTCCCGAGATTTCGGTGACCAGCGCGGCCTCGCCGAGTGTGAAGGCCTCGCCCTCTGCGCGGCACCCCGGCGAAAGCGGGACGAAGGTCGCCTCGCCCCCCACTTTTCCGATCATCGCCGGGTCGAAGGGCCCGGCAAGATGGGCAAGGTGGAAATGTGGTCCTTCGACCAGCATCCGGGTCGCGTGGGGGTCGAGGATGGTATCGCGCGGGTCGTGAACCGGGCGCGGCGCTGCGACCTTCAGCCCCTCGTCGAGATGCAATTCACGCGGCCGGCCATAATCATAGAGCCGGTAGGTACAGTCGACATTCTGCTGCACCTCGACGACCGTGAGGCCGCCGCCAATCGCGTGGATCGTGCCCGCGCGGTTATAGACGAAATCATTGGGCCTCGAGGCGCGCCAATCGATCATGTCGGCGATGCTGCCATCGAGCGCCGCGTCGCGCAGCTTCTCCCGCGTCGTTTCGGCCGTCAGCCCGACACCGAGCTCGGCACCGGGATCGGCGGACAATATGAGCCAGCATTCCTCCTTGCCGCGCGGATAGCCCGCGGCGCGCGCAGCCTCGTCGTCGGGGTGGACCTGGATCGAAAGCCGCTCCGACGTGAAGAGAAACTTGACGAGGATCGGCGCCTCGGAACCTGCGGGATTGGCAAACCAGATCTCGCCGATCCGCCGGCCGCCAAAGTCGCCGAAGGCGGGCGGGATGTCGGTGCGGCCCCAGGGCTTTTCGACAATGATCGTTGAAAGGCGCGTCAACATGTCGCCACGATCGGACTCGCGCCCGGGAAGGTCAAGCCATATGGGTCAGGCCGCCCGATGAAGGCGATTGCCGTGTCCACCGCTCGGCTGGTCGTGCCAGAGACCGCGGGTATCATAAACGATCTTGTCGGCGCGCTCTTCCAGGGGAATCGACTTGAAGAGATCATGGTCTACGAGAACGATGAGAAGCTCGCACTCGGAAAGCGCGCTGTCGAGGTCGATGAGGCGCGCCCCGGTGCCGGCAAACTCCATCGGAAGGCCGCGCGCATAGGGCTCGACAATGTCGATCTGCGAGCCAAAGCGGCGCGCGAGCGCCGCCGCAACCTCAACCGCGGGGCTCTCGCGAAAATCGTCGATATTGGGCTTGAAGGCGAGACCGAGGCACGCGACGCGGGCCCGAGGGTGCTGCGCGACGAGCATTTCGGCGGCGCCGATGACGTGCGCGGTCTTGGCGATATTCACCTCGCGCGCGGTGCGGATGAGGCGGCTGTGCTCGGGGGCGCCGTGGACGAGGAACCAGGGATCGACCGCGATGCAATGGCCGCCGACGCCGGGTCCGGGCTGGAGGATGTTCACGCGCGGATGACGGTTGGCGAGGCGGATCACTTCCCAGACGTCGACGCCGAGCGCTTCGGCCATCATCGACAGCTCGTTGGCAAAAGCGATGTTGACGTCGCGGTAGCTGTTCTCGACGAGCTTCACCATTTCGGCAGCGCGCGCGGTTGTCGTGACGCAGGCACCGCGCACGAATTGCCGATAGAAGGTCATCGCGCGGCGCGCGCAGCGCGGCGTGATGCCCCCGATGCAGCGGTCGTTGTCGACCAGTTCGACCAAGATGCGCCCCGGCAGCACGCGCTCCGGGCAATAGGCGATGAAGATGTCGGCGGCGCCGCTGCAGCGGCCCGGGACGCGCAGGTCCGGGCGGAGGTCCGCGATCAGTTCCGCCACCTTTTCGGTGGTCCCGACCGGTGAGGTCGATTCGAGGATGACGAGATTGCCGGCTTCGAGCACCGGCGCGATCGCGCGCGCGGCATCGAGGACAAAGCTGGTGTCGGGGCGATGTTCGGCATCGTGGGGCGTCGGCACCGCGATGACGAAGGTGTCGGCGGCGACCATTGTGGTCGAGGCGACGAGCGTGCCGCGCGCGACAACGCCCTGCACAAGGCCGTCGAGGTCAACTTCCTCGATGTGGACCTTGCCGTTGTTGACGGTTTCGACGACCTTGGCGCTGACGTCGATGCCGGTGACCTTGCAGCCCGAGCGTGCGATGAGGGCGGCGGTCGGCAGGCCGATATAGCCAAGCCCTACGACCGTAACTTTCTGTTCGATATCAACGGCCACGCGCGACAATCTCCGCAATCTGGACGCCCGCGGTCCCGTCGCCGAAGGGGTTATGGGCGCGGGCCATGGCGTTGTAGGCTCGATCATCGTCCAAAAGGCTGAAGATTTCGGAAACGATATGGTCGCGCCGCGTACCGACGAGCCTTGCCGTGCCTGCCGCGATGCCCTCGGGGCGCTCGGTGGTCTCGCGCATCACGAGCACGGGCTTGCCGAGCGACGGCGCTTCTTCCTGCACTCCGCCGCTATCGGTAAGAACAAGGTGGCATTCCGCGAGCAGCCGCACGAAATGCGGATAATCGAGCGGGTCGATGAGTGCGACATTGGCAAGCCCGCCAAGGGTCGGCTCCATGGCACTGCGCACTTGCGGATTGGGATGAACGGGAAAGATGACCGCGACGTCGCTGCGCGCGGCAATCGCCGCGATCGCATCGGCAATCGCCTTCATGCCGTCTCCGAAATTTTCGCGTCGGTGCGAGGTGACGGCGACGATCCGCTTGCCCTGAAAGCGGGCGATGAGCGGATCAAGCCCGGCGGCGAGCGAAGGCTCGTCGTCGATGCGCGCCTTTGTGGCAAGGAGCGCGTCGATCACGGTGTTGCCGGTGACGTGGATCTGGCTGTCGGGGACATTTTCGGCCCGCAGAGCCGCAGCGGCGGTCTCGGTTGGCGCGAAATGGAGGTCTGCGACCGCGCCTGCAACCTTGCGGTTCACCTCTTCGGGCCAAGGGTGATAAATGTTGCCGCTGCGCAGCCCCGCCTCGACATGACCCACCGGGATCTTACGGAAATAGGCGGCGAGCGTCGCCGCCATCGTCGTCAGCGTGTCGCCGTGAACGAGGACGCGGTCGGGGCGCTCGGCGTCGAGGGTCTCGCCGAGCCCCGTTACAAGGCGCGCGAGCAGCGCGTCGAGCGTCTGGTTCGCCTGCATGAGATCAAGGTCGATATCGGGCTTGATGCGCGCAATGTGGAGCACCTGGTCGAGCATCTCGCGATGCTGCGCGGTGACGCAGACACGCACGTCCGCGTCATCACGGCCTTGCAGCGCGTGGATGACGGGGAACATTTTGATCGCTTCCGGACGCGTCCCGAAAACAGTCATGATTCTCATAGGTTGTGTCCGCGCTTGTGGTTAAGGACGCACTAAGCGCAAATACTTGCGACACCCTTAAGTTTGCCGAGGCTATGAAAAATTCCGCTTGGGGCGCCGTGCACTGCAACGCTATCGCGCGTCCCGCGTATATTGCCACGGCCGATCGAGGGGGCTAGGGCGAGTATCGCCTGCAAGGCCCTGTTTTCGGCCATATGTCTTGTTGAGTAACGGTAGATCGGTCTGTTTGTTCATGTTTTGGAAGCGTAAAAGCAAGCCTGCCCAACCGGCGCGCAGCGGCTTTTCGATCCCCGAGGGGCAGCGCGTCTATGCGATCGGCGACATTCACGGTCGCGACGATCTTTTTGCCGGAATGCTTGATTTGATCCGCGCCGATAATGCCGCGCGCGGCCCGGCCGAGGTGTCCATCATTCTGCTGGGCGACCTTATCGACCGCGGACCCCAGTCGTCCGAGGTCGTCGACCGCGCGATCCGCCTGCGCGAAGAATTTCCTGATACCAGGCTGCTTATCGGCAATCACGAGGAATGCTTTCTCGCCGCGTTGACGGGTGACGTGCGGCGTCTGCGCTATTTCATGCGCATTGGCGGCGATGCCACCGTCGCGAGTTACTGGGACAATGAGGAAAGTCTTGCCGACGCGACCTTCGAGGAGGTCGCCGAGCGGTTGCCGCAGCTTGTGCCCGCCGAACATGTCGCATTTTTGGGAACGGGCGAGGATATTATCGAGATCGGCGATTATGCCTTTGTCCATGCGGGCATCCGCCCCGGGATCCCGCTCGAGAAGCAGTCGCTCTCGGACCTGCGCTGGATTCGCGACGAATTCCTCGACAACCTCGCCGACCATGGGAAGATGATCGTCCACGGTCACAGCATCACAGCCGAACCCGACGAGCAGGCGAACCGCATCGGCGTCGACGTGGGTGCCTTTCGCAGCGGGACCCTCGCAGCCCTGGCGCTCGAGGGCGAGCAGCGCTGGTTCCTCTACGCGCGTGAGAAAATGGAGCGCGCGGCGGCATGAGATGGGACGCGCCGGACTGCAGAAGGCCCGGCCTCTCCAATCTCACCGTCGCTTTTGTGCAATCCGCCTTATCGCGCTTGTCACTTCAGGATCGAGCGCATAAGCCCCGCGCATCGGCCGCCATGCCCGCAGTATTGACGACAAGAAAAGACGATCATGAATAGACAAGCGGCTGCAGCCCCTATCTCAAAACCGTCTTTTGGTACGGGTTTAGCCGCATCGGCTCCTATACTTTTCCTGATCTTTACGTTCCTTGTGGGTGGCGGGTCGCGGTCTGATATTGCGTCCTTGCCGTTGCTGCGGGCAGCCGCAGTATTGGCCGCGTTCTGGGCGGCGACACGATTAACGGCGGAGGACTGGAAGCGCATCCGCACGCCTTTCATTCTGCTCGTGCTCCTGACGGCGTGGATTGCATTACAGCTCGTGCCGCTACCGCCCGCCCTCTGGCATGCCCTTCCGGGCCGCGAGACCATTATCGCGATCGACGGGCTGCTGGGTCAGGCGGACCTTTGGCGGCCGATTTCGCTGACGCCGTCGCAAAGCTGGAACAGCCTCCTTGCCATGTCCGTTCCATTCGCCGCCCTGCTTTTGGCGGCAAAGCTGGATTTCGAAGATTATCCCAAGCTGATGCTGGCGATTGTCGGCGTTGCGGCCGTGAGCGCCATCCTTGGCTTTTTCCAGCTTTTGGCGGGCTCGGGAGGCGCCGCCTATCTCTACCGGATCACCAATTCCGGCGCGATGGTGGGGCTGTTTGCCAATCGGAACCACAATGCCGTGTTCTTCGCCTGCGCGACGGCTATCGCGGCTGCACTGCTCCGCGACGAGAGAATGCGCAGCCGGCAGAGCCGGCCAATGCAGATTGCGCTTATATTCGCGATGATGACCTTCACCGCGTTGACCGCGCTCATCGGCTCGCGCGCCGGATTTGTTGCGGGGGTGGTCGCATTCGCCATAAGCTACGCGATGCTGGTATCCGCTTGGCACGCAAAGCCCGCCGGAGGACGCGGAGCGAAGGCTTCCGAGACAGCGTCGGGTATTTGGCGCTATCTTCTTTATTCGCCGCCAGTATTTCTCGCGCTATTGCTGGGAACCGCAATCTGGATCTCCGACCGGACGACCGCAATCAGCCGGTTGGCTGACCAAGGGGCGGGCGATGACATGCGCGTCCAGGCATGGCCGACCGTATGGTCGATGATCGAGAAATATTGGGTGGCGGGAAGCGGCATGGGATCCTTTCCCGATGTCTACAAGATGTTCGAGCCCGACGCTTTGCTCAGCCCATTTTATTTTAATCACGCCCATAATGATTGGGCCGAGATTCTGCTGACGGGCGGGTTGCCCATGGCGCTGATCCTCGTCGGAGCGCTCGTCTGGTTTACCCGCAGCTTCCTTGCGCTCGGCTTGCGCAACCTGGTCAAGGGGTATCGGGGTGACCTGCGATTGCCGGTTCTGACGGTGGTCATCATCCTGGCGGGCGCCAGCCTGGTCGATTACCCTCTTCGCGTGCCCTCGTTACAGCTCATAGCCATCATGTTGATAACATTGCTTTGTTGTCCCGCCCCCACGTCCGCACGACGGGATTAAACTTGCGGGCATGTCCCAAGCCTCTATAGCGTCCCTGTCCTTGAAGCATCCGGATACCCATACAGCCTCATGACCCAAATCCGCATCATCTTCGCCCTGGGCATCATGGCTCTCGCCGGATGTGTCAAGAATGCGCCTCCGGTCGCGAGCGTCCCGGACAGCCCGGTGACCAAGCTAGCCGAGCTGCCGAAGCCTGAGGCCGCCGACGTCGTCCACTCGAGCCGAACCTCTTTTGTGGGCCCCTTCACCGAATTGCGCGTCGAGGTATTTGGCGTCGAAGACATGCAGCGCGACATCATGACCGACGGGGAGGGCAATTTTGCGTTCCCGCTGGTTGGGACTGTCGCCGCCGCGGGCAAGACGCCCGATATCATCGCGAACGAGATCCGCGGCAAGCTGGTCGGCAAATATGTGCGCGACCCTCAGGTGACCGTCAACTTCAAGTCGCCCACGAGCCAGCTGGCTATCCAGTCCATGTCGGTGACGGTCGACGGCCAGGTGAACAAGGCGGGCTCCTATCCGGTCGTTGGACGGATGACGCTGATGCGCGCCGTTGCCCTGGCGGGCGGCACGACCGAGTTTGCCAAGCTTGAAGACGTCGTTGTCTTCCGCGATGTCGGCAACAAGAAATATGTCGGCATCTACAATCTGGAGGGTATCCGCCGCGGCAATTATGCCGATCCGGAGATTTTCCCGAACGACATTGTGATCGTTGGGGATTCACCGCAGCGCCGCATGTTCAAGGATATTCTCCAGACCGTCCCCGCGCTTCTGTCGCCGATAATCCTGCTGGCCCGCGAATTTTAAGTCGAGAACGGATCGCAACATGAATGAACTGGCCACTACGCGCGATTCGCTATCGTCACTCGACGCCGCTGATCGATATGCAGGGTATGACGAGGACGGGGGTCTGCCCATCCTCGAACGGACTATCGCTGCGGTCATCAACCATCGCAACTGGGTGATCGGCGTCATCGCGGCGTGCCTCCTCCTCGGGCTTCTTGCGACCTTTCTCGCGACGCCGCAGTACACATCCACGGCCCGTATCGAAATCCTGCCCGACGCCCCCGTTGCAACCTCGGTGGAGGGTGAACGCGACCGCGCTCCGGTTAACGAAATTGCGTTCTACAACACGCAATATTCGTTGCTGCAGTCGAGGTCGCTTGCCGACCGGGTTGTACGCGCAGGAAATCTGACCGCGGACAAGGCTTTCACCACCGCCTTCAAGCTCGACACCCCTGAAGCCGGGATGACGAGCGCGCAGCGGCGCGACCTCAGCAAGCGCGCCGCCGAAATTCTGCTGGAACAATTGCAGGTGGCACCCGTCCGCACGTCGAGCCTAGTTGATGTTGGCTTTTCGACCCCGTCGCCGCAGCTGTCGGCAAAGCTTGCCGACCTGTGGGTCACTCAGTTCGTCCAGGCGACTATTGATCGGCGTTTCGCAGCCACGTCTGACGCGCGCAAATATCTCGAAGCGCGACTCACTACGCTGCGTCAGAATCTCGAAGTCTCCGAACGCGCCCTCATCAACTACACAATGGACAAGGGGATCGTGACGATCTCGTCTGAGATTGATGCGAAAGGTCAAACGAAGACGCAGACGCTGGTGGGGTCGGATATCGAAGCCGTCAGCAAGGCACTAGCTGAAGCGCGCCAATTGCGCATCGCGGCCGAGGCCGAACTCGCCAACACGCAGACGGGCGCAGCGCAGGTGAATGCGCCAGCGATCGGTGCAATGCGGCAGAAGCGTGCCGAGGCGGCGGCCGAGCTCGCCCGCCTGCGCACAATATTCGAGGAGGACTATCCAGCGGTCGTCTCGCTGCGCGCGCAGGTTGACAATCTTGACCGTAGCATCTCCGCCGAGACGGCACGTTCGAGCGCCGGGAACCGCGAAGCTTATAATGCTGCCGTCAAGCGAGAGCGCGACCTGGAAAGGGAGTTAAACCGGCTAACTGGCGATTATAACGTCCAGCAGCGCGAATCTATCCAGATGGCGATCCTGCAGCGCGAAGTCGATTCCAACCGGCAGCTTTACGATGGGCTATTGCAGCGATACAAAGAGATTGGCGCCTCTGGTGTCGGTACCAATAATATCGCTGTGGTTGATCGCGCCAAGGTCGCCGACAAACCCTCTAGTCCTTCGCTTGCCCTCAACCTGCTCCTCGCGCTGCTTGCGGGCACTGCTATCGCCGCTGCACTCGTCTTCATCCTGGAGAAGATGGACAGCTCGGTTCGCGATCCTCAGGACGTGGTTAGCCGCTTCGGATTGCCGCTGCTCGGCACGATCCCGGAAGTGCTCGACCAGAATGTGGCGGATGCCATTCTCGACAAGAAATCGGCGATCTACGAAGCCTATTTCTCGCTGATGACGAACCTGACTTTCCTGACCGAGCATGGTGCTCCGCGGTCGATCATGCTGACGTCGTCGCGGCCCAAGGAAGGCAAGAGCAATTCCTCGCTCAGCCTCGCGACGGTGCTCGCGGCGACCGGCAAGTCAGTAGTACTGATCGACGCCGACGTCCGAAATCCGTCGCTCAACCGCTATCTCGACATGCCCAACAAGCGTGGGCTTAGCCATTATCTATCGGGCGATGATGATCTCGATGGCATGATCGTCGAACTGCCGAAGTTCGGGTTTTCGGTCATTACGGCGGGCCAGATGCCGCCCAATGCCGCCGAACTTCTTGGCAGCGAACGCCTGCCTATGCTGATCAACATCTTGCTGTCACGCTACGATCATGTGCTGATCGATTCGCCGCCGTTGCTGGGCCTGGCCGACGCGCCGCTGATCGCGCGCCGCGTCGAAGGTGTCTTGTACACGATCGAGGCCAATGCCACTAAAAATCGGGCGATTTCGACTGCGCTGACTCGCCTGCGGATGTCGGGCGCAAAGCTGTTCGGCGCCATCGTTACCAAGGTCGGTGCCCGCAACCAGGTCTACGGCTACGGCTATGGCTACGGCTATGGTTACAGCTATGGCGACGAGAGAAAGAGCTGACGCACAGGTGCGTCAGCTGAGCGTTTGGGACGAACTGTGAAAGCATATCGTACAGCGGGATGGCTGGCGGCGAGCGCGCTCGCGATGTGGGTTGGCGCGGGGAGCTACGTAATCTCAAACGAGGTGAAGGCTCCCGCAGCCGCGCACGCGGTCGGGTTCGGTCCGACCGGGACCGCGAGCGCCAATTATGCGATGATGACCTATGGTATCCGCACGCTCAAAAATTCGAAGACAGCCCCGACAAAGGCCGAGGTAGAACTGGCGCGCGCGGCCTACCGTGCTGAACCACTGTCGTCCACGGCGCTCGCCCTGGTCATTCCCGCGATGCCCGAAGGCAAGACACGGACATCGCTGCTGGCGCGGAGCGGTGAGCTGACGCGGCGCAATTCCCTCCTCAACGAAGAACAGATCAGAACCGCGGCCTTGCGCGGTGACGACGGAGCTTTTTTTCGCTGGTTGTCGCGATCTGTGCTGACGAACAAGGATTTAGGCGCCGCTTATGTCGGAGCCATGGCCGAGGCGACGGCGAAGGATGGCGCGGTTGATGCGCTAACTCCAATCATCGGGCCGGTGCCGAGGTGGTCCGATAGCTACTGGCAGCAGGTCATCCAGCGCCCCGCCAGCCTCCTCAATGCGGCAAAGCTGCGCACGGCAGTCGCACAGGCGCCCTGGCGGCAAACCACTGTAAGCCGCTGGGATCGCTACTTGGCGACTGGGCTGACGAACCGCGGTCACTTCGACGCGGCTGAAGCCTTGTACAAGGGATTGGGTCTCGCCGGGGACGGTCGCTCGATCAACCTGGTGTCGGACGGGGGCTTTGCACGCCAGCCGCAACTGCCGCCCTTTGACTGGCAACTGGCTGTCTCGGGCACGCTCGGGGCATCGATTGACGACAAGGACAAGAGCCTTCTCGTGTCCGCGATCGGCGGAGCGCGGGGTTTCGCAGCGCGCCAGCTTCTTTCCCTCTCGCCCGGGAACTACGCGCTCGGCTGGTCGTTGTCGGCGTCGATGCCTGTCGACTCGTCCACCCTGCTCGCGCGGATAAGATGCGCAGAACCGGGAGTGAAGGCCGCACCGATCCAACCTATTCCTCTCGAAGCCGGCAAGCACGATGTATCGGTCTCCGTCCCCGATAGCATGTGCCGATGGTACTGGCTGTCGATTGATGTCGACCTGCCTGACGATTCAGCCGGCATCGACGTTTATCTCCGCAATATCTCTCTGACGCCAGCGCCGGAACGCGGGGCGAACCCGCGATCTGCGGGCGCCGGCGATACGGTCGGTCCTGGCCCCAACTGAGGATTTTTCGTGCAACGCAGGATATTCGTAACTGGCACAGCCGGGTTTATCGGCTTTCACCTCGCCAAGCTGCTGCTGGCCGAAGGATTCACGGTCGCCGGCTATGACGGTATGACCGATTATTACGATGTGCGATTGAAACATCGGCGCCACCAACACCTCTTACAGAATCCCAACTTCTCCGCGACCGAGGGGATGCTTGAGGACCAGTCGCTGCTCGATGCGACGATCGACGCATTCAAACCCGATGTCATCGTCCACCTCGCGGCGCAGGCGGGGGTTCGCTACAGCCTTGAGAACCCGCGGGCCTATCTCGACAGCAATGTCATAGGGACCTTCAATGTCATGGAAGCGGCGCGCCGCAATGCCGTTCAGCACCTGCTGATGGCTTCGACGTCGTCGGTTTATGGGGCAAATGAAGACATGCCCTTTACCGAGACCGAGAAGGCGGACACGCAGCTCACCATCTACGCGGCGACCAAGAAGGCCAATGAATCGATGGCGCATGCCTATGCGCATCTGTGGGATTTGCCGACGACGATGTTTCGCTTCTTCACGGTCTATGGTCCGTGGGGACGCCCTGATCTCGCGCTCTACAAGTTCGTCGACGCGATGCTCGATGGGCGCCCGATCGACATCTACAACCATGGCGACATGTACCGAGACTTCACCTATGTCGACGATCTCGTTCGCGCGATCCGCCTTCTGATCGACGCCGTGCCCGAACGGCCAGCCTCACCAGCCGATATCATCGAAGGAGATTCTCTGAGCCCAGTCGCGCCGTTCCGGATCGTCAATATCGGGAATAACGATAAGGTCCGTCTCCTCGACTTCATCGAAGCGATCGAGGCGAGCCTGGGTATCGAGGCGATCCGCAACTACATGCCGATGCAGGCTGGTGATGTGCCTGCAACCTGGGCGGACGCCTCGCTTCTCGAACGGCTGACCGGCTATCGACCCGCGACCGACTTCCGCGACGGCATCGCAAAGTTCGTCGCCTGGTTCCGGGAGTATAAGGGTAAATGAGCGAGACCGAAACCGCATTGGCTCCTATTGCCTCTCTCGATGATCTGAAGATAGCGGTTATCGGGCTCGGCTATGTGGGCTTGCCGCTGGCAGTTGAGTTCGGCCGCATCCGCGAGGTGGTGGGCTTCGACATAAACGAGTCGCGCATCAAGGCTCTGCGCCGCGGTGAGGACGCGACGCTCGAGACCAGCGCTGATGACCTTGCGGCGGCAGAGCAGCTTCGCTTTTCGACAGACCCGGCAGATATCGCTGAATGCAATTTTTATATCGTGACGGTGCCAACGCCGATTGACGCGCATCGCCGCCCCGACCTGACGCCGCTGATCAAGGCGTCCGAGACAGTCGGCAAGCTACTAAAGCGCGGCGACATCGTCGTCTATGAATCTACCGTCTATCCCGGGGCGACCGAGGAGGATTGTGTCCCGGTACTCGAACGGATGTCGGGGCTAAGCTACAATCGGGATTTCTTTTGCGGCTACAGCCCCGAGCGCATCAATCCAGGCGACAAGGAGCATCGTCTCCCTTCGATCCGCAAGGTTACCTCGGGTTCAACGCCCGAGGTTGCGGATCTGGTAGACCGCTTGTACGCCTCGATCATTGCCGCGGGCACTTACCAGGCGGAATCGATCCGCGTCGCGGAGGCAGCGAAGGTGATCGAGAATACCCAGCGTGATCTCAACATCGCGCTGATCAACGAACTGGCGATCATCTTCAACCGCATGGGGATCGATACCGAGGCGGTGCTGAAGGCCGCCGGGACGAAGTGGAATTTTCTACCGTTTCGCCCAGGCCTCGTCGGCGGCCACTGCATCGGGGTTGATCCATATTATCTGACCCACAAGGCCGAGGCGATCGGCTATCGGCCCGAGATCATTCTCGCTGGTCGGCGTCTTAATGACGGTATGGGGGCCTATGTCGCCGAGCAACTCGTCAAGGCGATGCTGAAGCGGCGTATCCAGGTCAATGGGGCGCGCGTGCTCGTAATGGGCTTAACCTTTAAGGAAAACTGCCCTGATCTGCGTAACACGCGCGTTGTGGACGTGATTGCGGAACTGGAATCCTACGGCGTTGATGTCGATGTTTACGATCCTTGGGTCGATACCGACGAAGCGCAAAGGGAATATGGGTTGGTGCTCGTCGATCGGCCCGGGGCGGGTGTCTATGATGGAGTGATGATCGCGGTAGCGCATGACGAATTTAGCGAGGGCGGTGAGAGGCTAGTTGCGGGATGCGTAAAACCCGATCACGTCGTCTATGACCTTAAGAACGTGCTGCCGCGGGGGGCAAAGGCGCTACGCCTGTAGGTTCACAGGAAGTGCAGGACTGATGAGCGCTAATGACATATGCACCTTGCGGTCGTCGATGGTAGAGAAGGTCGCGGTTGAGACCGCGCTGCTGGCCACAGGTGAGGAGGGGCGCCTTACTTCATCGGCGAGTTAGTATAATACCGTTTGCGTGAAAGGGGTGAATGCGCCCATGAATTATGTCCTCGCGATATCAAGCGCCTTGCCCCTGCTCATGGTTGCCGCGCGACACTTCGATAGATTCAATCGGTTGTTCGCGATCATTTCCTTTCTTTTCGCGCTTGCGTTCTACTGTTTTCCACTCGCCTATGCCGCGGACGCCGGATATCTGAGCTATGGCGGGATAACCGTACCGTTCAGTGTGTCGGATCGGAATAGCGCCCTCTTGGCAATGCTAATTTTCTCGTCCGGATTCTTGGCATGTGATTTCTTCCGCCCCATTAGAAAAATCTCCCTGAGCCCGCCTCGTCAGAAGTCCGGGGGCGGTATGGGTCAGTTTTTGTCGACGGCGTTTCCGCTGGTTATTTACGCTGTCAGCATATATCTTGTTTACTATCTGATAACCTCAGATTTTTATGAATATTCTCGTCAGGTTAGGATGAACGTTACTGACGGTGATTATCTTGTTACAACAATTCTTCTTTCATTCTATTATATAAATTGCTTATTATTAATAATAAATCTTAAGAACAAAAAATATTATTCGGCGGTTTTTTCATTTCTTCTCGCATTGCTTTTAATTATTAACTTCGGCGGTCGTGTGCAGGTCGGAATCGTTCTCTTGATTCCAATCGTACATTTTATTCGAAGGCAGGGGTTATTGATTGCCGTAGGGGTAATTGGGGGAGTGATTGGCCTTCCCATAATCTTGCAGGGGAAAGCAATCATTGCAGTGGCAGCGATTGGGGGAAATGTGCTGGATGCGGTGAGGGCATCCTACAGCGAAAATTTGGATCCCATGGGAATCTTAAATAATTTCTCTCATCCATTCGTCTCTTTTTATTATAGTCCTGTTTTGATCAGCGATTTAGGATACAGATTGTTTTGGGATATACCTCAGGGGTTCCTATTTTATCTTAAGCTTTTGGGTTTGAACTTTGGGGATTCATTAACATATTATAATACTGAGATTATTCTTTCAAAGCGCGAATCCATCGTTCCGCCGGGCTACTTGGCCTTTGGTTTCGTACAGGCGAACTATTTTGGAGTATTCATTATGGGCGGCATATTCCGTTTGACGGGATATTTGGCCGAGGTCGTGAAAAGGGATGTGGGTGAGGGTGCTCCAGCCGCCGATTTTTTTCTCGCCTTTCTCGCTGCAAATACATTTTACATTGGGGAGGTCCGGGGTCTCGTTCTGACGTTCCTTTTCCCCTGCGCACTTCTGTACATCGTCACTCGCTTGACTGGCGGGGGTGGCGGGTTCGCTGTCAGTCGAAACGGTGACAGCCCACGCCGTCTAAGAGTTTCGCGTACTGGGTTCGCACCGCCTCCGCGCTGAATTGCACGGCGATATGTTCTCGGGCAGCCTTCGCTCGGAGTTGGCGTTCGGCGCCGGGGCGAGCCAGTTCGTCGAAAATCGCCCCGGCCAACGCTCTAGCGTCTCCGGCCGGTACGACCCGACCGTATTGCGCAATAATTTCTCGTGCCGCCCCTACGTCAGTCGATACACATGGGACGCCGTGTCCTAACGCTTCTGCCAATACCATCCCAAATCCCTCCGCACGCGAAGTGAGTAGGAATAGGTCGAGATCACCATAGAAACCTGCCATCTCCGTGCGGGGTCCCAGCCATTCGATCTCGCCAGGCTGCACGCCTTCTCTTTTTGCAATTGCTGCGAGTTCGGAGTTTTCCATCGACGCGCCTTCACCGCAGGCGAGGAAGCGTACCGAGGGATCGCGGCTATGCACCTCGCGAACCGTTCGCAGGAAGGTCTCAAAATCTTTGGTGGGGTGGTAGCGCGCCGCAAAGCCAACGGTCTTACCGGGAGCTCGATCACCCTTGTCTTGGTAAGTCGCAATACGCACGGCATTCGGGATAACCACGCTTCGGTCGTTGTTCCCGAAGAGCTTGAAATGTTGAAGCTGCGCCCGGGCCGAGACATACACGATTGCATCAGCAGTTCGAGAAACGACAGCCGAAGCGGCGATTGCAAGCTTAGTGCTTCTCGATTCAGACCGCCAATCGTCGAGCGCGTGGTGGACGGTCCACACCACTGGAGGGGAGCGCAGCCGGCCGAGATTAAGCAAGCTGGCCGCTAGGTTACCATGATACATCCAGCCAAGCACCGCATCGGGCTGGTAGTTGGCGGCGATCGACGAAAGTCTTCGCGCGGCCCGTAGAAGCGAAACTTCTGGCAAGCCCAGTGCCTCCGTCCGGCAAGTTGCAGGCAGAGAAGCGTGGCGGGCGAGGGCATCTGATCGCAACGCCACGATCGCATTGTCGCTGGCAAGTTTGGACTCGACGAGATTGATTAGCGCTTGCTCCGCCCCCGCTCGCTTCTCGAAATTGGTGATAACGTGCAGAAGGCGCATGGAACTAGACTCGTTGAGGCTGGCCGTGAACGGCAGGGCTATGCGCGGATTTTGCGTAGCACGACGCGACGATAAGTGTCGGTCACCCCGATTTCGTTTTCGACTTCGTAGCGCTCCAGCAAGGCACCATGGTCTTGTCCGAGCCGCAGGTCCAGAATTAGGCGCCCGTCAGCGTCAAGCATCGTTTCGAAAACGTCGAGATACAGGTCTGCTGGATAGTGGAAGCCACAGCTTATGAAGGACACGATCAAGTTGTATTTTCCAAAACCCTCAACAGTCAGAGCCGCGTGTTGGGGGTTAACCGACTGTACTGAGACGCTCTGATCAACGTTATCGCGTACCAGGCGTTCGGCTTTCTCGAGCGAGTTGTAACCGGCCCCTTCTTCAGCGAACCCGTGGTGCTTGCGCTCATTCTCCTCAATGTCTACCAGCAAAATTCGATCGACCATGAAGTGTTCGGCAAACAGGATATCAATGATGCCGAGCCCGCAGCCGATGTCCATTATCCGCAGCGGCTGGCCCACTTTTGTAGCATCCGCGATGGGGCGGAACTCGGTGCGGATTTCGTCGATGCTGAACCGGATGATTGGCGTCCTCCTGACGCGCGCTTCGAGGTTTAGGAGGATGTTCGACCCGAATTTGTACCACGCATAGTAGGACGGGGAAAAAGGCTTTGGGAATGGAAACCGAAGTAGCGATCCGGTCCTCTGGAGCGCCAGATTTCGGATGTCGGCGGGCGTCAGGAACTCGGTTTTCATCATAGTTTTCACCTAAGGGTTATGGTCGAAAATGACATCGAAAATTGGCTTCGTGCTCGTGCTGGCGTTGCTCGGGAAATTTCTAGCATTTGGTCGAGATATGGCGATCGCCACTGCGTTTGGCGTGACGGGGGAGACCGATGCCTATTTCATCGCCGTAAGTGTGCCTGGAATTTTCTGGGTTGCGATCTTTACGACGATCTCCTCGGTGTTCCTCCCACGCTATCTCGCCGAACGCACCCGATCTGAGGCACTTGGGCAGCTATATGCGGTCGAATCTCTGCGGATATATCTGATTCTGGCGGCAGCGATAGCTTTGCTAACCGCATTTTTTGCCGAATCCATCGTTTCGCTCGCTGCGCCACAGGCTGACCCAAAGACTATCGCGCTGGCGAGCGAATATACGCGCATCATAACGGCTGGTTTCGTGCTCACCGGCTATGTCGGGGTTCAGAACGCGCTTCAGCAAGCGCACGGCCATTTCATCGCGCCGATGGCGGTGCCAGTGATCAATCACAGCATTACCATCGCCTCCATCCTGCTCGGGATGTTTTTGGGTGATCTGAGCATTGCGGTTATCGGCGGAGTGATCGGTTGGTTCGTGCAAGCCCCTATTCAACGTTGGCAGACGCGAAACTTCTATACTGGATTTTCCGGCTTTAAGGTTCGGCGCGAAACCCTGGTGAATAATTTCACCTTGTCGATTCCCGTAGTTTTCGCTGTCCTTCTTGATCAGTTCAATATCTTCATCGGTACCGTGATCGCCTCTGATTTCGGTGCGGGCGCTATTTCTCATCTGAACTATGCAAGCCGCTTGACGCTCTTCATATCGGGCGTCTTCTCCTGGCTTGTTTCCTACCTCTTCTTCCCCGCGCTCGCAGCTAACGCCGCGCGCAAGGATGATGCAGGTAATGCGGACGTCCTCGCTAGGGCACTTGCCTTAATCCTTGTGAGTACGGCCCCAGCGGCGGCCGGCGCGCTTGCGTTGCGGAGTGATATTATCGCGTTAATTTACCAGCGCGGCGCGTTTCAGCCGGAAGACGTGCAGACGACAGCGGCGCTATTTGGCATTCTCGGGTTGGGCGTTATGTTCGTTGCGCTGCGGGAAACGCTGAATCGCGTGTATTTTTCATATCAGAAGACGATGGCGCCGCTGATGATCGGTATTACCGCCGCGGTCGTAAATCTGGGGGTCAGTCTTATCCTGTCGCGTACTTTCGGTATTTGGGGCGTTGCGGCGGGGGCCTCAATCTCGGCACTGACCTTTTGTGTCGGACAGATCGCGATCATCGCGATTTGGAAGCCGGTCCTACTAGCGCCCCGCGTTGCCGCCTATTTTGTCGCTGCAATGGGCGGAGGTGGGGCTGCATTCCTAGCAGTGGTGTCTGCTTACGACAGTTTCTCCCATTGGCCGCTCCTCGGGCGTTTCATCCTCGCGGCTCTCATAGTAATCGGCGTCTATGTGCCGCTGTTGCTAGCGTTGCTTAGACTGTGCGGAATCAAGCCCTCGGCCTTATATGCGGAACTGCGCGGGTCACCACGCGGATTAGCGGAGGGGACTAGTTGATGGCGGGATACGGCGTCCGATTTTTATTGATTGGCGCGCTGCCAAGTTCGCTCGTCAACTTCAGGGGGCCGCTGCTTCGCGCACTGCGCGATCGGGGGTGCGAAGTGCATGCGGCTGCGGACGGACTCGGTGGTGATCCTGCATTGGTGACTGTGCTTCGCGAGATGGGTGTGGCGGCGCATTCTGTACCGATTGCTCGCGCCGGTCTCAATCCTCTTCAGGATATCAAGACCCTCTTGGCACTCGTCGGGCTGATGCGCCGGATACGTCCGGATGTGGTTCTCGGATATACGATCAAACCTGTGGTGTGGGGTATGCTCGCTGCATGGATCGTGCGCGTACCGCGGCGTTATGCCATGATCACCGGCCTTGGCTACGCCTTCACAGGGAAGGCGACCCGCAAGCGTGCCGTGGTGCGAGGGGTCGCCCGCTTCCTTTATCGTTGTGCGCTGTCCCGTACCCACCGGGTGCTTTTCCAGAACCCTGACGATCTCGCCCTGTTTCGCGAGCTTCGGCTAATTCCGAAGTGCATGCCAGTGGCGATTGTTAACGGCTCGGGCGTGGATCTGACCCTTTATCCTCGTAGGCCGCTGCCCGAAGGACCCGTGCGCTTTCTCATGATTGCACGATTGCTGGGTGACAAAGGCGTGCGCGAATATGCTGCGGCTGCAGCGGTTGTGCGGCGCTCCCGCCCCGACGTGACCTTTCACCTGGTGGGCGGCCTCGATCCGAACCCAGATGCCATCTCGCAGGCAGAGGTCGATGGTTGGATCGAGAGCGGGGATATTGTCTGGCATGGATCACAGGCCGATGTCCGACCCTTTCTCGCCGACGCACACATTTTTGTATTGCCTAGCTATCGTGAAGGAACACCGCGTACCGTTCTCGAGGCGATGGCCACGGGCCGCGCGATTATCACGACTGACGCGCCTGGCTGCCGTGAAACTGTCATCGACGGAGAGAATGGTTTGTTGGTGCCGCCGCGATCTGCCGCTGCACTGGCACAGGCCATGCTGCGGTTGCTTGCGGCTCCAGCGATGATCCGCGATATGGCGGCGCGGTCGCTGGACATCGTGCGCGAGAAGTACAGCGCCGAGAAGGTTACCGCGGCGATGCTTGAAGCGATGTGCATAGTGGATGAGGGTAGAGAGTGAAAAGGCTGATCGACATCCTTGGTTCAGCGACGGCACTGGCGCTTCTTTCTCCGGTGATCATGGCGACCGCTATCGCCATCCGCTTGCGTATGGGAAAACCGATTCTTTTCAGCCAGCAGCGCCCTGGCCTCCATGGCCGACCGTTCGTGATGCACAAATTCAGAACCATGCTAGACGCGCAGGGACCAGATGGGCAACCGCTGCCGGATGGACAGCGCCTCACTCCATTCGGGAGATTTCTGCGATCCACAAGTTTGGATGAACTCCCAAGCCTTTGGAGTGTGCTGAAGGGCGACATGAGCTTGGTGGGGCCGCGCCCACTGTTGATGGAGTATCTACCTCTTTACAGCCCCGAACAGGCGCGGCGGCATGAAGTGCGTCCGGGTATCACCGGCTGGGCGCAGGTCAATGGCCGGAACGCGCTAAGCTGGAATCAGAAATTTGCACTGGACGTGTGGTACGTCGACCACTGGTCACTCTTTCTCGATGCGAGAATCATATTGATGACTCTGGTCAAAGTCCTGAAGCGCAGTGGGATCAGCGCTGACGGCGAGGCAACGATGCCCCGATTTGAGGGAAATGCCGGCCAATAACGACAAGAAGGTACGGTGCAAAAGACTGGAGAGGATAATGAGCAGATTAATCGGAATTTACGGCGCGAGCGGTTTCGGCCGTGAAGTGATGCCGGTCGCACGGGCGCAATTTTCACCTGAGACTCGCTTCGTGTTTATAGACGATGGCATTGAAGGCGAAGAGCGGCAACGAAGCGGCCATGCGCTTCTCACTTGGGACGAGTTTATTGAAAGCGCAGTCGGGCAGGATGCGGCCGTGTCAATCGCGATCGCCTCATCCCAAGTCCGCGAGCAGCTGACCGCACGGTGTGCAAACGCGGGGATTTCGATTTTTAATGTTCGCGGGTCGAATGTAATCGTGGGTGACAATGTTGCCATCGGTGAGGGGGCAATCCTCCAGCCGTTCGTCATGCTGACCGGGGATAGCCGAATAGGGAGAGGGTTTCACGCCAACATATACAGCTATGTGGCCCACGACTGTGTTATTGGAGATTTCGTAACATTTGCGCCGCGGGTCATGTGCAATGGCAATGTTCGTATTGAGGATCACGCATATATCGGCACTGGTGCTATCCTTCGCCAAGGCACTCCTGAGAAACCACTTATTATTGGACGCGGAGCAACGGTCGGGATGGGCGCCGTCGTGACGAAAGACGTTCCGGCAGGCTCGACGGTCATTGGTAATCCGGCAAAGCTCATGGAAAAGAAATAATATGCTGAACACCCCTTTCGCATCTTGGCCGAGCTTCAGCGAGGAAGAGGTTCAAAGTGTTGCGGCTGTGCTACGGTCGAACCGCGTAAACTACTGGACCGGCGAGGAGTGCCGGGCCTTCGAGCGCGAGTTCGCCGAATGGGTGGGGACTGAACACGCCATCGCGCTCGCCAATGGCACGGTCGCACTCGATCTTGCCCTGCACGGTTTGGGCATCGGTTATGCGAATGGAGGCCGCGCCGACGACGAGGTAATCGTCACGCCGCGGACGTTCCTTGCATCTGTCAGTTGCGTCGTCAACGCCGGCGCGGTGCCGGTCTTCGCTGACGTCGACTTCGACAGCGGCAATATTTCTGCCGATACGATTGAGCCTGTGCTGACGCCGCGGACGCGCGGCGCGATCGTCGTCCATCTCGCTGGTTGGCCCGCCGACATGGACCCGATCATGGAACTGGCGGCAGAGCACGGCTTCAAGGTGATCGAGGATTGCGCGCAGGCACACGGGGCGCGCTACAAGGAAAGAAGCGTTGGGGGGATTGGCCATGTCGGCGCATGGTCCTTTTGCCAGGACAAGATCATGACGACGGGCGGCGAAGGAGGGATGGTCACGACCAACGACCCGGATCTTTGGTCGCGTATGTGGTCGTTCAAGGATCACGGGAAGAGTTGGGAGGCCATCTATGAGCGCGCCCATCCTCCGGGTTTTCGATGGGTGCATGAAAGTTTTGGCACCAATTGGCGCATGCTGGAAATGCAGGCAGCAATTGGGCGGATCCAGCTTCGCCGAATGCCCGAATGGACTGCTGCGCGCACCCACAACGCGGGGGTTTTGCGCGATGCTCTGAAGGATCTGGGGGGAGCCGACGGTGTGATCCACATTCCTCGGCTGACCGGTGAGGGCAATGTTCACGCCGAGTATAAAACCTACGCCTATGTTCGCCCTGATAGGCTGAAGAAGGATTGGGATCGCGACCGTATCATTGCGGAAATCGTCGCCCGGGGTGTGCCCTGCTATCAGGGAAGCTGCTCCGAGGTCTATCTAGAGAAAGCCTTCGACAATACGGGATGGCGGCCCCTCCAGCGCTTGCCCGCCGCCCGGACGCTTGGAGAAACGAGCTTGATGTGGCTGGTGCATCCGACTTTGACGCCTGAGCAGATGCAGCTAGCAGCCGCCGTGAGTTACGAAGTGCTGGGGATGGCGAGCCGATAAAAATTTGAGGACCTGATGTTTGCAGGGAGAACCACCCTCCTAGAGCCGGACCGATTCTCAGACCCGATCACTCTCAAACCGCTCCACCTGCTCTTTGCTGGGCGCATATTCCGGAACCAGACCGCTAACCACCCGCATGGCCGAAGTGCTGTCGCCGCTGCTGCGGATTGTCGCGTCGAGACTTTTCAACTCTTGTTCCAATTTCTCCCATGGCCATAGTTTCTCGCGGGCGCGCATGATCCGCGGATGATTGGTGGGTTCAGGATTGTCACCGATCAGCAGTTCTTCGTAGAGTTTCTCGCCGGGACGAAGCCCGGTTTCCACGATCTCTATATCGCCGTCAGGATTGTCTGCATCGCGAACGCTTAGGCCAGACAAACGGATCATCGAGCGTGCGAGGTCCGCGATGCGCACGGGTTCGCCCATGTCGAGCACAAACACCTCGCCGCCTTTTGCCATGGCGCTGGCCTGGATGACTAGCTGAGAGGCCTCGGGAATCGTCATGAAATAGCGCGTGATCTCGTGGTGGGTCAGTGTCACGGGGCCGCCTGCAGCGATCTGCGCCTTGAATCGAGGCACGACGGACCCGCTCGATCCCAACACATTGCCGAAGCGCACCATGCTGAAAATCGTATTTACACCAGGTTGCGCTGCTCGGGCCTGAAGGATGAGCTCGCATACCCGCTTCGACGCGCCCATGATGTTCGTCGGGCGTACCGCCTTGTCGGTGCTGATGAGGGTGAAATTGGCGACTCCCGCCTCTTCTGCAGCTTCCACGCTGTGGAGTGTGCCCATGATATTGTTGCGAAGACCCGATATCGGGTTGGCCTCGACCAACGGTACATGCTTGTAAGCTGCGGCGTGGAATACCGTCTCCGGACGGTAGTGCGAGTAAACGCGGTGCATCGAGGAGCGCTCGGACACATTCGCCATCTCGGGAATAATGGGCACCGTTATGCCCATCTCGCGCATCAACTCGCTGAGCTCCTGTTCGATAGCATAAAGCCCATATTCGGATTGCTCGAGGAGAATGAGCCGCGCGGGCCGGCAATGGATAATCTGGCGGCAAAGCTCGCTGCCGATCGAGCCCCCGGCGCCCGACACCAGTACCGTCTTACCGACGATCGTCTTGCCCATCAGCAATTCATTGGGCGCGACAGGCTCGCGCCCGAGAAGCTCGTCGATCTGGATTTCGTGGAGGTCGCTGACGGTGATCCGGCCCTCGATCACGCTGGTCAGGTTGGGGAGGGACCGAACGTACACCTCCTCGTCTTGCAATGTCTCGATAATCTCGCGCCTGCGCGCGCGGGACGCGCTCGGGATGGCGAGCAAGACCTCGTCGACATCGGTATCTTCAAGCAGATCATGCAGGCGGTTAGCGCCGAAAACGGGGACGCCATCGAGCCGCTGTCCATCAAGGCGGAGGTCATCGTCGACAAAGCCGACGAGGTGGACCTGCGGCTCGTGGCGCAGCGACAGCGCCAGTTGCTGCCCGGCGCGCCCGGCACCATAAACCACCACCCGGCGCACGTCCGCCGCCACCACTTTCAAAAGGTCAAGCAGCGCGAACCGGATGCCGGCGCGGCTCGCCGCAAGCAGCAGCAGGAATATCATCGGATGGAGAACGCACAGCGTCCGAGGCACGTCGGGCAAGCGAAATACGACGCAGACTATGAATAGCGGTATGGTGAGGAGGCCGCACGCGAGGCCAAGGTCGGCGATCGTGCGGGCGCCCGAAAAGCGGATCAACGAGCGATAGACGCCGGCCTTCATGGCGATCGGATACCAGAGCGCGAGAGCAAAGGCCGTGAAGGTGCCGATGGGCAGCGAGACAAGGTCCCACACCCCGAGGCGAAGCGAGAAGGCAATCCACACCGCTGCCACGCACAGGAAGCCATCGATCGCAACCGCCATCAGCTGACGCTGCACGCGGGGGCGATCGACGAGAAAAGAGAGTATCTTTTCGCGCGCCGCGCGCCAACGGACGTTATTCTGAACTATCATTCCCCGTTCGCCGTTACTTTCCGGATCGTCGAGACCCGTTCCCACGATGCCATGATATCGGGATGTTTCCCTTCGGCGACCTCGCGTTCCCAGAAGCTATTATCAGTGGACGCAGTTGCCGTTCTAAACATGCGACGCGGATTGTTCAACAAATGCCGCATGTTGAGAACCCCTCCTTCTGAATCATGCTATTCAGGACGACGCGATAATTCGCGGCGTCGGTGATCGTTCCCGCCGATCGGGCGAGGAACGCGCTCATTTGCGCCGGGCCGTGCGCGATGGTCGCCGCGCTGTGAGCCTCGGACCCTCAGGGCGTGACGAAGAGCCCGCGGGGGCGGTTTCCGCTCCCCGGCTCGACGCGGACCGCGACGTCGAAGACCTCTCCCGCATGGCCCGCGATGACGGAGGGCTCGCAATTGCTTTCAGCGACGACCCGGCCCGACTTCATCCAGACGATCCTGTCGGCAAACTGCGCTGCCAGATTGAGGTCGTGAAGGACGGCCGCAACGCCCTGGCCCGCGCGGCTCCGCGCCACCAGCCGTGTCATGACGTCGATCTGGCGGCGCGGATCGAGCGCGGCGGCCGGTTCGTCGAGGAGGAGGAGCGGCGCTTCAGCCGCAAAGACCCGCGCGAGCGCGACGAGCGCGAGTTCGCCGCCAGAAAGGGTGGCGGTTGAGCGGCTGGCGAGGTGCGCGCAGCCGACTTCATCGAGCCAGCGCGCGGCTTCGCCGGCGCCGCGTGCGACTTCGGCCCCGCCAAAGGCGAAGCGTCCGAGCGCCACCATGTCGGCGACCGAGATCGGCCACGCAACCTCGGCGCGCTGCGGGAGGTAGGCAAGGCGGCGCGCGCGCTCGACGGGGCTGAGGCGCGCGATTTCGTGCGCGCCGAGTAGGACCGATCCCTTATCCGGCCTGGTCTGGCCTGCGAGGAGGCGCATCAGGCTGCTCTTTCCCGAACCATTAGGCCCCACGATGACGACGAGTTCGCCCGGCGACAGGCGAAAATCCGCGTCCGCGAGCCGGTCGGCGAGCGTCAGGCCCCGCGCTATAAGCTCAGTCATGGCGGACCGTCCCGCGGCGCAGCGCGATCAAGAGAAAGATTGGCGCTCCAGCCAGCGCGGCGACCACGCCGAGGCGCAGCTCGGTATCGGTCGGAAGCAGCCGCACGAGCATGTCGGCGACAATGAGCATCGCGGCGCCCGCAAGCGCAGCCGGGATGAGCGCGCGCCCCGGATCGTGGCCGACCCAGGGCCTGACGACATGCGGCGCGACGATGCCGACGAAACCCACCGCGCCCGCAAGCGCGACCGAGGCCCCGGTCGCAAGCCCGGTGCCAATCACGACAGCGACCTGGGTGCGCCGGAAATCGAGCCCGTGCGCGATCGCCGCCTCCTCGCCGAGGGCGAGCAGCGACAGGCTTCGCCGCTGGGTGAGAAGCATGGCCGCGCCCGCTGCCATGAAGGGGAGGGTGAGGCCGAGATCGGCGAGCGAGCGGTTGGCGACCGACCCCAATGTCCAGTTGACGAGATCGGAGAGCGAGAAGGGGTTGGGCGCAAAATTGAGGATGAGGGCCATCGCGGCACCTGCAAGGCTCGAGAGGCCGACCCCGATCAGGATCAGCGTCGCCATTCCGCGCGTGCGGACAGCGGCCGAGGCGAGGAGGGCGGTCACCAGACCCGCGCCGCCGATCGCGCCGAGCGGCAAGGCCCAGGCCCAGGCCGCGGCGAGCCCGAAATAAAGCGTCAGCGTGGCGCCGAGCGTCGCTGCGGCCGAGACGCCGAGGATGCCGGGCTCGGCGAGCGGGTTGCGGGTCAGCGCCTGGAGACCGGCTCCCGAGAGGCCGAGCGCTGCGCCAACCGAGGCAGCGGCGAGAATTCGGGGCAGGCGGATGTCGAACAATATGATCGCGGCGGCAGGATCGCGCCCGCTCAGCCAGTCGCCGAGAAGAGCGGGTGAAAGCCCGCGCGCACCGGTCATCACCGCGAGCATCGTGGTGACGAGGAGGAGCGCTGCCAGGAGAAAATTGACCCGGTTCATTGCTTCCTCGCCAAGCTGGTGACCGCATGCCCCATCAGCCAGTTGCCGCACGCAAGCCAGGCGCCCGGGACCTCGACATCGCGCGCGCCGCGGGTCGCCTTTGCGACGACCGGGTGGCGCGAGGATGTCCAATAGTCCTGCTGGTAACGCGGACTATCGAAAAAGGCGCGAAAGACGGCGTCGGGCGGCCGCCGGACCATGTCCTCGACCGGCAGGCTCCCCCAGCCGGGGGCGGCGCGGTAGGGCGTGTAACCTGCGGCCTCCATCACCTCGGCAACGAGCGAGCCGGGACCGGTGGTCACGTCGCCGGGGGTGACATAAAGCGCGCTGCCCATGGCGGCGCTCCGCCGCGCCGCGGAAAGTTCGCTCTCGAAGCCAGCCGCGAGCGCGCGCGCCTTGTCGCCGGCTCCGAGCTCGCCCCCGACGCGGAGCATGTCGGCGCGCGCTTCAGCAAGCGAAGCGGGAAAACCGAGCTGCACGACCTTGATACCCATTGCGGCGAGTTGGCGGTCCATCCGGGCGTCGCCGGCATAGCTTCGCACGACGAGTGCTGGCCGCAGCCGGGCGATATCCTCGAGCTGCGGCCTCAAACGCAAAAGCCCCCTCGCGCGCGGCGCGGCGAAGCTTGCATCGCTGTCGGCCTCGAAAGAGACGGCGCGGACCTGGTCCTTGGGGAGCAAGCCGAGCACCATCTGGTCGGCGCAAAAATCGATGCTCGCGGCGCCCGCGAGCGCAGGCAGCGGCGCATGGTCCTGGCAGCCCGTGAGGACTGCGAGCAATGCCAAGGCCGCCGCCCGCCGCATCAAAAGCCCCAGCGCACCCCGACATAGGCCGACCGGCCCGCGGTGTTATAGGTGGCGACCGCCTGGTAATGTTCGTCCAGGAGATTCTCGACGCGGCCGAACAGCTCGACGCCCGTGACCAGCGGATAGGAAGCCCGCAGGTCAACAAGGACATAATCGTCCAATCTTATGCTGTTCGCCCGGTCGTCGAAGCTCTTGCCCGCGTAGCGCAGGGCAAGCGAGAGGTCGGCGCCCGAGGCCGCGCCCCCGGGCGTCCATGCGATTTCGGCATTGGCGAGGTGCCGGGGGCGGCGCGCGAGGCGATGATCCTCAAGCGGTGATCCCGGGGTGCGGTCGGTGGCGATGGTGAGGCTGTAGTTCGCGCGTACCCTGACGTTCCTGTTGAGCTGCGCCCCCGCTTCGACCTCGACGCCCTCCGCACGCGCGCGGTTGATATTGTCATAGGTACCGAACGGCCGGTTTCCGGTTGCGCAGATTGGGGGCAGGGAATCTGGGCCTGGCGGGCAGGATATGAAGTCGATGAGGTTGCGGCTGTCGCGGCGATACCAGGCGACATCGGCAAAAAGACGCGCGTTCCCGAGCCGCACGCCGACCTCGTAGGATTTTGTGCGCTCGGGCAGGAGATCGGGGTTGCCGTAGGCGCCCGCCGAGGCTGAAAGCTGGAACAGCGTCGGCGCCTTGAAGCCCTCGCGGTAGCTCGCGCGCAGCGTGACATGTTCGCCGATTTTTTGCCCGGCATCGGCAGCAAGGCTCGTCGCGCCCCCGAAGTCGCGGTGATCGTCGCGGCGAACGCCGAGGGTTAGCGAGAAGCTTTCGGTCGGGCGCGCGGCGAGCATCGCCCAGCCGCCGGTGGTCCGGGTGCGCCCACGGTCCGCCGCAAAGCCATCGTCGGTGAGGGCTCGCGTCCATTCGCGCTCCGCTCCCGCAATCAGGCGGAGGCTGTCGCCCGCTGCGCTCCTGAGGACATCGCCGAGGCTCCAGTCGATGCTGTAGCTCAGCCGTTCGCTGCGGCCGCGCGCGCGAAAGGTCGGCGCGTCGCCGAAATCGGGGTTGAAATTGTCGCGGTTGACGTCCGCGAACCCGAATTGCAGCCGGTGCGAGAAGCCGCCCCCGCGCGTGTTGCCCCCCGGGCGATGCTCGAGCGTCGCGGCGGCATAATGCTCCTTGGTCTTCTGGAATTCGCTCGTGTCGCCAAAAATGTAGGCCGGAGGCCCGAAGCCGTCGAGATCGGCGCGGCTCGCGGCATAGAGGCCGAACGCGCGGAAGACGAGCGTGCTGCCAATCTCGGTGCGATTGCTGATGTTCGCCGAATATTGGCGATAGCCGTCGGGCTCGGTTCCGGCGGCCGCGCTGCTGAAGCCATCGGTGCGGACATAGCCGCCGCCGATCCCGAACCGCGCGGTACCGAGCGCGGTAGTGCGAAGCTGGCCGTTCAGGCGCGCCGTCTCATACGCGCCATATTCTGCGTCAATCCGGCCCGACGTGCCGCCGGCTGCAACATCGCCGGCGTCGGTCGTGGTGACCGAGACGACGCCCCCGATCGCCTGGCTGCCCCACGGGAGGCTGTTCGCGCCGCGGAGCACTTCGATGCGGTCGATGCTTCCTAGCATCAGATTGGCAAAATCGAAGGCGCCGTTCGGTGACGCGGGATCGCCGACGCGAACCCCGTCTATCACCACGAGCGTCTGCGCATCCTCGGCGCCGCGGATGCGCAGGCTTGCCACCCCGCCGAGCGCGCCATTTTGCGTGACGTGGACGCCGGGCAGACGCGCGATGAGGTCGGCCGCCGCGCCGTTCTGGGCGCGGTCGATATCGTCCTTGTCGATGATCGAGACCGAGGCATTGGTCTCGGAAAGCGCGAGCGGCGCTCCGATGACAGTGATCGTCTGGTCGCCTGGGGGCGCCTCGTCCGCAAAAGCGGGCGCGGCACCGGCAAGGGCGATAAGCGATAGACTGGTTCGAAAGGCACGGGTCTTCATGAAGGTCCTCCAGCGTTACGGTCTTGCCGTCACGCGAGGATCCTCGCCTGCTCCCGGTACACCCCGCCCGCGCGCAGATAACGGCGACGCCCTGGCAGGTCTCCTGGCTCCCGGGTCACCGATGGATCGCGGCCTTCCCAGGGACCTTGTCCCCAGTGGCATAGTCGCATCCACCTCGCCGGTTACAGTTGCGGGGGCAGCGCCGGATTTTGCACCGGACTTCCCTTTTCATGCCCGGTAAAGGGCAACCCGAGGTCACGAGGCGGCCCGCTAGCAAAAGCCAAGGGCCGCTGCAACGCCAACTTGCAATCACCGGGGCGAGGCTCGACATAGGCCTAGAACCAGGAGCCGCCATGCGTATCGCCTTCGACAATAGTTTCCACGCGACGATGGAGGGCTTTTATGCGCCTGCCGAAGCCGCGCAGCCTTCCGCCCCGCGCCTCCTCGCGTTCAACCACGCGCTCGGCGAGCGGCTCGGGCTCGACATCGAGGGGGCGGATGACGGTGAACTGGCGCGCCACTTTTCCGGCGCGGAGCTGCCCCCCGGCGCCGATCCCCTCGCGCTTGCCTACGCGGGACACCAGTTCGGCCATTTCTCCCCGCAGCTCGGCGATGGCCGCGCGCTGCTCCTCGGGGAAATCGTCGCGCCCGATGGCGCGCGCTTCGATATCCAGCTCAAGGGATCGGGACCGACGCCTTTCTCGCGCAACGGCGACGGCAAGGCAGCGATCGGCCCGGTGCTGCGCGAATATCTCGTGTCCGAGGCGATGGCGGCGATGGGCGTTCCTACGACGCGCTCGCTCGCGGCGGTCGCAACGGGCGAACGCGTGCAGCGCGAGCGCGCGCACCCGGGCGCGGTCCTGACGCGCGTTGCGCGCAGCCATATCCGCGTTGGCACCTTCCAGTTCTTTGCTGCGCATTTCGGGGCCGAGCATGTCATCCGCCTCTCCGATTATGCGATCGGCCGCCACTTTCCCGAGCTTGCGGGGGCGCCCAACCCGCATCTTGCGCTCCTCGAGCGGGTTATCGCCCTTCAATGCACGCTCGTCGCCCACTGGATGGGGGTCGGCTTCATTCACGGCGTGATGAACACCGATAATGTCGCGATCTCCGGCGAGACCATCGATTATGGGCCGTGCGCCTTCATGGACCGCTTTTCGGCCCACACGGTGTTCAGCTCGATCGATGCCAATGGCCGCTATGCCTATGGGCGCCAGCCGCAGATCATGCACTGGAACATGGCGCGCTTTGCCGAAGCGCTGCTTCCCGCGATCCACGCGGTCGATCCTGCCGACGTCGAGCGCGCAAAGGAGCTGGTTGCAGCGGTTCCCGAGCGCTTTCGCCTTGCCTGGCTCGAGAGGATGCGCGCGAAACTCGGGCTTGGCGAAGCTCACCCCGCCGATCCCGACCTTATCGATGAGCTCTTCGCCGAGCTTGAGCGAATGGGCGCCGATTTCACCGGCTTTTTCCGCGTGCTTGCGATGCTGCTGCGCGGTGATACAGCGCCGCTGGGTGCGCTGCTCCCCGAGTCGGGCGCGATGGCGTCGTGGATCGCCGCCTGGCGCGCGCGTATCGAGGGCGAGGCGGGCGATCCCGCCGAGCGGGCGGACGCGATGGACGCGGTCAACCCGCTCTACATCCCGCGCAACCACCAGGTAGAGTCGGCACTCGCCGCAGCCGAGGCGGGCGATATGGCGCCATGGCTGCGCCTCCTTGATGCCGTGCAGCACCCATATGTGGAGCGGGACGACTGGGCCGGGTTCGCCGGCCCCGCGCCCGAGGACTTTGGGCCCTATACGACCTTTTGCGGAACCTGACGGCCGCCGGCTCGTTGACCCCCCGTGGGAACCTACGGTCCTGTCAGGGGGATTTCATTGCAAAATGCCGCTTCTGGGCGACCCACCTCCAGCAAAATCGCCTTGCACGCGGCCGCGACGCGAGCCACAAGTGCGCAACGGCTGTGCACAGATGCAAAATTCTGAAAATCCTCGCTTATTGAAATGCGCGCGGCCGTGGCGCCTGCATCGCGGGCTGATTTTATCGGCATCGCTTTTCGCATTGGGCTGGCCCGGGGCTGCACTCGCGCAGGAGGCACCCCCTCCCGCGGCCGAAAGCGGGGAGGAAATGCCCGCTGCGGACGCGCAGGAGGATATCGCCGCCCCGACCCCGCCGCCCGCCGACGTCACCTTGCCCGAGGTTGAACCGATCATCGGTGACGACGAGTTTAAAGACGCGATCCCGCCGATCAGCGCCGAGGATGATCCCGAGCTCGACCGTCCGCTCGAATCGATCGCCGAGTTCGAGCGGCGCCAGGCGGCCGAGCGCGCGGCAGAAGGGCGCGCCGAGAGCGACGCGCCGACCATAGGCGGTACGCCCGTTCCCGCGCTTGCCGACGGCGATACCGCAGAAGCGATCGGCGACGCGCCGATCACCGACAGCGAACTCGCCGCGCCGCTTCCCGCGCTTGAAAGTTTCAATGTCGAGCCGGTGGAATTCGCCGAGCCCGAGGACGCCGACGCACATCGGACGATCGAATATGTGATCGCGGTGAGCGGGCTCGAAGGCGTGGAAGCGACGCCCGGGGTCGATCTTGCCGATCTCTTCCGCGACCTTTCCGCGCTCTATGACGGCAAAGGGAAGGCTGAAAATGGGGCGATGGTCCGTGCGCGGCTTTCGGCCGACGCCGAGCTCGCGCAGCGCATCCTTGCGTCCGAAGGCTATTATGACGCGAAGGTCGAAACGCGGATCGAGCGGACCCCGAGCGCGGACGATACTCGCGCGAGCGGAGAGGGCGGGGCCCGCCGGCGCGGACCCTTAACCGCGGTCATCGACGTGACCCCGGGACAGCGCTACACTTTCTCTAGCATCGCTATCGACGCGAAGCCCACGGTGCCCCCGACCCTGATCGACGACAATTTCCCGCTCAGGGTCGGCGAACCGATCGTCGCCGTGCGGGTCCAGGGCGCCGAAGCCGCGCTCGCGTTGAAGCTCCCCGAAGAGGGCTATCCTTTCGCCAAGGTCGGTCAGCGTGACGTCCTCCTCGACGGTGCAACCGGCGGCGGCGATTACACGCTGCCCGTCGATATCGGTCCGCGCGCGCGCTTCGGGGGGTTCGAGACGACGGGGGATCTTGCCTTCGACGCGGACCATGTCGAGGTGCTCTCGCGCTTCAAGCGCGGCGAGCTTTACGATAGCCGCAAGGTCGATGACCTTCGCCAGGCGCTCGTTGCGACGGGGCTGTTTTCGACTGTCGCGGTCGAGCCCCAGCCGACCGGCGAGAGCGTGGGCGATGACACCGAATATGTGACGATGCTCGTCACGCAGGACGCCGGCCCGCCGCGCACGATCGCGGCGAGCGCGGGTTACGGGACCGGCGAGGGGATTCGCCTCGAGGGAAGCTGGACGCACCGCAATCTTTTCCCGCCCGAGGGCGCGCTCATCGTCCGCGGCGTTGCCGGGACGCAGGCGCAGGGGATCGGGGCGACCTTCCGCCGTTCGAACGCGGGCCGGCGCGACCGGACCTTCGAACTCGTCGCTGAAGCGCTGCGCAACAATTACAACGCCTTCGAGGCGCTCACGGGGCGTCTTGCTGCGCGGGTGAGCGTTGAGTCGACGCCGATCTGGCAAAAGAAGTTCACCTATGCCTACGGCGCCGAAGTGATCGCGACGAGCGAGGATGATTATGATTTCACGCGCGGCGTGCGCGACCGCGACCTTTATTACATCCTCGGGCTGACGGGGCAGGTCGGGATGGACCGCACCGATAGCCTGCTTGACCCGACGAAGGGCTTCCGCGTCACCGCGCTCATCCAGCCCGAAGGATCTCTCAGCGGCAAGTTCACCCCCTATGCGCGCACCCGCCTCGACGTCAGCGGCTATTATCCCGTGACCGACAGCATCGTGGTGGCGGGACGTGTGCGGGTCGGCTCGATCCTCGGCGCCTCGCGCGAGCGTCTAGCGCCCTCGCGGCGCTTCTACGCCGGTGGCGGCGGTTCGGTGCGCGGCTTCGGTTACCAGGAGCTCGGACCAAAGGATCCCAATCTCGACCCGATCGGCGGGCGCAGCATAAACGAGGCGGCGATCGAGGCGCGCTACCGCTTCGGCAATTTCGGCGTCGTCGGCTTCGTCGACGCGGGCCAGGTCTATCGCGGCTCGACGCCCACCTTCTCTGACCTCCGCTTCGGTGCGGGGCTTGGCGCGCGCTATTATACCAATTTCGGACCGATGCGCCTCGACGTCGCGACGCCGATTGATCGCAGGCCCGGCGAGGCCCGCATCAGCGTCTATGTCTCGATCGGTCAGGCTTTCTGATGGCGGGGGATGCGCCCTTCGACGTCGAGGATGGCGCACCCGCCGCCGCCGTCAATCCCTGGCCGCGCCGCATCGCGCGCTGGCTCGGCGCCGCGCTTCTCGGCCTCATCGCGCTGATCGCGCTCTTCCTCGTGGGGCTCAACAGCGACGCCGGACGGCGCTTCGTCGTGAACCAGGTCGAGAAATATGAATTTGAAAACGGGATGAAGATCGGCATCGGCCGGCTCGACGGGTCGCTCTACGGCCAGATGATCGTGCGGGACTTTTCGCTCTCGGACACCAAGGGGCGGTTCCTGACGTCGCCCGAACTCCGCATCGACTGGCGGCCCTTTGCCTTCCTCTCGAACCATGTCGACGTGCGTTCGGCGAGTGCGAAGCTCATCAACGTTGCGCGATTGCCCGAATTTAGGCCGGTACCCGACACCGACGAGCCGCTGCTCCCCGACATCGACATCGACGTGGCGAAGCTCGAGGTCGAGCGGATCGTCTTTGCTCCTGAAGTGGCCGGTGAGCGCCAGGAGGCGCGCCTCAGCGGCAGAATCGCGATCGCGGACCGCCGCGCGCAGGTGACAGCCGATGCCGAGACGATCGGCGCCAATGCCAAGGGCGATACGCTGAAGCTGCTGCTCGACGCGGTGCCCGAGAAGAACCGGCTCGCGATGACGCTCGACCTTCGCGCACCCGCCGGCGGCGTTCTTGCCGCGATGGGCGGCTTTACCGAACCGCTCGCCGCCAAGCTCGAAGGTAGCGGCGACTGGAAGGCTTGGAACGGCGAGCTCACCGCGAACCTTGGCGCAAGCCCCTTGGCGCGGATTGCGCTTACCGCGCGCGACGGCGAATTTACCGCAAAAGGCAAGGCGCAGCCGTCACGCCTTCTCACCGGGGCGAGCGCCGCGCTCTTCGCTCCCGAGACCGACATCGACCTGAAGGCGCGGCTTGCCGAGCGCAAGGCCGACCTCGACGGGCGCCTTTCGTCCGAAGCGTTTCGTCTCGGGATCAGCGGCGGCGTCGATCTTGGCACCAATCGATATGATGATCTCCAGCTTGCCTTTGTGCTCTTGCGCCCCGGCGCGGTCGCGCCGGCGCTTCGCGGCAGCGGGATGCGGGCGAGCGCCAGGCTGAGCGGGGCTTTTGCGCTCCCGACGGTCGAATATCAGGCCAATGCGGCGGTGCTCGCTGTCAATGACATCATCGTCGAGACGCTCAGCCTTTCCGGGAAGGCGCGCGTCGATGCCGACCAGGTCCTGGTCCCGGTTGCCGGAAGCGCGGCGCGCATTCGCGGGCTCGACACCGTCGCCGGCGGCACGCTCACCGCGGTGCGCTTAGACGGCGACCTCGCCTATGCGGACGGCCGCATCCTGAGCGACAATCTGCGCCTCCGCTCGCCCCGGATTGACGCAAAGGCGATCATCGTCGCGGACCTCAACAAGGGTTTCTACACCGGGGCGATCGACGGGCGGGTCAATAATTACCGGATCGAGAGCGTCGGCCTCTTCAACATCGACACCCGGATGGACCTCAAGACCGCGCCGCGCGGGGGCTGGGCGATTTCAGGCCGTGTCCGCGCCCGCTCGACGCAGCTCTTCAATTCGGGCGTGCGCGACCTCCTGGGCGGCAATGCGGTGACGAGCGCCGAGGTCAGCTATGGCACCGACGGCATCGTCCATTTCTCGAACCTTCGCCTCACGGCGCCGCTCCTCCGTGTCACCGGCGGGCAGGGGAGCTACGCGCCTGACGGGCGCATCCGCCTCGCGGCGCGCGCGCATTCGGCCGACTATGGCCCCCTCGGCGTCGAGGTTGCAGGGACAATCAGCGATCCGCGCGCTGTCCTTCGCGCCGAGCGTCCGGGGCTTGGCATCGGGCTCGCCAATCTCGAAGCGCGGATCAACGGCGCGCCGAACGGCTACAGGCTCGCGGCGACCGGCGACACCGACTTTGGTCCGCTCAGCGCCGATGTCGTCCTGCTGACGGCGAGCGGACCCTTGACGATCGACGTCGAGCGCGCAGACCTTTCGGGGATCGTGATGCAGGGGCGCCTCGTCCAGAGCGCGGCGGGTCCCTTCGTCGGGCGCCTCGACGCGTCGGGGCAGGGGCTCGGCGGGCTCGTGCGCCTGAGCGCCGACGGACGATACCAGGCAGCCGCGATCAATGTACGCGCCAATGATATGACCTTGCCGGGCCCGGCGCAGCTGAGGGTCGGATCGGCGGTCGTCGATGCCGATGTCACGCTCTACGATCAGCCGCGCGTCATCGCCGACATCCAGCTCGCCTCGACGCGCATCCGCGAAGTCGACATCGCGGTCGGGCGCGTGAAGATCGATTACCAGGATGGACGCGGCAAGGCGCAGGCGCTGGTCGAGGGCGTGAGCGGTGTCCCGTTCCGCGTTGCGGTCAACGCCGATCTCCAGCCCAACCTCTGGCGCGCCTCGGTACAGGGCCGCGCGACGGGCATAGCGTTCAAGACCGCCTCGCCTGCACGGATCATCCCGGGCGCCGATGGCTATGAGCTGCTCCCGACGACGATCGACCTCGGCCGCGGCAGCAGCGCCCGCCTCGCTGGGCGCTTCGGCGAGGGGATCATGATCCAGAGCCGGCTCGACCGCGTCAACATGACGCTCCTCAACGCCGTTTTCCCCGATATGGGGCTCGGCGGCCGCGCGAGCGGCAGCCTCGACTTCGAGCAGGTGAACGCCAATGCCTTTCCGCGCGCCGACGCGCGGCTGACGATCGACAATTTCACCCGCACCACGGCCGCGACGGTGAGCGAACCGGTCGATATCAATTTCGCGGGCAAACTCCTTACCGACGGCGGCGAGGCGCGCGCAGTGATCCGCAAGCGCGGCAGCGTGATCGGGCGGCTGCAGGCCTCGCTGAGGCCGCTTGGTCCCGAAGCCGGGCCCTGGACCACGCGCCTCAGCGCGGCGCCGCTCTCGGGCGGGGTGCGCTACAATGGACCTGCCGAAACGCTGTTCTCTTTCGTGGGTACAGGGGAACAGCGCCTCTCGGGGCCGATCGCGCTTGCCGCCGATTTCAGCTGCCGCGTCGCCGACCCCTGCCTGAACGGCGTCGTGCGCGGGAACGGCATGGTCTATGAGAATTTGACTTACGGAACGCGCCTCACAAACATTGTGACGAACGGCCGCTTCACCGGCAACCGGCTCGAGATCGAGCAATTCACCGCGACCGCGGGCGACGGGTCGATCAAGGCGAACGGCTATGTCAGCCTCGCCGCTGCCGAAGGATATCCGATGAAGATCGACGCGGTGCTCGACAATGCGCGGCTCGCGCGCAGCGACAATATCGGCGCGCGCGCAACCGGAAATCTGACGCTCGAAAAGGTCGCGGGGCAGGCGGCGCTGCTTTCGGGAAGCCTTCGGCTCCCTGAAACGCGCTACCGTATCGTGCGCGAGGGCGCGGCCGAGGTTCCGGTGCTCACCGGTGTTCGCCGCAAACCCCCGGCTGGCCGCCAGCGCATCAGCGGCGATGGGCTCGCGGCGGTCGGCGGCAGCCTCTTCGACCTCATCCGCCTCGATATCCGCCTCCGCGCGCCCGACCAGATCTACGTGAGCGGCATGGGGCTCGAGTCCGAATGGCAGGCCGATTTGACGCTGAAGGGGACGACCGAGGCGCCGCGCGTTACCGGCGAAATCGACCTCGTGCGCGGCACGCTCGGCTTCGCTGGCCGCTCGTTCGACCTTGAGGAGGGCAAGGTCACCTTCCCGACGGGCGATGCCTATGATCCCTCGATCCGTCTCCTCGCGAGCGACACGATCGAGGAGGTCACGGTCAATGTCTCGGTGTCCGGGCGCGCGATGAACCCGCAGATTACATTTTCGAGCGTGCCGGGACTGCCGCAGGACGAAATCGTCTCGCGCATTCTTTTCGGGGATTCGATCACGACGCTCTCGCCGCTCCAGGCGGTGCAGCTTGCCTCGTCATTGAACGCGCTGCGCGGCGGGGGCGGGGGCCTCAGCCCGCTGGGCGCGCTCCAGTCGGCGACCGGCATCGACCGGCTGCGTATCCTGGGTCCCGACGATACGCAGGGCCGCGGCACCGCGCTCGCAGCCGGGCAATATATTTCCAACGATATCTATCTCGAGGTGATCACCGACGCGCGCGGCTATACCGCGACCCAGCTCGAGATCAGCCTGTCGCGCGCGCTGTCGCTGCTCAGCCAGGCTGGCGGTTCGGGCCAGTCGAACCTCTCGATCCGCTATCGCAAGGATTATTGATGCGCGCGGCCGTCCTCCTCGCTCCGCTTCTGCTTCTCGGGGCCTGCAACGATGAGCCCGATTTCGATACGCGTTACGAGAAGGCGGCGAAGGAGGTCGAGGCGCGCGCGAAGGCGATGGACGCCGCCATCGCCGAGGCCGAGCAAGCGGCAAGGGCGGCCGGCGAGGATCCATCGGCCCCGCCCGAATACAGCGAGCCGGCGACGCCTTCCCCAAAATAGCCGTGCTCGCGGGGCTTGCCTTGAGCCGATCCGCCGTCTAACGGGCGCCTGTCATCTGGGGAGTAGCCAGCCGCCCTCAAAGGGGGCGGGCCACCGCGTCAACATACTCGGCCGAGAGGCCGTGGTGCGGTGGAAGCGGGTCACCGCTTGGGCGAGACCAATGGCGTCGACCTTTCGTCCGGGCCGGGCGGCGGGTTCGATAGCCGTTGGAATCGCGCTGCCGCCCGGCCCCGAGGTTTGTTCATGGAAGCCATATTGACGTCGACCGCTGTCGTCGCCCTCGCCGAGATCGGCGACAAGACGCAGCTGCTCGCTATCCTTCTCGCGACGCGCTTCAAGCGTCCTCTACCGATCATCTTCGGCATTCTGGTCGCGACCCTTGCCAACCATGCGCTTGCCGCGCTGGTCGGCGCGGAGGCGGCGGCGCTTCTTGACAGCAATATCTTCCGTTACGTGATCGCGGCCTCGTTCCTGGCGATGGCGGTTTGGACGCTCATTCCCGACAAGCTCGACGATGACGAGGCGCCCAAGCCGCGCTTCGGCGCCTTTCTGACAACGCTGGTGGCCTTCTTTCTCGTCGAGATGGGTGACAAGACGCAGGTGGCGACGATCGCGCTCGGTGCGCAATATCAAAGCGTCCTCGCGGTCACGGCCGGTACCACGCTCGGCATGATGATCGCCAATGTTCCCGCTATCTTCCTCGGGCATGAACTTCTGAAGCGTGTTAACCTGAAGACCGTGCGAATGATCACGGCGGCGCTCTTCCTGGTGATCGGCCTCTGGGTGATTGCACAGACGGCGGGCTGGCTCTGACCAGGAGCAGGGGGTTGCCCCGACGCCAAGAGCGGTCGCTCACCTTATTTGACGTGTGTGTCTTGGCGGGAGGGGGTGCTGACGGTGCTTGCGGTCCCCCGCTCATTTGCCGCGTGCTCGTCCTGAGCGGCTTAGCTGCTACGCGGTAGGGGTATCTGCTCGGCCCAGCGCCGCGAGATGCTCGCGGCAAATCATCTCGACAAGCCGTTCTAGCACGGCGACGCGCTCGCCGATCCAGGCCAGTTCCTCGGCGCTGATTTTGAAGGCAGGCGAGTACCTGGCCTGGACATAGGCGAGGCGCAGCAGTTCGAAGCATCGGCGACTGAACCTGTCCTCGCGCGGCCAGGCCTCGACGAGCGCGGGCGCGATCTGCTCGCACTGCGAGCGCAGGAAATTGAGGCGGTGGGATTTTGGCGAATACAGGCAAAGCACGAGCAAGGTGCAGTGATAAAGCCGTTCGGTCGCCTGGTGAAAAGCGAAAGCGGCTTCTTTGGGCGCGTCGGTTGAGGAAAAAAACTCCGCGCCACGCCGGAAATTTTGCGCGCTCTTAAACCACTCCTCAAAGTGCTTTTCCGCTTCCACCCGCGCTTCCTCGGGCGGCAGATTGCGTGGCTGCGCAAACTCGAACCCTTCGGCCTCGTAGAGCGCGATCCCGTGCTGGGCGATATCGACGAAGAAGGGCCGCCCGCGCTCAAGCTGGGCGTTCACGTCCTTGAGCGAATGGACGATGAAGCTCACCGGCGCGGTGAGGTTGTGACTGATCGTCACCTCGCGCATCA
>JBIQHE010000027.1:0-50486 GCA_044508875.1 Sphingomonadales bacterium | reverse complement strand
TACATCGTCCAATCAACCAGTGAGGAACTGTCCGGAAATTAAGGGGCAACGACAGATCATAGCTGTTGGCCGGCCCGAAGAGAATAACGTCGGCATAGCGGGCATAGACCGCCGTCTTGACGAAGATCACCGAGGGTTGGTCCGAAATCGTGCGGACCTCGACATTGGTGGAACCTGCGAGCGTGGCGATGCGCTGCTGCTTGGCCTCCACCGCTTCGGTGTAGTCCTGCAGGAAGGCGTAGGGCCGCGCAATCGTCAGGGCGTAATCAGCCGATGGAAGCGCCGAGAGAATAACCACGGAAAGGCTGGCGTTGTGAAACTCGGCGAAGCCAAGAGCGTCTCGTAAGAACTGTTCGTCCCTGTCACCGGTATCCACAACCGCGAGGACATCCTTGATGGCCATATTTTCCTCCAGCTTGTAGAAACTTTCTACCCAGCGCCACCGTTCGGTTCATTTGGGTGTATTACGTAATCGCTTCGCATCGATGGTCGCGACCTGGCCTGCCAGCGCGTTACCGAGTATCGCCGCAAGCGCGATCGCATTGCTGGAATGCGGGATGCTGTCGGTCGTCACCAGGCGGCAGCCGAGATCCCGGAGCATCGCTTCGGCATCAGATGCAAAGAGGCCATGGACCGCGAGGCAGATCGGCGCGGGGAACCCCTGCTCGCGGATTTCCCGCGCGGCGTTCGCAAGGGTATGGCCCGATGAGATGACATCATCGACGAGGACCGGCGTTCGTCCCTTCCAGGCCGAGAGGTTCGCTGCCGCAATGATGACATCGCGGTCGCCCCGGCGCGTCTTCGTGAACACAACGTGCGGCGCACCGATATGCCCGGCTATGGCGCCCGCCCATTGCTCGCTCTCGCTGTCGGGGCCTATGATGAGCGGCGCCTCGACATTATCGCGGATCCATTCCGCCAGAAGCGGCGACGCGGCGAGCGCCTCGGTTTCGATCGAATAGATCTCCTGCAGATTGCCGTACCGGTGCAGATGAGGAT
Source organism: Sphingomonadales bacterium (assembly GCA_044508875.1). Taxonomy (GTDB): domain Bacteria; phylum Pseudomonadota; class Alphaproteobacteria; order Sphingomonadales; family Sphingomonadaceae; genus Sphingopyxis; species Sphingopyxis flava_A. The sequence continues at coordinate 49,487 of JBIQHE010000027.1, read as the reverse complement.
CAACCGTGACGAGCCCGTCAAATTCGGAAGAGAGCAGCTGGGCGAACTGGCGCGAGGTTAGCGCTTCGCCGTCATGGAAACGGCGATCCTGCCGCATATAGGCAAGATAGGGCGCCACGAGTTGGACGGATCGCGCACCGCTCTCGCGCAGCAGCCGCGCTGCGAAGAGCAACTGCAGAAACTGGTCATCGGGGCGTGCGAGCGTACACACCACCGCGGCGTCGCGCCCGGCAACGGCCGAATGGAGGCGAATATAGCTCTCGCCATCCGGGAAACGGCGCAACGCAAGCTTCCCGACCGAGCATCCGACGCGCTCGGCGATGGCGTTGGTCATGCGCTCGTTCCCGGGCATCGGAAACAGCATCATTGTCATGGCACGATCACGATCATGTCCGAATTGGAAGCGGCGTAGGTCAGGGCGTAGGCCATCTCACCCCGCGACTGGGCATGAAGGGTCAGCAGAGGTTGGCCGGCGATGATATCGTCGCCGAGGCTGACATGCAGGCGCATGCCCGCTGCCGGTACGTCCGGAGCGCCGGCAAGCTTTGCCAGACGGGCAATCCGGCGATTGTCGATGTGCGTGACGCGGCCACTATGGCTTGCCACGATCGGGTGGGTCAGCCTGGCCGTGGGCGGCGTTCGCATTCCGCCCTGAGCGTCGCATATGCGCTGGAATTTCTTCCAGGCGCTGCCATCGGCCAGCGTCTGTTCGGCGAGCGCCCGTCCCGTCCCTGCCAAAGCCACCTCGCCGATTTCGAGGATGACGCCCGCAAGAATGCAGACGCGATCGCGCAGATCCATGGGCGCGTCCGGGTCTCCCGTTAGAACGGCGAGGACATCGCGCGCCTCGAGCGCGGGGCCGATAGCCCTGCCGACCGGCTGTGTTCCATCGGTCTGGACGCAGCGCGTGATAAGGCCGAACCGGCCAGCGACGGTGGTCAGCGTCGCGGCAAGACGTTCGGCGGCGTCTGCGCTGCGAACCTTGGCGGTTGGTCCGACAGGGATGTCGAGCACGACATGGGTAGCTCCCGCCGCAATCTTCTTCGACAGGACCGAAGCGATCAATTGTCCTTCGGTGTCGATGTCGAGCGCGCGCTCCACGCCGATGAAGATGTCATCGGCAGGGCTCAGGCGTACCGCCCCGCCCCAGGCAAGGCATCCGCCTTCGGAGGCCACCACGCGTTGCATGGCCTCGAGGTCAAGGTCGACCCGGGTGAGCGTCTCCATGGTATCGGCGGTCCCGGCCGGGGACGTAATCGCGCGCGACGATGTCTTGGGCATGGTGAGGCCGCAAGCCGCTGCGATGGCGACAATGATCGGCGTGGTCCGGTTGCCGGGAAGACCCCCGACACTATGCTTGTCGACGACGATCTCGCTCGGCCAGCGCAAACGGTCGCCGGCGTCGACCATGGCCTTGGTGAGAGAGTAGGTCTCGTCCTCGTCAAAAGGCAGCGCTGCCGTCGCGGTAAGGAAAGCGGCAAGATGCACATCCGAATAGCGGCCGGCGACAACATCTTCAACGATGCTCCGCAGGGCGGCGGCATTCAGTCTGTGCCCATAGATACGCTGGCGGACACAGGTGATCGATTCGAGTGGTGGCGCATGGCCGACCTGGACGATGGTCCCTTCGTCGACACCAAGCGCTTGCCAGGCGGCTTCAGAGAGACCGATCTCGTCCCCCGCGAGGAATTCGCCATCGACCTGGAAGAGCGTTGCGGCGATCGGCCGACCACCGTTGCGGATATAGATCTGGGTGTGCGCAGCAAGGCCTTCAGCATGACAGACCGGGCTGTCGCTCCGCATGACGGCGACCAGCTCATGATGCGTGTGAAGGCGCAAACGGCGCGCGCGCGCGAAGGACGGCTCGACCTGGCCTGGGACATCGAGAACATGTTGCGCCTGCAACGGAGCGGAGCCGCCGCCCGTAGAAACCTCCTTCACGTGGCGATGACCACCTTCAAGGCTTGGGAAACGGCCGCGTTCGAGAAAGTCTCATAGGCGCCCAGGATATCATCGAGCGCAAAACGGTGGGTAACGAGTTGCTCCGGCTGCAACCGCTTTGCTTCAACCGTCTTGAGAAGCATCGGCGTGCTGACCGTATCGACAAGACGCGTCGTGATCGTGACGTTGCGCGACCAGAGCTGTTCCAGATGGAGGTCGACTTTCGTGCCGTGCACGCCGACATTGGCGATCACCCCGCCGGGCGCGACGAGTTCCTCGCACAGACCGAAGGTCGCAGGCACGCCGACCGCCTCGATCGCGGCATCGACGCCCTTGCTATCCGTGAGATCGCGAACCAGGCGCACGACGTCTTCACGCGAGCTGTTGAACGTATGCGTGGCGCCGAACCGGCGCGCGACAGCAAGGCGGTTGTCGTCGAGATCGATCATGATGATGCGAGCCGGCGCATAGAACTGCGCGGTGAGCAGGGTCGCAAGACCGATCGGACCTGCGCCCACGATCGCCACGCTGCTTCCCGGCGCGACCTTGCCGTTGAGAACCCCGCATTCATAGCCGGTGGGCAGGATGTCGCTGAGCATGACGAGCGCTTCCTCGTCCGCTCCGGCGGGTATCGGATGGAGGCTGTTGTCGGCATGAGGAATGCGGACGAATTCCGCCTGCGTCCCGTCGATGGTATTGCCCAGGATCCACCCGCCGTCGGCACAGTGCGAATACATCCCGCGACGGCAATATTCGCAGCGCGCGCAGGAGGTGATGCAGGAGATCAGGACATGATCACCAGCCTTGAAGCTGCCCACCGCAGTGCCCACCTTTTCGACGATCCCGACACCTTCATGGCCGAGAATCCGGCCCGGCTCGCAAGTGGTGACATCGCCCTTGAGAATGTGCAGGTCAGTGCCGCAAATCGTCGTTTTCGTGACCCGCACAATCGCGTCGGTCGGCGCCTGCAGGTCGGGCTTGGGGCGTTCGTCGAGGCTTTTCTGGCCAGGACCGTGATAAACCAGGGCTTTCATGGCATCCTCCATTCGCAATCTTTCACGATTGCCGATCGTCAGTGTACGAAGACAATCGGCAATCGCTGGCGCGCGAGGAGTTCGCGCGTCACGCCGCCCAGCACAAATTCCACGGCTCGCGAGCGCCCATAGCCCCCGATGACGAGCACGTCAGCGCGCTGCTCGAACGCGAAGTTCTGCAGAGCATCTGACGTTCCATGCTCCGCTGAAGCAATGGCGTGCACGGCAGCATTGTGGCCATGGCGGGTGAGATGGCGGGCGATCTGAACTCCCGGCACGGGCTGGTCGGATTTATAGCCGTCAAGTGCATCTACGATGACGACATCGACCGCCGCGCCAGGTTCGGCCAGATCGAGGATCGCCCGTGCAGCCCGAAAAGCTTCAAGCGACGCGTTCCATCCAAGCGCGGCATGGGTGATGGGCGCCGGCTTCCAGGTCCCCGGCATCACCATTGTCGGCACGCCCGCGAACATGAGCGCCTCGGTGATGTGGCGGCGCAGACCATCGCTCTGCCAGCCACCAAGTCCGGGGATGAGGGCGATATCGGCATGCTGCCCTTCCGCCTTGGCAAGGCCGGGGAGAAGGCCGGGTGCTTCGAACAGCGCGTGAACCTCGACGTGAACCGGCGCGCCTTCCGCACGCTTGCGAACCGCCGCGACATGCTCTTTGCGTTGGGCGTCCGACACCTCCATGGCTGTGGCATAGGCCATCGGATCGACTGCTGCCGCCCAGGCGAGGTTTTCGGTCACGACGACGATCGTCAGCGCCGCGTCATAGAGACCCGCATAAGCGACCGCCTGATCGACCCCTGTCAGCGAGGAAGCTGTGCCGTCGACAACGGCGAGCACGTCCCTGATCGATGTGTTCTTGCTCATGGTCGCATCATCGTTCCGAACGATCGGCGTCGCACTCCGTAACATTACCAAGGGCCGCCCAGACGCCGGCCAGACCGCGAACTGTGCTAGAATCGTTCCTGGCGTTGATAATCTCCCGGTTCTCCGGGGAGGAGAACGGCCGCGCCGACCAACGCCCCTGCGCGAAGGCGCTCAAGGGCAATGTTGGCGTCGACGAGGGGGAAAGCGGTCGTGACCGACTTAACCCGAGCCTTTTGTACAACCTTGAAAAAACTCGTCCCGTCGTCGCGGGTGAGATTTGCAACCGAGGCGATCGTACGTTCGCCCCAGAGATCGGCGTAGGGGAACGCAGGAATGTCGCTCATGTGGATGCCGGCGCAGATGACCCGCCCGCCCTTGCGGGTAGCGCGGAGCGCCGCAGGGACCAGCGCGCCGACCGGCGCGAAGATGATCGCGGCATCGAGCTCCGCAGGGGCCGGTTCGTCCGATGATCCAGCCCACATGCAGCCAAGCGACCGCGCAAAGTCCTGGCCTTCGCTATCGCCCGCTTTGGTGAAGGCGTAGACCTGCCTGCCCTGCCAGATGGCGATCTGCGCGATGATATGCGCCGCGGCACCAAAACCATAAAGCCCGAGACATCGCCCATCGCCGGCGGCACGCAGCGAACGCCAGCCGATCAGGCCCGCGCAAAGCAATGGTGCCGCCTCTTCATCCGAATAGATGTCGGGGATATGAAAGCAGAAATGAGCGTCGGCAACGGCATGGGTCGCATAGCCTCCGTCTCGCGTACATCCGGTAAAGCCGGGCGTGTCGCACAGATTCTCACGCCCGGAGCGGCAATAGTCACAGCGCCCGCAGCTATGCCCCAGCCACGGAACGCCCACCCGGTCACCCGGCAGGAAGCCGGCCACCCCTTCTCCCAACGCGGCGACGATCCCGACAATCTCATGGCCCGGGATAATCGGAAGCTCGGCGGTCACTTCACCGTCGACAATATGGAGGTCAGTCCGGCAGACACCGCAGGCGGTCACCTTGACCAGCAGTTCCCCTGGTCCCGGGTCTGGAAGCGCGCGGGCGACAAGTCGAAGCGGACCGCCCACCGCGCCGAGTTCCATCGCCCACATATCCGTCATCGTAAGGCATCCTTTCGAAGGTGCCATAATCAGTCCATCATTGAAGCTGCTTTGATACAATGACGAGGGTGGCATCATCCGGATAGGCCTTCACCGTGAAACCTGAATCCCGCTCCACTTCGATCGCCTTCTGGTTCAGCCGGCTTTCGACAGCCTCCAGCGTGCGGCAGCCCCGCGTCTTCGCATGATCCGCGGCGCGGTTGAGAAGCGTCCAGCCTACGCCTTGATGCTTGTAGTCCGCGCGAACCGCGATCGCGACTTCAGCACGCTCCCCCGCTGGTTCGATCGCGATCATGGCTGATCCAACTAGCGCCCCGTCATCGACGAAGGCCAGGAAATCCTCCGTCTGCTTGTGGTCGACATCGATCATGGAGGCGATCTGGTCGTCGGAGACCCTGAGCATTGCCGTGAGGAAACGGAAGCGCAGATCTTCGAGGGTGACCTTGTCGAAAAAATCTCTGAGCAAAGGTCCGTCGTCGCGCGTGACCGGCCGCAAGGACAGGCTCAGCCCCGATCGGGTCACCACCTCGGTGAAGGACGGGATATCGGACATACGATCACCTCATCTTCGATGTTGGTCCATGCGGAAAGGACGATACGCTTCCGGCACCATCGGGCGCGTCGTTGCGCTTACGAGCGCAATTCCGCAGCATGGTCAGCCAGGCTGACGAATCCTTTGCTGGCGACGCGATCGGGAGGATAGCCGAGCGTTGAACTCAATGGGCTTGGGAAGTTTACGTAACCGAATCCGCAGCTCGCCGCCTGCAGTGAAGTGACAACGGTGATGGCCCATCCACCGGATCCATCTTACACCATTGCTCGCTTAGGCTCATGAGGAGTACAGCTTGATCAATCCGTCATTCGTCCAGAAGGGTCCGGAGAATGTCGGCCCGGCTGATGAGTCCGACCAGCTTGCCGTTCGAAATCACCGGCAGTCGCTTGACGCCGTGCCGCTCCATCAGGCCGATCGCATCGGTGAGCGAAACATCGCCGTCGACCGTCACCAGCTCGGTCGACATGAGCTCTCCAACCCGCGTTGAATCCAGTGCATCCCTGCGGACTTCCCGCCCAGCATCGAACAACGAGTCCAGCCGAAACGAATCCGTTGCCTTCCGGAAGAAATCGCCTTCGGAAATGAGGCCATGAAGTTCGCCGTCCCGATCCACCACCGGCAACGCGCTGATGTTGTGGTTACCCATGCATCGGATTGCTTCCGCCAGGGAACTTTCTGGGGTGACGGTGGCCGCCCCGAGTGTCATGATGTCGCTCGCTTTCATGCCCTTGGTCCTTCCGCTTTCAAATCCTGATCATCACTGAAGTCCTGCAACCTGACGATCGGTCTCGTATAGGTTCCGTTGCTGGTCAGGTTCACTCCTGAGGGCGACGGTCCTTTTCATGACAAAGGTTTTCCCGCGTCCCGCGCACTCGGAAAATGACGGTTCGTGTCCCTTTCGGCTCAGGCATTGGTCTCGACATTGTTCGCAGCCGGCACAGCAGCAGCGCCGGCGGCAGTATTGGCGAAGGCCTGGAGCGGCGACAGGAAGAAGGCGCGCAGAGGCTCAAAGGCGACGGACAACTGCGCCGTCTCGCTTTCCGGCGAGAAGAGATCCCCGGCGGTCTCCTGCCATTCTTCGAACGCCGCCTTTGTGTCGGTGGCGAGAGCCAAACGGTTCTGCTCCACCTCCTGAGCAACTTCGGAAAATTTTCCCGGCTCGAAGAAGGCGCCCAGCGCATGCGCCCCGATCGCGGCCTGCCGCGCCCCGGTCGTGCGGGCGATGTCAAAGAACCTCAGCGCGAGTTGACGGTTGGCGCCGGCGATGGCCACGACCTGATCGAGTGGGAATGTCATCGTTGGATCCTTTTCATCATGATATCCGCGAGACGCGCCTGTCATCGGGCCGCAACCATCGGTTGCGATCATATGCAGGCCCTCTCCCACGGAAACGCAGTCTCTTTACCCTGATTGGTTCCATGCGAAGAATTGGGATGTATACGTATCGGTCGGCCGCTGCCGATCGGATAGGTGCACAACAGGCTAAAGCATGACCCACGCGCGGCAGGTTGATGATGAATGACATACAGCATGTTGCCGCCGAGCCGCTCGACGGCATCAGCCAGACCCTCGATCGTGCGGCTGCGGTTGGCATCGCGCAGCTGACGCACGGGCTATCGCCGGTGACGATGGTCCTCGCGGCAACCGACTGGATGTTGCACCTCGCCAGCGCCCACGGCAAGCAATTGCAACTGGGCGCCAAGGCCGCAAGAAAATGCTGGCGCTTGTCCGATTATATCGGACGAAGCCTCAGCGATCCTGCTGCCGCCCCCGCGATCGAACCTCTGCCCCAGGACCGCCGGTTCACCGATCCGGCATGGAAGGAGCCGCCCTTCAATCTGATTGTCCAGGCTTTCTTGCTGAACCAGCAGTGGTGGCACGCCGCGACCACCGGGATCGGCGGGGTGAGCAGGCACCACGAAGACATCGCCGAGTTCGCGGCCCGGCAAATCCTCGATGTCTTCGCGCCAACCAATTTCCTTGCCACCAATCCGGTCCTGCAGCGCAAGATCGTCGAAACCGGCGGGCGGTGCGTCGTCGATGGCTTCCGCAACCTCATGGAGGACATGCAGCACCTGGCGCGCGGCGAGCCGCCCGTGGGCGCGGAGGACTTCCCGGTGGGCGAGAAAGTCGCGACCGCCAAAGGGAAAGTCGTCTATCGCAACGCGCTCATCGAACTCATCCAGTATGAGCCCACGACGGAGACAGTGCGGCCCGAACCGATCCTGGTCATCCCCGCCTGGATCATGAAATACTATATCCTCGACCTCTCGCCCGAGAATTCGCTGGTGCGCTGGCTGACAGGTCAGGGCTTCACCGTCTTCATGATCTCCTGGCGTAATCCCGGAAAACAGGATCGCGACCTCGATCTCGAAGCCTATCGCCGGCTTGGGCCGATGGCCGCGCTGGACGCGATCGACACGATCACGGGCGGTCAGAAGGTGCACGCCGCCGGCTACTGTCTTGGTGGCACGCTGCTGTCGATCGCCGCGGCAGCAATGGCACGAGACGGTGACGAGCGGCTCGCCAGCGTCACCCTGCTGGCGGCCCAGACCGAGTTCAGCGAACCGGGCGAACTCGGCCTGTTTATCGACGAAGCCCAACTCAACATACTCGACAACATGATGTGGGGCCGCGGCTATCTCGACGGCGCGCAGATGGGTGGCGCGTTTCAGATCTTGCGGTCGAACGATCTCGTCTGGTCGCGCGTGCTCGGCACTTACCTCATGGGTGAACGTGAACCGATGAGCGACCTTATGGCCTGGAACGCCGACGCAACGCGCATGCCCTATCGCATGCACAGCGAATATCTGAACCGCCTGTTCCTGAACGACGATCTGGCCGAAGGGAAATACAAGGTCGATGACCGCACGATCACGCTGTCGGCGATCGATAAACCCATGTTCGTGGTCGGCACCGAGCGCGACCACGTCGCTCCATGGCGTTCGGTTCACAAGATTCACCTGCTGACCGGCGCGGAGATTACTTTCGTGCTCACCAGCGGCGGGCATAACGCCGGGATCGTTTCCGAACCGGGTCACAAGGGCCGCTCCTATCGTGTGATGACGCGTGAGGCGTGCGGACCATCCTATGATCCCGAGGCGTGGCTGGAACGAACGGAGGACAAGACGGGGTCCTGGTGGACCGAGTGGGGCGCCTGGCTCACGGCTCGCTCGGGAACGCTGAGCGCGCCCCCGGCCATGGGCGCGCCCGACAAGGGCTTCACGCCCCTTGCCGACGCGCCCGGCCTATATGTCCTGGAGAAATAAGCGAATGACCGACGACGCGTTCATCGAGAACCGGACGTTTGAAGAGATCCGGATCGGCGACACGGCGAGCGTGTCGCGAACCTTGTCGGAGAAGGATATCCAACTGTTCGCGCTTGTCTCGGGCGACGTGAACCCGGCGCATCTCGATGCCGATTTTGCGCAGACGGATTTCTTTCAGCGGATCATCGCCCATGGCATGTGGGGCGGCGGCCTCATCTCCGCGGTGCTCGGGACCGAGTTGCCCGGGCCGGGGACGATCTATCTCGGCCAATCGCTGCGCTTCATCCGTCCGGTGGGCATCGGTGACGTGATCACCGCATCCGTCACGGTGACGGAAAAGAAGCCCGAGGGCTGCGTCCTCGTCCTCGACTGCCGCTGCGTGAACCAGAAGGGTGAGACCGTCATCACCGGGCAGGCCGAGGTCCGCGCGCCATGCGAAAAAGTGCGTCGCCCGCGCCTGGCGCTCCCCGACGTGCGGGTAGCGACACATGACGGATACCGGCGTTTGATCGAGCAGACGCAGGACGGAGAGCCCATCGCCACCGCGGTCGCGCATCCGTGCAGCGCGGTGGCGCTCGCGGCGGCGGTGGATGCCGCACAAGCGCGCCTGATCGCGCCGATTCTCGTCGGCCCGGAAAAACGCATCCGCGCCGCTGCCGAGGAAGCGGGAAGAGACATTTCCGGCTTCCGCCTTGTGCCTGCCGATCACAGCCATGATGCTGCCGCGAAGGCCGTCGCACTCGTGCGGGCTGGCGATGCGAAGCTGCTGATGAAAGGCTCGCTGCATACCGACGAACTCATGGGCGCGGTTGTGTCAGCCGCAACCGGTCTCAGGACCGAGCGGCGGATCAGTCATGCCTATGTGATGGACGTGCCGGGGCATCCGACACCGCTCATCATCACCGATGCGGCCATCAACATAACGCCGACCCTGAAGGACAAAGCCGACATCATTCGCAACGCGATCGACCTCGCGCATGTCATCGGCATCGCCGCGCCCAAGGTCGCCATCCTCTCCGCGGTCGAGACGGTCAATCCCGACCTGCCCTCGACGCTCGACGCGGCCGCTCTTTGCAAGATGGCCGACCGGGGCCAGATCAGCGGCGGCATCCTCGACGGTCCCCTCGCCTTCGACAACGCGATCAGCGAGGCCGCGGCCCGGGAGAAAGGGATCGTCTCGCCGGTCGCCGGGAAGGCTGAAGTTCTGGTCGTTCCCAATCTCGAAGCCGGCAATATGCTCGCCAAGCAGCTCACCTTCCTCGGCGGCGCCGACGCCGCCGGTGTCGTTCTCGGCGCGCGGGTGCCCATCATCCTCACCAGCCGCGCGGACAGCGAACGGACGCGCCTTGCGTCCTGCGCGATTGCGGCGCTGCTCGCGCGCGCCGCCCCGAAAGCAGCGCCCGGGCTTCCACAGGCTTCCGCATGAAGGCGGTCGTCAGTCTCAATTCGGGCTCGTCGAGCATCAAGTTTGCGTTCTTCACCCTGGATGACGCGGGCCACCCGGAGCATTCGGCCGGCGGCAAGATCGAGAAGATCGGGATCGCACCGTCACTGGTCGCGCGCCGGGTCGATGGCAGTATCCTTGCCGAGCGCACATGGAAACAGGGCGCTGGCCTGACGCACGCGGAACTCCTCAAGGATCTGTTCGATTGGGCCATCGATCACCTCGAAGGCCGGGAAGTGATCGCGATCGGGCACCGCGTCGTTCATGGCGGGATGCGTTTCGCTACGCCGCGGCGCGTCGATGCGGGCCTTCTCGACGAACTCGACGCGCTTTGCCCGCTCGCACCGCTCCATCAGCCGCACAATCTGGCCGCGATCCACGCAATTGCAGTCATGGCGCCAGACCTTCCCCAGATCGCCTGTTTCGATACCGCGTTTCACCACGACAAGCCCGAGGTCGCCGCGCGGCTCGCGCTCCCCCGCACGCTGCATGAGCAGGGAATCCGCCGCTATGGATTTCATGGACTGTCCTACGAATATATCGCCGGGCAGTTGCGAACCATCGACAGGGCGCTTGCCGATGGGCGGGTGATCGCGGCGCATCTCGGAAACGGCGCGAGCCTGTGCGCGATGCGGGACGGGAAGAGCATCGACACGACCATGGGGTTCTCGACCCTCGATGGGTTGATGATGGGAACGCGTTGCGGGACGCTCGATCCGGGCGTCGTGCTTCACCTTCAGACGCAACTAGGCATGGGCGCGGACGAGGTCGACGACCTGCTCTACCGGAAATCCGGCCTGCTTGGTGTTTCAGGCATATCCAGTGACATGCGTGTCCTGACGGCAGACCCGAACAGGCAGGCCCAGGAGGCTGTCGAGCTTTTCGTCTGGCGGGCTGTCCGCGAATTCGGCGCGCTCGCCGCATCGCTCGGCGGCGTTGATGGTATCGTCTTCACCGCCGGGATCGGCGAGAACCACGCGGAGATCCGCAGGCGTATTTGCGAACGGCTCGGCTGGCTGGGACTGTCGATCGATGACGATGCGAATGCCGCCAATGCCCTTTGCATCTCCGGCGGGGAGAGCCGCGTGAAAGTCCTTGTCATTCCGACCGACGAGGAACGGATGATTGCCGATCATACACTGGCCGTTCTGCGGTCGGAATCGTGATCCGGGTGTTACCGGTTCGCCCATCACCGCATCGTCACCCTCCCGGCCTGACCTTCGCGACCAAGTCTATCGGTCACCGTCCTCGGACAGCCAGGCCCGCGCCGCATCCTCGCCAGCCAATGGGAAATGGCGCAACTCCATCTTGAGCAGAGGATCGAAAAGCTTCACCAGCGTCGCCAGCCAATCCGGTCCACCGATGATCGCATAGCGCGACACGCGATGCAGCAGGGAGAACTTGCGTTCGATAGTTTTCGGGTCAGCCAGGATTGCCGGTTCGAAGCCGTCATAGCGCTTCATCCGGACCAGTATTTTCAGCGGCGAATCCGACTGGGCGACCTCGAAAAGATGGGCGTACAGGCCATCGAGTTCATCCGCCGTAATCCGACCGTCTACCTCGAACGCCTGGATGTCGTCGTCGCCAGAAATGCGGTGGACGGCCTGAGGGTGCGGGGTATCGCACTCACCCTTCACCCAGGCGAGCGCGCGGTCACGCTGGGCGACCGGATAGACCTCGTAAGACACGTAAGGCAGTAGCGCGCTTTCGATGCGTGACGCAATGCGGACCCAGGACTGATCCGTGACGATAGCGATTCGGCCGAACTGCTTGAGCCGCGCCAGATAATGAAGAACATGGCGAAGATCGTAAAACAGCGCATCGGGCGCAATGGATTGAAGGTCCAGTACTTCAACGAAGATATGAACCTTGCTTTCGCGCGCGAACGCTTCGTCCAGGAGCCGAAAGGCGAGTTCCATTTCGTCCTTTTCGATCCGTTCGCCTACCGAGAGGGCAATGATATCCTTCTCGCCGTTCAGTTGCGTGAGCATGGTTATGTCCTTCAGTGTTCGAGCCGAAGCCAAGTTGAGTGGTAAGATTTGGCTACGCTGCCGATCGACGTGACCCTCTGCGGTCACCGACCGACCAGCTTATTGCCAGCGGCAAATCCCACCGGAGATTACTGGATCGGAGGCCGGTAATCGGCATTCTTGAGAGTCAGCATGTAAGCCGCAAGCGCATCGATCTGCTCCGGCGCGATTTCGAAGTTCATGATCTCGGGGAAATTATGTGAATTCCGGAGCCATGGGTTCAAGGTGCGGGCGGTCAGTCCGGGGGTGTTGATGATCGCCTCAAACGATGGCGCCTCCGGTTTGGGCGAGATACCGGTATCGATCGCATGACAGGCCGAGCAATGCTTTTGGGCAAACGCCAGTCCCTGCCGCTGGACCGCCAATTCGGTTCGGTTGCTTTCCTTTGCAGGCCTAGCCTGTCCGGTCGCGATTGCTCCGCTGACAACCACGACGGCGATCAGGGCAGCCGATATTCGCTTCAAGCGCATCGCAAGTTCCAGTAGCGGCTGTCATGGGCGGCGTCCGCGACCGCACGTTCATGATCGATGAAGCAGGTCACATCGCTTGTCCCGGGTTCCGAGCCATGCCTTGCGCCATGGCGCTGAGCGCTTCGGCCATCTTGCCGGCGATCACGGGCTCTACTGGCGATGCCGTGATCGCGCGGCGCATGGCATCCGCCCACTGGTCTGCCGTTTCCCGCGTGATGGGCAGACGTGCATGCGCGGACATCATGCAGACGCCCGGATGTTCGACGAACCAATCGCGCTGGCCGCCTAACCAGGCGTTGAGGAAGCCGGCAAGAGACACGCGCATGGATGCGAGGTCCTCAGCGTGAAGGTCGCGCAATTGTGCGTAGGCGGGGTCAGCTTCCATCAGGTCGTAGAAGTGATCGGTAATCTGGCGAACGATCCTTGCTCCACCGATAAGATCGAAAGACGTCTGCGATTGCTCGGCTACGGTCATCTGGTCTTCCTTTGCCTGATGGGCCTATGCGGATATCAATGTATTCAGGCGTGTCACGGTTCTGACGGTGATTGTGCCTTGATTGCGTGCGTGGCTATCCAGGCACGCAGAAATGTCACAGATTCTGTCAGATCACGGAGGCCAGCGACCACGCACGCCGCAAAGCTCCTCCAGGGCTGATCGCAACCGCGCCAGCGTATAGGGCTTTTGAATCACGTCGCGGACCCCGCGCTGCATGATCTCCACCACCAGGCGGACGGGTGGTGCGGCGATCTGCAGAATGATCGGCTTTTTCCTAATAAAATCGGCATTCTGATCGAGTGTGGCGATTAATTGCGGCAATGGGAGACCATCAAGAAGAACGACGTAGGGAGAGGTAAGCGGTGGTCGGCCCAGAAATGTCTCGAAATTTTCAACACTGCCAAGCCAGGTGACCGGACCGCTCGTCAACTGCTTGGCGATGGCAAACTCCTCGTCCGGACCAATGCCTATGAGATGCGTGGGACACGCGTCAGCCACGGCGCCTTCTGCGCGGGCAAAGCCATCATTCATTGGGCGCCCTGCGACCAAGTCCGCGCGGGCTGAGGCTCAGCAAATGAGGGAAATCTCGAAGCATCAGACCATCATCTCCAGCCGTCTGTTGGCACAAAGGCAAGCGCGATCAGGAATGGGCGGTTGCCTCGCCCGCACCTGTCAATCGAGCAACGGTCGCGCCGAGAACATGTTCGCGAAAGGGCTTCTCGAGGACCTGGCTGAAACCATGCGCGAGGGCTCGCTCGGTGAGATCAGCCGATGGAAAGGCGGTGATGAGCACCGCTGGACCGGACCAACCTCTTTCCCTCAGATGGCAGAGCACCTCGATCCCATCGGTTTCCTCCAGCCTGTAGTCCGCGATAAAGCAGCAGGCGTCGCGGGCGGCCGGATCGGCAAGCAGCGCGGCCCCGGCTGCGTAGGCCCGAACATCGAAACCCCGGGCACGAAACAGAAGCTGTAACGATCGGCGAACCCCGGCATCATCCTCCACCAGGAGGAGCCGTGGACGTTCCTGCATCTGGGATGCAATTCTCTCACTTGTCATGACACACCATCAAATCCAGCGACCATGCTGATTGATTGGGAATGTCAGGAAATCGGCGACGGGTCGCTACGTAAGTGTCCGAACCCTTAGCCGGTCACGCCCGCGGAAAATGCGATGCGAAGGGCTTCCGACAGGCTGCGAACACCGAGCTTGGTCATCAAATTGGCGCGATGGACTTCTACCGTGCGCGGCGAAATGCCGAGATCAAAAGCGATGGATTTGTTCGGCAAGCCCTGGGCCAGGCCCTTGAGGACGTCCTGCTCGCGCGCAGAGAGTCCCGCGATGAGGATAGTCGCATCGGCCGCCCGGCCCGCCCTGCCTTCGGCATCGGCAAGGCGCTCAAAGGCGGTTTCGATGGCCGTGATCAGCACTGCCTTCTCGAACGGCTTTTCCAGGAAATCGACCGCCCCGGCCTTCATCGCTTGAACGGCGATCGTGACATCGCCATGACCGGTCAGAACGATGACGGGCATGGATATGCCACGCGCGTTCAATTCCTGCTGGACTTCCAGGCCATCCATCTCGGGCATGCGGACATCAAGCAGGATACAACCCTGCTCGGCTTGCTTGAGTTTCTTGAGAAATTCCACGCCGGAAACCCACGGCGTCACCGAAAAACCCGATTTCTTCAGCATGAAACCAGTCGAGCGGCGGATCGAGTCCTCGTCATCGACTATGTGAACAACACGCTTTTCATCCATCCAGCTTCTCCGCCTCCGTCCTTATCAAAGTAAAATGGAACTGTGTACCGCCCCCTTGTGCTGGCTCCATCCAAATGCGGCCGCCATTGGCCTCGACGATAGTTCGACAAATCGAAAGACCAAGCCCCATGCCTTCCGCTTTCGTGCTCACGAACGCCTTGAAGAGCTGGGCTGCGACGTCAGGCGCCACCCCAGGCCCGGTGTCAGCCACCGTCACGCGAACAAATCCCGGCTGATCGGGCGCCGTCCGGATCGTGAGAAGACGGCAGGTCGCCGTGCTCATCGCGTCCACCGCGTTACGGATGAGGTTGACCAGGACTTGCTGGATCTGGATCTTGTCGACCAGCACGCTCGCTGCGTCGTGATCAATATCGATCCGGGTTCCGATCGACTTCTCCCCGGCGCCCATCAACCCGAAAGCCGCGGACTCGTTGATCAGGTCCGGCAAGCTCTCGACAGTCTTTTCGACCTCGCCGCGAGAAACGAAATCCCGCAGGCGACGAACAATGTTGCCGGCCCGCATGGCTTCTGCGGCGGCATCCTCCAGCGCCTCGATGATTTCGGGCAGTTCGTCGGGATCCGGCTCGGCCAGCAAATCGCGCACGGCTTCAACATAGTTCGCAACCGCTGTGATCGGCTGGTTGAGTTCGTGAGCAAGGGTCGACGCCATGGTTCCCATCGCGCTGACCCGGGCGACGTGGATAAGCTCAGATTGAAGCTCCTCAAGCCGCTCCTGCGTCCGGTGACGGTCCGTCAGGTCGCGGATGAAGCCGGTGAAGACGCGTTCGCCGTCGCCGGTTGCCTCGCCCACCGACAGTTCCATCGGGAATGTGGTCCCGTCCTTGCGCATCGCGAAGACCACCCGGCCGATGCCGATGATCCGGCGTTCACCCGTCGTGAGGTAGCGCTCGAGATAGCCGTCATGGCGCTCGCGATAAGGCGAGGGCATGAGCATGCTGACATTGGCTCCCAGGACTTCGGTCTGTGTGTAACCGAAGAGACGCTCGGCCGCAGCGCTGAAGGACAACATTTTTCCCCGTTCGTCGATGACGATCATCGCATCGGGAACAGTCGACAGGATGGAGCGAAGATGCGACTCGCTGTTGCGCAGGGCGCTTTCGGCAGCGCGCTGGTCGGTAATGTCGCGGACGACGATGGCAAAGCCGCGGACCGTTCCGTCCGGGTTCTTCAACGCCGTAATCGCAATGTGAGCGAGAAATTCGCTGCCGTCCTTGCGGACGCGCCAGTCGTCCATCTCTATCTTGCCGCGCGTAACCGCCTCTGCACGGATCGCTGCCGGCTTGCCGGCGGCCACGGCGTCATCGGGATAGAAGAGGTCCGCCGGTTTGCCGATCATTTCCGCGGCGGTCCAGCCCTTCAGTCGCTGGGCACCCTCGTTCCAGATCGTAACGTTCCCGTCCGGATCGAGCATGTAGATGGCGTAGTCCTGCGCGCCGTCGATCAGGAGGTTCAGCTCTTCGGCGAGGATAACCGCGCTGTCGGCGAGTTCGCGCGTGACCGTGACGGTACGGTGGTGATTGCGCCACAGGAGGAACATCACGAAGAGAAAAATCACGACAGCCATCTGCTGGCTGGCTGTGGTGGGCCAGCCGTCGATGACGACTAGCGACGCAAGGGTTATCAGCGTGACGCTCGAGATCACGAACAGGTGAGGTCGGAGCGCCACGAGCACCATACCCGCAACGCCCAGAGTCACAAAATAGTGAACGCGCTCATCAACGTGCTCGGCGAGCTGCTCGCGGGTCACGAAAGCGATGATGACGATCGCGAGACCTGCGAGAGCCGCCGTTATGAGCTGGGTGCGGATAGGGCGGTTGGCGAGCAGCGTTGCAGCGGCCAATGCCCGCGAAAAGGCGCCCTTCCGCTCCGATGACCGGCTGATGTCCGGGATTGCTTCATCTCCTTGCCTTGGTGAAAGGAACCGCACCGCGCTGATCTCCCCCCCTTTTTTCGTCCCTTTTTCTATCAATCGAGCCCAAATTGAGCCATCGAAAGTTACGAGGCCCAGGGTCGGGGGAGTTGCGATGGGTCGTCGTCAGCTCTGCTGAGGTTCTGAATTCAGGTCCTCCACCGACAATTGGAACAAATGCGGATTCCCTTGGCCACCGCTGGTAGCTAGACCCCTTGCGTGGATCGTCGACGAATCCGAACGATCAATAGACAAGGATACCCTGTGGCGCCGCATTGGTTCATTCGGCAAGTTTGGGAAGGGTTGGATGCGGAGGCAGGCCAATCCGTGCGCCCCGCCATGCGTCATTCGGTCAACCTGTGTCTGACACGGCAAGTCTGTGAACATGCCTGACATGGAATTGCTGCGTACCCTGGCGGCTTCTCTTGCAATCGGGATCCTGATCGGCATCGAGCGGGGCTGGCGGCAGCGGGATGCGAACGACGGAAGCCGAGTGAGCGGACTCAGGACATTTGGTCTGCTTGGCCTCACTGGCGGGCTCGCCGGGCACGTCCCGGATCTTCTGGCCGCCGCCATTGCGCTCGCTGCGCTGTCGAGCCTGGTCCTCGGCTATCGCAGCGCCCTCGCACGCGAGGGGAGCCTTTCGGTGACCAATACCCTGGTCGGCATCGTCACCTTCGCGCTGGGTTACATGGCCGCCAAGGGCCAGGTCAGCGAGGCGCTGGCGGTCGCAGCCGTGACGACACTGCTTCTCACGCTGCGGGCACAGGCCCACGCCATGCTCAAAGGCATGACGGCACAGGAAGTCGATTCGATCGCGCGCTTTGCACTGGTGGCGCTTGTGATCCTGCCGTTGCTCCCGGACCGAAATCTCGGTCCCTATGATGCCTGGAACCCCCGCCAGATCTGGATGGTGGTGGTCGTGGTCCTCGGCCTCTCCTTTGCTGGTTATGTCGCGACCCGTCGGCTGGGGTCTGGAAAGGGGATCATGATAACCGCGTTGTGTGGATCTCTTGTGTCCTCAACGGCCGTGACCGTGACTTATGCACAGCGATTGCGCCAGAAGGACGGACCGGAAGCGCCACTTATAGCAGGTATCGCGCTTGCATCGCTGGTGATGTTTGTCCGTGTCCAGTTGCTGTCGATCACCCTCATCCCCTACGCAGCCCGTTCGCTGGCTCTGGCCATGGTCCCCGCGTTCATTGTCGGCGGATTGACGACATTGCTTGCGCTTCGCGCGCGCAATGCAGAGGCAAGCGCCAGCGAGGTGAAGCTCGGCAACCCGCTCGATTTTGGACCCGCGCTGCTGCTTGCGGGACTGGTGGCGGTGATGGCCATCCCAGCCCGCTGGGCGCTCGAACAGTTCGGCGACCAGGGCATCATCGTCGTGTTGGGTCTGACCGGCATGTGGGATGTCGATGCGGCAGTCCTCACCCTCGCGGGGATGCCCAAGGATATTCTCGACGGAACAACGGCAGGCCTGGTGCTGGCGGTCCCCGTACTCGCAAACACAGCATTGAAGGGCGTTCTGGCGCTCGGGATCGCCGGACCGCGCCAACAGGGCTGGAAGGCGTCCGCCCCCTTGTTCGCCTCGGTGCTCGCCTCAGGCGTCGGCATCGCGGCGCTTCTCTCGCTCAGATAGAATTAGGCGCTGGCAGGATATTCCTCCGGCCGCACACCCGGCACGAAATCAGGCTGGCTTGGGATGATTTCAGGGGCATTCGGCATGGGCGTTTCCCGAGGCTGTGGAGGCACGGGGGTCTCGGGCGGGGCCGAAGGCTCGATAATGTCGGGCTTGGGTTCACCACGTTGCGTATCCATGCGGGCGTTGCTCCTTGTTGGCTGACCACGCTGCGCATTTCCACGCCGCCCACGGCGCACATGCACCGGAACTTGCCTTCCTGCTGGCTCATCCCTTTTCCCGTGTCGGCAACGGTAACCCATAACCGGCGTCCGGCGCGCTTGGCTCGCACAATGATGCGCCCCCCGGTTGCGAGGGCGGTGCGCGCATTGGCGACAAGCTCGACAAGCGCTGCATCAAGGGCCGACGCATCAAACCTGACGAGAGGCTTCGCCGCTGAGTCCCTTATTACAACCTGCGCTCCGTCGCCGGTTTGAGCGTCGAGAAGCAATTGCAGCGCCTCCAGATGCTGGTTGAGGTCGAACGGACGAACCATCGGAATGATTTCCCTGGCAGGCAGAGCGGTCATCAAAGCACCTCTGCGGCGCGCTGTTCCCGAGGTCGTATCGAGGAGCATACGATGCTTCTCGGGAGAAGCACTGTCCTCAAGCACATGGCGTGCCGAACTGACGATTCCGAATAATCGCTGAGGTCATGGATATTCTCTCGCTCCGCGATCGCGGAGCGCGCCCCTTGAGCGTGCGCCCTTCGATCCTTGTGACTTTGTCACTGAGGGCAGGCTCGCGTGAATTGGGAAAGTTACGTAGCGGGTTGCATGAGCAAGCAGGCATGTGGCGTTACCATGCGCGGCCTCCGTAGATTTCCGAATAGAGGCGCCGTGGCCAAGGATATTATTTTCGCTACACTCGAGAGCCGGTTGATGGAGCAACGGTTCGTGTCGTTCTACGGCAAACTTGTTTCTGCCGATCGCTGGCCTTCGGGTTCCCGTTCGAAGGAGATGCGCAATGACTAATCAGGTTCCAATTTCCGGGTCAAAAGGAACTCCTGTCAGCCAGCCTCGGGACCGTCCGATGGATTGGCTACGTGGCGAGATAGACCGGCTGTTCGAGGATTTCGGCCGACCCGGATCGAGCATTTTCAGCTTCGGCAATCGATCGCCGGCAGCGCCCGTTCCAGCCGTCGAACTGGTGGATGACGACAAGGCCTATCGCTTAACCGCCGAGCTGCCTGGCCTCAGCGAGCAGGATATCGCGGTCAGCATCGCCGACGGCGTGCTCGATATCTCTGGCGAGAAGAAGGAGGAGAGCGAACGCAAGGACAAGGGTTACCTGTACAGCGAGCGCCGCTATGGTTCATTCCACCGGCAGGTCTCACTGCCGAGTGATGTCGATCAGAACGGGATCACCGCCCAGTTCAAGGATGGTATCCTGACCGTGACCCTGGCCAAGGACGAGAACGTGCCTGCACGCAGTCGCAAGATCGAGATCGGCAAGGCATAGACCGCAGATGACGGCGTCGGCAGGACCGATCGGCGAGACCGAACAGCAGGCCGATGTCGTCACCTTCCTGGAGACGCCGGGCGCCCTCGCGCCTGGCGAAACCGCGCGCCGGATCGATACACATGCGGCGCACATATTCCTGGCCGGCAATCGCGCCTGGAAGCTCAAGCGAGCCGTCCATTACGACTATCTCGACTTTTCGAGTCCGGACAAACGTCATGCCGCGCTGGACACAGAACTGACGCTCAACCGCAGGACGGCGCCATCGCTCTATCTTGCGGTTCGCCCCATTTCCCGGGATGGCACTGGCAAGCTGAACCTGAACGGGCAGGGAGACACCGTCGACTGGCTCCTCGAAATGGTACGCTTTGCTGACGGGGCCCTGCTCGAGGAAGTTGCTGCCCGCGGCGAGTTGGATGATCGGCTGGTCACAAAGCTCGCCGATCAGATCAAAGCATTTCATAACGATGCTGAGCAATACCGCGCGCAGTCAGGGCGCGATCATATCGCGGCAGTAATCTCGGGAAATCGGGCGAGCATGGCGCGCTTTGGCGAGATATTGCCGGCTGCGACCGCAAGCAGTTTGGTGGAGCGACAAAGGGAACAGGCCAAGTGCCATGCCGAACTGCTGGATGCCCGTGCCCGACAGGGACGCGTCAGGCACGCACATGGCGACCTGCATCTCGCGAACATCGCGGTGATCGACGATGAGCCCGTCTTGTTCGATTGCCTCGAGTTCGATCCGACGCTTGCGACGACCGATGTGCTGTATGACCTCGCCTTTCTCCTGATGGACCTTTGGGCGCGCGGGTTTCAAGCTCAGGCGAATCTTCTGCTGAACCGCTACCTGGACGTTTCTCCGCAAGATGAGCCGGGCATAGCGCTCATGCCCTTGTTTCTTTCCATCCGCGCGACCATCCGGGCTCATGCATTGGCAGCACAAGCCGTAGCGTCGCCGGATTTGGACCTCGCGGCCAAGGCTCTGCATTATCTCGCGCTCGCCGATGATCTGCTCGCCCCCGTGTCGCCGCGCCTCGTGGCGATCGGAGGGCTTTCCGGAACCGGAAAGTCGACCATCGCCAAGCTGGTGGCTCCTTGCCTGGGGCGGGCTCCCGGCGCCAGAATTCTAAGGTCGGACGTCTTGCGCAAGCGGTTGGCGGGCGTGCCGCCGGAAACCCCGCTTCCCAGAGCCTCATACACCTCGATAGCGAGTGCGGCAGTTTATGGTGAGTTGGAACGATTGGCCAGCCACACCCTGCAAGCGGGGCAAGCCGCGATAGCGGACGCGGTCTTTGCAAGACCCGAGGAACGCGATGCGATCAGTCAGGTCGCACGGCGCCAGGGCGTTCCATTCGAGGGTATCTGGCTCGAGGCTTCGCCTGATCTATTGAAGCAACGGATCACAGCGCGCGCGAACGATGCCTCGGACGCCGATGCCGCCGTGGCCGAAGCGCAGGCGCACTATGACATTGGCGGCGTTGACTGGCACAAGGTGCGAGCGGACGGCGCACGCGAGGTTGTCGCTGGCAAAGTACGTACGATCCTGGTCGGAGAAGATCGTTGATCGTCTGAGTCGGGCCCAACGGGTCCGTTTATTCCGTCGTCCGGCCGTCGAAATGCTCCTGCGCTGCCTCGGCATCGGCTTTCGTGCGATGGATCGTACCGTCGATGTGCTCCGGCGGTCCATAGATGGTGTAGAGTTGCAGCAGCTTGTCGCCGGTGTTGACGATGTTGTGCTGAGCCCCAGCGGGAACGATGATGCCATCATCGCCCTTGATGGCCGTGCAGACGCCATCGATGAGAACCTCGCCGCTACCCTTCTCAACCCGAAAGAACTGGTCACGATCATCGTGTGTTTCGAGCCCGATTTCCTCGCCGGGCTTTAGCGCCATGAGCACGAGTTGCAGATTTCGGCCCGTGTAGAGAACCCGGCGAAAGTCCTCATTGTCCTCGGTCAGATTTTCGATGTCGCCGATGAATCCCTGCATTGTGATGTCCTTCCTGATCCGCCCGCCAGATTCGCCCCAGAGGGTGATCCTGCTGACGGATTATGACAAAGTGTGGTGATGCTTGCCCCGGAACGACATAACTGTCTGTTCGGGATCATACGTAGGCCACGCGCACTGCGGCCAGGAGAAGTTGGAAGATGGACGTCGCCGTTTTTAGCACCCGTAGCTATGATCGGGAGTTTCTCGATCTGGCCAACGCGGCTGCCGGAAATTCGCACACCTTGCGTTATTTCGACGCCAGCCTCTCGGAGCAGACGGTGGCGCTGACGGCGGGATCGGGTGCGATCTGCGCCTTCGTCAACGACCGACTCGATCAAAACATACTCGCCGCGCTTCACAGCCAAGGCACGAGACTGGTTGCCTTGCGATGCGCCGGTTTCAATCATGTCGATCTCGAAGCGGCTGAGGCGCTGGAGATCGCCGTCGCGCGCGTGCCGGCCTATTCCCCCGAAGCAATCGCCGAACATACCGTCGCGCTCATCCTGTCGCTCAACCGCAAGCTGCACCGGGCGTATGTCCGGGTCCGGGAGGGGAACTTCGCGTTGGATGGCCTGCTTGGGTTCAATCTCGGCAACCGAACGGTCGGGATCGTGGGAACTGGCCGCATTGGCGCGGTCGTGGCCAATATCCTTCAAGGGTTCGGATGCACGCTCTTGGCCTTCGACCCAGTCCCGGATGAGATCCTCGAGCAACGGGGCGTGACCTACGTGCCATTCCCCGAGCTGATGGAACGATCCGACATCGTAACCATCCATTGTCCGCTCACGCCGCAAACGCATCATCTGATCGATGCAAATTCGCTCAAACTGATCCGCGAGGGTGCGATGCTGATCAATACGAGCCGGGGAGCCGTCGTGGATACCCGCGCCGTCATCGCCGGACTGAAATCGGGAAGGATCGGGGCGCTGGGCCTCGATGTCTATGAAGAAGAAGGGGATCTCTTCTTCCGAGACCTGTCGGAAACCATGCTGCAGGATGATGTTTTCGCGCGCCTCCTGACATTCCCGAATGTCCTCATCACAGGCCATCAGGGCTTTTTCACGCGCGAAGCGATGACCGCCATCGCCGAGACCACAATCCACAACATTTCGAGCTTCGAAGAGACCGGCCGGGCAGCGCATCAGATCGGAACGGAACTCCTGGCCTGAGCATCGATGGGCGGAGGATACAGCGCGCCCTCCGCCCTTTCCTTCGTATTATTCCCAATAGGTCCACATCCAGCACTGGTCGAAACTGCGTCGACGAGGAAGGACGCAGTTATCATGTACATTCTCCCCGCGACTGACGCCCACAAGCACCGCCCCACGCAATCTCAGCTACGCGTCGGGATCGGGCTGGCGCTTCTGTTCGTGACGCTGGGAACGCAGCTGATCTGGGCGCTCGCCATCTACTGACCGCCATCCTGCACGGGCGTCCGCCAGCGTTTCACCTTCGCCGCCGGACTGGATCGCGGGACGGGATAAACGGACTTCAGACAATCTCGATTTCGTTGCGCACGTCGACGACCCCAGGAGCTGCCCAGGCCGTCGCCGCCTCAATCTGCCGCTCGTGAGGCGTGTGGGCCGTCCCACTCAGATAGACCGTGTCCTCCTCGGCGTGAACATTGATCGTCTTGGCTGGGAAAGGCAGACCTGCGCCTGTATCGGGCAACCATCCCTCCCGCTTCAGCGAATGATAAGCTGGTATCACGATAAGCAGCAGGCCGATCACCCAGTGCCATCGCGGGTCATCCTTCGAAGGCGATTTGCACTGTCTCTTCACGACGATAGATAGTAATAGATTATTAGCTTTCGAAAGCGCAAACAATGAATGGGCGTTCCAGGCATCTCCCCGCGACGGCCATCGCCCAGCGAATGGGACTGACCCAGGGGGCGCTTTTCCGTCACTTCCCGAGCAAGGACGCTATCTTGCAGGCGGTCATGTCCTGGGTGACCGAGCGCTTGCTCGCCCGCGTGGACAAGGCAGCGGAAGAAGCCGCATCGCCGGCCGCTGCCCTTGAGGCGGTCTTCATGACGCATATCGATTTCGTGTCTGATCATCCCGGTGTGCCGAGAATGCTGTTCGGGGAGTTGCAACGACCGGGCGAGACTCTCCCGAAGCGCATGGCCCAGACCCTGATCCGCCACTATGGCGAACGGCTGCGTGGCCTGCTCGAAGCCGGGAAGGCACAGGGCGAACTGCATGCGGACCTCGATCCGGATGCCGCAGCCACGCTGTTCATCGGCACGATCCAGGGTCTCGTCATGCAATCCATGCTGGCGGGCGATGTGGCCCGCATCCGTAGCGATGCGCCCGGCGTGTTCGCCATTTATCTGCGCGGTATCGGAGCAGCATCATGAAGAGCATCCGACTGTCCAGCACGGCAAAGCGGGTCATACTTGTTGCTGCTATCGTCGCAATAATCGGTGCTGGATGGCTGTGGATGCAGCGGGGCAGCCGCGACGGTGACGCACTCACCCTATACGGCAATGTCGACATTCGGGAGGTCCAATTAGCCTTCCGCCAGTCCGGCCGCGTCGCGCAGATGCTGTTCGATGAAGGCGATCATGTCGAACCGGGCGCGCGCGTGGCGACTCTCGACGCGCAACCGTTTGAGGAAGCGCTCGCCGCGGCCGATGCGGCCGTAGCGGTCGCGCAGGCAGACCTCGACAAATTGCGCCGCGGCCTGCGTCCGCAAGAGATTACCCAGACGCAGGAGGCCCTCAATCAGGCCTTGGCCGTGGCCAGGGATGCGGCGCGCAATTTCGATCGTCAGAGCCAGTTGCTCGCTTCAGGCGCCGCCAGTCAAAAGACGGTCGATGCCGCGCGCGCCGCGCGCGATCAGGCCGTCGCCAGTGTCAATGCAGCCAGGGCCGCGCATTCGCAAGCCGCGGAAGGCTTCCGCAAGGAAGATATCGCGGCGGGGCAGGCACACCTCACCGCCGCGCAAGCAGCACGCGCCCAAGCGGCCACCGCGCTTGCCGACACAACACTGCTTGCGCCCAGCACCGGCACGATCATCGCACGGGTGCGCGAACCCGGAAGCATGGTTGTCAGCCAGAGCCCGGTTTACAGCCTCAGCCTGGACAGGCCGGTTTATGTGCGCGCTTATGTCGGCGAATCGGATCTGGGCCGCATCGCGCCCGGAATGCGGGTGCGCGTTCGCAGCGACTCGTCCGACAAGACCTATCAGGGCCAGATCGGGTTCATTTCGCCGCGCGCCGAATTCACGCCAAAAACGGTCGAGACCACGGATCTGCGCACGGATCTGGTCTATCGTTTGCGGATTGTCGTCACCAACGCAGATGCGGCGCTTCGCCAGGGCATGCCGGTGACCATCGAGGTCGATGCCGGACAAGCCTCCGACGCGCGCACCAAAGGCCGCTAACATGCTGTCCGGTAGCACAATATCGGACCCGCCACCTGATCGGACCGGTGATGTCGCGGTTGTCATCAATGGTCTGAACAAGCATTTCGGCGGCGCGCCTGCCTTGCAGGACCTCAGCGCGCAGATACGCTACGGCCGCCTGACCGGGCTGGTTGGCCCGGACGGTGCCGGCAAGACCACCCTGATGCGCATCCTGACCGGCCTGCTGGTGCCGAGCAGCGGCCGCGCCACGGTGGCGGGCTTCGATGTGGTGGCCGACAATGACGCCATCCACGTTGCGACCGGCTACATGCCGCAGCGCTTTGGCCTCTACGAAGACCTGTCGGTCCTGGAGAATATGCGCCTTTATGCGCAGTTGCGCGGCATGGACGCCGACGGACACGCCGACCTGTTTGCAGAACTGCTCGACTTCACGCGTCTTGCCCCCTTTACCGGGCGTCTGGCGGGCAAGCTCTCCGGCGGCATGAAGCAGAAGCTGGGGCTCGCCTGCGCGCTGATGGCCCGGCCTGCCGTACTGTTGCTCGATGAACCGGGCGTCGGTGTCGATCCGGTCAGCCGTCAGGATCTGTGGCGCATGGTGCAGGCGCTGACCGACGAGGGGATGGCCGTGGTCTGGTCGACCGCCTATCTCGACGAAGCCGAACGCTGCGACAGCGTGCTGCTGCTCAACGAAGGGCAACTCGCCTATGACGGGCCGCCCGGAGAGTTGACCGCGCGCCTCACAAACCGGAGCTTTCGCCTCGAACAGGTTGGCGATCAGCGGCGGGCCGTGCTTGCCGAGGCGCTCGATCTGGACAGTGTCGGCGACGGGGTGATCCAGGGCGCCGGTGTCCGCGTGGTGTTGCGCGCCAAGGCAGGGACAGAACAGATCAACGCGCTTGCCGACCGGGTCGAGGCGCGGCTCAGAGCGGTGCCCGCCCGCTTCGAAGACGCCTTCATCGATCTCCTGGGCGGCGGCCCGGGCGGCACATCGGCGCTCGCCGAGGGGTTGTCGCCGGTCGAACTTGCTTCAGACGTCGCCGTTTCCTGCCGGGATCTGACGAAGCGCTTTGGTGACTTCACAGCCACAGACACTGTGAGCTTCGAGGTCCGCAAAGGCGAAATCTTCGGCCTGCTCGGGCCGAACGGCGCCGGCAAATCGACCACCTTCAAGATGCTGTGCGGCCTGCTCAAACCCACCAGCGGCGAGGCGCATGTGGTGGGGCTGGACCTGCGCCGGGCGACCGGCGCGGCCAAAGGCCAGCTTGGCTATATGGCGCAAAAGTTCTCGCTCTACGGTTTGCTGTCCGTGCGGCAGAACCTGGAGTTTTCCGCCGGCGTCTATGGTTTGGACGGCGCCGCGCGGCGGGCGCGGATCGACGAGATGATCGACATCTTCGGCTTGCAGCCCTGGCTCTCGGCGGCGCCGGACTCGCTGCCGCTCGGGGTTAAGCAACGCCTGGCGCTGGCCTGCGCGGTGATGCATCGCCC
This sequence comes from Sphingomonadales bacterium, assembly GCA_044508875.1. Lineage (GTDB taxonomy): Bacteria > Pseudomonadota > Alphaproteobacteria > Sphingomonadales > Sphingomonadaceae > Sphingopyxis > Sphingopyxis flava_A. The sequence goes on along the minus strand of JBIQHE010000027.1, from coordinate 22,588 downwards.
GCCCGTGCTGTTCCTGGATGAGCCGACCTCCGGCGTCGACCCCATCACACGGCGCGAATTCTGGACCCATATCAACGGCCTTGCCCGCAAGGGCGTGACGGTGATGGTCACCACCCATTTCATGGACGAGGCGGAATATTGCGACCGGGTGGCGATGCTCTCCCGCGCCCGGTTGATCGCGCTCGACACGCCGGACGCGCTTAAGCGCCGCGCGGTCAGCGGTCGCCGGCCGGACCCGACCATGGAAGACGCCTTCATTCATCTGGTCGAAGCCGAGGACCGCGCGGAGGGCGTTGCCGCATGACCGGCGCGAGCGGACCGCGAACGGGCCTCCCGGCCATGCGCCGCTTCGACCCAAAGCGGCTTTGGGCGCTGGTACGCAAGGAAAGCCTGCAGGCGATACGTGATCCGTCCACGCTGCTGATCGCCTTCGCCCTTCCGGTCGTGCTGCTGCTCCTGTTTTCCTATGCGGTGTCGCTGGACGTGCGTGCGGTGCGCATCGGCGTCGTGCAGGAATCCGGGTCCGCTTCGGCGCAATCGCTGGCCGCCGCCTTCGCCGGCACCCGCTATCTGGACGTCACCTTCGCTCATGACCGGCGCGAGGTCGCGGAACGGGTCGTCTCGGGCAGCTTGCGCGGCTTTGTGGTGATACCGCAGGATTTCGAGCAGCGCCTGGCCGCGCGCGGCGCGCAGCCTCTGGTGCAGATCATCGCCGATGGCTCGCAGCCCAATACGGCGAACTATGTCGCCAATTATGCACAGGGCGTGGTGCAGAACTGGCGGGGCGGGCTGGATGGCGAAATACCCCGCGCAGCCGTCACGATGGAGCCGCGCTACTGGTTCAACGCCGAACTGGAAAGTCGCCGCGCGCTCGTGCCCGGCGCCATCGCCATTGTCATGACCATCATCGGCACCATGCTGACCGCGCTGGTGGTGGCGCGCGAATGGGAACGCGGCACGATGGAGGCGGTGCTCTCGACGCCCGCATCGGTCGCGGAAATCCTGATCGGCAAACTCCTGCCCTATTTTGCGCTCGGCATGCTGGCCACGCTTGGCGCGACGACGTTGGCGGTGTTCGTGTTCGGCGTGCCGCTGCGCGGATCGCTGGCCGCGCTCCTGCTGCTTTCGGCCACTTTCATGGTGCCGGCGCTGGGCCAGGGGCTGCTGATCTCCTCCGTCACCCGCAACCAGTTCCTGGCCGCTCAGATCGCGTTGTTTTCGGGCTTTCTGCCGGCCTTCATGCTGTCGGGCTTCCTCTATGAGATCGACGCCATGCCCGCGCCGATCCGGGCCATCACCTGGCTGATCCCGGCGCGCTATTTCGTCGCTTCGCTGAAAACCGTCTTTCTGGCCGGAGACATCTGGGCGATCCTGTTGCCGAACCTGCTGGCGATGGCTGTCATCGGCCTGCTGCTTTTCCTGCTGGCAAAACGCGCCACGCGCAAGAATCTGGAGTGACGAGCCATGGCGCGGCACAATGGCTATCTCTCTATCACCCGATTGCGAGCGCAGTTCATCAAGGAAGTGCTGAGCATCCTGCGCGACCCGCGCAGCCGCATGATCGTGTTCGTGCCGCCGCTGCTGCAACTGCTGGTGTTCGCCTTTGCCGCCACGCTGGAAGTGCGCAATATCGATATCGCCGTACATAATCAGGATGCGGGCCGCTGGTCCCATGAACTGGTGACACGGCTCGATCGGGCCGACTTCATCACCCAGGTGCATCGCGTGACCGACAGCCAGGAGCTGCGGCGCCTTATCGACCAGGGCAAGGTCATCGCGGCGCTCGATATCCAGCCGGACTTTTCGCGCGCAATCGCTGCCGGCGACACTGGCCGCGTCCAGCTGCTGGTCGATGGCCGGCGCAGCAATTCAGGGCAGATCACCGCCAGCTATCTCTCCGCCATCGCCGCCGAAGTCGGCGCAGAGGCAAATGCCGGCACCGGGCCGGCAACGCCGGTGGCGGTGCGCAACTGGTTCAATCCCAATCTGACCTACCGCTGGTTCATCGTGCCCGGCCTCTCCGGCATATTGGCGTTCTTCAGCGCGCTGCTCATAACCTCGCTATCGATCGCCCGTGAGCGCGAACTGGGAACCTTCGATCAATTGCTGGTGTCGCCAACCTCTACGCCGGAAATCATCATATCCAAATCCCTGCCGGCGCTGGTCATCGGCACCATGCTCGGGCTATTGATGATGGCGGCCGCAGCGGGGCCGTTCCAGATACCGTTCAACGGCTCGTTTGGGCTGCTGCTTGTCAGCCTCATTCTGTTCATCCTGTCGGTGGTGGGCATCGGCCTGATGATTTCCGCGATCAGCGCGACCCAGCAGCAGGCCATCCTTGGCGCCTTCGCCATCGGCGTGCCATCCGTTCTGATGTCGGGCTTCGCCACGCCGGTCGAGAACATGCCCATGCTGCTGCAATGGCTGGCTCAGGCGATTCCACTGACCCATTTCCTGATCATCGTCGAAGGCAGCTTTCTGAAAGCGATGACGCCCGGCGATATTCTGGCGAGCCTTTGGCCATTGGCGTTGATCGCGTTGGTATCGCTCACCATGGCCACCATTTTCGTTCGAGGACGGCTGCAATGATATCCACCCCCCATCGACGGTCGCGCGCCGCACTAGTGATAGCCGGCTGCGCCTCGTTGACGGCCTGCGTCGTCGGCCCCGACTATCGCGCGCCGCCTGCCGTTGACACGGGCGGCGGCTGGACGCGGCCAGTTGACCAGGCTTCCGCGCCAGCCGAGCTTGCCCGCTGGTGGTCCACGCTCGGCGATCCTGAACTGGAGAGACTGGTCGACACCGCACTGGCGCAAAATCTCGATATCCGCCAGGCCGCCGCGCGGATCGACGAAGCGCGCGCCCTGCGGGATCTCGCCGCTGGCCGGCAACTGCCCACTGTTGCCGCGGGCGCCAGCGTGAACCGGCGCCGGCAAAGCGAAAACGGGCCGCTGCCGATCGGCACCATTCCCGGCCTCGAGGCGTCGCAGACGATCTATGATGCCGGTTTCGACGCGAGCTGGGAAGTGGACCTGTTCGGCGCCAACCGGCGGGCGCTGGAAGGCGCGAGCACCCGGTTGCAGGCCACGCAAGCCGAAGCGCAGGGCGTGCGCATGAGGATCGCCGCCGAAGTCGCCCGCACATGGTTTGAGGCGACCGGCGCCGGAGAGGAATTGCGCGCGCAGCGAGCGGCAGTCGCGACGTTTCAGCAGACGTTGGAGCTCACACGCAGCCGCGCCGCGCTCGGCGATGTGTCCGGTGCCGATGTGGACGCCGCCCATGAACAGTGGGCCGCGGCCAATGCCCTGTTGCCGGGTATAGAGGCGCGGCAGCGCGGAGCGGTGCTCGGCCTTGGTGTCCTGCTCGGCGCACCGCCGGAACGGGAACTCAAGCTGCTCGATACCGCCGCGCCGGCGCTGGCTTTGCCGGCGCTGCCAGTGGGGGAACGGGCTGACATATTGCGCCGCCGCCCCGATGTTCTGGCTGCTGAACGCCAACTGGCCGCCAGCACCGCCGACATCGGCTTGGCGACGGCGGAACTGTTTCCCAAGCTGTCCATCGGGGCCGGCGGCGGGTTCCAGGCGCTCAGCACAGGCGAATGGTTCGACGGGTCCAGCGCCCGCTTCTCGATCCTGCCACTCATTTCGTGGCGATTGTTCGACGGCGGCCGCGTGCGCGCGGAGATACGCGCCCGTAAGGCCGTTCAACGGCAGGCGGCGCTGGGCTATGAGCAGGCCGTATTGACCGCACTGGGAGATGCCGAGCGCGCATTGGGCGATTATAACGCCGGCCTTGATACAGTGGCGCGTCGGCAAGCGGCGCTGGATGCCTCACGTCGAAGCCTCGGTCATGCCGAGGCACGTTTTGCTGCCGGCGATATCGCGCGGGTGGAGTTGCTGGCGGCCCAGCGCCTCCTGCACGAGGCTGAAACCGCCTATGTCCGCGCGCATGCCACAACTGCTGTGCAACTGGTGGCGGTGTACAAGGCGATCGGCGGTGGCTGGGACTTGTCCAATGCACCGTCCTCGGCTCCGGTTTCGTGACCGGCCATGTCGATTGGCCGCTCACCGCCCTCTGCGTCGTGGGCGGATTTCGATTGATATGATACTGGGAGGGCTATGATGAACAATTCCGGCGGGAACAGCGAAGCGCTGGCCGCGCACGACTGGGCGGGTGAAGCCGGCGCGCGCTGGCTCGGCCAACTCGACCGTTTCGAGAGCATGATCGAGCCGATCGGCGAAGCGCTGCTCGCCCGGGCCGCCTATGCCGCCGGGGAAAGGGTAGTCGATATCGGATGCGGCGGAGGCTGGACGACCAGAAGGATCGCCGCCGCGGTTGGCAACACCGGGCTGGCCCTTGGCCTCGATCTATCGCCCGATCTGGTGGCGGCCGCCAGCGAGCGGGCGCGGCGCACCGGCCTTGCCAATATCCGCTTTGTTCAGGGCGACGCGGCGACGGCCATGCCCGAAGAAGCTCCCTTCGACCGGCTGTTCTCCCGCTTCGGCACGATGTTCTTTCCCAAACCCTATCGCGCCTTCGCCAATCTGCGCCGGATGCTGCGCGCCGGTGGACGGCTCGACATCGCGGTGTGGGCGCCGATCACCGACAATCCGTGGCAACGCAATGTCATGGCCACGATCCGCCGGCATATCGACTTCCCCGCGCCGCAACCGCGCGAGCCTGGTCCCTTTGCGCTGGGCGAACAGGACTATGTAACCGATCTTCTGCAAAGCGCCGGTTTCTCCGACATTGCATTCGACGCCTGGAATGGCGATCAGCGCGTCGGCGGTCCCGGCAGCGATCCCGAGAGCGCCACCCGCTTCGTGCTCGATGGGATGCAGATTGGCGATATCGTCCGGGCAAGCGGGGAAGACACGCGCGCGGCCATTCACCGTAGCCTTGTCGAACTGTTCGAGCGCAATCGCGACGGTGAAGGTGTTCACATGGCGGCGAAAGCCTGGCTGGTGCGCGCCCGCGCGTGATGCGACGTCAACCGCCATCGTCATCATGATGTACCCACAGACTGTGGGAATCGATCTCCAGCCTGAGCAGCGCGCGGGCCGCTTCCGATCGCGCCATGATCTCGGACCGGCGCGCTTCATTGGCCTGGCGGCGGGCATAGAGCAAATCGGCAAGGTCTATCTGACCAAGCTGGTAGCCACGCTCGGTTCTGGCAAGCGCGTCGCCGGCGCTTTGCGCTGACAGGTCGGCGCTTTTCCATGCTTCGAGCCGCAAGGTGGCATTGGACAGATCCGCATCGGCAATGGCCGTCACCGTCCGCTGGACGGACATATGCTCAAGCTGTGCGGCATTGCCTTCGGCAGAGGCCCGGTCCGCCGCCGCGCGTCTGTGGCCGCCCCCCAACGGCATCGACATGACTATTCCCGCGCCCTGTTCCATGCCGCTGCGCTCGCTGAACAGCCGGACGCCGAAGGAAGGATCGGCGATCCGGTCCGCGCGAATGCGCCGCGCGACAACCGCCAGCCGCTGCGCTTCGCGATCCGCGGCGCGGATTTCATGGCTGCGTTCGATCACCAGATCCCGCATCGCGGCCAGCCCCTGCGGTGGAAGCGCCGGCACGGCTGTTTCCGGCGGCTCGGCAGGCAGCGGTATTTCGGGGAAGTTAGCGGCCAGCGCCACGCGCGCCTGTTCGCGCGCCGCAAGCGAGGTCGCGACCTGGGCCTGAGCTTGAGCCAGCGCCGCTGTCGCCTGATCGACATCGAGCGCCGCCGCATCGCGCAGGGCAACGCGCCGCCGCAGCGCGGACAGCTCCTTTTCCAGCCAGCGCACCGTGACAAGGTCGTTTCGATACAGCCCGCCGGCGACCAGCCAGTCGTTCCAATAGCCGGACAGCAGCAAGGCCGCCTGATGCCTTGCATCCTCCATCCGGTTTTCCGCGACCTCTATGCCCAGAGCGCCCGCCTCGCGGTCGAGCGCGGCTTTGCCCGGCAGACGGAACGGGCGGCTGATTGTGGCATCGAATTCGTCATAGCCGCCTTCGCGATCGACGCTCCGGCGAACATAGCTGCCGGCAACCGCAATCTCATGGCTTCCTTTGGCCAGCATGTCGCGGTCGGCACGGGCGGCGTCCACCCGTGCCCGCGCGGCCGCCACGCTCGGATGATTGTCCAGCGCTTCGGCAACCTTTTCGACCGGCGGCAAATCGGCGCGCTGGGCAAGAACCCCGGCGGGCGTGAGCAATGCGAGAAACGCCCCGAGGACAATCGGCGATCTCATGCGATTCTCCCCCGGGCTGAAACCGGGACGGTATGCCACCGCACCGGCAGCGACCGTTTCGATTGCGTGACCGCGCCTACCAGCGCGCCCAGGGCGCCCTCATCGACAATCAGTTCCAGCGCGCTGCGCCGCAACAGTCCCGAAACCCGTTCCGCCGTGCTGGCGTCGCCGAAGTCCCAGCCGCGCACGGCCTGCTCGGCGATATGGATCGGCGCGTCGCAGGCGGCGCGGAGTGCGTCGGTCACGCTATCGGCGTCATGCGACGCGCAATGGAAGGTCAGGAGGATGTCAGCCATTGTCGGTTTCTCCCGCGCTTTCACCGAAACGCTCGAACAGGATTGGCAGCAGAATGAGCGTCAGCAGGGTGGAGGTGATCAGACCGCCGATCACGACGATGGCGAGCGGCCTCTGGATCTCCGATCCCGGGCCGCTCGCGAACAGCAGCGGCACAAGGCCGAAGGCCGTGATACTGGCGGTCATCAGCACGGGACGAAGGCGGCGTTCAGCGCCGATCCGTACCGTCTCGGCCATGCTTCGCCCATCGGCCCGGAGCTGGCGGAAATAGGTTACCATGACCAGCCCGTTGAGCACCGCGATGCCAAGCAGGGCGATAAATCCCACCGACGCTGGAACCGACAGATATTCTCCCGAAGCCCAGAGCGAGACGATCCCGCCCACCATGGCGAACGGAATGTTGACAAGGATGAGCACGGATGCACGCAGGGAGCGCAGCGTCCCTAAGAGAACGAAGAAGATCAGCAGCAGCGCGATGGGAATGACGAGCGCCAGCCGGGCCGAAGCGCGCTGCTGGTTTTCGAACTGTCCGCCCCAGACGATGCTGTAGCCGGAAGGCAGTTTGACATTCGCGCCGACCTCGGCCTTCGCTTCATCGACATAGCCGACCAGATCGCGCCCGGAGACGAACGCCTGCACCAGCGCGAAGCGCGACCCGTTCTCATGGTCAAGCTTGACCGGCCCCTCTGTCCGCTCGATCCGCGCCATGTCGCTGACCCGGGCGACAATTCCGGCGGGCGTGTGCAATTGCAGATCGGTAAAGCGGGCGGGATCGGCGCGCAGCGTCTCATCGCCGCGAATGACGATCGGCACGCGCTTCTGGCCATCGGCGACGACGCCGACATGGACGCCTTCGATCTGCGCGCGCAACGCATCCTGTATCTGGTCGACCGGCATGCCGAAGCGCCCGGCGGCGGCGCGGTCGATGTCGAGCTGGAGATAGTCTACGCTGTCATTGGCGACGGTCAGCACTTCGGATGCGCCATCGACGTTTGACAGAATCTCCTGCACCTGACCCGCGAGATCGCCCAGCGTCGCCAGATCCGGCCCGAAAATCTTGACGGCAAGATCGCCGCGCGCACCGGTCAGCATTTCGGAAACCCGCATCTCGATCGGCTGGGTGAAACTCGGCTCGATGCCGGGCAGGCCTGCCATCGCCTTGCGCATATCCTCGACGATGAGATCCTTGTCGCCGCGCCATTCGGAGCGCGGCTTCAGGCGGACGAAGCTGTCGGTCTCATTGGGGCTCATCGGATCAAGTCCGATTTCGTCCGATCCGACGCGCGCGATCACGTCCTGCACTTCCGGCACGCGCATCAATGCGCGCTGCGCGGCCATGTCGCCCTGAACCGACTGGTCAAGATCGATGGAGGGCAGCTTGGTGAGCTGGACGATGATAGAGCCTTCATCCATCGTCGGCATGAAGGTCTTGCCGACCGCGCCATAGGCGATGCCGGCGATGACCAGCCCTGCCGCCGATAGTCCATAAACCAGCCGCTTGCGCGCGAAGGCGCCATCGAGGAGACCCCGGTAGCGGGGACCAAGCTGGCGCATCAGCCACGGCTCACCATGATGGCCGCTTTTCAGGCCGAAGGATGCAAGCACCGGAACGAGCGTGAGCGCGAGCAGGAGCGAGCCGGCCAGCGCAAAGACGATGGTGAGCGCAACCGGCGCGAACAATTTGCCTTCAAGGCCCTGCAGCGACAGCAGCGGCAGGAACACCAGTGCGATGATGGCGATACCGGCCGAGACCGGCACGATGACTTCACTTGCCGCCTGATAGACGAGGTTGAGGCGCGGGGTTCCCTCCTCGTGTGCCCGGCCGAGCCGTTCGACGATATTTTCCACCACCACGATCGACCCGTCGACCAGCAGGCCGATGGCGATGGCAAGACCGCCAAGGCTCATGAGATTGGCCGAAAGGCCCATGCCCTGCATGAAGAGGAAGGTGATGAGCGCCGCCAGCGGCAGAGTGGCGGCGACAATCGCCGCCGCACGCCAGTCGCCAAGGAACAGGATGAGCAGCACGACGACAAGGACGGCCGCTTCGAGCAAGGCTTTCTCGACCGTGCCGACGGCGCGCGCGATCAGGTCGGAGCGGTCGTAAAAAACATCGACATGGGTGCCTGTGGGCAATGTGCTTTCGATTTCCGCAAGGCGGGTGCGGACACCATCCACCACCTGCCGCGCATCGGCGCCGCGCAGGGCGATCACCAGCCCCTGAACCGCTTCGGCCTGACCGTTTTTGCTGACCGCGCCATAGCGCGTCAGGCTGCCGGTTCCGACCGTCGCCAGATCGCCCAGCCGAACGATGCGGTCGTTGCGGCTTTGAACCACCAGTTGCTGTAGATCCTCGACCGACCGGATTGCGCCGACCGCGCGCACGATCAGCGATTCCTCGCCGCTTTTCAGCCGTCCCGCGCCATCGTTACGGTTGCCGCTTTCAATCGCCGTCTGGATGTCCGCGATCGAGAGGCCTGCCGCCGCAAGCGCAACGGGATCGGGGCGGACTTCGAAGGTTCGCACAAAGCCGCCCAGCGCGTTCACATCGGCGACGCCCGGCACGGTGCGAAGCGCGGGGCGGATGGTCCAGTCGAGCAGTTCACGCTTTTGCTGAAGCGAGAGCGGTCCCTCGATTGTGAACATGTAAATGTCCGAAAGCGGTGTGGAAATCGGGGCAAGGCCGCCGCTGACCGACGCGGGCAGATCGGGCAACACGCTCGACAGGCGTTCGGCAACCTGCTGACGCGCCCAATAGATGTCGGTGCCGTCGACAAAATCTATGGTGATGTCGGCAATGGCATATTTGGCGGTGGATCGCAGGATGGCCTGATCGGGAATACCGAGCATTTCCATCTCGATCGGCGTGATGACGCGGCTCTCCACCTCCTCGGGGGTCATGCCCGGCGCCTTCAGGATGACTTTCACCTGCGTCTGGGCGATGTTCGGATAGGCATCGACCGGCAGCGTCACGAAGGCCCAGGCGCCAAGCCCTGCAACCGCGAGGGCGAGCGCGAGAACGAGCAGACGCCAGGACAGCGAGGCGGCGACTAGCGAACGCAACATGGCCCGGACCTATCGCGACAAGGCGAGCGCCTTGAGTGCGCTCGTGCCGGAAATGACCACCTGCTCGCCCGGCCTGACGCCTGAAAGCAGCACGGTTTGTCCCTCGACGGAACCGCCCCCAGATCCACCCAGCGTTACGTCGCGGATCGCATATCCGCCGCCAGTGGCGACGAAGACGATAGTCTTGTCCCCGATCATGGCGATCGCACCAGAAGGCACGCTGACGGCACCGGCCGGGGCTGGGCCGGACAGCGACATGCTGGTCGCGCGGCCGGCGATGATGCCCGGCCCGGCAGGAATCTCGGCCTTGAGAACGACCGAGCGGGTGGCAGGGTCTATCGTCGACCCCACGGCCGTGACCCGGCCGGCGATGTCGGGCTCGATCAATACGGTCATGCCCGGGCGGGCCGTGCCGACGAGCCGTTCGGGCAACTGGCCGACAACCTCATAGCGGTTGGCGGCGTCGATCACGTAAGGCGCGGTGGTTCCGTCCACCGGATTGCCCGTCTGGACGCTGGCGGTCGTGACGCGCCCCGCGATCGGCGCGGTCAGCGTATAAGTGCCGCTCGCGCCCACGCCATTGACCATTTTGAGGATGCGCGCCTTTTCGGCGACATCCGCGCCCGCTTCGGCCGCCAGCGCATTGGCTTCATCGGCGCGCGCGCCAGCGATGATGCCTTCGCGGGCAAGCTGCGAGAGCCGGGCCGCGTTCGACCGCGCCACGCCCGCCCGCGCATTGGCGCGGGTGAGGTCGGCCCCCATGGTCAACACATCGCGGCTGGAAATGATCGCAAGCGGCTGGCCCTGCCGGACCGTATCACCTTCGACCACCAGCGTCCGCATGACCACGCCGGGAAACGTTGCGGCCACCGCCACGCGCGCGTTGGCGGGCGGCTGGATCACCGCCGGAATGACGGCGATGGGCGCTTCAATCGCGGCGATGGCGGGCACAAGGCGGATACCGAGCTGCGCGGCCTGTTTGCGATCAACCGGCAATATGCCCGGCGCCGCTTTCCCGGCTTCAGCGGGTTGGAGGCTGGGCTCAGGGGCCGTGCCGGATCCGGCAAACCACCAGACACCAAGCACCAGCACAATGACGGCAACGCCGGCAAGGAGATAGTTCCGCTTCGACATGGGCTTCGCCTAGTGCGCGAAACTGACGAGACCCTGACGAGGCCAAAATGCGATCAGGCGCCGGGGAAGTGCAATGACAATTCCCGCGCGACAGGATCGGTGGTCAGCTCTCCACCGTGCGCCGCCATGATCCGGTCAACGATCGCCAGACCAAGCCCGGCGCCGTTGGTGCTGGCATGGTCCGCCCGGCTATGCCGCCGCACAAGTTCGCGAAGCCGATCGGTCGACAGGCCCTCTCCGCCGTCACCCACCGCGATCACCGGATCTGGGCCAACCCTTATGGTCACCGTGCTCCCGGTTGGCGTCACCCGGACAGCATTCTCGATGAGGTTCCGCAAGGCGGCGGCGATCGCTTCGCGCCGGCCCCGCGCCACGGGATGCCCGCTACCTGCATCGAGCGTGATGGCTTTCCCTTCCGCGATGATGCCTGGCGCCAGAAGGCTGACGACATCGCGGGCGATCTCGACAAGGGACACGGATTCCAGCGGGAATTGCGCGGCGGATGCGGCGTCAATTTGGGCCAGCAGCATGAGCTGGTCGATCAGGCGACGCATCGCGGCGACGTCATGCTTCAGGCGCGCGGAGTCGTCATGGTCGAGCCGGTCAAATTCGAGCGACAGCACCGCGAGCGGCGTGCGCAGTTCATGCGCGACATCGGCGGCAAAATCTTCCTGGCGCATGGCGGCCTCGTCAAGACGGCCGAGCAGATCGTTGACGGCGTCCGTGAACGGCAAGGCTTCGGCCGGCATATGAGAGGTATCTATCCGAAAGCCGCGTTCATGCCCGCGCGCCGCCTCGATCGCGGTTGCGGCTTCCTCAAGCGAGCCGAAAGCCTGCCGGATCACCCGCCGCACGACGAACGCGACGGGCACCATCAGCACGATCACGGGCAGCGCGACATGCTTCAGCATCTCGCGCGCGGCATGTATCAGCGCGTCCTGCGCCGTCAGATCGTCGAATGTCAGGCTGTAGAAAAAGACCACCGCCGCGAGCAGCAGCAGGGCGCCGACAAGGCCGACGAGCGCAAGCCCCCGGGCAAGCTTACGCGACACGGAGCGCCGATAGGTCATGCCGCGACGTCCTTCAGCATATAGCCGACGCCGCGAATGGTGTGGAGCGCGCCAGTGGCGCCGGCCTCGTCCAGCTTCCGGCGCAAGCGGGATACCGCCGCTTCCACGGCATTGGGCGTCACCGGCTCATTGAAATTGTAGAGCGCGTCCTCGATCATCTCACGACGGACGACGGTCCCCGCGCGCCGCAGCAGCAGTTCCAGCAGGTCCGCTTCCCTGCGCGACAGATCGATAGCGCATTCCCCGCAGCGCGCCGTTCGCGCCGCCGTGTCAAACTGGAGGTTGCCGGCTTCCAAAACAGGCTGCCCGCGCGGGCCGGGGCGGCGGAGGAGCGCGCGAATACGCGCGGCCAATTCGTCGATCTCCACCGGCTTGACGACATAATCGTCGGCGCCGGCGTCAAGCCCTGTGACCCGGTCCTCGAGCGCCCCACGTGCGGTCTGGATGATCGCGGGCGGCATTTGCCGGTACTGGCGGCGGTTCGCCAGCCAGGCGACACCATCGCCGTCCGGCAGGCCGAGATCGAGCACGATCGCGTCATAGACCGCGCCGCCCAGCGCGCTGTCCGCGTCAGACAGGCACGCGGCGATGTCGCAGGAAAAGCCCCGGCGCTCGAGCCCCGAGACCGTGAGATCCGCAAGGCGAGCATTATCTTCGATCACAAGGACGCGCATCTACGCCCGTACTCCCACCATGCCTGAATCCTTTCAATCGGGGCCGTCATCCCTCATATCGCTGTGGCGCATTTGTGCCATGAGCATCGCCTGTCTCCTTGGGCTCCGCCATAGGAGAGATTGCTGACGGCGCGCTGACGAATGCGGGGAAGCGATCACAACCGGGTCAGACAGTCGCTCCGAACAGGCTGCCCACCCCTGCCGTCAACGCCATTGCCAGGGCGCCCCAGAAGGTGACGCGGATGATCGACCGCATGACCGGTGCACCGCCGGCTTTCGCGCCGAGCGCGCCAAGCAGGACGAGGCACAGAAGCGAAACCGCGACCACGAGCGGTATCAACTGCTGCGCTGAAGCGGCAGTAACCACCGCCAGCGGCATGATCGCGCCGGCGCTGAACGTCGCGGCGGATGTAAACGCGGCCTGCAGGGGCCGCGCCGTCGATATGTCGGAAATCCCCAGTTCGTCGCGCGCATGCGTCCCAAGCGCATCGCTCGCCATGAGTTGATCGGCAACCGTGAGCGCAAGTTCGGGCTCCAGACCACGCGACGTATAGATGTCCGCCAGTTCCTGCCGCTCGAATCCAGGCTGCGTGGCAAGTTCGGCCTTTTCGCGGGCCAGGTCGGCCTGTTCGGTATCGGCCTGCGAACTGACCGAGACATATTCGCCGGCAGCCATCGACATGGCGCCGGCGACAAGCGCGGCGATGCCGGCAACGAGAATGCCCGATTGGTCCGTCCCTGAAGCGGCGACACCGACAATCAGGCTTCCTGTGGAAACGATACCGTCATTGGCGCCAAGAACCGCCGCCCGGAGCCAGCCAATGCGCGACACGGCATGACGTTCGGAGTGGATGTGCAAGCGGCTCATAGGATCTCCAGCCAGGGGACGGCGCAAGACCATGACCGCATTTGCTGACCAAATCCTGACGCGCTGCGAACTCCAGCGCTAATTGAAATGGAAAGGCAGCGCGAAATCGAGTTCTTCCGCATCGAGACTTTCGGGCGGGCGCGGAAAGGGCGCTGCAAGACGAACCGTGCGAAGGGCGAGCCGGTCAAGCTGCGCGTTGCCACTGGACCGGTCGAGCGAGAGTCCGCGCAAATCGCCGCGAGGACCGATGGAAAAGGAAATCAGCGCCTCGCCCTCAAGGTGGAGGCCCGCCGGACGTCTGGCGGCAATCCATGCCCACAGCCGCCGGATATAGGTCTCGCGCGCGGTGCTGACCGTTGAAGACGCGGCCGGCGACAAAGCGGGGGCTGGAAGCGGCATTGCGACATTCAGCCTTGCAGGCAGAGGCGAAGCTGCGACCGGTAGCGCCAAGACAGGCTGATCGGAGACAGGCCGATCGGGCGGTGTCCGCGGCCCTTGCCGCTCGCGCGACGCTGGAGTTGTATTCGGGGGCGTCACCTGATTTGCCGGTCTGGGGGCGGCTTTCGGTCGGCGGACAGACGGCTGTTCGGTTTCGAGCGAAGGCAGCGCCATGATCGTGACCGTGACGGGCTCCTCCCGCCTTTCGGGGATAAGGCGCAGACTTTGGCTCCACAGGCCATAGGCCGCGAGAACACCTGCATGCAGGGCAAGCGACACGAGGAACCCGAAAGCCCTCGTATCGCTTGCCGGGGCCAGCCGGAACTTTGCGCTGGCGGCCATGCCTCAGAACTTCGCGGTCAGGCCGATGTTGAAGGAGCGGCCACGGCCCGGCACTGGCCGCAAGTCGCCGGTCGCCTTGTAATCGCCGAGCGACATGCCGCCCAGCGGCAGATCATAGCCCTTGTCGAACAGGTTCTGAACGTCCAGGCCCAGCCGATACTTGCCCCAGGCATAGCCCGTGCGAAGGTTGACGAGCGCATAGCCGTTCGTCCGGGATTCGTTGCGCGTGGCGTCGACCCGGTTCTTGTCCGCCACGACCGCCAGTTCGACCGTACTTTCCCAGCCGCCAAGCCGGTGCTCCAGCGCAAACGTCGCGTTGAACGGCATCTGATGGTAGAGTGACCCGCCGTCGTCCAGATTGCGCCCGCGCAGCCAGCTTGCCGTTCCTATCAATTTCGCGGTTCCGGCCGAGGACGACTGCCACAGCGCAAGCGATCCCGAGACATCGACGCCATAAAGCTCAGCGTCGCGGTTGGCGAAGCGAAGCTGCACAAATCCCGTCGGCATGCCCATCATATTGGTGAAATCAGCCAGCTTCACGACGTCGATATAATTGTGGACGCGCGTATAAAAGGGGGCGATCCTGAGCGACCAGCCATCGGCGGCGGCGCCTTTCAAACTGACCGCGGCGCTCACGGTATCGGCTCGTTCGGGCTTCAGGCCGGGATCACCGACATAGCCATTGCCATCACCGAACCAGCCGATCATCCGGCTCGACATCGAACCGCGGCCCCAGCTGTAGCGTTCATAGACGGTGGGCGAACGGCTCTTGCGCGCATAGCCCAGTTCCAGGGTCGCCTGCTCGCTCAGCGCATAACGGACAAGAGCCGTGGCGCTCCAGTTGCTGTCATGCCGCTTGCGATCCGCCGCGTTGAACGCGGTGGCCGCCATCGCGTCGGCCATGTTCATCATCGAGGTGGAATAGGGCTGGACCTCGCCGGTGTTCATCCAGACCTGATCGTTGCGCACGCCGATCAGCGTGGTGATTTGCGGCGTCCACTTCGCCTCCCACTCGGCGAAGGTGCCGAGCCGGTCGCGCTTCGCGCCGTTGATATTGATATAGGTGTTCGGCCCCATCATCATGTTGCCCGCGACTGCCGGCCAATAGTCGTTGAGCCATTGGTGGTGGAACTCGCTGCCGAGACGCAGCGTGTCGCGACTGGACAGCACTATGTCGCCCTTGAGCGTATAGCCGGCGCTGTGCGTCTCGGTGTTCATGGGCATGCCGCCGTTTGCGCTGCCG
The DNA here is from genome assembly GCA_044508875.1 of Sphingomonadales bacterium. Taxonomy (GTDB): domain Bacteria; phylum Pseudomonadota; class Alphaproteobacteria; order Sphingomonadales; family Sphingomonadaceae; genus Sphingopyxis; species Sphingopyxis flava_A. The sequence continues at coordinate 7,222 of JBIQHE010000027.1, read as the reverse complement.
CCCTTGTCCGCGAGGAAATTCATCCGATGGTCGGTGTCGCGATAGAAGGCGCGCAGGTCCAGATCGCCCCAGTCGAAAGCGCCCTTCCAGTGGCCGTTCAGATACCAGGACTTATTGGAAGTCATGTCCATATACTGGTTCGCAAAGCCCTCATAGGGCGCGTACTGATAGCCGCCCTTCAGCTCGAACAGGCCGATATCGGTTTGCGCGGCGAGACTCAGCGCATGGTCCGTTTTCTTATATTCGGTCGAACGGACGATGCCGTCATGGTCGCCGCCTTTGTAATTGTCGGACTGGGTGAAGGAACCGGCATAGCTGAGGCTGAGCCGGTCGCTTGCCGCCGTGACCGAAAGCGCGCCACCGAAACCGTCACCATTGCTGCGATAGAAGGCAGAGAGCTCTCCCGTCAGTAATGTTTCGCCAGCTTTGGCGAACCGCGGTGTCTGCGTTTCGACGGAAATCGCCCCGCCGATGCTATCACCGCCCATGCTGACCGGCGTCACCCCGGTGATGACGCTGATCGCATCAATCGTCTGCGGATCGGTATAGGATAGCGGCGCATTCATCTCGTTGGCGCAGGCGATGTCGATCGGCACGCCATCGACAAGAACGGTCAACCGACGGATTTCGAGGCCCCGGATCACCGGCAGCCCGGAAAACCCGCCAGCGCTGTAGCTGCTGACCCCAGGCAGGCGGCTGATCACCGCCGTCGTATCGCTCGTTCCTGATTGCAGCGGCGCGATCCGGTCACGTGACAGGGTCTCGGATGACACCGGGCCGGTAGGAAGATCATCGGAATCGATCTCGATCGAAGGAAGGACCTGCGTGTCCTGTGCAAAGACGTTCGCGGCCGACAGGCCATAGAGTATTGCAGCCGCGCTTGCGGCTTTGGAAATGACAGACATGGAAATATCCTGATCCGGGCGCGCGGCAGTCCGCACGCCGTTGAAAAATGAACAGCGAAGAGGATCAGGCGGCTGTTGGCGGTCCTATTGGCGGAGGACGCAGGAATGGCGAGGCAGAGGGCAGCACGAAAGATACGGCAAGAAAGCCCATCGCCAGGATGAAGGCGATGGCGAGCGCCAGCAGGACCGGATCGGCGGCGGCGAGCGCCGGCGAGGACAGACCCGAGAAAGCGCAAGGCATTTCGGCCTGCTTGTGATCCGCAGGATCGTGATCGCCGGATTGACCGGGGATCTCCAGCATGGCCGTCTGCAGACCCTGGCCCGAGCAGAGCTGGACCAATATCGCACCGGACGAGACGGTCGGCATGAACCCGGCCGGCACCAGCACCTTCATCATGAGCGCAGCGCCGGCCAGCCAGACGGCCAGCCAGCGATGCCGGGCAAGGAAGGAACGAAGCGTGGTCACGGGAAGGGTTCTCTAGGAATCGGCTCTGCTGATGTCGAGATGACAAGTCGTATTTTTTGGATATATCGCCTTGGCTTAGCGCATCGCGAAGAGCTCCTGGTGGAAACGCTTCGCCACGGGGAAGCCCAGCGCTGCGAAGTCCCGGCGCAACATTTCACCAAAGCCGATGGGGCCGCAAAACCAGATGCTGGCCTCCCTCCATTCGGGCACGGTAGCGCGTATCCGTTCGCCATCGAGGCGGCCATCGCGCGTATCGATCAGAACATGCAGGCGAATATGGGCTGCCGCCGCATCCGCTTTCAGCTTGTCCAGCGCCTCCTCGTCAACTTCGGCCGTGGAGTAGAACAGATCGATTTCCGGGCGCGCTCCACCGGCGCTCTGGGCCAGATACTGCATTCGGGCAATGAACGGCGTGATGCCGATACCGCCGCCGATCCAGATCTGACGGGCGCAATCGTCATCGAATGAGAAGCATCCATAAGGACCCTCGATCCTGACCTCCTGGCCGACATGCAGTTTTTCGGGCAGGCGGCGCGTATGATCCCCCAGTCCCTTGGCAATGAAGGTGATCCGCCGCTCCTGCTCGCTCCAGGCGGACGCGATGGTATAGGGGTGCGGTCCTTCGGCCGGGTCCGACACGGCAAAGGCGAACTGGCCGGGTCGGTGGCCCGGCCACCCCTGCTCCACGTCGAGCGTGGTCTCGAGCGCCCGCACGCCCGGATAATAATGGATGGCGGTGATCCTGCCCGACACCTGCCGGTTCCGGCCTGCGCGGCGCAACAGAACGAGTATCGCCGCCCATGTACCGTAGGAAAGCAGCACCGCCAGCGTGAGGCCGAACGGAGACATCCAGTAACCGAACGTCGTCAGGACCACGGCGTGGAAGACCAGAACGAGATAGACCAGCGCCAGAAACCGATGCGTCCGGTAGAAGAAGCTGTAGGGAATACGCTGGATGAGCGCGACCGCGATCAGCGCAACCACGGCATAAAAGGCCCACTCGCCCAGGCCCTCCGCCGTGTGGCGGAGATTGGCGAACAGGGCTTCGACAGGATTGCTTGCGGGCGGTTGCGGGCCACGCGACGGTCGTTCGAGCCAGCCCCATCCCACGGCCCATTTCGGACCCTTCGCCCACAGCCAGTGAACGATTGCCGTGACCAGTGCCGCAATGCCGAGCCATTTGTGGATCCGATACATCTTGTCCAGCCCGCCCAGCCAATGCTCAGGCCAGCGCGGGCGGATGGCGAGGATCATCGCGACGCTCATGCAGATGATCGCCAGGACACCGCTATACTGCACCGCTGCGTTGCGGATCGCGAAAAAGCCGGATGACCGGAATACGGAAAGGTCCGCCAAAAGCCACAACAGGGTGACCATGGCGGCCAGGCCCCAGAATGTAAGTCGCAGGTTGCGCATTTTGATCCTTGCCCGGCCTTTGTGCCAATTGTTCACTTCACCCTGTAGCGATCGGGCCAGCTTTGGGATTGATTTCGGACAAGAAGCCAGGGGCGTCTTGCTCGGCGCATGCGAACATCGCCGCCAAATCTGACGGGAACCTGACGAGCATTACCCGATATTCGATATTGTCAGGCCTCTCAGCGTGACAACGCCGCATATTCAGGCCCAGGCTGGATGACGCTTTCCGACCTCATGCCTTCAGGGGGCGATCTTCCTCTTTGAGATCGGGATCAGCTCTCGAGTCCATCGCCAAAGATCAGCCAATGAGGCGAAGGTGTACCCTTGGCTCCTTCCTCGGCATAAGCGCGAAAATACACCACCGTGCAGAGCTTAGGCCGTCTGATCGATGAGGGAGCTGACGACTATGTCGATCAGGGGGACTCGTTGCGCCGGACATGATCCGCCGCCTTGCCGGCCATGCTCCAGACGGTGATGAACATGGCGGCGATGACGGGACCGATAATGAGCCCGTTGAAGCCGGCGACCGCGATACCGCCGAGCGTCGAAATCAGGATCAGCGGATCGGGCATTTTGGTTTCTCGGCCGACGAGGATCGGACGCAACACATTGTCGACCGTGCTGATGATGAGGGCACCGCACGCAATCAGGATCAGCCCTTCCGTTATCGATCCGGTGAGAAGAAGGTACAGCGCAACCGGAACCCAGACTATTCCCGTCCCCACCGCGGGAATCAACGACATCGCGCCCATGAGCGTGCCCCACAAGGCCGCTCCCGGAATACCCAGCAGCGCGAAAACCACGCCCCCGATCAGACCCTGGGCCACGGCGACGACAAGCGATCCCTTGATCATCGCCCGGATGACCTGGACGAAACGCTCGCTCAGCGCATCGTAAAGCTCGCGATCGAGCGGTACGGTCGTCGCGATCTTTTCGGCCAAGCTTCGCCCGTCCCTGAGCAGAAAATATGTGAGGTAGAGCGTGACGCCGAAAGCAATGACCAGAGCGGCCGCCGATTGACCGAGGCTCAAGGCCGCGGACGACAGTGACGACAAGGCGCCGGTCAGAACCCGGGATATCGTCCCGACTGCCTCCGACCCGCTTCCAATGGCAGATTGCAGCAGCGGTTTGGCCCAATCCGGCGCAGCCGCAAGCATCTTCTCAATCGGTCATGTGCAGGCTGCCGTCCCCCCACTCATCGGACATAATTCGAATATTCTCGAAGTATCGATTGACGTCGGCGTTGCTTCTGATATTTCGATTTACCTAGAAGGATCGAATGAACATGTCTGACATCAATCCGCAGGTCTGGGCGGTGGATGCGCTCGGCGCGCTCGCTCACGAAACCCGGCTGGCCGTGTTCCGCATGCTGGTGACTGCCGGTCCCGAAGGGCTCATGGCGGGAATCATCGCAGAGCGAGCCGATGTTCCGCCGTCGACCATGTCGCATCATCTTGCCACGCTCGAACGCGCCGGCCTCGTTCAGTCCGAACGCGAGAGCCGCTCGATCCACTATCGCGCCGATTACGACGGCATGGGCCGCCTTATCACCTTCCTGATGAAGGATTGCTGCCAGGGCGCGCCCGATATGTGCGCCGATATTTTCGCCAACATCTCCTGCAACGGCTGAGAGACGACATGACCGACCAACCCTATAACGTGCTCTTTCTATGCACGGGCAACAGCGCGCGCTCGATCCTCGGCGAGGCGCTGCTGAACCGCATGGGTGACGGCCGATTCCGTGCCTATAGCGCCGGCAGCTTCCCCAAGGGCGACGTTCATCCCGCCGCGCTCGCCCTGCTCGGCGACCTCGGCTTTGACACGAGCGGGCTGCGCTCGAAGAGCTGGGACGAATTCTCGGCACCGGGCGCGCCCAAGCTCGATTTCATCTTCACCGTTTGCGACAATGCCGCAGGCGAAACCTGCCCGGTCTGGCCGGGCAACCCGATCACCGCCCATTGGGGCATCGAAGATCCTGCCGCTGTCGAGGGTCCGGGCCAGCGCGAAGCGTTCGAACGCGCGCTTCACTATCTCTCGAATCGCATCTCGCTCTTCCTCGCGCTGCCGCACGACAGCATCGACGCAATGGCGATGGAGAGTAAGCTCAAGACCATCGGCCGCACCGAAGGCGCAAGCGCCGGGCGGGAAGCTGACACATGACCGACATCATCATCTACCATAACCCCGAATGCAGCACCTCGCGCAACACACTCGCGCTGATCCGCAACGCCGGGATCGAACCGCACGTCGTCGAATATCTGAAGACGCCGCCGTCGCGCGCCTTACTCGAGCAGTTGATCGCACGCGCTGGCATCACGGCGCGCGACCTGCTCCGCGAGAAGGGCACGCCCTATGCCGAGCTCGGACTCGGCGACGAGAGCCTACCCGATGGCGCGCTTGTCGACGCGATGATGGCGCATCCGATCCTCATCAACCGCCCGCTCGTCGTGGCGCCGCTTGGCGTCAGGCTCTGCCGCCCGTCCGAAACCGTGCTCGACATTCTCCTCGGCCGTCAGCTTGGCGCTTTCGCCAAGGAAGACGGCGAGCAGGTCATCGACGCCGATGGCAATCGCGTCCAACCCTGAGGAAAGCCATCATGTCCGCCGCCCGCCAACGCCTGTCGTTCCTCGACCGCTATCTGACGCTCTGGATATTCCTCGCGATGGGGCTCGGGGTGGCGCTCGGGTCGAGCTTCAAGGGCCTGCCCGCCGCGATCGACGCCATGTCGGTCGGCACGACGAATATCCCGATCGCGATCGGCCTCATCCTGATGATGTATCCGCCGCTCGCGCGCGTCCGCTACGACGAACTGCCGCGTGTGTTCGAGGACAAGCGGGTGCTCGCGATCTCGCTCGTCCAGAACTGGATTGTCGGGCCGATACTGATGTTCGCGCTCGCGGTCATTTTCCTCGCGGACAGGCCCGAATATATGACCGGCCTGATCCTGATCGGTCTTGCGCGCTGCATCGCGATGGTGATCGTCTGGAACCAGCTCGCGAAGGGCGACAATCAATATGTCGCCGCGCTCGTCGCCTTCAACTCGATCTTCCAGATCCTGTTCTTCAGCGTCTACGCCTGGTTCTTCCTGACCGTGCTGCCGCCGCTGTTCGGGCTCGAAGGCAGCGTCATCGACGTCAGCTTCTGGACGATCGCTGAAGCGGTGCTCATCTACCTCGGCATCCCCTTCCTCGCGGGCTATCTGACACGCCGCTTCCTCGCAAAAGCGAAGGGGAACGAATGGTATGAGACGCGTTTCCTGCCAGCGATCGGCCCGATCACGCTCGTCGCTTTGCTCTTCACCATCATCGCGATGTTCAGCCTCAAGGGTAGCGAGATCGTCACCATTCCGGGTGATGTCGTCCGTATCGCGATCCCGCTGACCATCTATTTCGTCGTCCAGTTCCTCATCAGCTTCTGGATGGGCAGGCTCATCGACGCCGACTATCCGCGCACGACCGCCGTCGCTTTCACCGCCGCGGGCAATAATTTCGAACTGGCCATTGCGGTCGCGATCGCCGCCTTCGGCCTTGCCTCGCCTGTCGCCTTCGCCGCGGTTATCGGCCCGCTCGTCGAGGTGCCTGTTCTCATCCTCCTCGTCGGCGTTGCCTTCCGTCTCGGGCGCCGCTGGTTCCCGACGACCATTCCTTCACAAGCCTGAGTATCATGACAGAACGAATCTACACGCGCCTCCGCGCGCTTGCCGACCCCGACCATTTTCCCGCCCTGAACGCGGAATATCTCCGCGCGCAGCCGGCGCTCGGCCTCGGACCGCTCGATCCCGCGCCTCGCATCCTGCTGCTTTACGGATCCTTGCGCGAACGCTCCTATTCGCGGCTCGTCGTCGAGGAGACGGCACGCCTGCTCCAGCTCTTCGGCTGCGAGACGCGCATCTTCGACCCCTCCGACCTTCCCCTGCCCGACCAGATCGCCGACGACGCGCATCCGGCGGTCGAGGAGCTGAGGCAGCATTCCATCTGGTCCGAAGGCCAAGTCTGGTGCAGCCCCGAGCGCCATGGCCAGATCACCGGCATCATGAAGGCGCAGGTCGACCATCTTCCGCTCGCCTACAAGGGGCTGCGTCCAACGCAGGGTCGCGCGCTCGCGGTGATGCAGGTCTCGGCGGGATCGCAATCGTTCAACAGCGTCAACACGCTGCGCATCCTCGGACGGTGGATGCGGATGATCACCATTCCGAACCAGTCCAGCGTCGCCAAGGCCTATCAGGAGTTCGACGAGGCCGGCCGCATGCTGCCGTCGAGCTATTACGACCGGATAGTGGATGTTGCCGAAGAGCTGGTGCGCTTCACCGTGCTCACGCGCGGCCATACCGATCAGCTCGTCGACCGCTATTCGGAGCGCAAGGATCGGAACGAGCCGGTTCTTATACCAAGTCTCATTGATCAGAACCCATGGGCCCAGTGACGCATGCCAAGGG
>JBIQHE010000059.1:0-6968 GCA_044508875.1 Sphingomonadales bacterium | reverse complement strand
TGACACGAAACGAAGGTCTGCCGCCGCATCCAAAGCCCGAAATCGAACAATGCTAGAGGACAAACAACAAACCCCGCCGCAAAACGACGGGGTTTGTCAGCAGTCTGAAGGGGCGGTGTATGCCACCGCCCCTTCTTCTTTGACTTGGCACGCCCTTTCGAAAAGGGCGGCAAGGCCGGTAAAGCTTAGAGCTTATCCGAGACGTTGTTGAAGGTGTTGCTGACGCCGGTGCCGACCGAGGACATCGCGGTGATGCCGGCAACGGCGATCAGAGCGGCGATCAGGCCATATTCGATAGCGGTCGCGGCCTTGGTGTCGCGAGCGAACTTCTTGATGAATTTCATGTCTGGTCTCCTGATAAGTCACTTACCCTGTTGACGGTCTGGTCGTGGTCAACATCGGCGTTCTACGGTGAATTGGTTTTGAAACTCTTAATGTGGACGCCCGTTTGCGGCGGCTTCGAGTCCCGTTAAAGGACAGATCCCGTCGTGGCTGAGATGTTGTTCCACATCGAACTGGTCTTGGTTCCGACATCCGTTACAGCGACACTCGCCGCGAGAAAGATCAGGGCCAGGATCAGCCCATATTCAACGGCTGTCGCGGCCCTGGTCGACCGCATCAGCCCTGCCATCATCTTCATTGCTCCACCCCTACCGACATTATAGTTCCCGAGGGTCCGATGCTCGCACAGGAAGGTTAACGATTTGTCCCCGCTCGCCCCTAGGAATCTGCTGAAAAACTGTCTCATTGTGGTAGCGGTCGCGCTCGTCGACCAGGACGGACGTCTGCTCGTCCAGCAGCGCCCCGAGGGCAAGTCCATGGCGGGCTTATGGGAATTTCCGGGCGGAAAGATCGAACCTGGCGAAACACCGGAAGCCGCGCTTGTGCGGGAGCTACGCGAGGAACTCGCGATCGACGTCGAGGCGGCTTGCCTCGCGCCCGCTTGCTTCGCGAGCGATGCACTGGGCGAGGGCCATCTCCTCTTGTTGCTTTACGTCTGCCGTAAATGGCAGGGCACCCCGCAACCCATTCACGCGAGCGCGCTGCGCTGGGTGCGGCCCGTCGAGCTTCATGGGCTCGCGATGCCGCCGGCCGACAAGCCCCTTATCGGCCTGTTGGAAGCGCTTGTCTGATCAGGGTTCGGTTTCAGCGCGTCGGCAAGCGACGCTGTCCCGCTGCCGCGGCGGGCGGGACGCGGCTGGTCGGGGTGAGGCGCCCAGCCGCTGAAATGGACCAGCCGAAATTGCTCCGCGACGCGGCCATCGGGGTCGGCCAGCGCTGCAAATGCAGCGGCGATGCGTGCCACTTCTTCGCGCGTTAGCGGTGGCGGCGCGGGGGTCAGGCGGCTTGCGAGGCCTGCTGCGCGCAGATCGCGTACCAGGGCGAACCAGTCCTGGTAGCGGACGGTCAGCGCTTCCACGTCCACCACCGGCATGGTGAAGCCGATGCGCTGGAGAAGATTTCCCATCGCGGCAAGGTCGATCTGCGGGTGCAGCCGCGCGATCGGACGTACCCCTTCCGTCATCACGGCGCGCCGCTGCTGCGGGAGGCTGCCGTCGCCGACGAAGGCGCCGAGCAGAAGCCCGTCGGGCGCGAGCAGTGCCCGCAGGCGCAAGAGCGCTCCTGGAACATCGTTGACGCTGTCGAGCCCGCCTGGCCAGACGACGAGGTCGAAGCTCGCGAGGGGCAGGTCGATGCGGTCGACCTCGCCGACCATCGCACCGCTCTCCTGCGCGAGCCGGGGGCCTGCCTCGAGGATGCTGAGCTGAGTGCCGGTGGCACGCAAATGCTCGGCAAGCGCGGCATCATGCGCCCCGATCATGAGAGTACGGGGGAAATCGCGCGTCACCATCGACAGGCGATCGAGCAGTGTGTCGGCGATGATCGAGGCAAGAAAATTGGCGCCGGCAGGCAAGCGCGCCATTCGATCTCGCTGGGAACGGTGGCGCTCGGGAGAGAAGAGCGGAGCAGGGGTGTCGGGCATCGGGCGCTTGTGCCCCCTCCCGCGCCGGTTCACAAGCCGCGTGGGGGAGAACCGATCGCAAGCTTCCATTTCGCGCGCTGGGATTTATCGAAGTGGGCTGGAGCCGGCCGCCCCCCCCCGTTTCGGCGGGCCGGCGCTGCGTGGGACGCGCCATTTTCCTGAGCCTGCGCCGTCACCGGTGCGAAATCCGGCAACCTATTTGACTTTCCCGCGCTTGATTCCGATATGCAGGGGGAAAGGATGACAGGATAGCCGCATGGCGACGATCGAAGTCTATACCAAATTTCTCTGCCCCTATTGCACGCGCGCGAAGGCGCTGCTCGATAGCAAGGGGGCAGACTATCGCGAGATCGATGTGTCGATGGACCGCGCCGGCTTCGACGCGATGATCGAGCGGGCGCAGGGCCGGCGCACGGTCCCGCAAATCTTCATCGACGGCCGCCACATCGGGGGAAGCGACGATCTCGCTGCTCTCGACGCGCGCGGCGAACTGGATGCGCTCTTGGGGCTGGACTGAGATGATCGTCTTCGATCTGCGGTGCCGGGCCGGTGACCACCGGTTCGAAGCCTGGTTTGCAAGTAGTGAGAGCTTTGCGGAACAGCAGGCGCGCGGGCTGATTTCCTGCCCGGTGTGCGGCGACGCGGTCGTCGAAAAGGCCGTGATGGCGCCGCGGGTGTCCGCTAAATCGAACCGCCAGGCGGATGCCGGCACGCCCTCTGCGCCAGCGGAAGCAGGTGGAGCGCCGCCCGAGATGGTGCGCAGGCTCCTCGCGGACATTGCCGCGAAGCAGGCCGAAATGCTGCCGCGCTCGCGCTGGGTGGGCCGGGACTTTGCCGATGCGGCGCGCGCCATGCACGAGGGACGGGCACCTGAAGATCTGATCCACGGGCAGGCGTCGCCCGAAGAGGCGCAGGCGCTGCGCGACGACGGGATCGCGGCGATGCCGCTCCTGGTTCCCTTCGTACCGCCCGACGCGGTAAATTGATGCACGCCAATTGACGCTCAGCGCCCCGGCCCGCTAAACGAGCCGCCGGCGCGCCCGTAGCTCAGCAGGATAGAGCATCAGATTCCTAATCTGGGTACGACAGGCACTAACTATCCGAAATTGCACGATTTGTCTCCCGATTGTGCCGCGGATTGTGCCATTCTGTCCGCAACTTTGTCAAAAGTGGTGGCGATTTCGTCGGCCTCGACCTGGGCGTAACGCATGGTCGTCTTGATATCCTTGTGCGCCATCGCCTCCTTGAGCGTCGGCAGATCCACACCAGCCTTGCGCGCCCATGTGCCGAACGTGTGGCGCAGGTCATGCCAGTGGAAATCCTCCATCCCTACCGACTTGCGAAGGCGCTCCCAGCGGCGCCGAAAGTTCGTCCAGTCGAATACCTCGTCATCGGGGGAGGGGACGCCCCCACAGGCGGCGCGTCTGCGTCTCAGCATGGCCACAACGGGCGCTGACAGGCGAATGATGACGGGCATCCGGCCCTTGGTGCGGGGGATTGTTACAGTCCGCCCCCGCAAGTCCACCTGCCGCCATGTCCAGCGCATGTTTCCGCGCCTCAGGCCCGTTGCCACCGAGGCAAGGATAATGTCCGCCAGATCGGTGTCATCGACCGATAGCATCGCTTCAAACTCATCGTGGGAGGCGAAGCGATTGCGTGGCTCGTTCTCATCGAACTTGATTTTCGACCAAGGGATATCGGCCACCGGTTGATGGTGAAGAAACTTGGCGTGACGCAGGGCGGCTTGCAGATAGGCCAGATCCCGGTTGATCGTCGGGGGCTGGACGTATTGAGGTTCTCGCTTGGCGGCTTTCTCCTTGGCCTTGTCGCCCTTTGCGCTGCGATGCGCCAGCTCGCCCCGGCGTCTGGCCCGAAAGTCCATAAGCATAGCGGACGTAAGGCTATCGACCGGGGTGGAGCAATCAAGGCAGCGTTCGATATTCTGGATATTCGACCAGATCGCATCAGCGGCGTCGAGGCGATGGGTCTGTTCATCGTCACCGTCTCCTTCGCCGTCTCCGAAATCTGTGAAGCAATCCGGGAGAGCAAGCAATGATCACCCCCAATCCAGAGCATCCCAACGACGCTTTCGCGGCTTGGGCAACATTTAAACGGCTAATGCGGGATGACCCCGAATATGCGTGGGCTTGGCACTGCAACATCGCCGTTCCGATAATGGATAGCATCGCAGTGAGCCATGAGCAGGCGAATGTCGCAGCCGCGCATCTGATGTCCTTCCTGTTTGAATACGACATCACGGGCGATCCGCGCTTCGGATACGAAATGCCCCTCGCCGCCGACCGCGAGGAGGGCGCAGCATGATCACCAACATACTCTTTGCCCTTGGCGGCTCTATCGCAGGGTTTCTGGTTTGCGCGTTCTTTACCGCTGGGAGGATAGCGGACCTCGGGAGTGATGACGAAGCGCTCGCCGCCCACGCCCGCTGCGCAGACAGCCATCCCTCGCGGCCTCCGCTTTGTATTTGGCTGGGATCAGACCCGCCCCAATGAACCGCAGCCGGAAAACGCTGTTCATACCAACTTCAAATGCGTGGAAGGCTGGAACGCGACGACCGCGACGTTCCGCGACATGGTAGAGCCGATGAAGGTCTGCAAACCGGGGCAATGGCTGAACGCCACTATTTCAACGCCCGAGTGCTGGAACGGCGTGGACCTCGATACGCCCGATCATCGCAGCCACCTTGCCGAGATGGTGCGCGACCGCAACACCGGACAAGTCTCCTGCCCGGCATCGCATCCTTGGATCATCCCGCAATTCACGATGGGGGTCGGTTACAGCATCGAGGCCGGCGACGAGCCTACCCTCTGGCACCTCTCAAGCGACCACATGCTGCCCGCTTCGCTCCATCGTCCAGGAGCAAGCTTCCACAGCGACTATTTCGAGGGCTGGGAGGAAGATATCCGCCTGCGCTGGGAAGCTGGCTGCATCGACAGGATGCTGAACTGCTCCGATGGGAATTTGGGCGACGGGCAGATCATGGCGCGCGGCAAGCACCATGCGTCTGGCAAGGCCTCGCCCCGCTTGGTGGCAATACCATGACACAGGGGGAGCGCTTGGCGCGCATCGAAACACTCCTCGAAGCCCTGCCTGAAATCCGCGAGGAGATTAAGGCGCTCCGCAAGGAGTTCGAGGAGGACAAGGCCGATCTGGCCGCCCTCAAGAACAAGGGCACTGGTCTGCTGATCGGTGTCGGGCTGGCCGGTGGAACCATCGGGGCGGCTTTAAGCAAGGCGTGGGCCGCCTTCGTGGGCTCCTAATGCGCGCGGCGGGCTTCCTCCTGCTGCTCGCCGTCCTTCTCTACGTCAAGACGGTCTTTGTGCCGTTCGCAATCCTGGCCGCCCTTGCTGGGGCGCTGCTGAAAGGTGCCCGATGATCGATGAAGCACTCTATCAATTCGCAACCGAGGTCGAGCGAAAGCATCTCGCCGCCATAAAGGAGTATGGATCGGCTGCGGCTGCCGAGAGGGCGCTAGGGCTTGGCAATGACACTGTATGCAAGGCGCTGCGCCGCCTAAAGGTTCGCGCTGCCAAGCATGGCTATGCTCCGGGGCATTTCGGACACGGCGTGGCCCCCGGCTATCACATGGGGAAAGTCACCGTCCAGCGGGCGGGAGACGGGACGGTCGAGCGGGTATGGGAGCGGCAGCACCCCGACCAAGTGAAGCTGCAAGAGGTCATCGAGGAAACCGTTGCCGCTCTTGCCGAGAAGCTGGAGCCGGTGGCACCGATCGATCCGCCCAAGGAAACGCTGCACAGTCTCTGCACGCTCTACACCTTCACCGATTATCACGTAGGGATGTTGGCCTGGCGTGAGGAAGGCGGCGCCGATTGGGACGTGAAGATTGCCGAGGAAACGGGCCTGTCAGCCATGCGGCAGATGGTTGCGGGTTCTCCGGCCTCTGAAAGCGCCATCGTCAACATACAAGGGGATTTCGTGCATTATGACGGGTTCGCGCCTGTCACCCCGACGCATGGGCATGTGCTGGACGCCGACAGCCGCTTCGGGAAGGTGGTCAAGGTCGCAATCCGGCTGATCCGGCAATTGATGGCTCTGGCGCTCCAGAAGCACGAGCATGTCACGCTGGTCATAGCGGAGGGCAACCACGACCTCGCATCGTCCTTGTGGCTGCGCAACCTGTTTGCGGCGCTCTATGAGAACGAGCCGCGGGTGACGGTCCACGACAGCGAATTGCCCTACTACGCGATCGAGTGGGGCGGGGTGCTGCTCGGCTTCCATCACGGGCACATGTCAAAGAACGGCAACCTGCCCGGACTGTTCGCCGCGCAGTTCCGGGAGGCGTGGGGGCGCTGCCCGAAGGTCTATATCCACACCGGCCACCGCCATCACCGGGAGGTCAAGGAGCATCCCGGCGCGATCGTGGTCCAGCATCCGACGCTGGCAGCGCGGGACGCCTACGCGGCTCGGGGCGGTTGGTATTCCGAGCGATCGATCACGGCGATCACCTATCACAAGTCCTTTGGCGAGGTTGGGAGCGTGACCATCAGCGCGGAGATGGCCGCATGATCGACTGTGCCCACGGCATCCCCATAAATCTGCGCTGCGGCGCTTGCGAGGAAGGCATGGAAGCTGATCCGAACGGCAACGATCCCCACGCTCCCGGCGCGAAGCTGGACGCTGGCAAAGCCCCAATCTTGCGCGGAGCGATGCACTATTTTCCTAACGCTATCGCGGCTGTTTCTGAGGTGAGCGCGTTCGGTGCGGCTAAATACACTTGGGACGGCTGGCGGACGGTTCCTGAGGGCATCGAGCGATACGGGGACGCAATGCTTCGCCACATCGCCAAGGAGGCAGGCGAGGATCGGGACAGCGATAGCGGGCTACTCCACGCCGCGCACACGGCTTGGAACGCGCTCGCTCGCCTTGAACTGCTGCTGGCGGAGCGCCGGGTTGATCCCGCTCGGGAAGATATGGCGCGAACTCCGGAACATTTATCCGAAATTGT
>JBIQHE010000002.1:0-210323 GCA_044508875.1 Sphingomonadales bacterium | reverse complement strand
CGCAACATTTTTGGTGATCGGCGGCGCTTGACATAGGGGCGATTAGACGACCGCTCCGCGGATTGGTGTTAGCGGCGATGTAAAGCGACCCATTTCGGACGTTCAGTTCAGTCGAGTAGCCTCGTCGTCAGGCTCATCCCCATTGTCATCGGCCTCGAAGCGGGACCCCCATCTTGTGCTCCCCCTAGTCCGAAAAGCCTCCTCCTTCATCATAGAAGTATAGAGTGACGGGACAGGGCTGGCCCATGGCCCATCTGATCGCCTCGTGCACAGACACGGCCTCAAGTGCTTCATAGTCGACGGTGACAAGTGGATCGCTTTCCGGGGCCTGATCTGCGTCGAGGCAGCAATTGTCGTGCTCAACAGACTCGACAATCGCGTTGACAGTTTTCCAACGATAGCGCCGGGTTCGATTGTCGATGATGTTCCAGAGCACGTGCGGAGTTTAAGCAGGACTGCGTAAAGCTTCAATGTCGGGATAGAGTGGCAAGCGGACATTGGCAGTATGAGGCGCTACTACTCTGCAATGGCCTGAACGGGTCGCTTCACTTCGCCGATTACCGCAGCCATCCCCATTGCCGCAATGATGGGGTGGCGATGTCGAGGACGATGGAGGTGATCTTGAATGCGTCCCATGCAAACGGACTGAGGTAGAACCGCCAGAAAAGGTCAAAGCCAACAGTCGCACAAACTAAGACGGCGGCATCCGGCCACGGAAACGAGGCCGTCTTAAATCCTCGGCGCGCAATAAGAACGACAACGATGAAAAACAGCGCAATAGTGCCGAGCGCCAAAACCGTGCCGACGACGGGAGCTAAGAGCCAAGCGTAAAAACTCGAAGAGCTATACTGGGTCACCGTGAACCACAGCGCGAAGCGGGTGTAGAAGGCGAAGTTCAAGGGCTTCATGCTCATAGCCATGCGAGCAGTACCAGCCAAATCGCCAATGTCGACGACGAGTCGTATGCGGACGTAGCCCGACGGCCTCTGCGACCGTCCGCTTCCAGGCACGACGGCTCAGCCCAGGAGCGTCCAAGATGAGGCGCGAAGTTGCCGTTCCCGGCGCTCAATCGCCGCGCGGCCCGACTTCCAATAATCTCTTCTGAAAGGGCGCAAACGAAGGATCCCGCTATGCCCAAAGCACTCGGGCAGGACGTAATCTAGCGAGCCACCGCACCCCGAGATTTCGTGACATATGGCCCTCTGAAACTTGAAGAAAGGCGGTTTGGGCCAAAGTCACCCGCCTACGAGTTGGGCGGGCTTGGCCCCATCCGCAGCCAA
This sequence comes from Sphingomonadales bacterium, assembly GCA_044508875.1. Taxonomy (GTDB): domain Bacteria; phylum Pseudomonadota; class Alphaproteobacteria; order Sphingomonadales; family Sphingomonadaceae; genus Sphingopyxis; species Sphingopyxis flava_A. The sequence goes on along the minus strand of JBIQHE010000002.1, from coordinate 209,043 downwards.
CTCACTGCGAGACAAGGTTCTGAAATGGCGATTGAAATCGTCAAAGTCCGATCCATGGAATTCGCCCCCTCGAGCAGCCCATCCGCCGCGGCTCAAACTGTAACTTCTAACTGAACCTAGCGCCTGAATACCGCTCAGTCGGAGGAAACGCGGTCTGCCAGCGCTTCATATGGGCATATCCGGTAGGTAGGACCCCCGAATATCTGACCGACGGGCGAGCAGAGAATGCCGGTTCGCAAGCGTCTCGAGCCGCAGCGAATCAGGACCGGCCGGCCCCATGTTTTCCATACTCGTTCCATACGGAGCGAGTGGTGCCTCACTAAGCTATTGAAAACATGGCGCACCCGACAGGATTCGAACCTGTGACCTCTGCCTTCGGAGGGCAGCGCTCTATCCAGCTGAGCTACGGGTGCCGGCAGAGCGCGCCTCTAGCAAGCCCTGATGGCGCCAGCAATCGAATAACGAACCGAATGCGCATTGCACTTGGGGGGCAGGATGTGCCAAGCGCAGCCGCGCCGAACCATGGGGAATGTGCGTGGCGATTTCGGAACAGCGCTGGCCGATGGCGGCCGACCTCTATGGCGAGCTCCAGCTGGAAGCGGCACGACCCGCAAGGCGGCGCTGGCGCGACTATCTGCCCGGTGGGCTTGTGACCGCCATCGCGGCGCTTGCGGCTGCATGGCTCGCTGATCATTACGCTGTGCCAATCGTCCTCATCGGTCTTCTCATAGGCCTGGCCCTCTCTTTCCTGTCGCAGGACCGCCGAACCCATGCCGGGCTCGACCTGATGTCGCAGACCGCGCTGCGTATCGGCATCGTCCTCGTCGGCGCGCGGATCACCGCAGCGCAGCTCTCCGAACTTGGTGCCCGCCCTTTCGCGCTGCTCATTCTCATCATGCTTGCCGTCATCGTTACGACCGTCGCAACTGCGCGATGGTTCCGGCAGGACCGCCACGCCGCACTGCTCGCTGGCGGGGCAACTGCGATCTGCGGCGCCTCCGCGGCGCTCGCGCTCTATTCGCTGATCGGGGAAAAGCGCGTCGACCAGGCGCGCTTCACGCTGACCCTCGTCGGTATCACCGTCGCGAGCGCCCTCGCGATGACGCTCTATCCCGTACTTGCAGCGCAGCTCGGCCTCTCCGACACCCAGGCGGGCTTCCTGATCGGCGCGTCGATTCACGATGTCGCGCAGGCAATCGGCGGCGGTTTTTCCTTCTCGCAGGAGGCGGGGGAAGTGGCAACAATCGTCAAGCTCACGCGCGTCGCACTGCTGGCGCCGATGTTGATGCTCGTGGGTTTGTGGCTCGCTCGCGGCGGCAATACGGCGGCTGCCACGGCGCGCATTCCGATGCGGCTGCCATGGTTCATCCTCGGATTTCTTGCGCTCGCCGCGATCAATTCGCTCGTGCCTCTCCCCGAGCCGCTGGAAAAGGGTGCCGCAACCACGGCGCAGGCCCTCCTGCTCCTCGCGATCGTGGCTACCGCGATGAAGGCACGGCTTCATCTCCTGCTCGATCAGGGGTGGCGCAGCTTCGCGCCGATTTTAGTCGCGACGGTGACCAGCTTCTTGCTCTCGCTCGCCGCCGCGGTCAGCTTGTGACGCCGTGACGTCACGGTAACCGCGCGGACATTCAGCCTTTTGGAAGCGCCCAGCTCACCGTCAGCTGCGTCGCCCGGCGCGGGATGTCGAGCTTTGCTTCGCTGAAATTGACCTTCTCGTTCGGGGGCAGCGTCCGCACCGGCGGTTTGATTGTCCAGCTATAGACGATCGTCCCCTGCGCGTCGCGCAGCTCAGCGAGGATTGGCGGCACGCGCTGCTCGCGGTCGGTCGGGTTGATGATGACCCCCGAGGCTGCGAAATAGATGGTCCCGTCGGCGAGTTCCCGATGGTCCTGGTTGGGCGGGAGCTCTATGACGAGATCTGGCTCATCGATGGTACCTGGCAAACCCAGACCCTGCGCCCAGCTCGGCAAACCGAAATAGAGGAGCGCGCCCGTCGCGCCGACCATCAGAACCGCCGCGCTTGCCGCAATCAACGTCCATCGTTTCGCCGGATTGCGGCGCGGTCGGCGGAAAGGCAGCGGCTCGTCGTCGGCGAGGGCGGGAACTGGACGGGATGCCGGGTCCGACGCGGCGGCAAAGGCCTGCGGGGGAGGCGGCGGCGAAGCGACGACCTCGTCTGCGGGGTCCGCAGCAGGGGGGAGCGGAGGCGGCGCGACGGGCGCCGGCGAGGGCCCGTCATCCGTTGCTCGCGCGGGATCGGTCGGCGCCGGGCTTGGCACAGCCTTGGTTGCTGGCGCAGCTTCGGTCGCAGGGGACGGAGACGACGAAACCGCCGCGGCGGAAGCTTGAGGCTCCTGGAACCAGCTATGGCGGCAATTGGCGCAGCGCACGGTGCGGCCATTAGGTCCGATCGCCGTATCGGGAACAACATAGCGGGTATGGCAGGACGGACAGGCGAGGATCATGCCCCCTCTAAACACGCTGCGCCGCGCGCTGGCAAGCGCCGCGTGGCCCTCCCGGGCGCATAGGCGCTTGTCCTTCCCGAAGAGCCGTGCAACAGCCAACGACATGAGCGTGGAGGCGATCCTGTTTTCCCGGCCGTCGGCGCGGCCGTGTCTGCGACTGACGTCATGACGGATTTAGGTGCTCCCCGTCCCGGCGGGCCGATGGTCGAGTTCGACAGCGTCGGGCTGCGCTACGGACCCGACGCCGAGATCTTGTCCGACGTCAGCTTCAATCTCCAGCCCGGCAGCTTCTACTTCCTCACCGGCCCGTCAGGCGCGGGCAAGACCTCGCTCCTCAAGATGCTCTACCTCGCACAGCGTCCGAGCCGCGGGATCGTGCGACTGTTTGGCGAGGACCTGGTCACCATGCCGCGCCACCGCCTTCCAGGTTTCCGCCGCCGCATCGGCGTCGTCTTCCAGGATTTCCGTCTCATCCCCCACCTGTCTGCCCGCGACAATATCGCGCTGCCGTTGCGCATTGCCGGGGTAAGCGAGGAGGATCTGTCCGGCCCAGTCGGTGAAATGCTGAGCTGGATCGGGCTCAGTGAGCGAGCCGACGCGCGCCCCGCCACATTATCGGGCGGTGAGCAGCAACGCGTCGCGATCGCGCGCGCGGTGATCGCGCGCCCCCAGTTGCTCGTCGCCGACGAACCTACGGGTAACGTCGATCCCGACATGGCGATGCGGCTCCTGGGATTGTTCGAGGCGCTCAACCGCCTTGGCACCACCGTCGTCGTCGCGACCCATGACATCCACCTGATCAGCCGCATCGACAACGCTCAGATGATGCGGCTCGAAAAGGGAAGGCTCGCGGATCCCACCGGCGCGCTCCGCTATCCGCCGAACCGCGCGTGACGCCATGATCATCCCGCGCGTTCCCGTCCAGCACCGCCGCCTGCTTCCAGACCGCCGCCTGTCGGGACCGACGCCTTGGGTGATCGCGATCTTGATGATGCTCACCCTGATCGCCGCCGCCGCCGGCATCGGGCTTGCCCGTTCGGCCAGCGCGATCGGCGACGCGATCGCGGGGCGGGTTACGGTGCAGATTGTCACGCCCAATCCGGTCACCCGCGCCGAGCAAGCCTCGGCGCTGCGCCGCGCTGCGGCCGCCCAATCCTACGTCCGCGCCGCGCGCGCGGTCGAGCAGGCCGAACTGCTCGCCACGCTCGGCCAGTGGTTTGGCGGCGAGAATGGCGACGACCCTGTCCTCAAGTCGCTGCCGCTGCCCGCCCTCGTCGACGTCGATTTTGTCGGCGGCGAACGGTCCGGCGAGCTTGAGCGGCTGCGCGCGCTCGTCGCCGAGACCGCACCAGGTGCGCGCATCATCCCGCACGCCGAATGGCTCGGCCCGGTCGCCCGGCTGATCCGGTCGCTCGCCTGGGTCGCAGGGGGGCTGGTCCTGTTGATGATCCTCGCCAGCGCGGCGGTGGTAATCATGACCGCGCGCGCGGCGCTCGGGACCCATTATGCAACGATCGAAATGTTGCACCTCATCGGTGCGACCGACCGGCAGATCGCGCGACTGTTCCAACGCCGTATCGCGATCGACACCGCCTATGGCATTGCCCTCGGCACTGCAGTCGCCGCGGCAGTCTTGCTGCTCATCAGCTGGCAATGGGCAAGGGTGACCGCGGGGCTTGCCGCCACCGCCTCGCTGGGCGCCACCGGCTGGGCGCTCTTGCTGGCGCTGCCGCTATTGGCTATCGCGCTGGCTGCTTTGACGGCGCGCCAGACGCTGCTCGCCGCGCTCAAGAAGATTTTATGATCAAGCGCCTGATTTCCCTCCTCTTCCTGGTCTGGGTGCTCGGCTTCGCCTGGTTCGCCTTGCTGCCGCCGATGCCCGCGCCGTCGCAGAAGACCGACGCGATTGTCGTCCTGACCGGGGGACCGGGGCGCATCGACCGCGCTCTCGAGCTACTCGAGACAGGGCAGGCAAAGCGGCTGCTCATCAGCGGCGTCGCCCGCGAGGTGAAGCCGCGCGAACTCGCTGCTGAATATAAGCGGCCGCAAAAGCTGTTCGATTGCTGCATCGCGCTCGGCTTCGAAGCCGAGGATACGCGCTCGAACGCCACCGAGGTCGCGAGCTGGGTTGCGCGGCGCAACTATAAGACGGTGCGGCTCGTCACGACCGACTGGCACATGCGCCGGGCTGAATATGAAATCGGCCGCGCGGTGGGCGGCACGGTAACAATCATCCCCGACGCGGTACGCAGCCGTCCGACCTTCTCGACGCTGTTTCGCGAATATCACAAATATCTCGCGGGGCTGGCGGGCGGCCTCCTCGGGCTGTAAGCCCCGCCCGTGCGCTACACTCTCGCTCTTCTCCGCTCGATCCTGTTCTGGATCGCCTTCGTGCTGGCAAGCAGCATCTGCTCGATCGGGGCGGTGGTCGCCCTGCCGATATCGCATCATGCGACGCGCGCATTTGTACGGGGATGGGCTAGGTTCCATCGCCTCATTTGCCGAGGGATACTGGGGCAGCGGATCGTCATCGAGGGCGCGATGCCCGACACGCCGGTCCTTTATGTCTTCAAGCATGAAGGGGCGTTCGAGACTATCGAACAGCCCCTGCTGTTCCGCTGGCCTGCCGTCTTTGCGAAGGAGGAGCTCTTCTCGATACCGGTTTGGGGTCAAGCCGCGCGTTTTTATGGCCTCATCCCGGTGGATCGCGACGGCGGGGGCAAGGCGATGCGCGCCATGCTTGCCGCAGCAAAGGCGGCGCTCGACGCCGGACGCCCGTTGGTGCTCTTCGCTGAGGGCACGCGCGTCCCGCATGGGCTCGCCCCGCCGCTCCGCGCGGGTTTTGCCGGCATGTACCGTCTCCTCGGCGTGCCGGTGATTCCGGTAGCAGTGAACAGCGGCATCGCCTATCCGCCCCACCGGTGGGTGAAATGGCCCGGTACGATTACCTATAAAATCGGCGAGACGATCCCTGCGGGTCTCCCTCGTGAAGAAGCCGAGGCGGGCGTCTGGCGCGCAATCAACGCGCTCAATCCCCCCGAAGCGCTGGAACAATCAGCCCCGTAATTCTGCGCGTAGCGAGGAAGATCGCGAAGCCTCTTTGCATGGAGAACAGACTCAAACGCCGATCGAAGCGAACGCCTTTGGTCTCGGCCTAATGCCTCCGGCCGAAATCGGGCGCCGGATCGTCCTGCCCCTCCGCGATGATCGAACGACGGATCGCTCGGGTACGCGTAAACCACGCCTCGAGCTTTTCACCGTCGCCGCGGCGGATCGCCTGCTGGAGCACGGTCAGATCTTCGTTGAAGCGTTGCAGGGTCGCGAGCACAGCATCCTTGTTCGCGAGGAATACGTCGCGCCACATCACCGGATCACTCGCCGCGATGCGCGTGAAATCGCGAAAGCCGCCCGCTGAATATTTGATGACCTCGCTCTCGGTCACTTCCTCAAGCTCGCTCGCGGTTCCGACGATCGTATAGGCGATCAGGTGCGGCAGATGACTCGTCACAGCCAGCACCATGTCGTGATGCTCAGCGTCCATCGTGTCGACCGTCGCGCCCAGGGCTTGCCAGAAGCCGGTCAATGCTGCGACGGCTTCCTCGGGCGCGTCGGGCGCCGGGGTAATGATGCACCAGCGCCCTTCGAACAGCGTCGCAAATCCCGCGGCCGGGCCACTGTTTTCGGTCCCCGCGACCGGGTGCGCCGGTATGACAAGGTGGCCGGGTAGCGCCGCGCGAAGCGCCGCGCCGACCCCCGCCTTGGAGGAGCCGACGTCGGAGATGATCGCGTGCTCCCCGAGTCCCGGCGCCATTGCGCGCGCCGCATCTGCCATCCCCCCGACCGGCACCGCCAGGATCACGAGGTCCGCGTCCGTCACCGCGTCCGCGGCATCATCGGTTACCCGGTCGCACAGACCCAGCGAGCGCGCCTCGCCCCGCACCTCGGCGCTGAGGTCGTGGCCGGTGACCGCAATGCCCGGTAGCCGAGCCTTGACCGCGCGGGCAATCGAGGAGCCGATCAGCCCGAGCCCGATGATCGCGACGCGTTCGATACTCATCGCCGCTTCAGCCCGCAAGCGCGGCGCGGATCGCCGCCGCCAGCCCGCGCGTCTCTTCCTCGGTGCCGATCGTCATGCGTAGCGCATGAGGTAGCCCCTGCCCGGGCAGCCATCGCACAATATAGCCCGCATCCATGAGGCGATTATAGACCGTCTCGGCGCTCACGGCGCCCTCGAACAGCACAAGCAGGAAATTGGTCGCCGACGGCACGACGCGCACGCCGTGATTTCCTAGCGCCTCGATCTCCCGTGCCAGCCACGCGCGCCACCTGGCATTATGCTCGCGGCTGCGGGTCACGAAATCATCATCGCCGAGCGCTGCAACCGCCGCGGCCTGTCCTGCACGTGTGACATTGAAGGGCAGGCGAATGCGATGCAGTGCTGAAATCACATCCGAAGAAGCATAGCCCCATCCGATCCGCTCGGCGGCCAAACCGTGGATCTTGGAAAAGGTCCGGGTCACGAAGACATTCGGCTCCGTTTTCGCCAGTTCGAGGCCGCCATCGTCCTGGTCGGGGGCGAGATATTCCGAATAGGCCTGGTCAATCACGAACAGCACGTCCTTGGGCAGCCCTGCGTGGAGCCGCGCCACTTCTTCACGCGTCGCAAGCGTGCCGGTCGGATTGTTCGGATTGGCGAGATAAACGACACGGGTCTTCTCAGTCACCGAGGTGAGCAGCGCGTCGACATCGGTTGCATAGTCGCGATCGTCGGCCTCGATTGGGGTGGCGCCGACGCGCCGCGCCGCAATTTCGTACACCGCAAAGCCGTAGCGAACATAAAGAATCTCGTCGCCTGCCCCCGCGTAGGTTCCCGCGGCAAGGTGCAGCAGCTCGTCCGAGCCGTTGCCACAGATGACGCGCGCCGGATCGAGCCCGAACTTGGCCGCAATCGCCTCGCGCAGGATATTCGACCCGGGGTCGGGATAGCGCGACAGCGCGTCGGCGGCGCCTTGCGCCGCGGCAAAGGCCGCGCGCGCCGCATCGCCCGTGCCGAGCGGGTTTTCGTTGGCGCTGAGCTTGATCAGCGGCCGCCCGTCGGCACCCGCCGATTTTCCGGGAACATAGGGAGCAATGCCGCTAATCCACGGCTTTGGTATGAGGGTCGGGCTCGCGTCGGTCATGCCGCGCCGTTTAGCGGCTGCATCGCCCGAGTCCAGCACGTTGACAGCGCACCACTGCGCGCTTAGCCCCGCGCGAGCGATGGCGAGCCTGCTTCACGAGATCCAGCATCACAGCGTGACGATCGACGCACCCCTGGCGCTCGACAGCGGCCAGTCTTTGTCCTCGGTGACGATCGCCTATCAAAGCTACGGGTCGCTCGCGCCCGACAAATCGAACGCAGTGCTGGTCTGTCACGCGCTCACCGGAGATCAATATGTCGCGAGCCCTCATCCCGCGACCGGCAAGCCCGGGTGGTGGGCACGCATGGTTGGTCCGGGCAAGCCCGTCGACACCGACCGCTATTTCGTCATTTGTGCCAATGTGCTCGGCAGCTGCATGGGGTCGAGTGGGCCTGCAAGCCCAGACAGCGTAACCGGCGCTCCGCTCGGCATGGCCTTTCCTGTCATCACGATTGGTGACATGGTGCGCGCGCAGGCGATGCTGCTCGACCATCTTGGTATCGCGCGGCTTCATGCCGTCATCGGCGGGTCGATGGGCGGAATGCAGACGCTTGCCTGGGCCTCGGCCTATCCCGAGCGGCTGGACTCGGCGATCGTGATAGCTAGTGCCGCCCGTCATTCGGCGCAGAACATAGCATTTCACGAGGTTGGGCGGCAGGCGATCATGGCCGATCCCGACTGGCAGGACGGTCAATATTATGGCGGCGCCCGTGCGCCGACCAAGGGTCTCGCCGTCGCGCGGATGGCGGCGCATATCACCTATTTGTCCGAAGCTGGATTGACGGAAAAGTTCGGGCGCCGCCTGCAGGCGCGCGACGCGAAGAGCTTCGGCTTCGACGCAGACTTCCAAATCGAATCCTATCTGCGGCACCAGGGCCTCGCCTTTACCGACCGCTTCGACGCAAACGCCTATCTCTATATCACCCGCGCGATGGACTATTTCGACCTCGCCGAAGCGCACGACGGGCAACTTGCGAAAGCCTTCGCCGGCGCGAAAGACGTGCGCTTCACACTGGTGAGTTTCGACACCGACTGGCTCTACCCGACCGCCGAATCGCGCCGTATCGTCCAGGCGCTGCAAAGCGTCGGTGCTGCGGCGAGCTTCGTCGAGCTGTCGGCTCCCTTCGGCCACGATAGCTTCCTTCTGGAGGTCCCGGCGCTCGATCGGATCGTGGCGGGCGCGCTCGAGGCAGGTCTCGGATGACCGGTAGCTGGCACCTGTCGTTCGAGCCTGCGGACATGCAGGTCGATGCAATCCATGCCAATCTGACCCAAAGCTATTGGGCCGAGAATATCAGCCGCGACGTCGTCGAACGTGCCATTGCCGGTTCGCTTTGCGTGGGTGCCTTCGCGGCGACAGGCGAACAGGTCGGTTTCGCCCGCGTCGTAACCGATCGGGCAACCTTCGCCTATCTCGCCGACGTCTATGTAGTTGAGGCCCATCGCGGACGCGGCCTCGCTGCCTCCATGGTGACCGCACTGCACGATCACCACGATCTCCAGGGACTGCGACGCTGGATGCTTGCCACAAGGGACGCACACAGTCTCTATTCTGCGCTCGGATGGACCCGCATTGAGGATGGCACGCCGTTCATGCAGCGGCATTTTCCTGACGTCTACAAGCAGGCAAGCCGATGAAGCTGCGCCCTGATCTCTCGATCATTGCCGATGCCGTTCCGGCGGGATCGCGTGTACTCGACGTCGGCTGCGGTGACGGAGAGCTGATGGCGGCGCTCCGCGAAAAGGGCGTCGACGCGCGCGGGCTGGAGATCGATCCTGCCAACGTCACTGGCGCGATCGCGAGGGGCCAGTCGGTTGTCCAAGGGGACGCCAACCACGACCTTGCTGACTATCCCGACGACGCCTTCGACTATGCGATCCTCTCGCAGACACTCCAGACCACCGAGCGGCCCGATCGCGTGGTGGACGAACTGCTGCGCATCGCGCCGCACGCATTCGTCAGCTTTCCCAATTTCGCGCACTGGCGCGTGCGACTTGCGCTGCTGTGGAGCGGCCGGATGCCGGTAACCCGCTTGCTGCCCGTGGCCTGGTACGAAACACCCAACATCCACCATGTCACCGTCAGCGATTTCCGGGATCTGGTGCGCGCGCGCGGGATAGCGGTTGAACGTGCCTGGTATCTGTCAGGCGACCGCCCGACGAGCGATGCCGCGGCGAGCTGGCGTGCCGAACATGCGATTTTCCTGATTTCGCGGGGTTGATGTTTCCCCTCGCCTAGCGACCGGGTGACTTCAATCCGTTCGCGAGCATGTCGTTCGCGGTCCGCGCAACCTCCCCGATGTCGGCGTCAGCGTCCCAAAGCCCGTAGCGCATGCCGAGGAAGACGTTCATGCCCGCGATCGCCCAGGCGTGGATCTCCCCGGCGTCGGGGCGAATCTCGCCGCGCGCCGCGCCCGTCTCCAGCCGCTGGCGAATACGCTCGACGGTGGTTTCATAGTGACGGCGATAACTGGCGTAATCGACGAACTCGGCCTCATCGATGATGCGGTAGATTTCCCGGTGCTCGCGCACGAAACCCAGAAAGGATTCAAGACCGATACGTTCGGCAGCGATCCCATCGGGCGCGGCCTGCACCACCGGGGTCACATGATCGCGAAGCTGCTCGCTCATATAGCGTACGAGCGCCTGGAAGATCTCCTCCTTTGAATCAAAATAGGTGTAAAAGCTGCCGAGCGCTGTGCCGGCGCGGCGGGTGATCGCGCTGATCGACGCTTCGTGAAAGCCGCGCTCGCCAAATTCGACGGCTGCCGCGTCGAGCAGCTTGCGCAAGGTTCGTCGTCCGCGCTCGGTGCGCGGAGTCTTGTCGCGAGCCCCGGCCGTGACCGCCGATCGCTCCTCTTCTGCGGCTCTCTCCGGCCGATCCATCGCGCCATCCCCTATTGCCGCTCTTCGCTTCAATCGTGGCATTTTCGCACCACTCGCAAGCAAAAAACGTCCGAGCCAAGTTCGAAGTTGAAACTTGGTTCACCTTTCATTATAGACCCTGCCGCGGCTTGGCAAGTCCAGGCTCGGGAAAAGATCATGCCAGTAATGGCAATAGGGGTGGCGAGGGGTCACCCGTGACTTGGGAGACTCATCATGCGTCCTTTCGCCCGCCAGATGCGCCGTGCGGTACTTGCCACTACCACGCTTTCTGTGCTCGCGGTCGCACCTTACGCCCTCGCGCAGGAGGACCCGGGTGCCAGCAGCGACGACGCCGGCGCAATCATCGTTACCGCCCGCCGCCGTGACGAGAGGCTTGTCGACGTCCCGATCGCAGTGACCGCCATTTCGGGCGACACCCTCGCCAAAGCGGGCGCGCTCGACATCACCGATGTCGCAAACATGGCGCCCAATACGACGCTCGAGAATTCGCGCGGTACCAACTCGACTCTCACGGCCTTCATCCGCGGCGTCGGCCAGCAGGACCCGGTTCCCGGCTTTGAGGCAGGGATCGGCATCTACCTCGACGACGTCTATCTTAACCGCCCGCAGGCGGCGGTGCTCGACATATATGACGTTGAACGGATCGAGGTGCTGCGCGGACCGCAAGGTACGCTTTATGGCCGCAACACGATCGGCGGGGCAGTCAAATATGTCACGCGGCGGCTCGACCCCGATACGCCGGAACTACGCATTCGGGGCACGCTGGGCACCTACAAGCAGGCGGACCTCGTCGTGACGGCAAGCGCACCCATCAGCGACCTCGTCCGCGTCGGCGGCTCGGTTGCCAGGCTGTCGCGCGGGGGCTTCGGTGACAATCTGAATGTTCCCGGGCTCGAAAACTACAACAAGGACGTCTGGGCCGGACGCGCTTCGATCGAAATGGGCGGCAACGGCGCGCCGGTCTTCGTTCGCATCTCGGGCGACTATACGCGCGACAAATCAGACCCGCGAAACGGACACCGCCTGATCCCGGGCCTGATCTCAGGGGCCCCCGTGCTGGGCAATGTTTACGACACCCGGGCCGGACTCAACGACCCAAAGCAGGATGTAAAGGCCTATGGCCTTGCGATGAACGTCTCTGCCGAGCTGAGCGACAACCTGACGCTGCGTTCGATCAGCGCGTGGCGCAAGGATACGAGCTTCACGCCGATCGACTTTGATGCGCTGCCTGCCGTCGACGTCGACGTGCCGGCCGTCTATCGCAACGAGCAGCTGAGCCAGGAATTTCAGCTCCTTTATGAAAGCGACCGGCTCCACGGCCTCGTCGGCTTCTATTATCTCGATGCTCGAGCCGCGACATCGTTCGACGTGCTGCTGGGTCTAACCGGCGCCACGATCGGCTTGCCGGGGCTCAACGGCTACACGGCCGGCGATGTGCGGACCGACACCTGGTCGGTATTTGGCGACTTCACCTTCGATTTTACCCAGCAGCTCAGCCTTTCGGTCGGGGGACGCTATACAAACGACAAGCGCGACGCCTTTGTTTACAAGGCCAATCGGATCACCGGCCTGTCGCCCGAATTCGGCGGCACGCTCGATCCCGTCGCCATCGCGGTAGCCACCGATTTCCGAGGCAAACGCACCTTCAAGGAATTCACCCCGCGCGCCTCGCTGAGCTTCAAACCGAACGCGGACAACTTGCTCTACGTCTCCTATTCGAAGGGCTTCAAGGGGGGCGGCTTCGACCCCCGGGGCTCGGGGACATCGGCCCCGATCAGCGATCCGAGCGTCGGGCGGACCTATGAGGATATCTACAATTTTCTCGCCTTCGACCCTGAAAAGGTCGACAGTTACGAGATTGGCTACAAGGGATCGCTCTTGGACCGCCGACTGACGCTCAGCCTCGCTGGCTTCTATATGGACTATAAGGACGTCCAGATTCCGGGCTCGGTGGGCTGCCTGGTCGGCGGCGTGCAAAGCTTTTGCGGCATCACTACCAACGCCGCGAAGGCGCGTCTCCAAGGTTTCGAGGCCGAGGCCAATGCGGTGCTCGCCCGAGACTTCGTCGGGGCCGGTTCGACGCTCCGCTTAAACGGATCGGTCGGCTTCATCGACGCGAAATACAAGCGCTTCATCGGTCCGACCGGCATCGATGTCTCGGACGAGCGAACCTTCCAGAACACCCCCAAATGGACCGCCGCGGGTACGATTGCCGCGGGCATCCCCGCAATGGGCGGCGTCGTCGATGCCTCTACCGGTATCACCTACCGCAGCCTGACCCACCAGTTCGAAGTGCCGATCCCGGCGCTCGACCAACCGGGCTATATACTGTGGGACGCAAGTCTCGTTTGGACCGCCGACAGCGGCGACTATTCGATCGGGCTGTACGGCAAGAACCTGACGAACAAGCGTTATATTACGTCGGGATATAATTATCAGAACGCCGCAGGCGGATCGACACTCGGTCTCGAGGGCGTGCTCACCGCTTTCTACGGCAATCCGCGACAGCTCTTCGTCACCGGAACAGTGAAGTTCTAGGGATCCGAACCTAAAAAGGGGGAGAGGGGCGCCGCTCTGGGCGCCCTTCTTTCATCCGCCTAGCGGGGGCGCTCCCGTCGCGGCGACCATCCGCTCGCCGTCGATGACGATCGGGCTCGCGACGGCGTCGATCGCAGCGCCTTCCGGCCGGAAGCGCATTCCGCGTGCCACCACTTGCGGATCGGCGAACACACCCGCGAGGTCATTGATCGGTCCCGCAGGCACGCCCTCTGCCTCGAGCGCGAGCGACAACGGCTGCGCATCCCAGGTGGCGATCCTTGCCGCGAGCATCGGGATCAGGACGGTGCGATTCTCCAGTCGCGCCGCATTGGTCGCAAAGCGTGGATCATCGCCCCATTCGGGCGCACCCAGGATAGCGCAGAGCTTGCGGTACTGCCCGTCATTGCCAACCGCGATGACCAGCTGACCGTCGGCCGTCGCAAACACCTGGTAGGGAACGACATTGGCATGCCCGCTCCCCATTCGCTTCGGCACGGTCCCGCTGGCCAGATAATTGGCGGCCTGATTTGCGAGCACCGCTACCTGGCTGTCGAGCAGGGCCATGTCGATATGGGCCCCTGCCGCCATGACGTCACGACGTCGTAACGCGGCAAGGATCGCAACGGTTGAATACATGCCGGTGAAAATGTCGGCATAGGCTATGCCGGCTTTCTGCGGCGGACCGTCGGGTTCGCCGGTGAGCGACATGAAACCGCTCATCGCCTGGACGATATAGTCGTAGCCCGCGCGGTGCGCATAAGGACCGGTCTGGCCAAAGCCCGTGACCGAACAGACGATCAATCGCGGAAAGTCGGCACGCAGCCGCGCTGGGTCGAGTCCATATTTGATGAGCCCACCGACTTTGTAATTTTCGATCACCACATCTGCGTCGACGAGCAGCTCGCGCAGCGCAGCCTGCCCTGCGCCCGTCGAAATATCGATCGCCACGCTCCGCTTGCCGCGGTTGCAGCTGTGATAATAAGCGGCGCCCAGATCTTCGCCGCCCTCGCCGGTAACGAAGGGCGGGCCCCATTGACGCGTGTCGTCGCCCACGCCTGGCCGCTCGATCTTGATCACCTCTGCGCCGAGGTCTGCGAGCAATTGCCCGCACCACGGCCCCGCGAGCACGCGAGCAAGCTCAATGACGCGCAGGCCCTCGAGCGGCCGAGACATTGGTCGCTTCATATCAGGAGAAGGCGCTGATTCCGGTGATTGCGCGGCCGAGGATCAGCGCATGAACATCGTGCGTGCCCTCATAGGTGTTCACCGTCTCGAGATTTACCGCGTGGCGGATCACATGATATTCGGCCGCAATGCCGTTGCCCCCGTGCATATCGCGTGCGACCCGAGCGATATCGAGCGCCTTGCCGCAATTGTTGCGCTTCAGAAGACTGATGCGATCAGGAGCAAGCCGGCCCTCGTCGATCAGACGCCCTACCCGCAGGGCCGCCGCGGTGCCGAGCGCGATTTCACTGAGCATATTGGCCAGCTTGAGCTGGACGATCTGGTTCGCCGCGAGCGGCCGGCCGAACTGCTTGCGCTCCAGCGTATAATTGCGTGCGGCTTCATAGCAGAATTCGGCCGCGCCCATCGCGCCCCAGCCGATACCGTAGCGCGCACGGTTCAGGCAGCCGAAGGGGCCTTTCAAACCCGATACGTGGGGGAGAAGCGCATCCTCGCCGACCTCGACCCCGTCCATCACGATTTCACCGGTGATGGACGCGCGCAACGAGACCTTACCCTCGATCTTCGGGGCCGACAGGCCCTTCATCCCCTTTTCGAGGAGGAAGCCGCGAATCGCGCCATCATGGGCATCGGATTTCGCCCACACGACGAAGACATCAGCGATTGGTGAATTGGTAATCCACATCTTCGCGCCCTTGAGCCTGAAGCCGCCTTCGATTTTCTCGGCGCGCGTCCGCATTCCCGCGGGGTCGCTTCCGGCATCGGGTTCGGTGAGGCCGAAGCAGCCGACCAATTCGCCCGAGGCTAGACCCGGCAGGAATCGTCGCTTCTGCTCTTCACTGCCATAGGCGCTGATCGGGTGCATCACGAGACTGCTTTGCACTGAGCAGGCCGATCGATAGCCCGAGTCGACGCGCTCAACCTCGCGTGCGATCAACCCGTAGCTGACATAGTTGAGCCCGGCCCCTCCATATTCGGGGTCAATCGTCGCGCCGAGCAATCCAAGCCGTCCCATTTCGCGCATGATCTCGCGGTCAAAGCGCTCCTCCAGGAAAGCCGAGGTGACCCGCGGCAGCAGCTCGCTTTGCGCGTAGCTGCGCGCTGTGTCGCGCACCATCCGCTCATCCTCGGACAGCTCGGCATCGAGCGCCAGCGGGTCGAACGGGTCGAGCGCCTCGATGCGCTGCGGATCGGCGAGGGCCATCGGTTTTGGCTTTCTTCAAAAGCGCGGCCCAGCAATCGGGCTGCTAGGGGTTGGTCGCATCCTTGCGGGCGATTGCGGCAGCCGGGCTGTCGCGCGGTTCCAATATCGCTGCGGTCTCGATGAGGTCAAGCGCGCGCCGCGCCTCATGGTAGCGCCGCGCATCGATCAGCCATTCGCTCGCCACCTCCGCGCCGGGGAGCGCCTGAACCTCCTCGATCGCCTTGTCGACCTGTCCCGCTCCAACATAGCGGCGCGCGCGCTCAATTCTCTCCGACGCGCGCGGCGACGGAGCCCCCGCCGGGCGCAGGACGAAGAGTTCGCCGAGTTCACGCCGGAATCCCGTCCACAGGCTGCCGCCGCTCTCGCCATTGCGGCCGACGAGCTGGGGTGCGAGCGCGTCGAGTTCGCTGCGCAATTGTTCAAGGGTGATCGGGTCACGAGAAGTGTCGATGATCGTCTTCACTGCATTGGGCTGGTCATCGCCAAAACGCAGCCGCAGCTGCGCCTCAAGATAGCCGAGCGACAGGCCGCGATCGAGCGCACGGCGGGCTGCAAAAGCGATCAGCAGCCCCTCTGCGCGCGTCGCATTCCCGGACGCGGACGCAGCTTCGAGCGTGATGCGCGAAAGCCGTGTTTCGAGGTCCGCTACGCGCGCCGAAAGAGCGCTCGCGCTATCGACTGGAGCAACCAGCATTGCGGGCTCGGCGGCGCGCGGCAGCGGCGCGGCGCTTTCTTCGGACGGAGCGGGAGCGCCCGGCACCGGCGCCTGTGCCGCTTTTGTAACCGGCGCCTGCCCGCTGCCGGGGAGCAGGCGCGTCATTGCCCATCCGCCGCCGACTATGCCTATGACGAGGATCAGCAAGGCGCCGATCGCTAAACTGCGGAACGAAGCACTCTTTCCGCGAGCGCCCTCATCAATGCGGACGCTTTTATCGCTGTCGATTGCCATATCTCTCTTTCGAACGACCCCATTTTTCAGCCTTTGTGGCACAAAGCGCAGGCGAGTGCCAACATTGCCGCGTCATCGGGCCGCTCGGCAACTGCGACTTTGGCCCATCCGGATCCCGCCGCCGCCGCTGCCTTCGCGCTGATCGCACCGAGCACAAGCTGCGCGCGCGCGCCCGGTACAAGCTCCGATATCCGCTCGGCGGCGCGACGGCTGTGCGCGAGCAGGACGGCTGGAGCTCCAATCAAGGCGGACCACTCCGCGGGCGGCGCGACGGCTTCAGCCGCATAGCAGGGGATGGCGCTGATCGTCGAACCGCGCGGGTCGAGGTGCGTCCGTTCGCGGCCGCAAAGCCACAATATTCGGCGAATCTCACGTGACGTCATGGCGTCTACAAGGGCCTGGCCGTTGGTGCTGCCGACCTCCACGACATCGAGCCCTGCCTTCCGTGCGGCTTCGGCGGTTGCGGCGCCAACGGCGTGGGCGGGAAGAGCTTTGAGCCGCGCCAACCCGTCGCCTCCCAGCCGCGCCGCCTGCGCGCTCGTCAGCAAAAGGGCGTCGAATTCTCCCGGGTCTGGCGCGCTCCAGACGAGCGGATGCACCGCGAAGAGCGGGCACTGCCGCGCGTCGAGCCCCATCTCACGCGCACGGGCGACCGTCGCCCCGCCCCCCGGGTCGGGGCGGGTAACAATCAGCGGCAGCCCCTTGGTCACGGCGCGAACAGGCGCCGGACCGATTCGGGCGCCTCGGCCAGCAGGCGGCGCGCAAGCAACCCCGCTGCCTCATTGTCGATCACCAGCGTATGGCCAGCGACATGGTCGGCGCCTTCCGCCGAGAAGATCTCGCCGTCGAGACGCAACGTCCCATCGTCCAGAAACCGAGCGTGCGCAGCGACCGGCGAGCGGCAGTCGCCGCCGAGCGCGGCGAGAAAGGCCCGCTCGGCCATCACAGCGGCGTGGGTCGGAGCGTCGTCCACCGCTGCAACCAGTGCCAGTGCCCGCGCATCGTTCGAGCGGCATTCAATCCCGATCGCTCCCTGCGAGGCGGCGGGAAGAAGGAGCGCTGCCTCCTGCACGACGCCGATGTCGTACATTCCGAGCCGGTCAAGCCCCGCCGCGGCGAGGAGCGTCGCATCCGCCTCTCCCGCCGCGAGCTTGCCGAGCCGCGTCGCGATATTGCCGCGCAGCAGCACGGTTTCAATGTCGGCGCGCAGCCGCCGGACCTGCGCCGCGCGTCGAGGGCTGCTCGTCCCAAGCTTCGTGCCAGGCGGCAGGTCGACGATCGTCGTGGCCGTGAGCCCCTCCCGCACCACGAGCCGGTCGCGCGGATCGGCACGGGGCAGCATCGCTGCGAGGGCAAAGCGAGGGTCCCGGATTGTCTCGACATCCTTCAGGCTATGGACTGCGACATCGATAACGCCGGTATCAAGCATCACGTCGAGCTCGCGGGTCCACAGCGCCTTGCCACCAACCTCGGCGAGCGCGCGGTCCTGGATCTTGTCGCCGGTAGCCGTGATCGGCACGATATTGAGCGCGTCGGCATCCAGCCCGTGTGCCGCCTGAAGCGCAGCGGCCGCCATGGTCGCTTGCGCCATCGCGAGCGGCGAAGCGCGCGTGCCGATGCGCAGCGGGGCGTCGGGAGTCGGAATTTCGGTCATGCGCCGCTGCTAGGCGCTGCGCGGACGAAAGGAAAGATGGCGCGCGTGCAAGCCCGCTTGCTCCCGTGCGCCCCGCGCGGGTAAGGGGGCAGATTAAATGACCTTGATCCTTGGCCTGGAATCGAGCTGCGACGAAACCGCGGCAGCGCTCGTCGACAGTGAGCGGCGCGTCCTTGCGCACCGCGTCGCGGGGCAGGAGGCCGAACACAGGCCCTACGGCGGCGTCGTGCCCGAAATTGCCGCGCGGGCGCATGTCGACCGCCTCGCGCCGATCATCGAGGGCGTGCTCGCCGACGCAGGGGTTTCGCTCTCAAGCGTCGACGCGATCGCGGCGACCGCGGGGCCAGGACTTATCGGCGGCGTGATGGTCGGCCTCGTCACCGGCAAGGCGCTTGCCCACGCGGCGGGCAAACCACTGATCGCGGTCAATCATCTCGAAGGGCACGCTCTTTCCCCGCGCCTCACCGACGCGGGCCTTGGCTTCCCATACCTGTTGCTGCTCGTCTCGGGCGGGCATTGCCAGCTCCTCCTCGTCCGAGGCGTCAGCGATTACCGCCGCCTCGCGACGACGATCGATGATGCCGCAGGTGAGGCGTTCGACAAGACCGCCAAGCTGCTTGGGCTCGGCTATCCTGGCGGCCCGGCAGTCGAGCGTGTTGCGAGCGCGGGTGATCCGCGCGCAGTACCCTTGCCGCGCCCCCTTGTCGGCAGCGACGATCCGCATTTCTCCTTCGCGGGCCTCAAGAGCGCGGTTGCCCGCGCCGCGGCCTCGGGCGAGCACAATATCCCCGACCTCGCCGCCTCCTTCCAGCAGGCCGTGGTCGACTGCCTTGTTGATCGTTCGCGTATCGCGCTTGCCGCCTGTCCCGAGGCGAGCGCGTTCGTGGTCGCGGGTGGGGTCGCGGCAAATGGCGCGATCCGCACCGCCCTGACCGATCTTGCGGCGCGTTTCGACAAGGCTTTCGTCGCACCGCCGCTATGGCTCTGCACGGACAATGGCGCGATGATCGCCTGGGCGGGAGTCGAGCGTTTTGCCGCGGGTCTCACAGACCCCTTGTCGGTCGCAGCGCGGCCGCGCTGGCCACTCGACGAGCGTGCCGACGCGGTCCGCGGCGCGGGAGTGAAGGCATGACGCCATCTTTTAGTCGCTTCGGCGTGGTCGGCGGCGGCGCGTGGGGAACCGCGCTTGCGCAGCTGATCGGCGCGGACGGAACGCCCGTGAGGCTCTGGGCCCGCGAGGAGGAGGTCGTCTCCGCCATCAACACGACGCATCGAAATGCGCTGTTTCTGCCCGAGGCGCCGCTCTCGCCTTCCGTGAGCGCGACGGTGGACCTCGCCGATCTGGCGGGCCTCGACGCCCTGCTCGTCGTCGTTCCGGTCCCCTATTTGCGCGCGGTCCTCGCCCAGCTTCCTCCTGACAATGCGCCTTTGATCTTTTGCAGCAAGGGCATGGAAGCAGGGAGCTTCGCCTTCCCCGTGGACATGGCGCGTGACACTTTCCCGGCCCGCCCGCGCGCCGTGCTGTCGGGGCCGACCTTTGCGCATGAGGTTGCCGCGGGACTCCCGACCGCGATTACCCTTGCGGCAGACGATCCTGTACTGGCCGAGGCGCTCGCCCGTGCGCTCGCGCGCGCCCATTTCCGTCCCTATGCCTCGACTGATGTGATCGGGGCCGAGATCGGGGGGGCGGTAAAGAATATTCTCGCGATTGCCTGCGGCATCGTGGATGGCGCAGGCTTGGGGCTCAACGCGCGTGCGGCGCTGATCAGCCGCGGTTTTGCGGAGATGACGCGCTTTGGCCTGGCGCGCGGCGCGCACGCGGAAACCCTTGCCGGGCTTGCCGGGCTCGGCGATCTCGTGCTCACCTGCACCTCGTCCAATTCGCGCAACTTTGCGCTCGGCCAGGGGCTGGGACGCGGTCGGTCCGCAGCCGAACTGATGGCCGACCGTCGCACGGTCGCCGAAGGCGCCTTCAGCGCCCCGGTCGTGGCGGCGGCCGCGCGCGCGGAAGGCATCGACATGCCGATCACCGACGCGGTCGCGCGCCTCGTCGCGGGCGAAGCAAGCGTCACCGATGCGGTTCAGGCGCTGCTCAGCCGCCCGCTGCGACGCGAAGGCGCGTGAACGATACTCGTCCCATGTCCGCGCGCGCGCGATTGCCTGCACTGCGCGGGCGCGCTAGGCTGCGCTTCGGGAATGAGCAGAAGGGGCGCGAGGCTTGAGCCAGACGGACAGCGCAGCCGCGCCACCGCCCACACCAGACCAACCCATGCACGACGCGGACGCGGCTGCGCTTGCCAAGGGCGGGCGCACCAATTTCTTCGGCTTCGTCCTGCGTCTTGTCGCACGCCTGCCTTTTCTTTACGTCGCCGGCCGCTGGTACGGCGCCGATCTTGTGGGTCGCTTCGCCTTTGCTGTGCTCGTCATCGAGCTGGTCGCGCAGATCGCGACGCTCGGTCTCAAACGTGGCCTTGCAGAGCAATTAAGCGCACCGGGCGCCGACCCGCGCATCGTCGTGTGGGACGGCATGTTTGTCGCCTTCCTCGCATCGGCGCTCGGATCGGCGATCCTCTTCCTCCTGCCCCAACTTATGTATCCGGCGGGTGACGTCAGCGACACCGACCGATGGATGGCGCTGCTCGTTTTCGCGATCGCGGGCACCGAAATCGCGCTTGCGGCTTGCGCCTATCGCTTCGACATCGGCGCGACAGTGCGTGCACGCGCCATCGTCGAGCCCTGGGCAATCAGCATCGCGGCTGTCGGGTTCTGGTTCGTATCGATGCATGACGGGCTGATGCTCGCTTACGCCGCCGCGATGGTCGCAGCCTTCCTGACGGCGCTGTGGCCGATGTTTCGCCACTATGGCGGTCCCGGCGTATGGCGCCCGCACCCTGCGCATCTGATCGGGCTTGCGCGCCGCAACGCGCCGCTCGCCGCCGCCGATGCGATCGAATGGGGAACGCGCAGGCTCGACCTCTTCATTCTCGGCCAGTTCACCTCGCCGGCCATCTATGGCATCTACTATATGGCGCAGCAGGTTGCCTCGCTGCCGCAAAAGCTCAAGACGAGCTTTGAGCCGATCCTTGGTCCCGTCATCACGCGCAGTCTCGCCGAAAAACGCTTTGCCGCGGTCGCGGCGCAGGTGAGCCAAGTCGGTTTCTGGATCATCGCCGCCCAGGCGGGAGTGGCGCTCGCCCTCGGCATTCCCGGCGAAGCGGTGATGGGGCTCGTCGGGCCTGAATTTGTCGACGGGACCGGCGCGCTCGCCTTCCTGCTTGCCGCCGAGGTCGTCGCTGCGACCGCCGTGGTGAGCGAAGCCGCGCTCGTCTATGTCGCGCGGCACCGCAACCTACTTATCAGCCTTGCGACCCTCGCTCTCCAGGCGGTGCTGAGTGTCGGCCTGATCCTTGTCGCGCGGTCGATGGGGCTGCCACCGATCTATTATGCAGGCGCGGTGGCCCTTGCACTCATGCTGGCGCTGGGCTTCGCCTCGGTCGCGAAGGCATGGCTGCTCGCGCGTATCTTGAAGGCGCCGGTGAACAGCCTGCGCTGGGCGCTTGTATGGGCGACCGCGGGTGCCGCGGTGCTCGGCTGGGGAGCGACGCAGCTGCCCGAATGGGCCGAGTTGCTGATCGGCGTACCCTTCATCCTCGGCGTCTACGCTTGGCTGATATGGACGCGCGGCTTCGGCCCCGCCGACCGCGCGCTGTTCCGCAAACACCCTGAAACGGCGCAAGGGGCCGCCCACTGATTATCTGTCGCCAAGCGCGTCCGAGGCGGCGTCGCCCACATTTTGGGCAGCATCCCCGACCTTCTGGGCGGCATCCGTGATCGCGCCGGTCTCGGCGCGTTCATTGCCCAGGAACTGGAAGGCGATGAACGCAGCGACAATGATCGCGACGAGGAGGATCAGCATCGTGCCGTATCCGCCGCCGCGTCGCGGTTCGCGATCGACGATCGTCGTGGTATGCGTCGTCCCGTCCGGGTCGCGCGTGGTGTGGATTTCATCGAACATTGCATCCTCCTCGTGCCGTTCGTGGCATAGGACGCGCGAAGTCCGGCGCGGTTCCTAACCGAGACGTGCGGCGACCTCGGCCTTGAGGTCGCTCTGTGCGCGCGGCCCGACCTGCGCGATGATCTCCCGCGCGCATATGGCGCCCATCGTCAGGCAATCGGCTATGCTGCGCGCCTCGGCCTGCCCGGCGAGGAAGCCCGCGGCAAAGAGGTCGCCCGCACCTGTCGTGTCGACCACCGTATCGATCGGCTCGGCGCCCACCTCGGTGCGCACGCCTTTCATGATCGCGATCGCACCTTTCTCGCTTCGCGTCACGACGAGCAAGGGGACCTCGGCGGAGACCTTTGCGACGGCAGCCTCGAAATCCTCATCGCCCGCGAGCGCCTTGATTTCCACTTCGTTTGCAAAAAGGATGTCGAACAAACCCTCGCCGATCAGCGCCCGGAAATCCTCGCCGTGCCGGTCGATGATGAAGGCATCTGAAAGAGTGAAAGCGACCTTGCGTCCCGCCCCGCGCGCGACCTCGATTGCACGGCGCATCGCGGCGCGCGACAGCGGGGGATCCCAGAGATAGCCCTCGAGATAAAGGATGTCGGAATCGGCGATCACCGCTTCGTCGATCATCGCCTGGTCGAGCAGGTGGCTCGCGCCCAGGAAGGTGTTCATCGTCCGCTGCCCGTCGGGCGTGACCAGAATGAGGCAGCGTGCGGTCGGCGCGCCGCAGCTGAGCGGAGGCGTATCATAGGCGACGCCTAGCGCGCGCAGGTCGTGTGTGAAGACATGACCGAGCTGATCGTCGGCGACCTGCCCGATGAAGGCGCAGCGGCGGCCGAGTGCCGCCATTCCCGCGAGCGTATTCGCTGCGGAGCCGCCCGACATTTCGACCGCAGGACCCATGGCGGCATAGAGGCGCGTCGCTTCTGCGGCGTCGATCAGCCGCATCGAACCTTTGGTGAGGCCCTCGGCCTCGATCAGCGCATCCTCGGCGCGGGCGATGACATCGACGATGGCATTGCCGATGGCAACGACGTCGAAACGGGCGGTGGAGGCCATGAAAAATCCTGTGATGTTGGGAAAAGCTGCCGCGCGCCTTAATCGGGGGCGCACGCCAAGGCAAGCGCGGCGCTTGACGCACGCCGCATCTACCCGCATCCCGGCGGCATGGCCCGCGCCGTTCATGCCCTGTTGCTCGCGCTGGGCGACCTCCCAAGGCCGGGGGTACTTCGCATCCTCGCCGCGAGCCTCGCATTGACCATTTTCATCCTGCTCGCCGCGGGCGCGGCGCTCTTTTTCGCCGCGCGATGGGCGCTCTTGCATTGGCAATGGCTCGCAGGCGCGAAACTCGACATGGCGGGGATCGTCATTGCTCTTGCGCTGATTGGCGCAAGCTGGATGCTGTTCCGCGCCGCCGCGATCGCGGTCATCGGCCTGTTCGCCGATGCTATCGTCGCGGATATCGAGACGCGCCACTATCCCGCCGCGGCGCAGCGCGCAGTCGATGTCGGCTGGCGGCGAGGCGCGGCGCTCGCGGCCGCGTCATTAACGCGGCTGATTCTTGGCAATCTGGCGGCCTTGCCCTTCTATCTTCTTCTCCTCGTCACCGGTATCGGCACTCCGATCCTCGCGTTGGCGGTCAACGCGCTGCTGCTCGGGCGCGATCTTGAAGCGATGGTCATGGCGCGCCACCCCGACCAGCCGCGGTTCGATCGGAGCGCGCGGTGGGCGCTCGGGCTGCTGTCCGCCGCAGCCTTCTTGATACCCGTCGTCAATTTCTTGGCCCCCATCGTGGGCGCCGCTATGGCCGTGCACATGCTTCACCTGGGGAAGAGGGACGACAAATGATCCGGCACCATCATCTGGGACCCGCCGCCGCAATCGCGCTCCTGCTCGCTGGCTGCGCCGGGCCTGCGATTCCGCGTGCGGCGCCGCCGGGATCGGCGGCAGCCCGGCCCGCCCCACAGGGTTCCGCACAAGTACCGGTTACGGCCCCGCGCGTGGTTCAGAACAACAGCCTGATCGGTCACGACGCCGACGCTGCGATCGGCCTGTTCGGCAAGCCGCGGCTCGACGTCACCGAAGGCGCCGGGCGCAAACTACAGTTTGCAGGCCAAGCCTGCATCCTCGACGTCTATTATTACGCTCCGAGGCAGGGCGCAAAACCGCTGGCAACCCATGTCGACGCGCGTGCGCCCGACGGGCGCGACGCAAATATCGACGGCTGCATTTCGGCGCTGAAACGATGAGCGCCTAAAACCCGGACCCACGGTGCGGCGTCATTCCGTCAGCTCGGCAAGGGCCCAGATGGCCGCGTCGGCTACCATCGGGGATTCATCGCTGGCGAGCGCAACGAGCCGCCCGCGCAGGCGCAGATCCCCGCTATTTCCTGCGGCAATCGCAGCGTTGCGTACCATGCGGTTCCGCCCAATGCGCTTGATGGGTGACCCCGCGAAAAGCTGGCGGAAATCGGCATCATCGAGGTCGAGCAGGTCGGCGAGCGCGGGTGCGGCAAGCTCAGCTCGCGGCAGGAAGGCCCGGTGGCGATGCGCGGTTTCAGCGAATTTGTTCCACGGACAGACCGCCAGGCAATCGTCACAGCCATAGACATGATTGCCGATCGCGTGCCGGAACTCCACCGGGATCGGACCGTCATGCTCGATTGTGAGGTAGGAAATGCAGCGCCGGGCATCGAGACTGTAGGGCGCGGGAAAAGCCTGCGTGGGGCACGCATCCTGACAGGCATGGCAACTACCGCAGCGGTCGCGCCCGGGCTTTGCCGGAGCGAGATTAAGCGTCGTGTAGATTGCACCCAGGAATAGCCAGCTACCATGGTCGCGGCTGACGAGGTTTGTGTGCTTGCCCTGCCAGCCCAGTCCCGCCGCCGCCGCGAGCGGCTTCTCCATCACCGGCGCAGTGTCGACGAATACCTTGACGTCGGCACCGGGGACCTCGGCGACCAGCCACCGGGCGACGGCTTTCAGCGCCTTCTTGACCGTGTCATGATAGTCGCTCCCCTGCGCATAGACCGAAATGCGCCCGCGATCCGGGCGCTTAGCGAGCGCCATCGGGTCGACTCCCGGCGTATAGCTCATGCCGAGGGCAATGACCGACCGCACCTCCGGCCAAAGCCCCTTTGGCGAGCCGCGCTGGCCGGCGCGGCTTTCCATCCAGATCATGCCGCCATGGCGCCCCTCGGCGAGCCATTGGTCCAGGCGTTCAGCGGCTTCCGGGACGGCATCGGCGCGCGTAATTCCAAACGCCGCGAAACCATGCGCGCGCGCGACCGCTTCGAGGCGTGATTCGAGAGAGGACAAGCCTTCGGCAACCATTGGCGCTCTATACGCGAGCCGTCTCGCCGTGCCATAGCTTGCGCGAGATAAGTGGGAAGCGGGATTTGAGCAATTTGAGCGTCGAGGCGAAAGGCCTCACCAAATATTTTGGGAATTTCAAGGCCGTCGATAATGTCAGCCTCGAGGTGCCGACAGGCAGTATCTACGGCGTGCTCGGTCCCAATGGCGCGGGCAAGACTACCAGTCTGCGCATGATGCTTGGTATCGTTGACCCCGATGCGGGGGGAAGCCGGCTCCTCGGCGGCCACGCGCCGCAAGCCGTCCGCCACCGCGTCGGCTATCTGCCCGAGGAACGGGGCCTCTACCCGGGGATGAAGGCGCGCGAGGCGATTGCCTTCATGGGCGCGCTACGCGGGCTCGACTGGGCCGAGGGCCGTCGCCGCGCCGCGCGCTTCATGTCCGAGCTGGGTCTCGAGCGCGTGATCGACGAGAAGATTCGCAAGATGTCAAAGGGAATGGCTCAAATGGTCCAGCTCATTGGCTCGATCGTCCATGCTCCCGATCTCATCGTCCTTGACGAGCCCTTTTCGGGGCTCGACCCTGTGAATCAGGAGCGTCTCGAGATGCTCGTGCGGCGCGAACGCGATCGCGGCGCGACGATCCTCTTCTCCACCCATGTCATGGCCCACGCGGAACGCCTGTGCGACCGCATCGCGATCATTGCGCGGTCGGCACGGCGCTTCGAGGGGACGGTGGACACGGCGCGCGCGCTGCTGCCGATGCAAGTGCGTTATACGCCGCGTACCGATGGCCCTGACCTTGTCCATCTGCTGCCCGCAGGCGCCGAGCGACGCGGCGACGCATGGCAGTTCCCGATCGAGGACGATGCGGTCGAACCTTTGCTCGCGCGCATAACTGCGAGCGGCCACGGCGTCGCGGGCCTGTCGATCGTCCGTCCCGCACTTCACGACGCCTTCGTCCATATTGTGCGGCAGGTCGACGCCGGATTCGACGCCGATGCGCAGGCCGACGCGATCAAGGAGTCCGCCGCATGACCCCGCTTCTGCGCTGCATCTTCGTAGTTGCGCGGCGCGACTTTCTCTCGATCGTCGCGACGCCGACTTTCCTTGTCTTCCTGCTTGCCCCGCTGTTCATGATCGGGATGGGCGCGCTCGGCGGCCTTGGCGCCTCGCAGCTCGCCGACACTGCGCGGGGCGCCGGGCGTATCGTAGCGATCATCGATCCAGCGGATATCGAGGCGGTTCGCGAGGCCGACGCACGGCTGCGCGACGCACTCCCTGGCGGACGGCCCGCGACGCTTGAACTGCGCGTCGCGGCGTCCGGCATCGACCCGGTGAAAATTGCGCAGGAGAAGGGCCGCGACACCTACGCCGTAATGAGCGGCCCCCTCGCCTCGCCGCGTATCGTCGAACGCGAAGCGAACAGCGGGTCGGGACGGTATCTCGCGCTACTCGCGACCGAAGTGCTGCGGACGCGCGCTTCGGCTGCCATCGCTCCCGCTGTGCCTCGCTTTGAAAACCTCACGCGCGGCGGGACGAGCATCGCGGCGCAGCAATCGATTGGCTTCGGCACCGTCTTCGTCATTTTCCTCCTCACCCTGCTACTTGCCGGCCAGTCGGTTGGCATGCTCGCTGAAGAAAAAGGCAACAAGGTGATCGAGATACTGGCCGCTGCGGTTCCCCTCGAAAGCGTCTTCCTCGGCAAGCTCGTCGGACTCCTCGGCGTAGCGGTCCTGTTCATCGCCTTCTGGATGGCGATGGCTGCCGGAGGCGGGCTGATCGCAATGACCCAGCTTGATCCGGCGGCCGTTGCGCAGGCAGGCGCATCAACGCCGCAGGTGGCGCAAGCGGTGGCGCCGGCGACCGGCTGGCCCTTCTTCGTTGCTGCGACGTTCCTCTATTTCGTAATGGCGTTCCTGTTGCTGGGCGCGGTTTTCCTCGGCGTGGGCGCACAGGCCTCGACGGTGCGCGAGATCCAGATGCTCAGCCTGCCGATCACCATCTTTCAGGTCGCGATGTTCAGCTTGTCGACCGCCGCTGCCAACGCCCCGGGAAGCAGTCTCGCGACGATCGCCCAGATCGTCCCCTTCTCCTCACCGCTCGCAATGGCGGCGCGCGCCGCGACCGACGATGCGAAGGCCGTGCACTTGCTGGCGCTCGGCTGGCAGGCGGTCTGGGTCGCCCTCGTGATCTATGTGTCGGTCCGTCTCTTCCGCTCTGGCGTGCTGAGTGGTCGTCGTGACTGGCGATTCTGGAGACGCAGGCCCAGAATCCCGCCCGCTGCGCGGGCCGAGGCGTAAGGGTGCGTGCTCCGCTGCGCGGCGACGAAAAGTGGGTGCCTGAGAGGGAAAATTGG
The DNA here is from genome assembly GCA_044508875.1 of Sphingomonadales bacterium. GTDB lineage: Bacteria > Pseudomonadota > Alphaproteobacteria > Sphingomonadales > Sphingomonadaceae > Sphingopyxis > Sphingopyxis flava_A. The sequence continues at coordinate 181,301 of JBIQHE010000002.1, read as the reverse complement.
CCGCGCAATGCGCTGGGGCAGGAGCTGGTGCGCGCGCCATTGACAAAGCTGTAAATAGTGGCATTCTGCAACCCATATAGGCCGCGACAGACGGCCCCCGAGAGGAGCTTCCGATGGCCACCCAATTTCGCGTTGCGCCCGAAAACCCTGATCCGCTGGACGTTTCCCGCGCCGAGCTTTGGAGCGAGGACCGCTGGCAGGAACCAATGGCCCGGCTTCGCGCCGAATCGCCGGTTCATTACTGCGAGGATTCGAAGTTCGGACCCTATTGGTCGGTGACGACCTACAAGCCGATCCAGCACGTCGAGGCGTTGCCCAAGATATTCTCCTCCTCGTGGGAATATGGCGGCATCACGGTCGCGGGCGACGGGATCGAGTATCTGCAAGAGGGCGAGGTCCCGATGCCGATGTTCATCGCGATGGATCCGCCGCAGCACACGGCACAGCGCCGCACGGTTGCCCCCGCTTTCGGCCCTTCGGAGATCGAACGGATGCGCGCCGACACCCTCGCGCGCACGTCGGCGGTGCTCGACTCGCTTCCCATCGGCGAAACGTTCGACTGGGTCGAGAAGCTGTCGATTGAATTGACGACGCAGATGCTCGCAATCCTCTTCGACTTCCCTTGGGAGGAGCGACACAAACTCACCGCCTGGTCCGACGCGCTCGGCGACATCGAGAGCTTCAACACGCTCGAACTGCGCCAGAAACGGCTGGCGATCGCCTATGAAATGGGCGCGGCGTTCAAGGAACTTTGGGACCGCAAGGCCAAGGCGCCCGGCCCGCACGATTTGATTTCGATCATGCTCCAGTCCGATGCGATGAGCCACATGAGCCATGAGGAATTCATGGGGAATCTCATCCTTCTCATCGTTGGTGGTAACGACACGACGCGCAATTCGATGTCGGCCTATGCCTATGGTCTTCATTGCTTCCCCGAGGAGCGCGCCAAGCTCGAGGCAAATCATGATCCCGAGCTCGCGGTCAACGCGATGCACGAGATCATCCGCTGGCAGACCCCGCTCGCACACATGCGCCGCACCGCCACGGAAGATACCGAGCTGTTCGGCCACCAGATCAAGAAACGCGACAAGATTATTCTATGGTACGCCTCGGCGAACCGCGACGAGAGCATTTTTCCCGATGGCGACCGCATCATCGTTGACCGCGAAAATGCACGCCGCCACCTCGCCTTCGGTTACGGCATCCATCGCTGCGTCGGAGCGCGTGTCGCCGAGCTTCAGCTCACCGCACTGATTTCGGAAATGCAGCGGCGCCGGTTGCGGGTAAACGTCGTCGGCGAGCCCGAGCGCGTGCACGCCAGTTTTGTTCACGGCTACCGCCATCTGCCCGTGGTGCTCGAAAAATATTGATACGCGGCTGAAACCTCGCGTGCGATGGTTCCGTATCAACCGATATGATCGAACGACGTTATCTTCTCGGCGGACTTGTGCTCGGCGGCGCGTTCATCGGCGCACCGATGCTCTTCGCCAAGTCGAAACGCCCCCTCGCCGAACCGGGTTGGCGTCTGTCCGATGCCGAGTGGAAGGCGCGGCTTACGCCCTTCCAATTCAAGATACTGCGCGAAGCCGCGACCGAACGCCCGTACAGCAGCCCGCTCAACGACGAGCATCGCGCCGGTATCTTCTCCTGCGCCGGCTGCGCACTGCCGCTCTATTCGAGCAAGAGCAAGTTCGACAGCCAGACCGGCTGGCCAAGCTTCTGGACGCCGCTTAAGGGCGCAGTCGCCACCGCGACCGACTATGAGCTTGGCTACGCTCGCACCGAAATACATTGCCGCCGCTGCGGCGGCCATCTTGGACATGTCTTCAATGACGGGCCGAGACCCACCGGCAAACGCTATTGCATGAACGGTGCGGCGCTTTCCTTCCGGCCAGCCTGAACCGTGCTACGCACTCGGTAAAGCCGCGCGTTAGATCGTGCAGGCATAGCGATCGGCTCGAGCCAGGACGGCGTATCATCGGTTGCAAGTCGCGCAGCGAGGCCTCGGGGATAATTCTGCGCAATATTGGTCATCTCGGGGTGGGTGGAGCACATGAAAATATAGTCGGCGCCCGTCGCCGCGACCCGCGCCTGCGCATCACTTTCCGCCGCGAAGGCCAGGATCGCGCGATTCATCGCGGCATGATTTCGGTGATGGCCTGTCGCAACAACGCGGTGCGGCGTGTGAACGAGTATCACCGGTCCGATATCGATTCCCGAGAGAACCAGCCCCCGCGCCTGCCGCGCGAGTTGGACGAGATCGGAAGCAGCCGGACACGGCGCGCCTTCGGGTTTCGTGTCGGATCCCTCAGCAACGCTCGCGACGGCCGTCGCGGCAACCGAACCAATCACCGCGGGAAGCACCAGGAGTACCGCCAACGACCCTGTCACCCGCGCCAGCGCCCCGCTCCGCGACCGACCGTGACGCCAAAGCGTCACGCCCGTGACCGCAAACGCCGGGAGGGCATAGACATGGGTGACGGCCGTCGTCCTTGCGACAAGTAGCGAGAGCAGCACGCTCGCGCTGAGCACGATCAGAAGCGTCGCCCACCGCGCCCTCGCCGGTCCCGGTGCAGTGCGCCGCCAGATGGTCGCAGTGAGCGCAAGCGCCGCCAGTGAGGGCGCGAGCAGCAACGCAGCTTGCGCTGCCTCCTGGCGCCACAGCGGGCGTCCTTCGAGAACATTGACGTACCAATAGTCGCGCACCATCGGCTCAAGGGTCCCGAAAGGTCCGGCGAGGCACGTCGGCGCCGTGAACAGGAAGACGGACGCTCCGCCGGCTGCCGAAAGCGCCAGGAGCGCCAGTCGCGCGCGCCAATCAGTCCGAACCCGTGGCGACAGCGCACCCAATATGAGCAGGACGCCGGCCGTCGCCGCGCCGAGGGCATAGGGCCGTGACCATGCGTCACACCAGTCGGCCGATACACCGCTCCATCCGCGTGTAACGAGCATTAGCAGCGGCGCCCCCGTCGCAAGCACCCCCACAAAGGCCAGGAGCCGCTCTCCCGCCCGTCCGTCGCGCAACCAGGAGAAAGCGAAAACGGTCGCAAAAATCAGTAGATAAGGGAGCGCTTCCAGCGAGATCGAGAGATATAAGGCCATGATCGCGCCCGCGAGCAGCCCCCGGCGTCGGTCGGGGGGTCCGAGCGCTACTGATAGCATCGCGACCGACAGGATCGTCTGCCAATTGTGATGATCGATGCGCAGCGGGACGAAATAGTGGAGGAAGGTCACCGTCGTCGCGGCAATGCCCAGACCGACAGCGACCACCGCTCGATCGTCCGACAGCTGTCGCAGTATAATCGCGAGGAGGAGGAAAAGCGGCAGCAGCAGCAGCGGCGGATAGAGCGCTAGCGCCCATTGCTCCGCGAGCGCCGTGCCAAGCAGCGGGCGCAGTATCAGGATCAAGGCGGCTATCTGGGCATCGATCAGTCGCGACCAGTGCATCAGGCCGCCTGAGGGCGGGTTGATCCGATATTGAGTAGTGTCAAACCAGCCCTGTCCCGAGATCAGGTCGCGCACCTGGACGAGCCGGAGGGCGTCATCGCCGTCGCGAAAGCCAAGCATCGGGATTGCCGGGGCATAGAGCCACAACATCACGACCATTATTGCCAGCGCGATTGCGGTAGCGAGGCCGAAATCGCGGCGCAGCGGCACGTGGGGCAAGCGAGCGTTCACCGCGGTTCAGCCGCCGGCAAACACGATCGACTTGCGCAGGACATAGGTGGTCTGGAAACTCACCGCGATCGCCGCGAGCTTCGCAAAGCGCGGATCGAGCCCCAGGGCGTCCCCTGCCCAGACTATTCCGACGGTGATGCCGAGCCCTGCGAGAGCCGAACCGAGGAACAGCGCTTTCTGCCGCGCGCGCTCGAGACCGCGGGTCTGGGCTCCGGCGGCAAAGACGAGGCGCGTCGAAATCACCCAGTGCACCGCGATTCCCGCACTATAGCTGACTGCGGAAGCCGCCGCCGCATGCCATTGACCCCCGAGCAGCAGCAAGAACAACCCCATGTCGGCTGCAAGCGCTATCCCGCTCGCGCCGACATAGCGCAGATAGGTGACACGGTGCAGCCGAGCAAACAGCCGCTGCGAGGCACCGGCGCTCATCATCTCACGCTGCCTTGCCGACGCGCGCCGGGACATCGCGCACCGACTCCAGCGCGGCGCGCTCACCTTCGCTGCCGCTCTCGTGATACTCTGCGTCCTCGTTGACCCCCCATATGTCATAGACGCGCGCGCCGGCCACGATATTGCGGACGGTCAGCATCGCGGTCATCATCGCGTGGTCCTGATTGTTGTAACGATGCATGCCGTTGCGGCCGACCATGTGCAATGTCGGGTAACGCGCCTCGAGTTCGCTCCTCATCGCCGCGACGTGCGCGGCATAGTCATCGTCGTAAACGGGGTAAGCCTTCTCCTGCCGGACCACCGCGCCGCCAACCACGTCGGCGGGGTCGCAAAGACCAAGAAGCGCCATTTCCTTCGTGGCGAGCGCAATCAGGTCCTCGTCGCTCGATGCCCAGAGCCCGTCACCTTCGAAACAGAAATATTCGAGGCCGACGCAGGCAATCGCCGGGCCGGGCACCATTTCCGGCGACCAGCTTCGGAAATTCTGCACACGGCCGACCTTCACCTTGCTGTCGTGGATATAGATCCAGTTGTCGGGAAAAAGATCCTTCGACCGGATCTTGAGCGCGACGGTCAGGAAGTCGCGATATTTGAGGCGGGGCGCGGCGGTCAGCGCGCAGGCGGGAAGCGGATGAATGCGCGCCGCAAGCTCGCGCATCGGCGCTGAGCTGATGATATGCTCGGCGTCGATCACGACATCACCCTCGGGCCCCGTTGCGGTCATGCGCCAGCGTCCGCTCTTTTGGTCCTGCGTCAGTTGCTTGAGGCTGTGCCCCATTAGCACATGGTTTCCTTGCGCACGCACCTTCGAGGCCGCGGCTTCCCACATCATGCCGGGGCCGAGCCGCGGATAGCGGAAGGTTTCGAGCAAGGTCTTGGTCGCCATGCCGTCGTTGGGCGTCTTGTTGAGGCCCAGGCTGCGCTTCAGCCCATCGAGCACTGCACCGCCGAGGCTCAGCCCCTTGATCCGCTGCGCCGCCCAGTCGGCCGACATCTCGTCGCACGGCATGCCCCACACCTTCTCGGTATAGGTCTTGAAGAAGATCGAATAGAGCTTGTGCCCGAACTGGTTGACCGTCCAGTCCTCGAAACTGCGCACTCTCCTGTTCGGCAGCAGTTTCGCCTTGGCATAGCTCGCCATGCAGAGGGCCGAGCGAATAATCCCGAGGTTCCACAGCGCTTCGAACGCGCGCAGGGGATAAGAATAGAATTTTCCCTCATAATAGATGCGGCTCATCCGCGGCCGCTGGATGAAATCATCGGGCAAGATCTCGTTCCAGAGATCGACAACCTCTTGCGATTTCGAGAAAAACCTGTGGCCCCCGATATCGAAGCGGAAACCCTCATGCTCCACCGTGCGACTGATCCCGCCAACATAGACAGGATCTTTCTCGATCACCGTCACGCGGTATCCCTGCTGCGTCAGTTGATAGGCGGCGGTGAGCCCCGCCGGCCCGGCGCCGATGATCGCCACATCCGCGCTCGTCGGCCGGTTCCGATTTTCATGCATCCCTTGTCCCCCGCGCAGCAAAGCTTGGCTGCAGCTGTGACGCAGCGGACCTAAAAACTGGTTAACGAGGCGGTAGGAAAGTGAGCGCAGGCCCTGCGGTCAGCGCCGGCCTTGCTGCCCGCTTGCCGCCGGGGCGAACGAAGGCGCCGCGACCCGGGCACATTCGGCCTTTCCGGAAATGATGCAGCTCCGCGCCTTCTGGTGCGCCGGTACCCCGCCGCTTTCGGGGCCATGTTTCCGATTCCGATGGCCATGGGAAATTGCGCGGAACCAGGGAGTTCGATCGACGCCTTCGAGCATGGGCGCTTTGCGCGCTCAGCTTTCAACCTTGCGCCGCGCGCTATCGTTCAGATCGACTCACCTGAAAGGCGCTGACAGATCATGTCGAGCTGGTCGAGCGAGGCGAATTTGAGCGTCAGCGCGCCCTTGCCGCCACCGCTATACTGGATGGCAACGCCGATCCCCAGCAGTTCGGACAGGTGACGTTCGACCGCAACGATGTCAGCGTCGCGTCCGCCGTCGCTGCTTCTGCCATCGAGGCCGCCCTTGCGTCCCCCCCCTTTTCCCGTGCGCACCAGCGCCTCTACCGCGCGCACCGATAGCCCCTCGCGCACCACCTTGCGCGCAATTTCCTCGGCATCGGGCGCGCCGATCAATGCGCGCGCATGCCCCATCGCGAGACTGCCGTCACCGACGAGCGCCTGGACAGGGCGTGGAAGATCGAGGAGGCGCATCAGGTTGGCGACATGACTGCGCGATTTACCGACCAGCTTCGCTAGCGCCTCCTGGCTGTGCCCGAAATCCTCGATGAGCTTGCGATACGCGCTCGCTTCTTCGATCGCACTCAGATCTTCGCGCTGGATATTCTCGACGAGCGCGATCTCATAGGTCGCGGCATCGTCGAGCTCGCGCACCAACGCGGGAATCTGGTGGAGCCCCGCACGCTGCGCGGCGCGCCAGCGTCGCTCACCCGCGACGAGCTGATAGCCCTCCCCTGTCGGCGCACGACGAACGATGATCGGCTGGAGCAGCCCGCGCGCGGCGATCGATTCGGCAAGCTCCGCGATCGCCGCCTCATCGAAGTGACGGCGCGGCTGTCCCGGAAGCGGGCGAATTGTACCGATCGCGATATGCTGGACCGCATCGGCCGACGCGGCCGGCGTGACCTTCGCCGCGCCGCCGGTGGTCGCGAGCACCGGCGATTCGACGGCCACGTCGCCAAATAGCGCGTTCAGCCCGCGTCCCAGGCCTGACGGGCGCTTTCGCGGCGGGGTGTTGGACGTTTCATCTTTATTATCAGTCATTTAAGCGGCCTTACGGACATTGGGCAGGCGACCAAGGAGTTCGCGCGCAAGCGCGATATAGGCGGCCGATCCCGCGCAGCGATGGTCGTAAATCAGCGCCGGCAGCCCGTGACTCGGCGCTTCGGAAAGTCGGACATTGCGCGGGATCACCGTGTCGAACACCACCGGACCCAGGACTTCCCGCACGTCGTCCGAGACCTGGTCGGTCAAACGGTTGCGCCGGTCGAACATGGTGAGGGCAACCCCCAGGATAAAAAGCTGGGGGTTGAAGCGGCCGCGGACGCGCTCGACGGTGGTAAGGAGCTGGCTCAACCCCTCGAGCGCGAAAAATTCGCACTGCAGCGGCACAAGCAAAGATTCGGCCGCGATCAGCGCGTTGAGCGTCAACATGCCGAGTGATGGGGGGCAGTCGATCAGACAGATATCCCACTTGCCCGCTTCCGTGGCGGATAGGGCCTGTTGCAGTCGGTGAAGCCGGTCCTGGAACTCGATGAGTTCGATTTCGGCGCCAGATAGATCGACCGTTGCCGGGACGATGTCGAGACGCGGGATCGCGGTCGCGACGCGGCATTCGGCCACGCTGGCGTCGCCGCGCAACAGGTCGTAGCTCGAGAGCTCGCGCTGCGCCTGGCTGATCCCGAGACCGGTCGAGGCATTCCCTTGGGGGTCGAGATCGATGATCAGCGTGCGCCACCCCGTCGCCGCAAGCGCTGTGGCGAGGTTGATCGCCGTTGTCGTCTTGCCGACCCCGCCCTTCTGGTTCGCCACCGCAATGCGGATCATCGCTTTCCTCGCTGTCTCGCCACGATGCGCCCGCGCCCTACCAAGATGTGGCTCTCCGCGTCAGTGTGGCTTTGTTCCACGTGAAACATCTTCTGCCATGCCAGTGGCAGAGATGCCAGTTCCTTAACCGCGTTTCGCCCCTTGGGCAGCAGCCACAGCGTCGATTCGGTGGAAAAACGCGCGGATAAGTCGATCAGACGATCGAGCGGTGCAAAGGCCCGCGCGCTAATCGTTGCCGCACCCAGCGTTTCCACCCGCTCGAGCGAAGCTTCAATGACTTCCACGCGATCGAGGCCAAGTTCCATCACTACAGCTCGCAGAAACTCACACCGTCGCTTGCGCGATTCGACGAGCGTGATCGGCCGCTCGCTCAGGATCCCGACAACAAGTCCCGGTAGTCCCGGTCCGCTGCCAAGGTCAATCCAGAGGCCCTCACCATCAGGATCAAAGGTAAGGAGCTGCGCGCTATCGGCAATATGGCGCACCCAAAGGTGCGGTAACGTGGACGCCGCAATCAGGTTCTGCCGCTCGTTCTCGGCAACCAGAAGGGCTGCAAATCGCTCGAGCCTCTCCCGTTGCGCCGGTGTCGGAGCGAGAGCCGCCTCGATCCAGTCACGCGCCTCCGCCTCAGTTTGCAATATTGTCACCGTCATCCCGCTATCGAGGTTCATCGACTACCACTGGCTCACTGGAACGCCCAGCGCGCAGGCGCAAGCTGTCATTCCCATGGGCACCACCTCCTGCCTCTGGCTGCCAGGCATCCTCCATTCTTCTCGGTGTGCCAGGAGGGTCGGAGCGCGCGATGGGCCGTGCGGGAGGCGTTGGCATGATCCGCCTTTGAACTGCACCGCGCCGCGATGAAAAGCCAGATTAGGGGATAAATCTGCGTCGCCGACGGCGCTCCGCTTCACCGGTCAAGCTGCGCGCCGCCGGCTGTGAACCATGATCGCGGTCAGTGCGGCCGGCGTCACGCCCTCGATGCGCGCCGCCTGTCCCAGCGTTTCAGGGCGTGCTTTCGACAGACGCTCAACCATCTCGCGCGAGAGGCCGCCTATCGCACTATAGTCGAGGTCGGCGTCGAGCAATATCGCCTCATTCGCGGCTAGCGCGCGCAATTCTGCGTCCTGGCGCGCGATATAAGGCGCGTAATGTGCGTCCTCGGCGATTTCGGCCAAAATTTCTGGCTTGATCGTTTCGAGTTGGGGAGCGAGCGCGGTGAGCCGCTCCATCGACATGCCGGGAAAGCGCAAAAGGTCGATCCGCCGCCGCGCCACCCCGTCGCCCGGAAGCGCGATACCGAGCGTCGTATAATCAGCGGTGCGCGCCGGCGCATCAAGCAGTGCCTGCGCCCGTTCGCGCTCAGCCGCGCGAGCCGAGAAGCGCGCGGCTGTCGCCCGGCGGACCAGACCAAGATCGATCCCGCGCGGCGTTAACCGCGTTGCGGCATTGTCAGCGCGGAGACGCAGCCGGTATTCCGACCGCGCGGTAAGCATCCGGTAGGGCTCGCTCACCCCCTGAAGGACGAGATCGTCAACCATAACGCCGATGTAGGATTCACTGCGATCGAGAATCAGCGGCTCGCGGCGCTGGACGCTGAGCGCCGCATTCGCGCCAGCGACAAGCCCCTGCGCGGCCGCCTCCTCGTAACCCGTCGTGCCGTTTATCTGCCCAGCGCACCAAAGGCCCGTGATCGCCCGAACCTGGAGCGTCCGGTCGAGCGCGCGCGGGTCGATATGGTCATATTCGACCGCATAGCCCGCAACAATCATCTCGACCGTCTCGAGACCTTCGATCGTGCGCAGCATCGCGAGCTGGACGTCGGCGGGCAGTGACGTCGATACGCCGTTCGGATAAACGAGATGCGTGTTCAATCCTTCGGGCTCGAGAAAGATCTGATGCCCGTCGCGGTCAGCGAAGCGGTGAATCTTGTCTTCGATCGACGGACAATAGCGCGGACCCGTAGCGCCGATGGCACCGGTGAACAGCGGCGAGCGATCAAGATTGTCCGCAATGATTGCATGCGTGTCAGGGTTCGTTCGTGTGATCGCACAGAAGATCTGGGGAACGGTGCGTCTTTCGTTCCACGTGGAAAAGGTCCACCCCGCTCCATCCACGCCGTCCGAGGGTTGCTCAGCAAGCCGCGCCCAATCGATCGTGCGCCCGTCGAGCCGCGGGGGAGTCCCGGTCTTGAGCCGCGCGATCGGGAGACCCGCAGCTCTGAGCTGGACGGCGAGCCGGTGCGCGCCGGCCTCCCCGATCCGTCCGCCCTCCATCCGCTCCTCCCCGCGGAACATCCGTCCACCAAGAAATGTCCCGGTCGCGAGCACCACCGCGCGCGCGCGAAGCACCCGGCCGTCCTCGAGCTCGATGCCTTCGACCCCTGCCCCGTTTCCGGACAGCTTGAGAGCAGCTGCTTCCCCTGCAACGACGACGATATTGGGTTCGGCGGCGAGAAGCGTTTGAATGGCGCTGCGATAAAGGCTCCGGTCGGCCTGGACGCGCGGGCCCTGCACCGCCGCACCCTTCGAGGCGTTGAGCATACGATAATGGATCGCGGAGGCATCGGCAGCACGCGCCATCCAGCCATCCAGTGCGTCGACTTCACGAACCAGATGTCCTTTTCCAAGCCCCCCAATTGCCGGGTTGCAGGACATCGATCCAATCAGCGCCGGATCGAAGCTGACAAGCGCGACCCGTGCACCCAGACGTGCGGCCGCGCCGGCCGCCTCCGTCCCCGCATGCCCGCCGCCTATCACGACCACATCGAAAGTTTCGCTATCTTGCATCTTCGCCGCGGCCCTTAACCCAAAGGCTGCGCCAAATCCACCACACTGCGACGGACGATGTTTCACGTGGAACACCCCGCGCGCCGCTACTTTCCTATACAAAAGCGTCCGAAGAGTGCGTCGAGCATGTCCTCGACCCCCGCACGCCCGGTAATCCGATCGAGCGCGCTCGCCGCGAGCCGAAGTCGCTCGGCGAGCAGGATGAGGTCATTGGCCTCGCGCGATTCTTCGTCGATAGACAACCAGCGCTGCGCTTCGGCGAGCGCGCCGCGCTGCCGCGCCCGAAGCGCTGCCTCCCCCTCCCGCGGCAAAAGGGTACGTGCCATCTCCACGATATAGCGGTGGAGCTTGTCCATTCCTTCGCCGGTCAACGCCGACAGGACGAGGTCGCACCGCGCCGATTGGGCCTCGCGTGCGGCGTCCCCGCGCCACCGGTCCGCCTGTGCGGCGACCAGGATGGTGCGTGGGTGTTCGGGCGCCGCATCAGGGGGACCCAGCCAGAGCAGAATGTCCGCTGCCGAGATCGCCGCCTCGGCGCGCTCGATTCCGATCGCTTCGATCGCATCGGCGCCCGCGCCCCGCAGTCCGGCCGTGTCCGAAAAGCGCATGGCGATACCGTCGAGCGCGAGCGGGGTTTCGATCACGTCGCGCGTGGTACCCGCCACCGGCGACACGATCGCCAACTCCCTTTGCACCAACGCATTGATCAACGTTGATTTTCCAGCATTGGGCGGCCCCGCGATGACCACCGACAACCCCTCCGCAATCACCTCTGCCGCTGGCCGCGCCAGCCACGTATCAAGCTCGCCTGCAATGTCGCGCATTCCCGCAACAACCTGCGGCGCCGCTCCTTTCTGAAGCTCGACATCCTCCTCATCGGCGAAATTCAGCTCAGCTTCCACCTGCGCCATCAGCGCAAGCAACCGCTCCTGCCACCCCGCCACCGCGCGCGACACGTGCCCGCTCGCCAGGCTCAGCGCCTGGACCCGCTGGCTCTCGGTCTCTGCTGCAAGCAGGTCTGCAAGGCCCTCGGCCTCGGCAAGGTCGATCCTCCCGTTGAGGAAGGCGCGCCGCGTGAATTCCCCTGGCTCGGCGCGCCGGAATCCGGGGAGCGCAGCAAGCGCCCGCTCGACCGCGGCGACCACCGCCCGTCCCCCGTGAAGGTGGAATTCAGCCAGGTCTTCGCCGGTTGCCGTCCCCGGCCCTGGAAACCAGAGCAGCAGCGCCCGGTCAAGCGCCGCACCCTTCGCGTCGATGAGCTCTCCAATCGACGCGCGGCGCGGTGCCGGAACACGGCCTGCCAGGGCGCGCAGTGCCTCGCCGGCTTGCGGCCCACTCACGCGCACGACCCCGATCGCTGCCGGCGGACTCCCGCTCGACAGCGCAAAAATCGTATCAATGCTCTTGTCGTGGGTCAGCTCTTGCGCCCCCGTGCAGGCTTGCTCGCCTCTTCACTGCCGGCTGGACTCCCGGCGCCGCCGCCCATCAATCCTCCGCCGAACTGCCCGAGCAGCGATTGGACGAGACCCAGCCCGCCCTCCCCCATCGGAACCCAACTCTTGACCATCGCCTGGACCATGTCGGGGGTGATACCCTTTGCCATCAACTCCTTGACCCGGCTCAGATAGATATCGTGCAGGGGTTCCAGGTCGGGCAGGCCAAAAAGCCGCCGCGCTTCCTCGGGGGTGCAGTCCACCTCGATATTGAATTTCATGCGCCATCTCCTCCCCGACCTGGGTGTTGGCGCTTGAGCCGCGCCCCCGGCGCCGCTAGCTTCGCGCTTTCATCGTCGATAAGCAAGAGCCAGGAGAGCCCACATGTCCCCGACCAACACGACCATCCCCGCCCTCGACAACGAGGGCGACATCCCCGCCTATGTCGCGCGTCCCGACGCAGACTCGTCGCGCGCCATCATCGTGATCCCCGAAATCTTCGGCGTGAACGCGGGCATTCGCAAGAAATGCGATGATTGGGCGGCCGAGGGCTACCTCGCGATCGCGCCCGATATCTTCTGGCGTTTCGCCCCCGGGGTTGAGCTCAGTCCCGATGTCGAGTCCGAATTTCAGGAGGCGCTCGGCTACTTCGGTCAATATGACGCCGATCTCGGGGTCAAGGACATTGAAGCATCGATCCGCTGGCTGCGCGATCAGGGCGCTGACCGAATTGGCTGCGTCGGCTTCTGCCTCGGCGGCCGTCTCGCCTACATGGCCGCGGCGCGCACCGACATCGATGCGTCGGTCGGCTATTATGGTGTGATGATCGATACCATGTTGAACGAAGCCCACGCGATCTCGAATCCGCTGATGCTGCATATCCCGACCGAAGATCATTTCGTCGATCATGCGGCACAGCAGAAAATCCACGAAGCACTCGATCCGAACCCGAAGGTGACGTTGCACGACTACCCCGGCCTCGATCACGGCTTCGCCGCAACGAGCGGTAGCCGCCGTAACGAGGAGGGCGCACAACTGGCCGACGGCCGCACGCGCGCCTTTTTCGCCGAGACGCTCGCATGACGGTCCAACCCGGACTCGCCGCCTGGCACGCCTATATGGCGGGCGGCGGCGACCCGCAGGTCCTGCACGAGCTGCTCGCCGAAGATGCGGTCTTCCATTCGCCCGTGGTCCACACGCCGCAGGAAGGCCGCGAAAAGGTGTTCGCCTATCTCCACGCGGCTAGTAAGGTTCTCGGCGGAGATGATTTCCGCTACCTGCGGGAGATTGCCGACGGCAACCAGGCTTGCCTCGAGTTTCAGACCGAACTCGAAGGCATACAGATCAACGGCGTCGATATCATTCACTGGAATGAGGACGGAAAAATCAAGGATTTCAAGGTGATGGTTCGGCCGCTCAAGGCGATAAACAAGGTTTGGGAGAAGATGGCGGCGATGCTCGCCGCCCAGTCGGGCTAGCCCTGTGCAACGTTGGCTCATCTTTCCGGCGCTGCTGCTCCTCGCAGCAGTAGCAATCTGGTGGGCGCCCGCACGCTGGACCCTGATAGTGTGGGTGCCGCTGCTGCTCATTGCGCTTTATGACGCGTTGCAGCGGCGGCATACGCTGCGCCGCAACTACCCGCTGATCGCGCGAATCCGCTGGCTGTTCGAGGATCTGCGACCATTCCTCTATTCCTATATCGTCGAAAGCCCGTTCGACGGCCGTCCCTTTACACGCGCCGAGCGCGACATCGTCTATGCGCGTGCCAAGGGCGATCTCGACGCCCACCCCTTCGGAACCGAACTCGACGTCTATTCGGACGAATATGAATGGATGAGCCACAGCATTTCGCCCGAGGTCGGCCACGACCGCACGCAACGCGTCAAGGTCGGCACATCGCAATGCCGACGTCCGTATGAAGCGGCGCTGCTCAACATCTCGGCGATGAGTTTCGGCTCGCTCGGCGCGCGGGCGATCGAAGCACTGAACCTCGGGGCAAGACTCGGTAATTTCTACCATGATACCGGCGAAGGCGGCCTCAGCCCCTATCACCGCCTTCACGGGGGCGACGTCATATGGGAGCTGGGTAGCGGCTATTTCGGATGCCGTGATGAAGGCGGCCGCTTCGACCCTGAACGCTTCCGTGACTGTGCGCAGGACGATCAGGTCAAGATGATCGAGATCAAGCTCAGCCAGGGGGCCAAGCCCGGCCACGGCGGAATGCTACCTGGCCCCAAGGTCAACGCCGAGATCGCTGCGACACGCGGCGTTCTCCAAGGCGAGGATTGTATTTCCCCAGCGGCGCATTCGGCTTTCTCCACCCCGATCGAAATGGTCGAATGGGCCGCCCAGTTGCGCGAGCTTTCGGGAGGAAAGCCCGTCGGTATAAAGCTTTGTGTCGGACAGCCGCACGAAATTTATGCCGTCATGAAGGCAATGCTTGAGACTGGAATCCGGCTCGATTTTATCGTTATCGACGGCGCGGAAGGCGGCACCGGCGCAGCGCCCGTCGAGTTTTCCAACCGGGTGGGCATGCCGCTGCGCGAAGGGCTGATCTTCGTGCGCAACGCGCTCGTCGGGTGCGGGCTCAAGGAGGAAATCCGCCTTGCGGCGTCGGGCAAGGTGCATTCGGGTGCAGGGCTTGCGGTCAATTGCGCGCTCGGCGCCGACTGGTCGAATGCCGCGCGCGCTTTCATGTTCTCGCTGGGATGCATCCAGTCGTTGAAATGCCATACCGACCAATGTCCGACCGGCATCGCAACGCAGGATCCGGGTCGTCAGCGCGGGCTTGCCGTTTCCGAAAAGGCCGAGCGCGTTCGCCGCTTCCAGGCATCAACTGTCTCCGCCCTGTGGGATATCAGCTGCGCCATGGGCCTCGATAGCCCCTGGGCGATCCGCCCGCACCATCTCCACGAACGGCTCAACTCGGCGCGATCGGATTCAATCGATCGCATCTATAACTTCTATCCGCGTGGCATCCTGCTCGACGACCCGGGTTCGGTGGCGAGTGCGCGTTACTGGGCGATGGCGCGCGCTGACAGCTTTCGCGCCGCGATCGAAGGAACGCCGGGCTAGATCAGGCTGAGTTCGGCCAGCTCGCGATATAGGTCTGGGGGCAAGTTGCCGATGCCGCTATCATCTTCGATACCCGGCGGCGCCTCCGCCTCCGTGAGATAGCGCCAACCCTGATGCGCCCGCTTCGGCTTTGGGTGCACCCTTTCGAGTATTCCGCGGCAGACGATGTCGATCCGTCCGTCTTCTCGGTCGGCAAAACGCAGGATTTCAATGCGGCCGACAATTGTGTGTCGCACGATGAAGTGAAGCCAGCCCCCGATCAGCTCATCGGCCCGCTTGGGCTTGAACCGCGTCGCGAAACGGACCTCGCCCTGCTCGGCGCGCGACGCGATCCGCTCAGAAAGTGTCGGAAAATCGGGGCATCCGACAGCCACTCGGGTCATGTGAAGCTGAGACATGATGGTAAGATCGGGACCCGAGGAGCCCGGTTCAAGCCGGATTGTTCCCCTAGCTGAACAAGGTGCCCATACCGACGCTGGGGTCGACCCAGCCTTCATGGATCATCTTGACCGCTACATAGAGGATGACGGCGAGGCCGATATAGGCGATCCAGCGGTAGCGCTCGATATATTTGGCGATGATGTTGGCTGCGACGCCCATCAGCGCGACCGCGAAAATCAGCCCGACAATCAGGATACCGGGATGCTCGCGCGCCGCGCCTGCGACAGCGAGGACGTTGTCGAGGCTCATGCTCACATCAGCGACCGCCACTGCCCAAGCCGCGGCAGCAAAGCTCTTGGCGGGTTTGAGCCCCGAATGCTCGTCACCTTCGATCTCGGGCGAGCCTGCCGAATGAGCGCCCTCGCGTAGCTCGCGCCACATCTTCCAGGCGACCCAGATCAGCAGTAGCCCGCCCACGAAGATCAGCCCGACGATCTGCATCAGCTGGGTCACGACAAGGGCAAAAGCGATGCGCAGACCCAGCGCCGCAAGAACGCCGATCAGGATCACCTTCTTGCGCTGTTCGGCAGGAAGTCCCGCTGCGAGCGCCCCCACCACGATCGCGTTGTCGCCCGCAAGGACGATGTCGATCATCAGAACCTGCAGGAAAGCAGCGAGCGCCGCTGGTTCGGTGATGTTCGAAAAATCCGCGACGATATGCGCCCAGATTCCGTCCGGTCCGCTCAACGTCTGCGCGGCTGCTTGCGTCAAAATTTCCAATATCACAGCGAATCCCCGAAATAGCTGACCTCTGGAATAGGGTCGTAAAAGCCGTGCAGCAACGCCCGCCATTGCCGGTAGCGGTCGGATTGCCGGAAGCCGTCGCGATGATCCGCAATCGAGTTCCATTCAGCCAACAACAGATAAGGCTGTCCGGTTCCCACCGGTCGGCGGATTTCGATCGAAAGGAAACCTGGCGAGGCCTCGATGAGCGGACGCGCCTTGGCGAAGGCTGCCTCGAACTCGGGTTCGCTACCCGCACGAACGGGAAGCAAGGCATGCTCGACCACCGCCATCGCCGGCGCTTACTGGTTCATGCTGTCGAAGAAATCCTCGTTGGTCTTCGAATCCTTGATTTTGTCGAGCAGGAATTCCATCGCGTCGACCGTGCCCATCTGCATGAGGATGCGGCGAAGCACCCACATTTTGCTGAGCTTGTCCTTCTCGACGAGCAATTCCTCCTTGCGCGTGCCCGACTTGCCCACATCGAGCGCGGGGAAAATACGCTTATCAGCCACCTTGCGGTCGAGCACGATTTCGGAGTTGCCGGTGCCCTTGAACTCTTCGAAGATCACTTCGTCCATGCGGCTGCCCGTGTCGATCAGCGCAGTCGCGATGATCGACAATGATCCGCCTTCCTCGATGTTGCGGGCAGCACCGAAGAAGCGCTTGGGGCGCTGCAGCGCATTGGCGTCGACGCCGCCCGTTAGCACCTTGCCCGACGACGGGACGACGGTGTTGTAGGCACGGCCGAGACGCGTGATCGAGTCGAGCAGGATCACCACGTCCTTCTTGTGCTCGACAAGGCGTTTGGCCTTTTCGATCACCATTTCCGCAACCTGGACGTGGCGTGTCGCGGGTTCATCGAAGGTCGAGGAGACCACCTCGCCCTTCACGCTACGCTGCATGTCGGTGACTTCCTCGGGACGTTCGTCAACCAGGAGAACAATCAGGTAGACCTCGGGGTGATTATCGGTGATCGCCTTGGCGATGTTCTGGAGGAGCACGGTCTTACCCGTGCGCGGCGGCGCGACAATCAATGCGCGCTGCCCCTTGCCCTGCGGGCTAACGAGGTCGATCACCCGCGCCGACTTGTCCTTCACCGTCGGGTCGACGGTGTCGAGCGAAAGCTTCTGGTTCGGATAAAGCGGGGTGAGGTTGTCGAAATTGACACGGTGGCGAACAACATCGGGATCGTCGAAGTTGACGCTGATCAGCTTCGTCAGCGCAAAATAACGCTCGCCATCGCGTGGGGCGCGGATTTCACCCTCGACGGTGTCACCGGTGCGCAACCCATATTTGCGGACCTGGTTCGGCGAAACATAAATGTCGTCGGGACCTGCGAGATAATTGGCCTCGGACGAACGCAGAAAACCGAAGCTGTCGGGCAAGACCTCGATCGTCCCCGACCCGATGATCTCCTCGCCCTCTTCGGCGAGCTCCTTGAGGATCGAGAACATCAGGTCCTGCTTGCGCAGCGTCGACGCGCCCTCGACCCCTAGATCCTCCGCCATTTCCACAAGCTGGGCGGGTGATTTGGTCTTGAGTTCTTTAAGATGCATGGATGGATTCCAGGATGAAAATTCAGGAGAAAATAAACAAATTTCGATGCACCGGAGGGTGCCTATCCGACCGGGGGACGGCCGTTTCGATAGCTGCGGCGCGGATGGCGCGCCGCCCACGCGGGCGCGGGGGTTGATCGGCCCCTATAACCGACGCCGGTTCAAGTCAATCGGGCTGCGTCGGGGAGCGTCAGGGACGAACGATCACCAGTATGACGATGATCGCCGCGGCGATGCCCGGAACTTCGTTAAGCATCCGCAACCGGCTTTCGCTAAGGGAGCGTTCGCCGCGCCGGAGCTTCTTGAAATAGCCGATCAGCCACCCGTGGTAGGCCGACAAGAGGAGAACGAGCAGCAATTTGCCGTGGAACCAGCCTTCGGACCAAAAGCCGCCATTGAAAGCGAGCATCAGCCCCAGGATCCATACGAGCATGATTGAGGGATTGAGAATGATCCGGCGCAGCCGGTCCTCGCGCTCAATCCATTTCTTGTCCTCTTCGGACCCAACCGGACACTGGTGATGATAGACGAAGAAGCGCGGCATCATGAACAAACCCGCCATCAGAAAGATGACGAAAATCACGTGCGCCGCCTTCACCCAAAGCATCGTTACCCCCAGAAACCCGATCCAGTCCGTCATCATCTACCCGCCTCGAACGCGCCCGATCAGATGCTCGACATGGGCGATCGGCGTATCCGGAACAATGCCGTGCCCGAGATTGAAGATATGGGGCCGCGCCGGAAAAGCTGCAAGGATGCGATCAATCGCTTCGTCGAGCGCCGCGCCGCCGGCGACGAGTGCCAAGGGATCGAGATTTCCCTGTACCGGCAAATGGGGAGCCAGCACCGCATTGGCCCAAAGAGGATCGACCGTCTCGTCGAGCCCGATGGCATCCACCCGGGTTTCATCCGCATAGGCCGCCAGCTTCCCGCCAGCGCCCTTCGGAAAGCCGATGATCGGCGTGTCAGGGTGAAGCGCCTTCAGCCGGCGAACGATCTCGGCGTTCGGCGCGATCACCCAACGTTCAAACTGCATCGGAGAGAGACTGCCAGCCCAGCTGTCGAAAAGCTGCACCGCTTCGACCCCATGTTCGATCTGTCCCGACAGATAATGGACCGTGACATCGACGATCGCATCGACGAGCGCGGCGAAAGCAGAAGGATTGCCATAGGCCAGCCGCCGCGCCGCGGCCTGATCCTTCGATCCCGACCCCGCGACCATATAGGTGGCAACAGTCCACGGGCTTCCCGCGAAACCCAGGAAGCTGGTCTCCGGCGGCAGCGCGGCTGCAACCCGTGCTACGGTGGCATAGATGGGCTCGAGTCGATGCGGTGCCGCCTCGAGCGCGGTGAGCGCGCCATCGACCAGGGCCGGCGCAAGCCGGGGTCCCTCACCCGCCTCGAACCATAGATCCTGTCCCAACGCGTGCGGAACGACGAGAATGTCCGAAAAGAGGATTGCTCCATCAAAGCCAAAGCGCCGGATCGGTTGCAGCGTCACCTCGGCCGCTGCCTCCGGATCGTAACAGAGTTCCAGAAAACCGCCCTTGGTCTCCCGCAGAGCCCGATACTCGGGGAGGTATCGTCCCGCCTGGCGCATCAGCCATAGTGCGGGACGCTCCTGCCGAACCCCTCGCAGCGTTGCCAGCAAGCTCTTCGGTGACGCCTTCACGCGGCTTCTCTTTCCATCTTCATAACCATATTTTAGAAATATAGCGGTGGTTGTTGGGGGTCGAACAGCGCGGCTTTAGGCATGGACGCCGCCTTTGCCAACAGCTTGACTCCCGATCGGCTGCCGTTCGCCCCGGAGTCGCAATTTCTTTCCGCCTAATTCACAGCCTGTGGATAAGATTCATCCCCTGTGGAAAAAGGGTGGAGCGGAATCGGCACCAATGGGGATGATTTCTCCGTACCAATGTTTTCCCGCGACTTATGCGGCAATTATCCACAGGCCTTGCCACCTGTCTCCGCTTGCCTTTTTTCGCGGTGCATCGGAAAGCTCGAGCCATGAGCCGCCTTCACCTCCACCTCATATCGGATTCCACTGGCGAGACCCTCGAAAATATCGCCAAGGCGGCAATCGCGCAGTTCGACGATGTCGAGGTCGTGCGTCATTTCTGGCCGATGGTCCGGTCCGAATCGCATCTCGATCGTATCATGGCCGAGGTCCAGGCAAGCCCTGGCATGATTCTCTTCACCCTCGTGAATGGCGAGCTGCGGGCGAGCCTCGAACGGCGCGCCGCAACGCTCAACCTGCCGACCGTGCCGGCTCTCGACGCGGTCACCGATGCGCTGTCGCGAATGCTCGGACAAGAGGCCAAAGCGCGGCCGGGGCGGCAACATGTGCTCGACGCCGCCTATTTCGCGCGGGTGGAGGCCATCCAGTTCACCGTCGCGCACGACGACGGCCTCGGCTGGGAAAATTGGGAGCAGGCCGACATCGTCCTCGCGGGCGTGTCGCGTACCTCCAAGACTCCGACGAGCATCTACTTGGCGAATCGAGGCTTTAAGACCGCGAACATCCCGATCGTTCCCGAATCGCCGCCCCCCGAGACGCTGTTTACGTTGAAGCGTCCGCTTGTCGTTGGGCTCACGACGGGGATTGACCGGTTGGTGCAGGTCCGGCGTAATCGCCTTCTGTCTCTCAATCAGGCACCCGAGACCGCCTATGTTGACGAAGAGCGCGTCAAAGCCGAGCTCGCTTACGCGCGGCGCATGTTCGCCGACAATGGCTGGCCGGTTATCGACGTGACGCGCCGTTCGATCGAGGAAACCGCCGCTGCGGTCATCAAGCTCGTCGAGGATCGCCCCGCATGAGCGCGCTCGTCCTTGCCTCGCAAAGCAGTGGCCGCGCGGCGATGCTCCGCGCCGCGGGGCTCGATTTCGAAACGACCGGGGCGCATGTCGATGAGGAAGCCCTTACCGCATCCCTGCTTGCCGCTGGCCAGAGCCCGCGCAACATCGCCGACGCGCTCGCGGAGGCAAAGGCGGTCAAGATTTCCACCCGGCTTGCCGGCGTTACCGTGATCGGCGCCGACTCGACCCTCGCGCTGGACGATGGAACGATGTTGGCGAAACCTCAAAGCCGCGACGAGGCGGCCGAGCATTTACGCCGAATGGCGGGCAGGCGCCACCGCCTGTTCAGTGCCGCGGTCGCTGCGCGTGACGGCGCACCGGTGTGGCGCGCGATCGGCGAGGCGAAGCTGTGGATGCGAGTCTTGTCGGAGGCCTTCATCACCGACTATGTGACCCGCGAATGGGATAGCATTCGCTGGACCGTTGGCTGTTACGAGATCGAGGGAGCAGGCGTGCAATTGTTCGACCGGGTCGAGGGCGACCCTTGGACCATCATCGGCATGCCCATGCTTGAGCTTCTCGCCTGGCTGCGCGCGACCGGGCAAGCGCCGTCGTGAGCAAGCTTCCCTACGCCGAGGTGATCGGCGACCCGATCGCACAGTCGAAATCGCCGCTGATCCACGGCTTCTGGCTCGCAGCACTTGGCCTGCAAGGCAGCTATGACCGTGCCCATGTTACGTCCGGCGGCCTCGCCGGCTATATCGCCGACCGCCGCGCCGACCCCGCCTGGCGCGGCTGCAACGTCACCATGCCGCACAAGCAGGCGGTGATGGAGCTGGTCGACGACCCGGGCAACATCCGCGGAACAATCGGCGCGATGAACACGGTTGTGCACCAGCCGGACGGGTCGTTGATCGGCACGAACACCGATGCCGCGGGTTTCTTCGCCCCCTTGGCGGAAATGGAGCTTCAAGGTGCGCCGATTGTCGTTGTCGGAGCGGGCGGCGCAGCGCGTGCCGTGCTCTTTGCGCTTGCGCGGGCCGGTGTCGGACCCGTTACAATGCTCGCGCGCAGTCCTCTCAAAGCAATGGGTCTCTTGGCGGCCTTCGGCCTCAAGGGCCACGCCGCGGCGCTCGACGCGCCGCTGCCGCCTGCGGCGCTTCTCGTCAACGCGAGCAGTCTCGGCATGACCGGCCAGCCGGCGCTCGATCTCGATCTTGCACCCCTTCCCGACGGGGCGATCGTATATGACCTCGTCTACTCGCCGCTGCGCACCCGTCTGCTCCAGGCGGCCGAGGCGCGCGGGCTCGATCAGGTCGATGGGCTCGATATGCTGATCGGTCAGGCCGCGCTCGCTTTTGAACTGTTCTTCGGCCGGTCGCCGCCCGAGGGATGCGACGACGAACTGCGCGCCTTGCTGACGGCATGAGCCATTACAAGCGGCCCGCGTCGCGGCTCCGCCGCCCCTTCATTCTCGGGCTCACCGGTTCGATCGGCATGGGCAAGTCGACCGCGGCAGCGATGTTCGAGCGCGAAGGCGTGCCTGTCTTCGACGCCGACGCCGAGGTCCACCGCCTGCAGGGACCGGGCGGTGCCCTTGTCGCCGCAATCGAGGAGCGCTTTCCCGGCACCACGGGGCCCCAAGGGGTCGACCGGCAGAAGCTCGGGGCGCGCGTGCTTGGCAACCGCCACGAACTCGCCGCGCTCGAGGCCATAATCCACCCCGCCGTCGCGCGCGCGCAAAAGCGATTCCTCTCGCGGCACCGTGCACGCGACGTCGTGGTGCTCGACATTCCCCTTCTTTTTGAAAAGGGCGGCTTTCGCCGCGTCGGCGCGGTCGCTGTGGTCACGGCGCCGCTCTGGGTCCAGCGCCGGCGCGTGCTGCGCCGGCCTGGCATGACCCAGTCGAAGTTCAACGCGATCCGCGCGCTTCAGGTGCCCGACCGGGTCAAACGCGCGCGCGCCGATTTCATAATCGAAACCGGCAGGCCAAAAAGCGAGACGCACCGGCAGATTCGCGCCATCACCTCTTGTTTCCACCCTCGATAGGGTCCAGATTGAGGCTTCGATGCGCGAGATTATTTTCGATACCGAAACGACGGGACTTGATCCGCGATCCGGACACCGGTTGGTCGAAATCGGATGTGTCGAACTGATCGACCGCCGCGAATCCGGCCGGACCTTCCACGCCTATTTTCACCCTGAGCGCGACATGCCGGCCGAAGCCGAAGCCGTTCACGGTCTGTCGCTGCAGTTCCTCTCGGACAAACCGCTGTTCGAGGAGCGCGCGGATGAACTTCTCGAGTTCCTGGGCGACGCGCCAATGGTCGCGCACAATGCCGCCTTCGACTTCGGATTTGTGAATGCCGAGCTGGAGCGCGTGGGTCGCCCGCTATTGGATATGACGCGAATGTGCTGCACCGTGCAGATGGCGCGCAAGCTGCATCCAGGGGCGAAGCATAGCCTCGACGCGCTCTGCACTCGCTATGGCATCGATCGCATCCACCGCGTGAAGCATGGCGCGCTGCTCGACGCAGAGCTGCTCGCGCATCTCTATATCGAAATGACCGGCGGCCGGCAGATCGGCCTTGGACTCGCAGCGACATCGACGATGGTCGCTCGCACGACCCTGATAATGCCGGGCGCCGCGCCCGGCCGGTCACGCCCCTTCCGCGAACCACGGCCGCACGCCGCAACTCCCGCCGAACTCGCGCGTCATGCAGAATTCGTGGCCACACTGAACCAGCCGTTGTGGCACGATAGTCCGTGACGGCCGCCCCAGGGGGCGGCCGCTGAGACCCTCAAAGGAGAAGAGCAATGGAAATCCGCGTCTCTGGCCACCAGATCGAAACCGGCGAAGCGCTGCAAGCGCATGTGTCGGACCGGATGAACGCGATTGCCGACAAATATTTCTCGCGCGCGATTGGGGCGCACGCGATCTTTGGGAAAGGGCCGCACGACAGTTTCCAATGCGACATCGTCGCGCACGTGATGCAGGGGCTGGTGCTCAAGGGGCACGGCCAGGCGCAGGATGCGCACGTCGCTTTCGAAGGCGCGGCCGAGCGTATCGAAAAACAGTTGAGGCGTTATATGCGACGGCTCAAGGACAAGAGCAGTCCGAGCCAGCCGTCCGCGACGCTCGACGAGATCCAGGACAATGCAAGCTACACCGTCTTCGACGTCGGCAGCGACGATGAAGAGCCCGGCGACGCGCCGGCGATCGTTGCTGAAACGCGGGTGGACATACCGACGGCCAGCGTGTCGGACGCGGTGATGATGCTCGACCTGCGCGACACCAATGCCCTTTTGTTCGTCAATGCGCGGACGGGCGCGCATAATATGGTCTATCGTCGCCGCGATGGCACCATCGGCTGGGTCGAACCGCAATAGGGGGCTGGATTTTCTTCGCCATCCGGCTTAAGGGCCGCGCCCATTGATGCCCAATGCCCGGATGGCGGGGCCTGCCACGACCGATCCGCGACCGATCGCCCACCGATGAATCGGGCGGCCCGTCCCGACGCTTTGACAGATTTGATCAGACCCATGAACCTATCCTCTCTCCTCTATCCTGCGACCGTGCGTGCGCATGTGCAGCTCGATTCGAAGAAGGCTCTTTTTCCCTTCGTCGGGGACCTCGCGAGTCGCTCGCTCGGGCTCGACGCCGGCGAAGTCGCGGAGGCGTTGCTCGAACGGGAGCGGCTCGGCTCGACCGGGTTCGGGCGCGGCATTGCGCTGCCCCATGCAAAGCTCGGCGACCTCACGGGGGTGCGCGGGCTGTTTCTGCAGCTTGCGCGACCCATCGACTTTCAGGCCGTCGATGGCCTTCCGGTCGACCTGCTCTTCGTCATCCTGTCGCCGCTCGATGCCGGGGCCGATCATCTGAAGGCACTCGCGGGCGTGTCCCGAATGCTTCGCAATGAGGCTGTCGCAGAGCGACTGCGCGGCGCGAAAAGCGACGAAGCACTCTATGCGCTGCTCGCCGATTCTGAAACGCGTGACGCGGCCTGACGCCGCGCCCCCGCTCTGCCCATGTCGCGGCTGAAGAGCCGCTTCCTCGTCGATTTGCTTGTCCGCCGGACCGAAGCCGCGGGAGGATTCGCGGCCGTGCTTGCGGCGGGCGATGAGCGGGCGGGAGATATTCTTGTCCAATGCCGCGACCGCAGCGCCCTTGGGCCGCTGCTTGAGAAGCGCTTTGCCACATCGGGCGGCTATGTGTGGGAGGCGGTGGGGCCCGAGGACCCAGCGGATTCGGAGGCGCGCACTGCCTATGTCGAACGGCGCCGCAGAGCGGATCCAGACTTGTGGGTCATCGAACTGGATATCGCGGATGCGCCACGACTCGTCGCTGAATGGGGGGCTCTCGCTTGACATTGCTGCGCCGCACAATAGCTGGCGCGCACCTTGTTAACGCGTAGGTCGTCCCGCGGATTTTTCAGGCTGTACCTGAGAATTCCGGTCAAACGGTTCGGACACGCAGTCGGATGATGACCGCAGGCGGCATACAGCATAGCTCCCGCCTGTCCCGAAAGTTCCGGTCCATCAGCCGCCCTTTTGACGGACAAAATGAGTCGCATCTTAAACGCTGCCAGCCTGGCTGCCGTGGGCATGACCGTGGTCCCCATGCTGCTGCTGGCTGAGCCCGGTTTCGCAACCGGCCTTGGCGCAGACGCCAACACCCCCACCCTCATTCTTCCGGGCACCGAGATGCCCCGCACGGCCGAATCGGCCGATCCTTCGACGAGCGAAGCGCTCGCCGACATCGATGCCAAGAGCATCGAACAGCCCAAATCCGAGAGCGATGTCGCCGACAAGCCGGTTACCGCTGCCACGCTCGCAGCGCTCGTCGATGCGACCCCGCCGCCCGCCACCATCGACCGCGAACTGCGCTGCCTCGCCGGGGCGGTCTATTTTGAATCGCGCGGCGAATCGCTCGCCGGGCAGCTCGCGGTCGCCCATGTGATCATCAACCGCGCCGAATCGGGCCGCTTCCCTGCCAGCTATTGCGGTGTTGTCCATCAGCGCAGCCAGTTCAGCTTCGTGCGGCACGGCAAGATGCCAAATATTCGCGAGTCGAGCCTTCAGTGGCGCAACGCGCTCGCGATCGCGCAGATCGCGCGCGACGATCGCTGGAAGACCAAGGCGCCCGGCGCGCTTTTCTTCCACGCCCGCTACGTCTCCCCCGGCTGGCGCAAGACGCGCGTCGCGCAGATCGACAATCATATCTTCTATCGCTGAGCTTGCCGGTTCGCGAAGGTGGAAGCCGGCGCGGCACGGGTCGAGCGGTCGAGCATTCCAAAAAGGGATGCGGACGCCATTCATTGCCAATCCAGCTTCGCTGGCGCATCATGGGCCCATGATGCGCCAACTTCCCGCTGTTCTGATCGGCACCGCCGCACTCGCTCTTGCAGCCTGTGCTACCCCAGTTCCCCCTGTCGAGGTGACGCGCTTCCACACCATCGCGTCGCCGGGCTGGGCGTCGGGGACGCGTTATGTAGTCGATAGCGCGCCGCTGGCCGATCCGGCCGCCATGGCCGACCGCCAGCCGTCGCTCGAATGGAACAGCTATCGCGTCGCGGTTGAGCGTCAGCTGCAACTGCAGGGGCTCGTCGCGGCCGAAGGCCCGGGCGAGAGCACGGCGCCCATCAAGGTTCGCATCGGCTTTGACCGCAGCGACCGCTCGGGAACGGTAAAGCGGTCGCCGGTCTCGGTCGGCGTAGGTGGTTCGACGGGGAGCTATGGTTCCGGTGTTGGACTTGGCGTCGGGTTCAACCTCGGCGGCGGCCCGCGCCAGGTGCAGGATCTGCAGCTGACGGTGCGGCTCGACGATGCGGCGACGGGCCAGGCCCTGTGGGAAGGCCGCGCGATCGCAGCGGTTCCGGTAAAGGCTCCAGCGGCGCAACCCTCGCTCGCCGCAGCGAAATTGGCCGAAGCCTTATTCAAGGACTTCCCCGGCGAATCCGGACGCACTATCAACGTACCATGACAATCAGCATCAACGCCGCCCTTGACAGCGGCAATATCGTCGTGGAGTCGGTCGACGGCACCGCCGCCCGCCTTTCGATCCTGAAGGACCGCGAATCCGACTTCTATCAATGGTTCCATTTCCGCGTGGCCTGTGCGGTCGGCGACGAACTCGAACTCGCGATCACCGGGCTAGCGAGCTCAGCCTATCCCGATGGCTGGCCAGGCTATGCTGCCTGCGCGAGCACCGACCGCGAAAACTGGTTCCGCCTCGAAACCGAATATGCAGACGGCACGCTGACCATCCGGCACACCGCCGAAAGCCCGATTTTGTGGATCGCCTATTTTGCGCCCTATTCGATGGAGCGGCACCACGATCTCGTCGCCTCGGTCGCCGAATGCGAGGGGGTCACCTACCGCTGTCTCGGCACCAGTCTCGAGGGCCAGCCGATCGATTGCCTCGAAATGGGCACTGGCCCGGTACAGGTCTGGCTCTATGCGCGCCAGCACCCCGGCGAGAGCATGGCCGAATGGTGGATGGAAGGCGCGCTCGAGAAACTGACCGACCCCGCCGACCCCCATGCGCGGTCGCTGCGGCAGAAGTGCCGTTTGCACATCGTCCCCAACATGAATCCCGATGGCTCGCGCCGCGGCCATTTGCGCACCAACTATGCAGGCGTGAACCTCAACCGCGAATGGCACGAGCCTTCGGCCGAGCGCAGCCCCGAGGTGCTCTGCGTGCGCAATGCGATGGACGAAAGCGGAGTCGACTGGGCCATGGACGTCCACGGCGACGAAGCGATTCCCGCGGTCTTTCTCGCAGGCTTCGAGGGAATTCCGTCGCTGAAGGACGAGCAGATGGCGAAGTTTCTCGCCTTCCAGACCGCGCTCGCCAAGAATACGCCCGATTTCCAGGTGGAGCTCGGCTATGAGCAGTCCGCACCGGGCCAGGCGAACTTGACGATGTCGACGACGCAATTGGCCGAACGCTTCGGCGCGGTGTCGATGACGCTGGAAATGCCGTTCAAGGACAATCGGGACCTGCCCGATCCTGTCGCGGGCTGGTCGCCTGAGCGTTCCAAACTGCTCGCGCACGCCTGCCTTCAGACGCTGGACCAGATGCTGTGACTGCTCCCTGGCGGATCGTCGAGGACGATCTGTCGGGCCCTGCAATCCGCGCGCTTCTCGAGCGGCATTTCGCGGGGATGCTCGCGAATTCGCCCGCTGGTAGCTGCCACTTCCTCGATTTCGACGGCCTTAAGGCGCCGGGTGTGACCTTCTGGTCGATTCATGTGGAGGAGAAGCTCGCGGGTTGCGGCGCGCTCAAGATGCTCGATGGGCGCCATGGCGAGATCAAGTCGATGCGCACCGCCGATAGCTTCCTGCGCCGCGGCGTCGCAGCGCGCATGCTGGCCCATATCGTGGCGGAAGCGAAAGCACGGGGATTGAAGCGGTTGAGCCTCGAGACCGGGTCGGGCGCGCCGTTCGTGCCGGCGCATGTGCTTTACCGCCGGCACGGCTTCATCGAATGTGGGCCTTTCGGTGAATACCGCCCCGACCCGTTCAGCCGCTTCATGACGCGGCCGCTCTGAAGACACAACGGGGCCCGGCAGCTCGCCGGACCCCGTTCATCATCAGACCATCCGAAGAGAGGCGCGTCAGGCGGCCTTCTTCTTGTCCTCGAGCACAGGCTGCGTGCCGCCGATGGCAATCTTGTGCGGCTTCATCGCCTCGGGCACTTCGCGCACCAGGTCGATTGTGAGGAGCCCGTCGGCGAGGTCGGCGCGTTCGACGCGCACAAAATCGGCGAGCTGGAAGCGGCGCTCAAACGCGCGCGTTGCGATACCGCTATAGAGCAGCTTGCGCTCTTCGCCTTCCTTCGTCGCCGCCTTGCGGCCGCTGACGGTCAGCATGTTCTGCTGGGCGGTGATATCGATCTCGTCATTCTTGAAGCCTGCGACCGCGACCGTAATGCGGAAGTGGTCGTCGGCGATCTTCTCAATATCGAACGGGGGGTAATTGTCCGCCGACCCCGTATTTTCGAGAAAGTCGAACAACCGGTCGAAGCCGACCGTGGAGCGGCGATAGGGGGTCCAGTCAAAACTGTTACGCATGGTTCATTCCTTCCTTCAAAAAGCGAAGTTATGGGGCAGCGGCACAGCGCCGCAGCCTCTCCGGCCCCGTAGCGGCGGCCGGATGACGCCAATCTGGTAACCAGGGAAACCATTTCAAGAGGGGTGTTGGCCTTCGGGAGAAAGCCCGGCTAAAGGGCGGCGAATCCCCTCCTGCCAAAGGACCGCTCATGCCGCAGCTCATCCTCATCCGTCACGGCCAGTCGCAATGGAATCTCGAGAATCGCTTCACTGGCTGGTGGGACGTCGACGTCACCGAAAAGGGTGCCGCCGAGGCATGGGCCGCGGGCGAGCTGATGAAGGCGAAGGGGATCGCCCCGGCGACCTGCTTCACGTCGGTCCAGACGCGCGCGATCAAGACGCTCAACCTCGCGCTCGAGGCGATGGGACGGTTGTGGTTGCCCGTGACCAAGGACTGGCATCTCAACGAACGTCACTATGGCGGCCTCACCGGCCTCGACAAGGCCGAGACCGCGGCGAAGCATGGCGAGGAACAGGTGAAGATCTGGCGTCGCAGCTTCGATACGTCGCCGCCGCCCCTCGACGCGGGCTCGCCCTATGACCTCGCTGGCGACCCGCGCTATGCGGGGATCAAGGTCCCCGCGACCGAAAGCCTGAAGGACACGATTGCCCGCGTCCTCCCTTATTATGAAAGCGCGATTGCGCCCGAACTGCAGGCAGGAAAAACAGTGCTGATCTCGGCGCATGGCAACAGCCTGCGTGCGCTGGTCAAGCATCTCTCGGGCATTTCGGACGCCGACATCACGGGTCTCGAAATTCCGACAGGTCAACCGATCGTTTATGAGCTCCACGACGATCTGACCGCGCGCGAGCGTTATTATCTGAACGAGCGCTAAGACCCATTTCATCCTCCCCTTGCGCTCGGGCAGGTTTTCGACACGATGTCAGGAAATTAGGGGGGACCGAGTTGGACAAGAGGGCTTGGATAGGGCTCGCGCTCGCGCTTGCAGACGGGGCGTACGCCGAGGACAATCAGGTTAGACGGGGACCCACGCCGCACTGGGTCCCGTCCACGATCAATCGCGCAAAAGTTCGTTGATCCCCGTCTTGGCGCGGGTCTGCGCGTCGACGCGTTTCACGATGACGGCGCAATAGAGCGACGGCCCGGGCGTTCCGTCGGGGAGCGGCTTGCCAGGTAGCGAGCCGGGGACGACGACGGCATAGGGCGGTACCTCGCCGATGAAGACCTCGCCGGTCGCACGGTCGACGATCTTGGTGGAGGCGCCCAGATAGACGCCCATCGACAGCACCGCGCCCTCGCGCACGATCACGCCCTCGGCGACCTCGGCGCGCGCACCGATGAAGGCCCCGTCCTCGATCACCACCGGGCCGGCCTGCAAGGGTTCGAGCACGCCGCCGATCCCCGCGCCGCCCGACAGATGGACGTTAGCGCCGATCTGCGCGCAGCTTCCCACCGTCGCCCAGGTATCGACCATCGTCCCCTCGCCGACGCGCGCGCCGATATTGACGAAGCTCGGCATCAGAACCGCGCCCTTGCCGATATGCGCACCGTGGCGGACGATCGCGCCCGGCACCGCGCGGAAGCCCGCGTCACGAAAGCGGTTCTCGCCCCAGCCCTCGAATTTGGATGGAACCTTGTCCCACCAGGTCGCGCCGCCGGGCCCGCCCTCGACGATTGCCATGTCGTTGAGGCGGAACGAGAGCAGCACCGCTTTTTTGAGCCACTGGTTCACCTGCCATGCGCCGGCGGCGTCACGCTCCGCCACGCGAAGGCTGCCGTCGTCGAGTCCCGCGAGCGCCGCCGCGACCGCCTCGCGCACTGGCCCCTGGGTCGCCACCCCCAGCGTGTCGCGGACATCCCAAGCGGTTTCGATCGTCGTCTGCAGGTCACTCGTCATGAAAATCCCCAGGGTAAAGGCAAGCTGTCGAGCCAGGCGGCGATGTCGTTGACGTGATAGTCGACATGCTCCGGCCGGTGGTCGCGATGGCCGCTTTCGCTACCATTGTCCAGCCACACGGTGGTCATTCCCAGCGCCTTGGCCGGGGAGAGATTGCGCGCCATGTCTTCGACGAACAGGCTCCTCGTCGGGTCGATCCCGAGATGCCCGACCATTGCCGCATAGGCCGCGGCTTCGGGCTTGGGGGTATAGGCTGTGATGCGGATGTCGCAGATCCCGTCAAACAGGTCGGCGATCCCGCGCGCATCGAGCACCCGCGCGGCATAGTCGGCGTCGGCATTGGTGAAGACATACCGCCGCCCCGGCAAACGTTCGAGCCCTGCGCGTAGCCGCGCATCGGGTCCGATCCGGTCGAGCGCGATCGCGTGGACGTCGGTGAGGAAATGCTCGGGATCGACGCCGTGGTGACGCATCAGCCCCGCCATCGTTGTACCATGATCATGGAAATAGCCCTTCTGCACCCGGCGGGCCTCCTGGGCGTCGCAGCCGAGCAGTCGCATGATGAAGGCGCCCATGCGATCGTCGATGAGGTCGAACAGCTTCGCCGATGGCGGATAGAGTGTATTGTCGAGATCAAAGATCCAGCTGTCGATATGGTCGATCCGGGGAAACATGGCGCACCGGTTAGAAGCTCAGGTTCGCTGCGGCAAGCATCAGCCGCTTAGCGCCTCGCGCAGCCGCATCCATTGGTCGAGTTTTGCGTCGAAACCCATCGTGTGGGCGGCGCTGCTCGAGGGGAGGTCAACGAGCATGATGGAGCCGGAGGTTGCAGACAATTGGCGCCGTCCGATCGCTGCGGCCTTGCCGCCGTTAAAGGCGATCATGCGCAGGTCCGGGAGCATTTGGACAAGCTCCGAAAGATCGTGCACCTCGGCATCGCGGATGTCGCCGTCGCTGCTGGTCCGGCGCGCGGCGGTACGGATCACGTCCCAGAGGCCGATCCGCGCCGCGGCGAGCTGGGCAAGGCGCTCGTCGTAGGAGAGCGACGCGAGCGGGCGCCCCGTGACGGCCCCGAGCAGCCGCCAGAACTGGTTCGTTGGATGGGCATAATATTGCCGCGCAGCGAGCGAGCGGGCGCCGGGCAGGCTACCGAGAATCAGCAGCCGGGCGTCGGACGCAACGTGCGGGGCGAAGCTGGCATGGCGGACGGCGGGCATCGCCCTTCGCTATCGGGCGGGTTCGTGCGCTGCAAGCTGCTTCGGCCTTGACCGGCAGGGGAATCGCCGCTAGGGGCGCCCCGTTCGAAAGCGGCGGACTTCCATCGGTTTCGAGTCACAACAGCGCTTGAACATTGCTGGCGCGGATGAAGCCTCCGGGGGGTCATGCTGATCCGCCGGGGTCTTTTGCTGTTATCAGGTTGGCCGTTTTCCGCCATTTTGGGGCGGACTGGGCCGGAGCTTCATCCACCGCGGTAGAGTAACCGTTCGCTCCGATGGGCGGACACATAAAGGTGAAGCATTCATGCCCACGATCAACCAGCTGGTCCGCAAGGGCCGGACTCCGCAAAAGGTGCAGTCCAAGGTCCCGGCGATGGAAGCAAACCCGCAGAAGCGCGGTGTTTGCACTCGTGTCTATACGACGACCCCGAAAAAGCCGAACTCGGCGCTCCGCAAGGTTGCAAAGGTCCGCCTGACCAACAGCCGCGAAGTCATCACCTACATCCCCGGCGAAGGCCACAACCTCCAGGAACACAGCGTCGTGCTGATCCGCGGAGGCCGTGTGCGCGACCTTCCCGGTGTGCGTTACCACATCCTGCGCGGTGTGCTCGATACGCAGGGTGTGAAGGACCGCAAGCAGAGCCGTTCGAAGTACGGCGCGAAGCGTCCGAAGTAAGGGCCGCTTTTTCGGCTATTTGATCATCCCGCTGCGCGCTGCGCCGGGATGCTGTTGCAAAGGAATATCCCATGGCTCGTCGTCGTCGTCCTGAACGCCGCGAAATCCTGCCCGATCCCCGTTTCGGGGATGTCGTGCTGTCGAAATTCATGAACAGTGTCATGCTGGACGGGAAGAAGTCCGTCGCTGAACGCATCGTCTATGGTGCGCTCGAGTCGGTCGAAGCCCGCGCCAAGAAGGAACCGCTGAGCGTGTTCCACGAAGCGCTGGCGAACATCCGCCCGAACATCGAAGTGCGCAGCCGCCGCGTTGGCGGTGCGACCTATCAGGTCCCCGTCGAGGTTCGCCCGGACCGCGCGCAGGCGCTCGCGATCCGCTGGCTGATCGCCGCGGCGCGCAACCGCAGCGAAACCACGATGGCCGCGCGTCTTTCGGGCGAGCTGCTCGATGCGTCGAACAACCGCGGCAACGCGGTGAAGAAGCGCGAAGACACGCACCGCATGGCCGAAGCGAACCGCGCTTTCAGCCACTATCGCTGGTAAGCGCCCGCGAGGCGCCCCCTGCGTCTCGCAATCGCAAGGAAACTTCCTATATCGGGGGCGGCCCAACAGCCTCCCCCAAAACCCAAGGAAAAGATCATGGCACGCAGCCATCCGCTCGAACGCTATCGCAATTTCGGTATCATGGCGCACATCGACGCCGGCAAGACCACCACGACCGAGCGTATTCTCTACTACACCGGCAAGTCCTACAAGATCGGCGAAGTCCACGACGGCGCCGCGACGATGGACTGGATGGAACAGGAACAGGAACGCGGCATCACCATCACATCCGCGGCGACGACCTGTTTCTGGAAGGCCGACGAAGGCAATGGCCCCGAGCATCGGCTGAACATCATCGACACCCCTGGCCACGTTGACTTCACCATCGAGGTCGAGCGCTCGCTCCGCGTCCTCGACGGCGCGGTCGCCGCATTTGACGGCGTCGCCGGTGTCGAACCGCAGTCCGAAACCGTGTGGCGCCAGGCCGAGAAATACGGCGTGCCGCGCATGTGCTACATCAACAAGCTCGACCGTACCGGCGCGAATTTCTATTATTGCGTGCAGACGATCATCGATCGGCTGGGCGCGACCCCGGCCGTCCTCTACCTGCCGATCGGCGCCGAGAGCGACTTCGTGGGTCTCGTCGACCTCGTCAACGAGCGCGCGATCATCTGGAAGGACGAGAGCCTGGGCGCGGAATTCTTCTATGAAGAAATTCCCGCCGACATGAAGGACAAGGCCGCCGAATATCGCGAAAAGCTGGTCGAACTTGCCGTCGAGCAGGACGACGAGGCGATGGAAGCCTATCTCGAAGGCGCCGTTCCCGACGTCGCGACGCTGAAGGCACTGATCCGCAAGGGAACGCTCGCGCAGGCATTCGTGCCGGTGCTGTGCGGCTCGTCGTTCAAGAACAAGGGCGTGCAGGCGCTGCTCGACGCGGTTGTCGACTATCTGCCGAGCCCGCTCGACATTCCGGACGTCCAGGGCATCAACCCGGCGAACGACGAACCCGATACGCGCGCGACCTCGGACTCGGCGCCGCTGTCGCTTCTGGCGTTCAAGATCATGAACGACCCGTTCGTCGGCTCGTTGACCTTCGCGCGCATCTATTCGGGTACCCTAACCAAGGGCAGCTATCTGAACTCGGTGAAGGACAAGCGCGAGAAGATCGGTCGCATGCTGCTTATGCATGCGAACAGCCGCGAGGACGTCGAGGAAGCCTATGCGGGCGACATCGTTGCGCTTGCTGGCCTCAAGGAAACCACGACCGGTGACACGCTCTGCGCGACCAACGCGCCGATCATCCTCGAGCGCATGGAATTCCCCGAGCCGGTGATCGAGCTCTCGGTAGAACCCAAGACCAAGGCCGACCAGGAAAAGATGGGCATCGCGCTCAATCGCCTTGCCGCCGAGGATCCCTCGTTCCGCGTTTCGACCGACCATGAATCGGGCCAGACGATCATCAAGGGCATGGGCGAGCTTCACCTCGACATTCTCGTCGATCGCATGAAGCGCGAGTTCAAGGTCGAGGCGAACGTCGGTGCGCCGCAGGTTGCGTATCGCGAGTCGCTCGCGAAGCCGGTCGACGTCGACTACACCCACAAGAAGCAGTCGGGCGGCTCCGGCCAGTTCGGCCGCGTCAAGGTCAGCGTCTCGCCCGGCGAGCGTGGTTCGGGCATCACCTTCATCGACGAGATCAAGGGCGGTAACATTCCGCGCGAATATATCCCGTCGGTCGAGAAGGGCATGCGCGAGGCGGCCGAAAATGGTCACATGATCGGCTTCCCGATCATCGACTTCGAAATTCGCCTGACCGATGGTGCGTATCACGACGTCGACTCGTCGGCGCTGGCGTTTGAAATCGCGGGCCGTGCAGCGATGCGCGAAGTGGCCGCAAAGGCCGGCATCAAGCTGCTCGAGCCGGTGATGAAGGTCGAAGTCGTCACCCCGGAGGAATTCATGGGCGACGTCATCGGCGACCTCAACAGCCGTCGCGGGCAGATCCAGGGCACCGACAGCCGTGGCAACGCCCAGGTGGTTGAAGCGATGGTCCCGCTCGCCAACATGTTCGGTTACGTTAATCAGCTGCGCTCGTTCACCCAGGGCCGTGCGCAGTACACCATGCAGTTCTCGCACTATGAAGAAGTGCCGAACAACGTGGCCGAGGAAGTGAAGGCCAAGATGGCCTGACAGGTCGAAGCCGCGCGGACATGCGCCGCGCGGCAAGACCTAGACGAGCGCGGACTTGCACCGCGCGCCAAGAGCGATTAAGGGCGGCGCCTGATTCAGCAGGGCTCGTCCACGACTGATCAACCCAAACATCGAACAAGAAGGTTCAAGAACATGGCTAAGGCTAAATTTGAGCGGACGAAGCCGCACTGCAACATCGGCACCATCGGTCACGTCGACCACGGCAAGACTTCGCTGACCGCGGCGATCTCGAAGGTCCTTTCGGAAATCCAGGGCGGCACCGCCGTTGATTTCACGAACATCGACAAGGCTCCCGAGGAGCGCGAGCGCGGCATCACCATCTCGACCGCGCACATCGAATATGAAACCGATGCGCGCCACTATGCGCACGTCGACTGCCCGGGCCACGCCGACTATGTGAAGAACATGATCACCGGTGCCGCCCAGATGGACGGCGCGATCCTCGTCGTGTCGGCCGCTGACGGCCCGATGCCGCAGACCAAGGAGCACATCCTGCTCGCGAAGCAGGTCGGCGTTCCCACCATGGTCGTGTTCCTCAACAAGGTCGACCAGCTCGATGACCCCGAGCTGCTCGAACTCGTCGAACTCGAAATCCGCGAAGAGCTTTCGAAGCGCGACTTCGACGGCGACAATATTCCGATCATCGCGGGTTCGGCTCTCGCCGCGCTCGAAGGCCGCGACGACAACATCGGCAAGGATGCCATCCTGAAGCTGATGGAGGCCGTCGACAGCTGGATCCCGCAGCCGGAGCGTCCGCTCGACAAGCCCTTCCTGATGCCGATCGAGGACGTGTTCTCGATCTCGGGCCGCGGCACCGTCGTCACCGGCCGCGTCGAAACGGGCGTGGTCAAGGTTGGTGAAGAAGTCGAGATCGTCGGCATCAAGGACACCAAGAAGACCGTCGTCACCGGCGTCGAAATGTTCCGCAAGCTGCTCGACCAGGGTGAAGCCGGCGACAACATCGGTGCGCTGATCCGCGGTGTGGGCCGCGAGGAAGTCGAGCGCGGCCAGGTTCTGGCCAAGCCCGGTTCGATCACCCCGCACACCGAGTTCACCTCGGAAGTCTACGTCCTTTCGAAGGACGAGGGCGGTCGTCACACGCCGTTCTTTGCGAACTATCGTCCGCAGTTCTACTTCCGCACCACCGACGTCACCGGTGAGGTCATCCTCCCCGAGGGCACCGAGATGGTCATGCCGGGCGACAACGTCCAGCTGTCGGTCAAGCTGATCGCCCCGATCGCGATGGACCAGGGTCTGCGCTTCGCAATTCGCGAAGGTGGCCGCACGGTCGGCGCAGGGGTTGTCGCCTCGATCACAAAGTAATATAGGGCCGCGAGCCGCGCGATTCGGTTGAGTCGCGCGGCTCGTAGCTTTTAAGAATTTTGATGGCCTCACCGGCCTCCCTGCGGGGGTCGGGACAGGCCATTTCGGCTCTTTCGCATCGTCAGACGGGATTCGACTGGAACAGTCATGGAAACGCAGAATATTCGCATTCGCCTGAAGGCCTTTGATCACCGCGTGCTTGATCAGGCCACAACCGACATCGCCGACACGGCGCGTCGTACGGGCGCTCTCATTCGCGGCCCGATCCCGCTGCCGACGCGCATCGAGAAATTCACCGTGAACCGCGGTCCGCATGTCGACAAGAAGTCGCGCGAGCAGTTCGAGGTGCGAACCCATAAGCGGCTGCTCGATATCGTGCAGCCCACTCCGCAGACGGTTGACGCGCTGATGAAGCTCGATCTCGCCGCGGGCGTGAATGTTGAGATCAAGTTGGCCTGAGCCAACGCAGCCCCGGATCTGATCCGGGGTCTCTATCGGCCAGTCGCTTCGGCGATGGCACCAGTCCGGAGCGATCCGGACCGACGATAGGGTGGATACCGCCGGACCGCCTCATCGAAGGCATTATGGTCCGGGCTGCGTCCCCCGTCTCGCCGCAAACCCATTGGGAGGGCGGCACCTCAGCCCGGACGGGGCGACGTGTCGAAATTTTGGGCTGGGAGGGTTCCGCCGGGGCATGCCCCGATGGGTCCCGCAAGCCGTGCGGAATGGTCCGCCCGGCCTCTGTTGAGGAGTGAAGATCATGCGCACTGGCGTGATCGCGAAGAAAATGGGGATGACCCGCCTGTTTCAGGACGACGGCCGCCACGTGCCCGTCACCGTCCTGAGCCTCGAAGGCTGCCAGGTCGTCTCCGTGCGCGATAAGGAACGCGACGGCTATGTGGCCGTCCAGCTCGGGGCCGGTACGGCCAAGGCAAAGAATGTGGCGAAACCTCAGCGCGGCGCCTATGGCAAGGCCGAGGTCGAGCCCAAGGCGAAGCTCGTGGAATTCCGCGTCGCGGACGATGCGACGCTCGACGTCGGAGCCGAACTGTCGGCCGACCATTTCGTCGCCGGCCAGATCGTCGACGTCCAGGGCGTGACGCAGGGCAAGGGCTTTGCCGGTGCGATGAAGCGCTGGGGCTTCGGCGGTATGCGCGCCAGTCACGGTGTCTCGATCAGCCACCGTGCACATGGTTCGACGGGTAACCGCCAGGATCCGGGCCGCGTCTTCAAGAACAAGAAGATGGCGGGCCACATGGGCGCCCGCAACCGTACCCAGCAGAATCTCGAAATCGTCCGCACCGACGCCGAGCGCGGCCTTCTCTTCGTCAAGGGGTCGGTCCCCGGCTCGAAGGGCGGCTGGCTGCTCGTTCGTGATGCAGTGAAGCTCCCGCGTCACCCCGAGGCTCCCTATCCGGCGGGCATCAAGAGCGCGGCCAACACCAACACCGCCCCGGCTGACGCGCCGGTCGAAACGCCGGCCGAAGAGGCTGTCGTCGACGCCGCGGCCACCGACGGCGCACAGGAGTCCTGATCATGAAGGTCAAGGTTCAGACCCTCGATGGCAAGGCTGGCGCCGACATCGATTTGAGCGATGACGTCTTCGGCGTCGATCCGCGAGCCGACATTCTGCACCGCGTTGTCGCGTGGCAGCTTGAAAAGCGTCGCGGCCCGGCCCGCGCCGCGCGCGAGCGCAGCGACGTCGCGCGTACCGGCAAGAAGTTCGGCCGCCAGAAGGGCGGCGGTACGGCTCGCCATGGCGACCGCAAGGCCCCGATCTTCATCGGTGGCGGCAAGGCGCACGGCCCCCGGGCGCGCACCTTCGGCCACTCGCTCAACAAGAAGATCCGCACGCTCGGCCTCAAGATGGCGCTGAGCGACAAGGCGAAGGGCGGCAAGCTCGTGGTTCTCGATACGCTCGAGCTCAAGGACGCCAAGACCAAGGCGCTTGCCGGCAAGCTCGGCAAGCTCGAGCTCGGCGGTCGCGCGCTCTTCATCGACGGCGACGCGGTTCACGCCAGCTTCGTGCAGGCGTCGGCCAACATCGTCGGCGTCGACGCGCTGCCTGCGATCGGTGCCAACGTCTACGACATCATCCGTGCCGACACGCTGGTCCTGACCCGCGCGGCGGTCGAAAAGCTGGAGGCACGCTGCAATGGCTAAGGCAAAGACGGTCGACGCGCGTCACTATGACGTGATCCTCGCTCCGGTGATCACCGAGAAGTCGACGATGCTCAGCGAAAATAACGCGGTGGTGTTCAAGGTCGCGAATGACGCGACCAAGCCCGCCATCAAGGCCGCCGTCGAGGCGCTGTTCGATGTCAAGGTTATCGGCGTGAATACGCTCGTTACCAAGGGCAAGACCAAGCGCTGGAAGGGCAAGCCCTACACTCGCAGCGACGTGAAGAAGGCGATTGTTCGCCTGGCCGAAGGCCAGTCGATCGACGTCACCACGGGCGTCTGAGCGTCAGGGGAAGGCAGAGAAAATGGCACTCAAACATTATAACCCGACCAGCCCCGCGCAGCGCGGCCTGATCCTCGTCGACAAATCGTCGTTGTGGAAGGGCAAACCCGTCAAGGCGCTGACCGAGGGCAAGCGCAAGACCGGTGGCCGCAACAACAAGGGCCACGTGACCTCGCGCGGCATCGCCGGCGGCCACAAGCAGAAGTACCGCTTCATCGACTTCAAGCGTCGCAAGTGGGACATCCCGGCTACCGTCGAGCGTCTGGAATATGACCCGAACCGTACGGCGTTCATCGCGCTCGTGAAATATGAAGATGGTGAGCTCGCCTACATCCTCGCGCCGCAGCGCCTGGCTGTTGGTGACACGATCGTCGCGGGCAAGAAGACCGACGTGAAGCCGGGCAATGCGATGGAATTGTCGCAGATGCCGGTGGGCACCATCGTCCACAATATCGAGATGAAGCCGGGTAAGGGCGGTCAAATCGCCCGCTCGGCCGGCACCTACGCGCAGGTGGTCGGACGTGACCGCGGTCTCGTGATCGTGCGTCTGGGCTCGGGCGAACAGCGGTACATTCGCGGCGAGTGCATGGGCACCGTCGGCGCGGTGTCGAACCCCGACAACCAGAATACCAATCTGGGCAAGGCGGGCCGCAACCGCTGGCTCGGCAAGCGTCCGCTCACCCGCGGCGTTGCGAAGAACCCGGTCGACCACCCGCACGGCGGTGGTGAAGGCCGCACCTCGGGCGGCCGTCACCCGGTCACACCGTGGGGCAAGCCGACCAAGGGCGCCCGGACCCGTCACAATAAGTCGACCGACAAGATGATCATCCGGTCGCGTCACGCGAAGAAGAAGAGGTAAGCCATGGCTCGCTCGGTCTGGAAGGGTCCGTTCGTGGACCTTCATCTCCTCAAGAAAGCCGAAACGGCCCAGGACGGCGGCAGCTCTGCCCCGATCAAGACCTGGTCGCGCCGGTCCACCATCCTGCCGCAGTTCGTCGGTCTGACCTTCAACGTCTACAACGGCCGCAAGTTCGTGCCGGTGTCGGTCAATGAAGACATGGTCGGCATGAAGCTGGGTGAGTTCGCGCCGACGCGCTTCTTCCCCGGCCACGCGGCTGACAAGAAGGGCAAACGCTAATGGGCAAGGAAAAGTCCCCCCGCCGCGTTGCGGACAATGAGGCGCTCTCGGTCGGCACGCAGATTCGCGGCTCGGCGCAGAAGCTGAACCTCGTTGCTGCGCTGATCCGCGGCCGCAAGGTCGAAGACGCGATGAACGTCCTCGCTTTCTCGAAGAAGGCGATGGCGGTCGATGTGCGCAAGGTTCTCGCGAGCGCGATCGCAAATGCGGAGAACAACCATAATCTCGACGTTGACGCGTTGGTCGTCAAGGAAGCGAGCGTGGGCAAGTCGATCTCGATGAAGCGTTGGCACGCGCGTGGCCGCGGCAAGTCGACCCGTATCGTCAAGCCGTTCAGCCGCATCCGCATCGTTGTGCGCGAACAGGAAGAAGAGGCGTAAGATGGGCCAGAAGAGCAATCCGATCGGCCTGCGCCTGCAGGTCAACCGCACCTGGGACAGCCGCTGGTTCGCCGAGGGCCAGGATTATGGGCGCATGTTGGTCGAGGATCTTAAGATCCGCAAATATGTGTTCAAGACGCTGCCGCAGGCCGCAATCTCGAAGGTCGTGATCGAGCGTCCCGCGAAATTGTGCCGCGTGTCGATTTATGCCGCCCGTCCGGGCGTCATTATCGGCAAGAAGGGTGCCGACATTGAAAAGCTGCGCAAGACGCTGGGCGAGATGACGGGCAGCGACGTGTCGCTGAACATTGTCGAGATTCGCAAGCCCGAGGTTGACGCGAAGCTCGTCGGCCAGGGCATTGCCGATCAGCTCGAGCGCCGCGTCGCTTTCCGGCGCGCCATGAAGCGCGCCGTGCAGTCGGCGATGCGTCTCGGCGCCGAGGGCATCCGCATCAACTGCGCTGGCCGCCTGGGTGGCGCGGAGATCGCGCGCACCGAGTGGTACCGCGAAGGCCGCGTGCCGCTCCACACGCTTCGCGCCAATGTCGACTATGCCGAGGCCGAAGCCCACACCGCCTACGGCGTGTGCGGGATCAAGGTCTGGATCTTCAAGGGCGAAATCCTGGGTCACGACCCGATGGCGACCGACCGGCTGATGCTCGACGCGCAGACGTCGGGTGTGCGCCCGGCGCGCGATGATCGCCGCTAAGGACTGCTGACATGCTGCAACCGAAAAAAACCAAGTTCCGCAAGGCCTTCAAGGGCCGCATCCACGGCAACGCCAAGGGTGGCACCGCGCTGAATTTCGGCTCCTACGGGCTGAAGGCGCTGGAACCCGAGCGCATCACCGCGCGCCAGATCGAGGCGGCCCGCCGCGCGATCA
This sequence comes from Sphingomonadales bacterium, assembly GCA_044508875.1. Classification (GTDB taxonomy): domain Bacteria; phylum Pseudomonadota; class Alphaproteobacteria; order Sphingomonadales; family Sphingomonadaceae; genus Sphingopyxis; species Sphingopyxis flava_A. The sequence goes on along the minus strand of JBIQHE010000002.1, from coordinate 139,956 downwards.
GCCGGGCGATCAAGCGCCAGGGCCGTCTATGGATCCGCGTGTTCCCCGACGTTCCCGTTTCGTCGAAGCCTGCCGAAGTTCGTATGGGCAAGGGCAAGGGTTCGCCGGAATTCTGGGCCGCGCGCGTGAAGCCGGGCCGCATCCTGTTCGAACTCGACGGCGTTCCGGGCCCCGTGGCCGCGCTCGCGTTCGAGCGTGCGGCGATGAAGCTGCCGATCAAGACGAAGGTCGTCGCCCGCCTCGGCGACACCTCGCACCTGGAGGGTTGAGGGCCATGGCCAAGACCGAAGATTTCAAGGCGAAGACCGACGACCAGCTGGCGGTCGAGCTTGGCGAACTGAAGCGTGAAGCGTTCAACCTTCGCTTCCAGGCCGCGACCGGCCAGCTCGAAAAGCCGTCGCGGGTCAAGGAAGTGCGGCGTTCGATCGCCCGCATCAAGACCGTGCAGACCGAGCGTGCGCGCTCGGCCGCGAAGTAAGGAGACACGTCATGCCGAAGCGCATTCTGACCGGCACGGTGGTGTCCGACAAGGGCGACAAGACCGTCGTGGTGAAGGTCGAACGGAAGGTGAAGCACCCTCTGTACGGCAAGATCATCCGCCGTTCGAAGAAGTATCACGCCCATGATGAGGACAACAGCTTCAAGGCTGGCGAAACCGTCCGCATCGAAGAAACGCGTCCGATTTCGAAGCTGAAGACCTGGAAGGTGCTCGACAAGGTCGACACCCACAGCAAGCCGAAGGGCGCCGCCGCTCCCGCTACGGCCGAAGGCTGACAGAGGTTCACGGAACCGCCGGGGCATCCCGGTAGGCCAAACAAGAAGGAAATGCATCGATGATCCAGATGCAGTCACAATTGGAAGTCGCCGACAACAGCGGCGCGAAGCGCGTCCAGTGCATCAAGGTGCTGGGCGGGTCGAAGCGCCGCACCGCCGGCGTCGGCGACGTCATCGTCGTGTCGATCAAGGAAGCGCAACCGCGCGGCAAGGTCAAGAAGGGCGATGTGCATCGCGCCGTTATTGTCCGCACCGCGAAGGATGTGCGCCGCGCCGATGGCTCTGTCATCCGTTTCGACAGCAACGCCGCGGTTCTCGTCAACAAGAACGAGGAGCCGATCGGCACCCGTATCTTTGGCCCCGTTGTCCGCGAACTGCGCGGCAAGGGCTATATGAAGATCATCAGCCTGGCGCCGGAGGTGCTCTGACCATGGCGAACAAGATCAAGAAGGGCGACACGGTCGTCGTCCTGTCCGGCAAGGACAAGGGTAAGACCGGCGAAGTGACGCAGAGCCTTCCCAAGGAAGGCAAGCTTGTCGTCGCGGGCGTCAACATCATTACGCGCCACCGCAAGCCGACCCAGCAGAATCCGCAGGGCGGGCTTGAGCGCAAGGAAGCGCCGCTCTTCGCGAGCAAGGTTGCGCTGGCCGATCCCAAGACCGGCAAGCCCACGCGCGTCCGCTTTGAAACCAAGGACGGCAAGAAGGTCCGCGTGGCCGTGAAGTCCGGGGAGACGATCAATGGCTGACAAATATACCCCGCGCATGCGCAAGCTTTATGACGAGAAGATCGTCAAGGCGATGACCGAGAAGTTCGGTTACAAGAATGCGATGGAAGTGCCGAAGCTCGAGAAGATCACGCTCAACATGGGCGTGGGCGACGCGGTACAGGACAAGAAGAAGGTCGAGATCGCAGCTGCCGAAATGGAGTTGATCGCGGGTCAGAAGCCCGTCGTGACCAAGGCGAAGAAGTCGATCGCCCAGTTCAAGCTGCGCGAAGGCATGCCGATCGGTTGCAAGGTCACCCTGCGCCGCGAACGCATGTACGAGTTCCTCGATCGGCTGATCACCATCGCGATGCCGCGTATCCGCGACTTCCGCGGCGTGTCGGCGACGAGCTTCGACGGTCGTGGCAACTATGCCATGGGCCTGAAAGAGCAGATCATCTTCCCCGAGATCAACTATGACCGCATCGACACGGTGCGCGGCATGGATGTGATCGTCACTACCACCGCTCGGACCGACGAAGAGGCCCGTGAACTGCTTCGGCTGTTCGGCTTCCCCTTCCCGATCGAAGCGCAGGAAAAGGAAGCCGCCTGATCCCCGCGCGGGACCAGGCAGGCTCTTTCAAGAAGGAAAGAGAACTTAAGTCATGGCGAAACTGAGTTCGGTGAACAAGAACGAGCGTCGCAAGAAGCTGGTGAAGAAATATGCCGGCCGTTATGCGAAGCTGAAGGCGATCGCGGCGGACACGTCGCTCGACGATAGCGAGCGACTCATCGCGCGCCTCAAGATGGCGGAAATTCCGCGCAACGGTAATCCGACCCGCATCCGCAATCGGTGCGAACTGACGGGCCGTCCGCGCGCCTATTATCGCAAATTCCGGCTGTGCCGTATCCAGCTCCGCGATCTGGCCAACAAGGGCCTGATCCCCGGTGTTGTGAAGTCGAGCTGGTAAGGGACATAACAGATGGCAATGACCGATCCCCTGGGTGATATGCTCACCCGCATCCGCAACGGCCAGCAGGCGAAGAAGGACAGTGTCCTGACGCCGGCTTCGACGCTGCGCGTCCGCGTTCTCGATGTTCTCCAGCGCGAAGGCTATATCCGCGGCTACAGCGAAGAAGCGCTGGGCTCGAAGGGCCAGCACAAGGGCATTCGCATCGAGCTCAAATATTTCGAGGGTCAGCCGGCGATCCGCCACGTGGCCCGCGTCTCGAAGCCGGGCCGGCGCGTCTATTCGGGGTCGAAGGACCTTCCGATCGTGCGCAATGGCCTTGGCATCACCATCGTGTCGACCCCGCGGGGCGTTCTGTCGGACGCCGAAGCGCGCGAGCATAATGTCGGCGGCGAAGTGCTGGCGGAGGTGTTCTGATGTCGCGCATTGGTAAAAAGGCAGTGGAGATCCCGAGCGGCGTCAGCGCCGCGATCGACGGCGGCCAGCTGTCGGTTAAGGGTCCCAAGGGCACGCTTTCGATGCCACTTTCGGACAACATCAAATATGATGTTGCCGAGGGCAGCATCTCGGTGCAGCCCGCGAACGACAGCCGCGAAGCGCGCGCCTTCTGGGGCATGCAGCGGACGCTGGTTCAGAATCTGATCACGGGTGTGACCGAGGGCTTTACGAAGGTGCTCGAGATCACCGGCGTTGGCTATCGCGCCAATGCGCAGGGCAAGAATCTGAAGCTGCAGCTCGGCTACAGCCACGACGTCGACTTCGCGGTGCCCGAGGGTATCGAGATCAAGACGCCGGACAATACGACGATCGAGATCAGCGGTATCGACAAGCAGAAGGTCGGCCAGGTCGCGGCGGAAATCCGCCGTTGGCGTAAGCCCGAACCCTATAAGGGCAAGGGCATCAAATATCGCGGCGAGTACATCTTCCGCAAAGAAGGCAAGAAGAAGTAAGCCATGGCACATCTTACCCCTTTCCAGAAGCGGCGCCAGCGCGTCCGCACCGCGCTCCGCCAGCGTGCCGCAGGGCGTCCGCGCCTGTCGGTGCACCGTTCGGGTCGTCACATCTATGCGCAGCTCATCGATGACGCCGCCGGCGCGACGCTGGTCGCGGCTTCGACGCTCGACAAGGATGTGCGTGGCAAATCCGGCGCGACGACCGCGGCGGCTGCCGATGTCGGAAAGCGCATCGCCGCTGCCGCCAAGAAGGCGGGCGTGACGCAGGTCGTGTTCGACCGCGGCGGCTTCCTGTTCCACGGGCGCATCAAGGCGCTGGCCGACGCGGCGCGCGAAGGCGGATTGGAGTTCTAATGATGGCAGACGAAGTTCAGAACGCCGAAGGCGCCCCCGAGGCGACCGAAAACACCGCCGCTCCCCGCCGTGGCCGGGGTGGCCGCGACGGTGGCCGCGGAGGTCGTGACGGCGGCCGTGGTCGCCGCGACGATCGCCGTCCGCGCGACGAGGATGGTGGCGAAGAGCTGATTGAAAAGCTCGTCCACATCAATCGCGTCTCGAAGACGGTGAAGGGTGGCAAGCGCTTCGGTTTCGCTGCGCTCGTCGTCGTCGGCGACGGCAAGGGTCGTGCCGGTTTCGGTCATGGCAAGGCGCGCGAAGTGCCCGAGGCGATCTCGAAGGCGACCGCTGCCGCGAAAAAGGCAATGATCCGCGTTCCGCTGCGCGATGGCCGCACTCTGCACCATGACGGTCGTGGTCATTTCGGCGCTGGTAACGTTACCGTGCGCTCGGCCCCTGCAGGGACCGGCATCATCGCCGGCGGCCCGATGCGCGCCGTATTCGAATCGCTGGGCGTTGCCGACGTGGTGACCAAGTCGGTTGGTACCTCGAACCCCTACAACATGATCCGCGCGACCTTTGAGGCTCTCGGCGAACAGACGAGCCCCAAGTCGGTTGCGCAGCGTCGCGGCAAGAAGGTTTCGGACCTGATCAAGCGCGGCGGTGCGTCGGATCGCGCTGCCGAGGCCGAAGCCGCGGCGGTGACGGAGTAAGACAATGGCTGACAAGAAGATCAAGATCCGCCAGATCGGCTCGCCGATCCGTCGTCCCAAGGACCAGCGCAAGATCCTGACCGGCCTCGGGCTGGGCAAGATGCACCGTGAGGTCGAACTGGTCGATACCCCGGAAGTGCGCGGCATGATCCGCAAGGTTCCGCACATGGTGGAAGTAGTCGAGGGCTAAAGGCGAATGAAGCTCTATCGCCTGTTGACCGGTCCCGACGATGCCGCCTTTTGTGCACGGGTCGAGGGACTGCTCAACCGGGGGTGGCAGCTTCACGGAAGCCCGTCGATTACCAATGTCGATGGTCGTGGCTATGTTGCCCAGGCCATCGTGATGGAAAAGGCCGGTCCCTATCCCGGCTTTCAGCCGTCGAATGAAATCGAACCGGACTGATTCTTTAAGGGTCGGTCCCCGCGCGAACACAGCGAAAGCGAGTGCAATATGACTATCAAGCTAAACGATCTTCGTGACAATAATGGCGCCCGCAAGGGCCGGATGCGCGTCGGACGCGGCATCGGCTCGGGCAAGGGCAAGACCGGCGGCCGCGGCCAGAAGGGCCAGAAGAGCCGCTCGGGCGTCTCGATCAACGGATTCGAGGGCGGCCAGATGCCGCTCCACATGCGCATCCCGAAGCGTGGCTTCAACAACATCTTCGCCAAGGACTTCGCGATCGTGAACCTCGGTCAGGTCCAGAAGCTGGTCGATGCGAAGAAGCTCGACCCGAAGGCGACCGTCGACCATGCGGCGCTCAAGGCCGCGGGTGTTGCGCGCGGCGGCAAGGACGGTGTCCGCCTCCTCGCCAAGGGCGAACTGACCGCGAAGCTGAATTTCGCGGTTGCCGGGGCGTCGAAGGGCGCGATCGCTGCGGTCGAGAAGGCCGGCGGCAAGGTCGAGCTTCCCGCGGCGGCCGCGGAAGAAGCAAAGGCCGACTGATTTCAGACAAGGGCGGATCCTCGTGGATTCGCCCTTTGTCTTTGGACGACATCTGCTTCCCGTTCGTGTCGAGGGCCATCGATACACCCCCTCGGGACGGCGAAAGCTCAAGAGGCATCGCGACTTCGCTTGATGCGAACGGACACTGTAAGAGGCGTTCAGTATCGGTCTGCCGCTAATGCAAGGCCTTTCCCCCTTGCGCTTCGTGACCGCCGAACGCACATAGGCGCCGGGTCGCGGGGGGCGCGGTCCGGACATTCCTGAGGAAACTACCCATGGCCTCTCGCGCCGACCAGTTTGCATCCAGCCTGAACTTTTCGAAGTTCGGCCAGGCGACCGAGCTCAAGAACCGGATCTGGTTCACGATCGGCGCCCTGATCGTCTTCCGCTTCCTCTCCTATGTGCCTCTCCCTGGCGTCGACCCCGTCGCGCTGTCGCAGCTCTACAGCCAGGCGGCATCGGGCGGCGTGCTCGACATCTTCAACACTTTCTCGGGCGGCAGCCTGGAGCGGATGAGCATCATTGCGCTCGGGGTTATGCCCTATATCACCGCGTCAATCGTGGTGCAGCTCGCGGCCGCACTTTCACCGACCCTCGCCGCCCTCAAGAAAGAGGGTGAGAGCGGGCGAAAGAAGCTCAACCAATATACGCGCTACGGTACGGTCGCATTGACCGCGATCCAGGGCTATTTCATCGCCGCCGGACTCGAAACGCTCGGCGCGAGCCAGGGCGTCGCCGCGGTCGTTGACCCCGGTATGCTGTTCCGCATCGGCGCGGTCATCAGCATCGTGGGCGGCACGCTGTTCCTCATGTGGCTCGGCGAGCAAATCACGAGCCGCGGTATTGGCAACGGCGTATCGCTTATCATCATGGCAGGCATTCTTGCCCAGTTGCCGCGCAGCTTCGCCCAGATGTTCACCCAGGTGCGCGAAGGCTCGATGGGCGGCGGCACGATCATTGCCGTGGTTGGCGGCGCGGTCGCAATCATCGCGTTTATCGCCTTCATGGAACTCGCGCAGCGCCGCGTTCTCGTCCAATATCCAAAACGCGCAACCCAGCGCGGTGGGATGCAGGCGGACCGCAGCCACCTGCCGCTCAAGGTCAACACTTCGGGTGTTATCCCGCCGATCTTCGCCTCGTCGCTGCTGCTGATGCCGCTCACGGTCACGCAGATGATGGGCCAGGATGTGCAGGGTGATTCGGCGTGGGGCGATTTCCTCATCACGCTCAACCAGTATCTCGCACATGGCCAGCCGCTTTACATGGCGCTCTATGCTGCCGGGATTATCTTCTTCTGCTTCTTTTACGTCGCTGTCGTCTTCAATCCCGAGGAAACCGCGGACAATCTGAAGCGCCAGAACGGCTTCATCCCCGGCATTCGCCCGGGCAAGAACACTGCGGCCTACCTCGACTTCGTGTTGACACGCATCACGGTGATCGGTGCTGCCTATCTCGCGCTGATCTGTCTCGTGCCTGAGTATTTCATCGCCCAGTCGGGCCTGCCCTTCCAGCTTGGCGGAACGAGCCTGCTGATCATCGTGAACGTCACGATCGACACGATTACGCAGATCCAGAGCCACATGCTCGCGCATCAATATGGCGACCTGATCAAGAAAGCCAAATTGAAGGGCGGCGTTGCACGGCGCTGACCTGTCGGTTAGGGCCACCTGGACGGAACGGAGACAGGGGCTTTCATGACGCTGAACATCATTTTGCTGGGCCCGCCGGGGGCGGGCAAGGGAACGCAGGCGTCGCGCCTCGAAGACGAGCATGGCATGGTCCAGCTTTCGACGGGCGACATGCTGCGCGCCGCGGTCAAGGCGGGAACCCCGATCGGGCTCCAGGCGAAGGCGGTGATGGACGCGGGCGAGCTCGTCTCTGACGAGATTGTGTCAGGACTTATCGGGGAACGTCTCGACGAGCTTGGCGGGGACGTGTCAGTGATTTTTGACGGTTACCCGCGCACCGCCGCGCAGGCCGAAGCGTTGGACGGCATCTTGTCGGCACGCGGCCGCAAGCTCGACCATGTGATCGAGCTCGTCGTAGATGAAGATGCCCTTGTCGACCGCATCACCGGCCGCTTCTCTTGTGCCAAGTGCGGTGAAGGCTATCACGATCGCTACAAGCTCCCTGAAATTGCCGGCACCTGCGATGTCTGCGGCAGCGAGGAGTTCAAGCGCCGTCCCGACGACAATGCGGAAACGGTGCGCACGCGCATGGCCGAATATCGCGCCAAGACCGCGCCGATTCTGCCGATCTATGACGCGCGTGGCATCGTCACCCGGGTCGACGGCATGGCGCCGATCGACGAGGTTAATGACGCAATCGAAACGATCCTCAACACAGCGGCGGCGGGCTAAGTCCACCCGGAATATCGTCGTTGCGAGGCGCAGGGCCCCGTGGCAATCCGGAGCGGTGCAAGGCCGCCCCGGATAGCTTCGCTTCGCTCGCAAGCAGTGGGGCCCGGCGGCGGAAGGGGGGATGGGTGATGACTCTTGCAAGGATTTTCCTGGCCGCGTTGCTGCCGGCGTCGCTTTGTGCGATTCCCGTGCAGGCACGGGTCATCGACCAAAGCGAGATCGGCTTTACCGTCGCGCATACTGCACAGGTCGCTGCGACGCCCGAGGATGTATGGAAAATGCTCCGCACCCCCGAGAAATGGTGGTCAGCGGCGCATAGCTGGTCGGGGGATTCGGCGAATTTCTGGCTCGATTCGCAGTCTGGCGGCTGCTTCTGCGAGAAGTTGCCCGGCGAGGGCGGCGCTATGGGCAGCGTTCAGCATGCGCGGATCATCTTTGCCAAGCCAAACGAGATGATGCGCCTGTCGGGCGCCTTCGGTCCGCTGCAGGGCGAGGCGGTGACGGGTACGCTGACGATCCAGATCAAGAAGACCGACGCGGGCGCCGCGATCCGCTTCGATTATGTTCTGGGCGGCTATATGCGTTTCAAGGCTGCCGACCTTGCACCTCAGGTCGACGAGGTGATCGGCGAACAACTGCGCGGTCTCGCAGCGGCCCTCGGCGGCAATCTGCCGGTGGCGCGCGGCGACAAGGCGGGCGATGAACCAGCAACCGATGCCCTCCCTGCCGGGTCAGCGGACGACGACGGGGAAGCCGCCAGGACCGATGCCGGGCTCGACGATGCGATGGCGGATCTGCTGGGCGACGATGCTGCAGTGGGCGGCGAGAGTATCGACCGGCCTCGTTAGCTATTTGTTGCCGCGCAGCGCGGCGAGTGCGGCGAAGGGGCCCGCCTGCTCCTCGCTGAGGACGCCTTTTTCGGAAAGAATGCGGTCGGCGTCGGGATGGCGCGGAAAGGGATCCAGCGCGAGCGACAGCGTCTGCACCGCCGCTTCGCCCAGGTCGATGCGATCGCCGTCGAGAGGTAATATGTCGCAATCCGCGCTGCCGATCTCGACCTCCTCCTCGGCGGTCACCTCGGGCGCGGCATCGCGCAGGAAACGCAGGTCAAAATCCTCGGCAATTCTGGCGGGTACCGGCAGGTCTGTCGCGGCGCAGCGCTGCACGGCCTCGGCCGCGATCGATCCCGTCGCGGCAATCCCGCCAGCAACCGCCCGCACCTCGGCGGTCAGGGCGAAGCGGTCGAGCGCGACAAGGTCCAGTCGCGCCGCGATCCGCGCGCGCGCCTCGGTGTCGGCTTCGATTGCAATCTGCCGTCCCTGCGCAGCGTCGGCGAGCGTCACCACATAGGGGAATTCGGTGGGCGTCATGCGCTGGCTCCCGGTAAGCGGTCGGCGGTAATCAGTGCCTCGACAGGCAGGCCCGCGAGTGCGGCGCGCAGCGCCGCTACTTCGGTTGCGACATGGCCGAGCGCGTCGTCCGCGGGCGGCTTGCCGCGCCACAGATTGCGCACCAGCGCCGCGCGTAATTCATCGGACCCGGCGGGCGCGCGATACGCGCCGAGCCGGCCGCCGAGCGCGCCGACCATCCGTCCGACCTGTTTTCCCACCACCATGTCGCCGAACCCGATCTGGCGCATCTGCCCGTCCATGTCGGACACGAAGAGTTCGGTCAGCTGGACCCCTGCGAGCGCCTGGTCCGGGTCTTCGTCGATGCGGTGGAGGACGAGCGCGAGGATGAGGCTCACCATGTCGAACCGTCCGTCGAGCGTGTCGGGCACCCCTCCCGCCTCATACCAGTGCGGTGCGCGCGCGGCGGCGACCACCGCGTTCCAGAGCGGGCGGAGCGCCTCGCGCGGATCGGGGCCGGGACGGAACAGCTTGGGGAGCGAAATCATGCAGTGTCGCTTAGGCGCAATCGCGCGCGGCGAAAAGGGGGAGCCGCGTGCGGCCCGGGTCAGCTTCCAGCAAGCTTTCCTCGCCCACAAGCGGCTTGTGCGCCCTGCCCGCTTGCGGTTAAGAGGCGCGTGACATGCGCAGCGACTGCTGCCGGCCGCCGGGGCGGGCGGCGAGGGCGAGGCCAGGCAGGGCCTGCGCGACGGAGAAGATCGAATGCCCAATGCCACGTCTGTTTTTTCCGCCCCGCGCCTACGCCTGGTCACTGCCGGGCTGATCGTGGTGCTGGCCGCCAGCGGCTGCACCCAGCTTCGCGGGCGGCAGGGCTATGTCGTCGATCCCGTGCTGACCGCCGCGATCGCACCGGGCGTCGACAACCGCGAATCGGTCGAAAAGACGCTCGGTCGCCCGACCTTCGTCGGCCAGTTCAGTGACAATGAATATTATTACGTCTCGCGCGAGACGCGCCAGCTCGCCTTCGCCAATCCGCGTCCGGTTTCGCAGCAGGTGCTACGCGTCCGCTTCGACCCTGCGGGAAATGTCGTGGCGGTGGACAAGACGGGGCTTGAACTGGTGAGCAAGATCAGCCCTGAAGGCGACAAGACCCCGACCCTTGGCCGTCATCGGAGCTTCTTTGACGATATCTTCGGCAACATTGGCGCGGTGGGCGCCGCGGGCATGGGTGGCAACACCGGCGGTAATACAGGCCCGTAGCGGCTCGCTGCCCCCGCCTTCGCGGGGGCAGACTTTTGCTTAGCCTGCAATACCGCCGGCCGCCAGCACGGCGAGGGTGACGAGATCCGACGCCGGCGACGCCATGGTCGCGACCTGCACCGGCTTTTCCATGCCAACGAGCACCGGACCGATCATCGCGCCGCTGCCAAGTTCGCGCAGCAGCTTTGCCGACAGGTTCGCCGATTGCAGCCCGGGCATCACCAGCACATTGGCGGGACCAGACAGGCGGCAGAAGGGGTAGTTCCTCATCAGGCGCTCATTGAGTGCGACGTCAGGCGCCATTTCGCCTTCATATTCGAACTCGGGCTGGCGCTCGTCGAGGATGTGGACCGCGTCGCGAATATTATCGAGCCATGATCCGGGCGGATTGCCGAAGGTCGAATAGGAGAGGAACGCGACGCGCGGTTCGTGCCCCATGCGGCGTGCGACCTGCGCGGTGCGCTCGGCGATGTCGGCGAGCATCTCGGCGGACGGGCGCTCGTTGACCGTGGAATCGGCGATGAAGATCGTCTGCTGCTGCCCGACCCAGACGTGCATGCCGAACGGTGTCTTGCCTTCGGCATGATCGATCACCCGGCGCACCTCGCGCATCGTCTGCGCATAGGTCCGCGTGACCCCGGTAATCATCGCGTCGCCGAGCCCGAGCTTCAGGAGCAGCGAACCAAAAATATTGCGATCGCGGTTGACCATGCGTTCGACGTCGCGGCGCAAATAGCCGCGGCGTTGCAATCGCTCGTAGAGCATATCGACCATCTGCGGCACATGCGGTGAATTGACGCTGTTATGGACCTCGAAGCTCTCCGCGTCCGCGACGCCCATCGCGCGTAGCTTGTCGTGGAGCCCCTCGCGTCCCACGAGCACCGGGATGCCATAGCCGCCGTCACGGAACTGGATCGCGGCGCGCAATACCACTTCTTCTTCGCCCTCGGCGAACACGACGCGCTTCGGATTGGCACGCGCCGCCTCATATGCGAGCGTCAGAACTGAGGTGGTGGGGTTAAGCCGACCGCGCAGACGGGTGCGATATTCGTCCATATCGGCGATCGGGTGCTGCGCCACGCCGGTGTCCATCGCCGCCTTGGCGACCGCGGCGGGCACAATCTCCATCAGTCGCGGGTCGAAGGGCGAGGGGATGATATATTCGGGGCCAAAGCTCGAAGCGCGCCCGCCGTAGGCAGCCGCAACCTCTTCAGGGACCTGCTGGCGCGCAAGGTCGGCGATGGCGTAGGCGGCGGCGATCTTCATCTCCTCGTTGATCGCGGTTGCGCGCACGTCGAGCGCGCCGCGAAAGATGAAGGGGAAACAAAGTACGTTATTGACCTGGTTGGGATAGTCCGACCGACCGGTTGCGATGATCGCATCGGGCCGCGCTGCGCGCGCATCCGGCGGCGAAATTTCGGGATCGGGATTCGCCATCGCGAAGATGATCGGCGCCGGCGCCATCTCCGCGACCATCTCGGGCTTCAGCGCGCCCGCGGCCGAAAGGCCCAGGAACACGTCGGCGCCTTTCAGTGCTTCGCTCAGGTTCCGCGCTTCGGTTGGCACCGCATGCGCCGACTTCCATTGGTCCATTCCTTCGGAGCGGCCCTGATAGATAGTGCCCTTGCGGTCGCACATGATGACATTTTCGTGACGCACGCCCATCGCCTTGATGAGCGCGGTACAGGCAATGGCTGCTGCACCGGCACCGTTCACAACCACCTTGACCGTCGAGAGGTCGCGCCCCGTCAGGTGGCAGGCGTTGATCAGCCCGGCGGCGGTAATGATCGCGGTGCCATGCTGGTCGTCATGGAACACCGGGATGTTCATCTTCTCTTTCAGCGCCTGCTCGATGATGAAGCAATTCGGCGCGGCGATATCCTCAAGATTGATGCCGCCGAAGCTTGGCTCGAGGAGTTCGACCGCGTCGATGAACGCCTGCGGATCCTCGGTCTTCACTTCAAGGTCGATCGAATCGACGTCGGCGAAGCGTTTGAAGAGGACGGCCTTGCCCTCCATGACGGGTTTTGAAGCGAGCGCGCCGAGGTTGCCGAGTCCAAGGATGGCGGTGCCATTCGAGATGACGGCGACGAGATTGCCCTTGGCGGTATAGTCATAAGCGGTGGCGGGGTCTTCAGCGATCGCCTTCACTGGCACCGCGACGCCCGGGGAATAGGCGAGCGAGAGATCGCGCTGTGTTGCCATCGGCTTCGACGCCACGATCTCGATTTTTCCGGGGCGTCCGTAACTGTGATAAAGCAGGGCCTCGCGGTCCGAAAACTGCACCTTGCTGCCGCTGTCCATTCGCTTTCCTCTCAAAAATCCAAACAAGATGCGCGCTCGAACATTTCCCCTAGCGCCGCCTCGCGAAAATGTAACCGGCAATATTCGGGGGGCAGATCCGCCCGCGTACAGACAGGGTGGTCCGCCCGTCTCCCCCCTCCAGCGTGCGGAACATTCGCTCACCCGCCTTGCCATGCCGCTGCCAATCACTAAGCAGGGGCGGATGCCGGCCACCGCCCCCAGACCCGCCAACAGCAACGCCGCGCTTGCGCCTGCGACCCCGATGATGGCGCAATATTGGGCGCTGAAAGAGCGCGCGGGCGACTGCCTGCTCTTTTACCGCATGGGGGACTTTTTCGAGCTGTTCTTCGACGACGCGAAGGCCGCAGCGGCTACGCTCGACATCGCGCTGACATCGCGCGGCGAGCATGGCGGCGAGCCGGTGCCAATGTGCGGCGTCCCCGTCCATTCCGCCGAAGCCTACCTGGCGCGGCTCATCAAGGCGGGACACCGCGTCGCGATCGCCGAACAGGTCGAGACACCGGCGGAGGCGAAGGCGCGCGGCGGGTCGAAGGCGCTCGTCGCGCGCGATATCGTTCGCTTCGTGACCGCCGGAACGCTGACCGAGGAGGCGCTGCTCGAAGGGCGCAGCGCCAATCGGCTCGCGGCGCTCGCAGTGGTCGGCGGCGAGAATGAAGTCGCGATCGCGGCGGCTGACATCTCGACCGGCCGCTTCGAGGTCGTCGCGGTAAGCCCGCTCCAGGTCGACGCTGAGCTGGCGCGGCTCGCGCCCTCCGAGCTGCTGGTCAGCGAAACGGCGGATACGCTTCCTGCATGGGCGGCCCGGCAGGTCGTGCGGCGTCCCCAAGGCGATTTCTCGAGCAGCGCGGGCCAGAAAAGGCTCGAAACGCTGTTCGGCGTACATACGCTCGACGGCTTCGGTGCCTTCACGCGCGGCGAGCTTGCGGCCATGGGGGCGATTGCGGCCTATCTCGACCATGTCGGCACCGGCGGCGCGGTGTTCCTTCAGCCCCCGCTGCGTGTCTCGGCTTCCGGACGAATGGCGATCGACGCGGCGACGCGCGAAAGCCTCGAACTCGTGCGCACGATGGCAGGAACGCGTGACGGCAGCCTGCTCGGCACGATCGACCGCACGGTGACCGCCGCCGGCGCGCGGTTACTCGCCGACGACCTTGCAAGCCCTCTCACCGACAAGACGGGGATCCTGGACCGGCTCGACCTGGTCGACGCGCTCGCGCGCGACGCATTGTGGCGCGGCGAGCTCAGGAGCGAATTGCGCGCTCTCCCCGATGCGGGGCGCGCGCTCGGCCGCCTCGTCGCCGGGCGCGGCGGTCCGCGCGACCTTGCGCAGCTGCGCGATGCGCTCGCCGGGGCGCAAATCCTGCGCGATCGACTCGCGCGCCGCCCCGACCTTCCGCCCCTCCTTGCGCGATTGCTTCCCGGCCTCGACGGTCATGGGGCGCTCGTCGACGAACTCGCGCGCGCGCTCATCGAAACCCCGCCGGTCGACGCGGCGCAGGGCGGCTATATCGCGGAAGGATATGACGCCGCGCTCGACGCGCTGCGCGCGACGGCGCGCGACGGGCGCAAGGCGATTGCGGCGCTCGAGGCCGAGTACCGCGACCGCACCGGCATTGCCTCCCTGAAGATTCGGCACAATGGCGTGCTCGGCTATCATGTCGAGGTGCCGGCGAAGCACGCCGACGCGCTGCTGGCACCCGATTCGGGCTTCACGCACCGCCAGACGCTCGCGGGCGTCGTCCGGTTCAATTCGCCCGATCTCCACGACGCCGCCGGCCGAGTGACACAGGCGGGCGTTCACGCGCTGGCGGCGGAAGCGGCACATCTTGAACGGCTGACCGCAGCGGCGGTCGCGCGGCGCGAGGCGATAGCCGCATCGTGTGATGTTCTCGCCCGGATCGACGTCGCCGCGGCCCATGCCGATCACGCCATGAGCCACAATTGGTGCCGCCCCGACCTCGCCGACGAACCGTGCCTCGATGTGGCGGGCGGCCGGCACCCCGTCGTCGAGGCGGCGCTGGCGAAGAGCGGCGAGCGATTTGTACCAAATGACGTGTCGCTGTCGCCCGACGACCGGCTCTGGCTCGTCACGGGCCCCAACATGGGCGGCAAGTCGACCTTCCTGCGCCAGAATGCCCTGATAGTCGTCCTCGCGCAGGCGGGTGCCTTCGTCCCCGCCGCGAGTGCGAAGCTCGGGCTTGTCGACCGGCTGTTCAGCCGCGTAGGAGCGAGCGACAATCTCGCACGCGGGCGGTCCACCTTCATGGTCGAAATGGTCGAAACTGCCGCGATCCTCGCGCAGGCGACACCGCAAAGCTTCGTGATCCTCGACGAGGTCGGGCGCGGCACCTCGACCTATGACGGACTCGCGCTCGCCTGGTCGGTGGTCGAGGCGGTGCACGAAGTGAACCGGTGCCGCTGCCTGTTCGCGACCCATTATCACGAGCTCACCCGGCTCGCCGAGTCTTTGAACGCCCTCTCGCTTCATCATGTCCGCGCGCGCGAATGGCAGGGCGATCTGGTGCTGCTTCACGAAGTCGCCGAGGGGCCGGCCGACCGGAGCTATGGCCTCGCCGTCGCGCGGCTCGCAGGCGTGCCGACCGCGGTCGTGAAACGCGCAGAGGCCGTGCTCGCCAAGCTCGAAGCCGGGCGGGAGGCGACGGGAGGGCTTGCCGCGGGGCTCGACGACCTGCCGCTCTTCGCGGCAACGCTTGCGGCCACGCCCGAAGCCGCGAAAGACCCGCTGCGCGAAGCACTCGACGAAATCGATCCCGACGCGCTCGCGCCGCGCGAAGCGCTCGATGCGCTCTACCGGCTCAAGCAGATGATGGTGGACGAGAAATGAGCGATATCTTCGGTCATCTGGAACGTCGCCGCGCAATCGTCGACCGCCGCGCCCTGTCGGGGCGACTCGAGGAGATCGCCGCCGGAACGAGCGACTCCGGTCAGCGCCGCCGGGCGATGGTTGCGCTACTCAAAGAGGCACTCGAAGCCGGGCGTGCCGAGATCGAGCGCCGCCTCCTCGAGCAGCCCTCGGCAGGGCGCGTCGCAGCCAATGCGACCGCCTTCCTGATCGATCAAATCGTCCGCCTCAGCCATGATTTCACCACCGAGCATCTCTATCCTGCTGGCAACCGCTCGGCGGGCGAGCGGATCACGGTGATCGCCGTTGGCGGTTACGGTCGCGGCGAGATGGCGCCGCACAGCGACGTCGACATCGGCTTCGTGACGCCGTTCAAGCAGACGAGCTGGACTGAACAGGTGATCGAGGCGCAGCTCTACACGCTGTGGGATCTCGGGCTGAAGGTCGGCCACTCGTCGCGCTCGGTCGACGAGATGATCCGCGCGGCAAAGGATGACCTGACAGTCCGGACCGCGCTCGTCGAGGCGCGCTTCATCTGGGGCGACCGCAGCCTTTATGACCATGCCGCGGCGCGTTTCGATGCGGAGGTCGTTGCAGGCAATGCCCGTTCCTTCGTGGCCGAAAAGCTCGCCGAGCGCGATGAGAGACACAAGCGGATGGGCGATTCGCGCTATGTCGTCGAGCCCAATGTGAAGGAAGGCAAGGGTGGGCTGCGCGATCTCCACACCCTGTTCTGGATCGGCAAGTTCATCCACCGCGTTCGCACCATCCCCGAGCTTGTGGACGCGGGACTCCTGACGGCCCGGGAACTTCGCCAGTTCTCGCGCGCGGAAAATTTTCTTCTCGCGGTCCGCTGCCACCTCCATATCCTTGCGGGCCGCGCCGAAGACCGGCTGACCTTCGACTTCCAGCGCGAAATCGCACAGCGGATGCAATTCGCCGAGCGGCCGGGCAAAAGCGCGGTCGAGCGCTTCATGCAGCTTTATTTTCTCCACGCCAAGAGCGTCGGCGACGTGACCGGGACCTTCCTTGCGCATCTCGACGACCAGCTCGCGGCGCGCGGGCGGCGCTTTCTGCCCACGATCCGTCGGCGCCCGGGGAAACTTGGTGGCTTCGTCCTCGACCGGGGCCGGCTTGCCCTGCCGTCCGACGATTTCTTCCAGGTGGACCCCGTCCGCCTGCTAGAAATCTTCGCGCTCGCCGACCGCTACGGCCTCGAGATTCATCCGCAGGCGATGCGCCAGGCGCGGCACGATGCAAAACTGATCGACGCGCGCGGGGTGCGCCGCATCGCGCGCGCTAACGAATTGTTCCTCGACGTCCTCACCAGCCCCCGCGACCCTGAAACCGTGCTGCGATGGATGAACGAGGCCGGCGTATTCGGCCGCTTCGTGCCCGACTTCGGCCGCGTCGTCGCGCAGATGCAGTTTGACATGTATCATCATTATACCGTCGACGAACACACGATCCGCGCAATCGGGCTGCTCTCCGACATCGAACAGGAGCGGCTGAAGGACGATCATCCCTTGTCGACCGCGATCATGCGGCAGGTGCAGTCCCGCGGCGTTATCTATGTCGCCGTCCTGCTCCACGACATCGCCAAGGGACGCGGCGGCGACCATAGCGTGCTCGGCGCCGAACTCGCGCTGCGGGTATGTCCGCGTCTCGGCCTCTCCGAGGCGGAAACCGAGACGGTGTCGTGGCTGGTCCGCCATCACCTCCTGATGTCGGCGACCGCATTCAAGCGGGATCTCGCCGACTTCAAGACGATCCTCGATTTCGCCCAGATCGTCCAGAGCCCGGAACGCCTGCGCCTGCTGCTTGTCCTCACGGTGGTCGACATCCGGGCAGTCGGCCCCGGGGTGTGGAACAGCTGGAAGCGGCAATTGCTGAGCGAGCTGTTCGACGCCGCAGAAGAAGTACTGCGCCTCGGCCACAAGCAGCGCGGGCGGGAGGTGCGCATCGCAAGCAAGAAAGAAGAGGCGCAGGTGCTACTCCAGATCGGCGACAAGGAGTTTGCAAAGCTCGCGAAGCGGCTGCCCGAAAGCTACTGGATCGCCGAGCCCGTGGAAGTGATCGCGGCCAACCTGGTCCACATCCAGAAGGCGGGCGACGCGCCGCTCCATATCGCTGCAGTCCCCGACGACGATCGCGGCGCGACGCTGGTGATGGTGCTGGCGGCCGACCATCCGGGGCTTTTCTACCGCATCGCAGGTGGCATTCACCTGGCGGGCGGCAATATCATCGACGCGCGCATCCACACGACGCGCGACGGGCTTGCACTCGACAATTTCCTCGTTCAGGATCCGCTCGGCCGCCCCTTTGCCGAAGCGGGCCAGATCGATCGCCTGACCCGCGCGATCGAGGATGCACTGGCCAACCGGCAGAAGCTGCTGCCCAAGCTCGAGGCGCGTGCCCTCCCCCGCGCCCGCGCCGAAGCCTTCCGCGTCGCTCCCAATGTCTTTATCGACAACAAGGCGTCGAACCGCTTCACGGTGATCGAAGTGAATGCGCAGGACCGCCCGGCGCTGCTCAACCAGCTCGCCTATGCGTTGTTTCAGTCGAAGGTGACGGTCCATTCAGCGCATGTCGCCACCTATGGGGAGCGTGCGGTCGACACTTTCTATGTGACCGACCTGATCGGCGACAAGATTGACAGCGCCGCGCGCGTGAAGGGGCTCGAAAAGCGTCTCTTGGAAGCTGCGGCGAGCCGCAGCGAGGATGCGGTGGCGGCGTAGCGCAGGTCGCCGCCCTCGCTTACTCGCTAGCGATCGAGCAGTGGGCGGCGGGCGACATCGTTCTCGATTATGTTGCGGATCGTAATAAGTGTCGTGAAGGAATGAACACCTTTGTCCTCACCTAGGGCGCGGCGGGTGAAGGCGTCATATTCCTCCATCGTCGCGACCTGAACGCGCAAGAGGAAATCGACGTCGCCCGTGACATCCCACGCGCCCGTCACTTCGGGGTGACGCGCGATTGCCCGCGCGAAGCTATCCATCGCCTGCGGTCCCGCCTGTTGCATCTGGACAAGGACGTGCATCGTCAGCGCCGAGCCGGTGAGCTGCGGGTTCACCACCGCGATGTCCGCGACGATCACTTTCCCCTCGCGCATCCGCCGAAGCCGGCGGAGCACCGCCGACAATGAAAGTCCGACCTTCTCTGCAAGCACGCGTGCGGGTTGAAGATTATCCTCCCGCACGAGCTTGAGGAGGCGGCGGTCGAAACGGTCAAGGTCGATCATTTTTGGCATGGTTGAGCTTATAGCGCGAAAATTGGTCGGCAGACCGATAAATTTAGGCGCCAATCGCCGCTTCCCCGCGCCTACAACCGTGCTGTCCGGGCCGCTCCTCTCCCCGTTCGCGGCCCGGACAGCAGGAGACACGACATGACCCATCGTTTTTTATCTCTGGTTCGCCGTCTCTGGACGGCGGTGAAGGATAGTTCAGCCGCGGCGGTTGCCATCCACTACGATGCGCCGTGGAATTCGCCCACCGGCTCGCCGCGCCGCGGCCGTCCCCTATGTAGCGCCTGATCGCGGCGATTAGCTGAGCAGCGGCTCGAGCGCGTCCCATTCGTGCTCGACCGCGCGTCGCCCCGCGTCGATCGCGGCCCGGATCTTCGCGGGGTCGAATTCGAGTGTTTCGGAATATTCCTCTTCGGGCTCGATGATCCGGATCGGAGCAAAGCGATAGCGCGCGATCTGGACATCCAGCGGGCGGAGGATCCGCGCCGCCTGGGCACCGCCGATGCCCTCGGACTGAAGCGCGCGCAGTTGCGCCTCGCGCGCCGCGATCAGGTCGTTGATCAGTGCCGCTCCCGCGAGGTCGTTCGCTGACACTTCGGACTGCAGTATATCGACCGCGCGCAGCCCGATCTTGATCAGATTGCCATAAGTGCGTGCACGGCCGGGCTGCGGCGCGGGTGAGGCGCGGACCGCGATCACGCCTCGCGGGTTTCTTTCGAGCGCGGCGCCCAGTGGGGTCACGTCGCGCACGCCGCCATCGACCCATTGCTCCTCGGTTCCATCGCGCGCGCGCGTCTTCAGCGGATCAAAGAAGAGCGGCATGGCGCAGCTTGCATAGACCCAGTTGTGAATGCCAGATACGCTTTCGTCGATGCTGCGAAAGGAACCGGTGCCGAGGTTGACGACGCCGAGCAACAATTTGCGACCGCTCGCTGCGAGCTTTTCCTCGTCCGCGAAACCCTTGAGAAGACGCTTCAGGGGTGCGGCATCGTAGATTGCATTTTCGCCGAGAAGGCCTCCAACGACGCCGAGCGGACGCTCCTTGTAGATCGACGAATTCCCCTTGATGCCGAGCCAGGCGTCGAGCAGGCCAGGCACATCGTCCTGCGCAACGCCCAATGCCTGGATTGCGCCGGTCGAGACGCCCGCAACGATATCGATGCGAACCTGGCGGTTGACGACCAGCTCGTGGACGACACCGACCTGGAATGCGCCCTTGGCGCCGCCGCCGCTAAGCACCATCGCGAGACCGCCCGCCATGATTTGCCTCCTTCAAGGGAGCGCCGCTTATAGCATGGGTATGAGGTGATGGAGCGGCCCTTTTGCCGGTGCCGCCGAAACCCCTGAGGCACCGCGCAATAGCTCGTGGGGGGATCCGGGAGCCTCCCGCCGAGCGGGGGCCGCCGTCTCGCCCGGATCCTCAGGCAAACGCGCCCACATTCTCGATGAATTTTATGACCGAGATCGGCTTCGAGACATAGGCTTCGGCGCCAGCGGCGCGGATCTGCTCTTCGTCGCCTTTTCCGGCATAGGCGGTCACCGCCATGATCGGCACCGCGTTCAGGGCCGGATCGGCTTTCATCTGACGGATCAGATCGAGTCCGCTCACATGTGGCAGCTGGATGTCCATGATGATGAGATCGGGTGATACCTCGCGCGCCTTCGCCAGCGCGTCGCGGCCGTCGCGCACCGGATGCGCGCTATAGCCATGGGCGTTCAGCAGATCGCAGAATAGGCGCAGGTTCAGCTCATTATCCTCGACGACCAATATCGTCCTGCCCATGACTTTGGCTTTCCCCGCTTGCGTCCCGCGCCCGTTTAGGCGAATCGGCGAGAGGAAACAATTGCCTCGCGGCGAAGGGATCTTCCGGGTGAATGACGGCGACGAAGCGCTGGCGCTGCACGCGCTCGGCTGGATATTGGGCGACGAGCGCCGTGCCGGGCGCCTGCTGCAAATGACGGGCCTTGATCCCTCGACGCTTCGCGCATCGCTGGATGAGCGCGCGACGCTGGCGGCCATCCTCGGGTTTCTGGCCGCGCATGAGCCCGATCTTGTCGCCTGCGCCGCCGCGCTCGATATGGAACCCGAGGCACTCGCGCACGCGGCCCGTCGCCTGGAAGGACTGGAAGGACAGCAATTATGACCCGCCCGCTCGTCATCACCGATTGCGACGAGGTGCTGATGCACATGGTCGTTCCCTTTGCGCAGTGGGTCGACGAGGAGCATGGCGTGTTGTTCCGGATGGAGGACGCGAGCTTCGCAGGGGCCCTCAAACGCAAGGAGTGCGGTACGCCGCTCGAGGCGGCCGAGGTGTGGCCGCTCCTCGATGGCTTTTTTCGCACCGAGATGACGCGACAATATCCGATCCGCGGCGCGATGGCGGCGATGGCAGCGATTGGCCACGCTGCGGATATCGTCGTGCTCACCAACGTCGGCCCCGCCCACCAGGCGGCGCGTGGCGCGCAGCTTTCCGCGCTCGGCCTTTCCGCGCCGGTAATCGGCAGCCGCGGCGGGAAGGGCGAGCCCGTGCGCCGCCTGCTCGACGAGCGCAAACCCAGCGTCGCGGTCTTCATCGATGATCTCGCCGGCCATCACGCCTCGGTCGCGGCAACGGCGCCCGAAGTGTGGCGGCTCCACATGGTGGGTGAGCCTGCGATTGCCGACAAGATTGCCCCCGCTCCGCAGGCGCACGCGCGGATCGATGACTGGGCGGCGGCCCAAGACTGGATCCTCGCGCGCTTACTGGAAAATATTCCGGCCCCCGGCCCCGGACTGGTATAAAGGATCTTCCCATGGACATGACTGCCAAACTCGCCGACCTTGGTCTTGAACTCCCGAAGGCAGCGGCGCCTGTCGCCGCCTATGTACCCGTCGTGGAACATGGCGGGCTCCTCCACATCAGCGGACAGCTGCCGTTTCGCGATGGACAGGTGGTCATGGGCCGGCTCGGCGCCGACATGGATGAAGCCACCGGATATGACGCTGCGCGGCGCTGCGCGCTGATGCTCGTCGCGCAGATCGGCCAGGCGCTGGGGGGCGACTGGTCGCGGGTCGAAAAAATCGTCAAGCTGGGCGTGTTCGTGAACAGCGACCCCGGATTTACGGCGCAGCCGAAGGTCGCAAACGGCGCGTCGGAGCTCATGGAGCAATTGTTCGGCGACGCGGGCCGTCATGCGCGCAGCGCGGTGGGCGTATCGGTGCTGCCGCTTGGCGCCGCGGTCGAAGTTGACGCCATCGTGGCGGTGAAACCTCTATAAGGAAGCGAATGGCCGAAGCCGATCCGCCCGCGCGCACCCTGTCACTCGGTACCGGCGTCGCCGCGGTCGGCGCGGAGGCGTGGGACGCCCTGGCCGGCGTGGCCAACCCCTTCGTCAGTCATGATTTCCTTTCGCTGCTCGAAGAGTCGGGCAGCGTCGGGCCAGGGACCGGCTGGCAGGCGGCGCCGCTTTTGGTCGAGGATGGGGACGGCGCGTTGGTTGCCGCAGCGCCCGCCTATCTCAAGACGCATAGCCAGGGTGAATATGTCTTCGACCACGCCTGGGCCGACGCCTGGGAGCGCGCGGGCGGCGCTTACTATCCCAAGCTGCAGATTGCGGCGCCCTTCACCCCGGTACCGGGACCACGGCTGCTCGCGCAGAATGAGGAGGACGCCCGGCTGCTGATCCGTGCCGCCGAAGCGGTCGTGCGCCAGAATAATCTCTCTTCGGCGCACGCGACCTTCGTCGCCCCCGAGCAGATGGCCCTGTTCGAAGATGCGGGCTGGCTGGTGCGCCGTGACGTCCAGTTTCATTTCGCCAACGCAGCTTATGCGAGCTTCGATGATTTCCTTGCCACGCTGACCTCGGCGAAGCGCAAGCAGCTTCGCAAGGAACGCGCGCGGGCGGTCGAGGGCCTGCGGATCGTGGAGGCGACCGGAAACGCGATCGAGCCTGCGCACTGGGACGCGATGTGGGCCTTTTATCAGGACACCGGCGCGCGCAAATGGGGACATCCCTATCTGACGCGCGCGGCGTTCGACCTATTGGGCGACCGGATGGCGGACCGCGTCATCCTGGTTCTCGCCTATGCGGGTGAGCAGGCGGTCGCAGGGGCTATGCATTTTCTGGGGGGCGATACGCTCTATGGCCGCTACTGGGGCTGCCTTGCCGACATTCCCTTCCTGCATTTCGAGCTTTGCTACTACCGCGCGATCGACATTGCGATCGCGCGCGGTCTTCGGCGCGTCGAGGCAGGCGCGCAGGGCGGGCACAAGCTCGCGCGGGGCTATGGCCCGGTCGCAACCTGGTCCGCGCACTTCATTACCGATCCAGGATTCCGCCGCGCTGTGGCGGAATTTCTGGAGCGTGAGCGCGCCGCCGAGGAACAGGAGCTCGAATGGCTGGAAGGGCACATGCCCTTCCGGCGAAAGGATTAAGCGGCGAAGCGCCGGGCCGCCGGGCGGCGCGCGGTTTCATCGAGCCACGCGCGTGCCTGGCGCTGGGCCTCTGCAATCTCGTCGCGGCTCATTTCGGACGCCAGATCGGCACGGCATTGCTGACCCTCGCGGCTGCCACCGAGCGCAGCAAGATTGAACCATTTATGTGCCTGGATCAGATCGACATCGACCCCTCCCGTGCCGGTCGAAAAGGCGATGCCCAGGTCGAAATAAGCGCTTGCATCGCCGCGCGCTGCATCGAGCAGCCGGCTTTCGATCAGATACTGGGCAGACTTCAGACTGTTTGCCATGATAACCCCCTTTGCCTTCCCCCACAGAAAGGCCACGCGTCCAACCTTGCCGTTCATGGTCAACAAAGCGTTAACGCTGGCGCGTTTTTTTGGGGACAAAGACGGGAGAGCGCAGAAAAGCTCGGCTATAGAGCGTCACCGCCCACGCTGGTTGATCCTCCAGCCTTAGCTGAGCCGGCGCCTGTTTTTGCACGACAGGCCGCGTGAAGGGCGCGCGCTCGCCGATTTGGCGAGGACGAGAGTCTTGATCAGCTGACCGGCCAATTGTCGATCAGCCGCGTCTTTCCGATCCGCGCCGCTGCGAGGAGGCGCGCGGGCTGGCGCAGCTCCGTCAATCGGCCGAGGCTATCTGCATCGGCGAGTGCGACATAATCGACGCTGTCGAATCCACCGGCAAGGATTGCCGCTTCGGCGTCGGCAAGCGCCTCGCCGACATCCGAGCCGCCCGCAATTGCCGCCGCGGCCGCCTTTAGCGCGCGCGGGAAGGCGGCGGCAGCGCTGCGCTGCTCTTCCGTGAGATATGCGTTACGCGAAGAGAGGGCGAGGCCGTCGGGGTCCCGTGCGATCGGAGCCCCCAATATGTCCAGGCCGAAGTCGAGGTCGCGCGCCATGCGGCGGATGATCGCAAGCTGCTGCCAATCCTTTTCGCCGAAGATAGCCATGTCGGGGCGGACCTGGTTGAACAGCTTGGCGACAACGGTCGCGACGCCGTCGAAATGGCCGGGCCGCGCGGCGCCGCAATAGTCGGCACCGAGCTCGGCGACCTCGATATGCGTGCTGTGACCGTCGGGATACATGACCGCGACATCGGGAGCCCAGAGAAGCGCGGTCTGTTCCTCGACCAGCAGTGCGGCGTCGCGCGCCTCGTCGCGCGGATAGGCGGCGAAGTCTTCGCTCGGGCCGAACTGGGTCGGGTTGACGAAGATCGACACGACGACATGGTCGGCAACGCGGCGCGCCATGCGCACCAGCGAAAGATGCCCCTCGTGCAACGCCCCCATCGTCGGGACCAGCGCTACGCTTTTTCCGCCCTGCTTCAGTGCCGAAACGGCACGGTGAAGTGTGGCAACATCACGGATGATTTGCACCCTTGCCCGCCCTCCGATATTGGCGGCGCCTATACGCCACCGATGCGGCTCCCATGCGCCGCCAACAGGAAAATCGCAACGGTCATGACGACGCCCGCACCGCACCGCATCATCTTTGCCAACGAAAAGGGTGGAACGGGTAAATCTACCTGCGCGGTCCATTTCGCGGTTGCGCTGGCGAGTCTCGGCTGGCGTGTCGCGGGAATCGACCTCGACCCGCGCCAGCGCACTTTCCACCGCTATCTGGAAAACCGCGAGAATACCGCAAAGCGCCGCGGCATCGCGCTGCCGACCCCGCGCTTCGAGGTGTTCGAGGGTTCGACGATCGAGGAACTCGACGCGCAGGTGGCGCGCCTGGTCGACGGGGCCGACTATTTCGTGGCCGATACGCCGGGGCGCGACGATATATTCGCGCGCCACCTCGCGACGAGCGCGGACACGCTTATTACTCCGATCAACGACAGCTTCATCGACTTTGACCTGATTGGTCAGGTCGATCCCGAAACTTTCCAGGTCACTCGTCCCAGCTTTTATTCCGAGTTGATCTGGGACACGCGCAAGGCGCGCGCCAAGAGCGACGGGCGAACGATCGACTGGATTGTACTTCGCAACCGGCTCCAGCATGTCGACGCGCACAATATGCGCCGCGTTGGCGAGGCGCTGACCCAACTGTCGCGCCGCGTCGGTTTCCGCGTCATCCCAGGGCTCGGCGAACGCGTCATTTATCGCGAACTTTTCCCGGCCGGCCTGACGCTGCTCGACAAGGCTCATCTCGGCGGCATGGGCATTGGTCATGTCGTCGCGCGGCAGGAATTGCGCGAGGCGATGGGTGGATTGAACCTTCCGGCTCGCGAGCGGTTGCATCCGGATGGCGACCTGTTTGCCGCTGCATGAACTGATTTCACCGGAGCGCCCCATGACTCATATTTTCGACCCGACGCTGCTGCGCGAATATGACATTCGCGGCGTGGTGGGTGACACGCTTTCTGCTGACGATGCGCGCGCGATCGGGCGCAGCTTCGGAACGCTCATCGCTCGCGCGGGCGGCAAGCAGGTTGCGGTCGGCTATGACGGGCGGCTGTCGTCGCCGATGCTCGAAGCGGCGGTGGTCGAGGGGCTGAACGCTGTGGGCGTCGATGCCCTGCGCGTCGGACTGGGCCCGACGCCGATGCTCTATTATGCCGCGGCGACCGAGGAGGTGGCGGGCGGCATCCAGATCACCGGGAGCCATAACCCGCCGGACTACAACGGCTTCAAGATGGTGTTCGAGGGGCGGCCTTTCTTTGGTGCGGACATTCAGCGGATCGGGGATATGGCCGCGGCCGGAGACTGGGAGGCTGGCGAAGGGTCTGCGCGCCAAATCGATATCGTCGATGCATATGTCGACCGCCTGGTCGAGGGTTTTGGCGGCGGCGCCTATCGAATCGGCTGGGATGCGGGCAACGGCGCGGCGGGGACCGTAATAGAGAAACTCACCGCGAGGCTGCCGGGCGAGCATCATTTGCTGTTCACCGATATCGACGGTCACTTCCCGAACCACCATCCCGATCCGACGGTCGAGGCGAATCTGGCCGATCTTCGGAAGCTCGTGGCCGAAAAGGCTCTCGATTTCGGGGTCGCTTTCGATGGCGACGGCGACCGAATAGGTGCGATCGACGGCCAAGGGCGGGTAATCTGGGGCGATCAGCTGCTGCAGATATACGCCGCCGCTGTGCTGAAAGACCAGCCGGGGGCGACAATCATCGCCGATGTGAAAGCGAGCCAAGCGCTGTTCGACCGCGTTTCCGAACTCGGCGGTAACCCGCTGATGTGGAAGACGGGGCACAGCCTGATCAAGGCGAAGATGAAGGAAACCGGAAGCCCGCTTGCTGGCGAGATGAGCGGGCATATCTTCTTTGCCGACCGCTACTATGGCTATGACGATGCGCCCTATGCCGCCGTGCGACTGATCGAGGCGGCGGCGAAACTGGGAAAGAGCGTTACCGATTTGCGCGGCGCGATGGCCCCGATGGTCAACACGCCCGAGCTCCGCTTCCAGGTCGACGAGGCGCGCAAATTCGTGATCGTCGACGAGGTCCTGGACCGCCTCGCCGCGTCAGGCGCGACGGTCGACCGCACCGATGGCGCGCGTGTCCGTACCGAGGACGGCTGGTGGCTGCTGCGGGCATCGAACACGCAGGACGTCCTCGTGGCGCGCGCCGAGGCGAAGGATGAGGCCGCGCTCGCCCGCCTCGTGGCGGCGATCGACGACCAGCTCGCGCGGTCGGGCGTCGCCCGGGGAGAATCGGCGGGACATTGACGCTGCCCGAGCCCATCCTCTGAAGCGGAGGAAGGCGATGCAAAAATCTTGCCAGATTGACCTTCGCAGCGCGCCTGGGGTAACGCCCCAACGGGGCTAGAACGGATCAAAGCTGAGCATGACCGATGAATCCACTCTGGTGACGCTTTCCGAAGGCGACCATGGCGTCGCCGAGCACACCGCGCATGTCCAACAGGACGCCGCGGCGGGCAACGGGCTCGCGGTGGTGTCGATCGCCAAGAGCTATGACAAGCGCGTCGTCCTGTCCGACGTGTCGCTCTCCGTCGGCAAAGGGGAAGTCGTCGGGTTGCTCGGCCCCAACGGCGCTGGCAAGACCACCTGCTTTTATTCGATCATGGGACTGGTGCGGCCGGATGCCGGGCGCATCATGCTCGACGGCGCCGATATTACCGCGCTCCCCATGTATCGCCGCGCGATCCTCGGCCTCGGCTATCTACCGCAGGAAACGTCCATCTTTCGCGGGATGACGGTGGAGCAGAATATCTCGGCGGTGCTCGAACTTGCCGAGCCCGACAAGATCGAGCGGGAGCGCCGTCTCGACGAGCTACTCGAAGAATTTGGCCTCACCCGCCTGCGCAGCGCCGCGGCGATGGCGCTCTCGGGAGGCGAACGCCGCCGCGCCGAGATCGCCCGCGCGCTCGCCGCCAACCCATCCATCATGCTGCTCGACGAGCCTTTTGCCGGGATCGACCCCATTTCGATCAGCGACATTCGCGACCTTGTTGCCGACCTCAAGACGCGCGGCATCGGGGTCCTCATCACCGATCATAATGTTCGCGAGACTCTGGACCTCGTCGACCGCGCCTGCATCATCTATGACGGTAAGGTGCTGCTCGCCGGGTCGCCGGCCGAACTCGTCGCCGACCCCGAGGTGCGCCGGCTCTACCTCGGCGAGGGCTTTTCGCTTTGACCGCTTGAGGCGCGATGGCTCTGGGTCCCCGCCTCGACTTACGCCAGTCGCAATCGCTGGTGATGACGCCGCAGCTCCAGCAGGCGATCAAGCTGCTCGCGCTGTCGAATCTCGAGCTGGAAGCCTATCTGGCTGAAGCGCTCGAAGGCAACCCGTTGCTCGACACGGCGTCGGCCGACGAGGGGAGCGGTCCCGACGAATCGGAGACCGAGTTGCCAGCGCCCGCAACGGAAGCGCCCGACACCGATCAGGCTCTCACTTCCGACGCGGGGGTTGCCGACGATCTCGACGTCGATTTTGCCGAGGAGCGCTTTCACCACGACAGCGCGAGCGACAGCGTTGGTCTTTCGGGAGCAGGTGAAGAGATTGATTTCGACAGCTTCGCCGAAGCCGGGGAAACGCTTCACGACCATCTGCTCGCGCAGGTGGGCGAGCGTTTCTCGGGGATGAAGGCTATGGTCGCCGAGCAGATCGTCGCGCTCATCGACGAGGCGGGTTATCTGCGCGCCGATCTATCGGATCTGGCACACCGGCTCGGCGTCCCGCTTGCCCTGGTCGAGGACGTGCTGGCCGTGGTCCAGAGCTTCGACCCATCGGGCGTAGGGGCGCGCGACCTTGCCGAATGTATCGCGATCCAGGCTCGGGAGGCCGATCGCTATGATCCTGCAATGGCGACGATGATCGCACATCTCGATCTCGTCGCTAAGGGCGCTTTTCCGCAACTGAAGCGCATCTGCGGCGTCGACGATGAGGATCTCGCCGACATGATCCGCGAGCTTCGGGGCTATGACCCGAAACCCGGCCTCAAATTCGGCGGTGACCGGGTGCAGGCGGTGGTGCCCGACCTTTATGTCCGCCAGACCGCGAAGGGCTGGGCGGTCGAGGTGAACAGCTCCACCCTGCCCCGCCTGCTCGTCAATCGGCGCTATTACGCCGAACTCGCCAAGGGAACGGCCGCCAAGAGCAAGGCCTGGCTGTCCGAGCAGCTCGCCGGCGCCAACTGGCTGGTTCGCGCGCTCGATCAGCGGCAGCGTACGATCGTCAAGGTCGCGAGCGAAATCGTGAAGCAGCAGGAGGGTTTTTTCCTCCACGGCGTCGCGCACATGCGCCCCCTGACGCTGCGGCATGTCGCCGAGGCGATCGGGATGCACGAGTCGACTGTCAGCCGCGTGACGAGCAACAAATATCTCTCGTGCGCACGGGGATTGTTCGAACTGAAATATTTCTTCTCCTCGGGCATCGCCGCGGTCGAGGGCGACGGCGCTGTGTCGGCCGAGGCGGTGAAAAGCCGCATCCGGGCGCTTATCGAGGCCGAGGACCCCAAGGCGATCCTCTCCGACGAGACGATTGCGCAGAAGCTCGCGGCCGAAGGCTATGACATCGCGCGCCGGACAGTGGTCAAATATCGGGAGGCGATGGGCTATGGCTCATCGGTGCAGCGCCGCCGGCAAAAGGCGCTGGCGGGATAGAGGCGGCTTCGCATCTCCCGCCGGGAGCGCGGGGCGAATCCAACGGCATGAAAAAACGTCACCTCTCCCCTTCCCGCTAACCAGGCGCTAACCAATCTCGGACTAGCTTTTCCGCCAAAGGAGCCAACGCCCGTGACATCTGCCCACCGCTCGTCGACGCGCCCCTTTGCCGTGCTTGTAACCGGCGGCGCCGGCTATATCGGCAGCCATGCCGTGTTCGCGCTGCTCGATGCCGGTTGGCAGGTGGCCGTGCTCGACAATCTGGTGACCGGCTTTCGCTGGGCGGTTCCAGCCGCTGCGACCTTCTATGAAGGGGATGTCGCCGATGCGGAACTGGTCAGCCGGATCATCGCCGAGAATGAGATCGGCGCGATCCTCCATTTCGCGGGGTCGGTGGTCGTGCCCGAATCGGTCATCAATCCGCTCAAATATTACGACAATAACAGCTCTCGCAGCCGCGCGCTTATCGACACCGCGGTGCACAGCGGGGTGCGCCATTTCATCTTTTCCTCGACGGCAGCGACTTATGGCATTCCCGACGTGGTGCCGGTGCGCGAAGACGCGCCGCAGCGTCCGATCAACCCTTATGGCATGTCGAAACTGATGACCGAGACAATGCTGGCAGACGTCGCCGCGGCGCATGATTTCAACTATTGCGCCCTGCGCTATTTCAATGTTGCAGGGGCGGACCCAGAGGCGCGCAGCGGCCAGTCGACCGCGGGTGCGACGCATCTGATCAAGGTCGCGGTCGAGGCGGCGCTCGGCAAGCGCAGCCATGTCGATGTGTTCGGCACCGACTTTGCTACCCCGGACGGCACCGGGGTGCGGGACTATATCCATGTCAGCGATCTTGCCGCTGCACATCTGCTAGCATTGGAGGCGCTGATCGCCGACCCGGACAGCAGTCATTGCCTCAACTGCGGCTATGGCCGAGGTTTCTCGGTGCTCGAAGTGCTTGACGCGGTAGACCGCGCCGGCCCCGCCAGGATCGAACGGCGCCTTGGCGATCGTCGTTTGGGCGACCCCGATGCGCTGGTCGCCGACAACAGGGCGATCCGCGCCCAATTCGGCTGGACGCCTCGCTATGATGATCTCGACACGATCGTC
This sequence comes from Sphingomonadales bacterium, assembly GCA_044508875.1. Taxonomy (GTDB): domain Bacteria; phylum Pseudomonadota; class Alphaproteobacteria; order Sphingomonadales; family Sphingomonadaceae; genus Sphingopyxis; species Sphingopyxis flava_A. The sequence continues at coordinate 109,539 of JBIQHE010000002.1, read as the reverse complement.
GCGCACGCGCTGGCGTGGGAACGCATTCTCGAAGATCGGCGGCCGGGGGCCTGACGCTCGGGTCTGCAAAAGCAGGGGGCCGCGATCGGCCTCACCCGCTGCGCCCGCGACCCCTCCAGTCCGTGCCGCCGCATGAGCGATGAATCGCCCTTGCCCCGGTTGACTTTTCCCCTGCTTGCCCATAGGTGCGCCGCTTCGCGTGCAACGCTGAAAATTTACGGACAAGAGCAATGAAGATTCGCAACAGCCTGAAGTCGCTGAAGGACCGTCACCGGGACAACCGCGTGATCCGCCGTCGTGGCCGGACCTACGTGATCAACAAGACCAACCGCCGTTTCAAGGCGCGCCAGGGCTGATGCTCCGGCGCGGGGCGCTTGCGTCCCGCTTGCCTTTGATGAACAGCGTTACGCCGTCGGATGCTTCCGGCGGCGCTTTCGCGCGTCTGGAGGGTGCATGATTCGCCGCAGCGTGATTTTCGATGTCGGGCGTGTCCTCTTCGACTGGGATTTGCGGCACCTCTTCGCGAAGCTGATCGTTGATAAGGGCGAGCTCGAATGGTTCGTCACGCATGTTGTCACGCCCGAGTGGCATTTCCAGCACGACGCCGGCCGGTCGCTTGCCGAGATGCTTGTTGAGCGGAAGGCTGAGTTTCCGGGACATGATGCGCTGATCGATGCCTATGCCGCGCGCTTCAACGAGACGATCCCGGGCCCGATGCCGGGCAGTCTCGAACTGGTCGAGCGGCTCGACGCGGCGGGGGTCCCGCTGTTTGCAATAACCAATTTCGGGCACGAATTCTGGGAGGTCTTTCGGCCAACCCAGCCGATCTTTGACCGCTTTCGGGATATCATCGTGTCCGGGACGGAAAAGCTCGTGAAGCCCGATCCCGCGATTTATGAGCTCGCGATCGCGCGGTTTGGCATTGACCCGGCAGGCGCGCTGTTCATCGACGACAACGCCTCCAATGTTGCCGCCGCCGAGGCTGCGGGAATCGCAGCGCACCGGTTCGAGCACGCCGCGGCGCTGGAAGCCGAGCTCATCGCGCGAAGCTATTTGCCCCGCTGAGCGCTGATAGCGGCGCGCGCGAGCGTCAGCGCCTTGTCGAGTGCCTGTTCGGGTGGCACGGCGACATCGGGGATCACCCCTACCCCCTGCCAGTTGGTGCGGGTGATCGGATTGACCGAGCGCTTTTCGGGCAGACTCAGCGCGAAATGCGCGTCGACGCGCCGATATTCGAACGGGTTGGCGCCGCCCCCGCTCACCGCGCCCACGATCGTCGCACGCTTGAGAGCCTGGAGGTCGTAAGCAAGCGCTTCGGCGGCTGAAAAGCTGCGGGGGCCGATCAGTACATAGAGCGGCTTCGTGTCGCCGAAGCGTCGCCCCGGAACCCACATCGGTGAGGCGCGCGGCGTCAGCGTGTCGGTGGGTCGATCATAGATGCCGCTCAAAGGGGAGCCGGGAGGCAGCAGATGGCCGAGAATCAGCTCGATCGTCTCCATTCCACCCCCATTGTTACGCAGGTCGATGATCAGCGCATCGCCCTGCGCCGCGACTGTCATCATGGCGGTGATCACGTCGCCGGCCAGCGCAGGCGGCGGAAAGACGCGCAGGTCAATGAGCATGATGTTGCCGTCGAACCGCTCGATCCTTTCGACGCCATGATTGAGCTGGGCGCCGTAGAAGCGTTCGATCTCTTCGGCGGTGAAGGCTTCGTCACCGCCCTCGACCGGGATTGTCTGGGCACTGTAACTGAGGGCGAGATGCCCGTCGGCTGATTGCTGTCGGAGCCAGGCCGTGAGCGCCTCGGCGAGCGCTGGGCCGTCGCTTATCGCTTCCCACCTCGTTTTTTCCTTGCGCAGAGCGCGCGCCAAGCGTGCGCCCTTTTCGGGATCGACGTAGCGCGTTTCGAGCAGGGCGGCGACCGCCTCGAGCGTCTCGGCCCGGTCGGGAGGACTGACCGACTGCGCCAAAGCTGGGGCCATGAGAAAGAAGAGGATGATCGTCGCGAGCAGGCGTTTCACGGGGCTAGTTCCTTGGCAATCAGCGCATGAAAGGATTGGCGATCGAGGCTTTCGAGTGCGGCGTCGATCGTTGCCGCGAGCGGAGCGGGCAGCGCAGCGTCGAGGGTTGCGGCTGCGCGGGCGATGGCATCCCAGATTGACTGGAGTTCGGGCAACCTGCCCCGCGCCCGTGGAGTGAGGGCATATCGATGCTCGCGGCGGTCTTCGCCCGGTACGACCTCGATCCAACCCGAGCGTGCCATCAACTGCAGCGTCTGGCTTGTAGCCGGCTGGGTAAAGCCGAGTTCGGCGGCACATTCACCGACAGACGCCGACGTGCGGTGCACGAGAAGCTGGAAAAACGGGAAGAAGCGCGGCCGGAAGTCGAGCCCCGCCTCTCGGTAGACTCGCTCGACCGCGTCGTCGAGCGCGGCAGTCAGCAGGCGGAGGCGGGTTCCAAGGCCGGTCGAGCGAATCATATATAAGGGCTTATATAATAGGGATGCGGTACGCAACCCCGGGGCGGTATCGCGGCGGATGAGAGGGGCTAGTCTTCGATCCCGAGCTGCGTCAGTACGAACGCATATTCCTCAGCATCCTCGTGCAAGGCGCCCCAGCGGCCCGATTTGCCCGCGTGACCGGCCCCCATGTTGGTCCGCAGGAGCAGCAGCGAATCATTGGTACGCGTTGCGCGGAGCTTTGCGACCCACTTGGCAGGCTCCCAATAGGTAACGCGCGGATCGTGGAGCCCGGCAGACACCAGCATCGGAGGATAGGCTTGGGCGGTCACATTGTCGTAGGGGCTGTAGGACAAAATATAGTCGAACGCGGCCTTGTCGGTGATCGGGTTGCCCCATTCAGGCCACTCGCCCGGGGTCAGCGGAAGTGTTTCGTCGACCATCGTATTGATTACATCGACAAAGGGCACGCCCGCCAGGACTGCGCCCCAAAGTTCGGGCGCTTCGTTATAGACGACTCCCATAACCTGCCCGCCCGCAGAGCGACCCTCGATCGAGATCTTGCCCGCGCGCGTATAGCCTTTCGCGATCAGGCCCTTCGCGACGTCGATGAAATCGTTGAAGCTGTTCTTGCGCTGGCTCGTCTTGCCCGCGAGATACCAGGCCCGCCCCAGGTCGTCGCCACCGCGCACATGGGCGATCGCATAAATCATCCCGCGATCGACGAGACTGAGCCTCGTGGTTGAGAAGCCCGGCGCCACTCGGTAGCCGTAGGAGCCATAGGCATAAAGGTGCAGGGGCGCGCTGCCATCGCGCTTTGTCCCTTTGCGATAAACGAGGGAAACGGGGATCATCGCCTGACCATCACGGCTCGGAATATTAACCCGTTCGGTTATATATTGTGCCGAATCATAACCAGATGGTATTTCTTGCACCTTCAGAGTCTCAAGCGTCCCTGCCGTGACATCATAGTCATAAACGGTGTCGGGAGTGACCATCGACTCATAATCGATCCGCAACTTGTCCTGATGATATTCAGGATTGTCGCCGAGCCCCGCGACGTAGGTTGCTTCGGGAAATTGGATCCGACCGGGGGTCAGGGGGGCGTCATATTTTCGGATATCGACCTGATCGAGCCCGTCCTCGCGCGCCTCGAGGACGAAATAATCGCGGAACACCGAAAAGCCGGTGATGTAGCTATGGTCGCTGCCCGGGATCAAGGTCGTCCACTCGCCGGGATCCTTGACGCTTGCTGTTGCGACGCGGAAATTGGGATGCTCGTCATTGGTCAGGATGTAGAGCGTGCCCTCGCGCTCATCGACGCTGTATTCGCGGCCCTTTTGCCGCGCCGAAACCAGCTGCATCGGTGCTTCGGGATCGTCGGCGGGAAGAAGATAGACCTCGCTGGTCTCGTTATCGCCGGTTGCGATGACGATATAATTGTCGGCGGCGGTTTTACCGATGCCGACGCCGAAACCGATGTCGGGTTCCTTGTAGAGCAACCGGTCCGTCGCGACCGGCGTGCCGAGCTTATGGAGCCGGACATTGTCGGTGCGCCAATTCTCGTTCGCGAGACCGTAGAGGATCGCGTCGTTGTTCGCCGTCCAGACGAGCGATGATAGCGTCCCGGGAATGACGTCGGGCAAGAGTTCGCCGGTGACGAGATCGCAGATGCGCGCCTCGAAACGCTCCGAGCCATTATCGTCGAACGAATAGGCCATCAGCTTGCCGTTCGGGCTGACCGACACTTCCGCAAGGCGGAAATAATCCTTGCCCTGCGCCAACGCGACCTCGTCGAGGATGAGGACAGCTTCCCCCCCCGCGACAGGTCGGCGATACCATTTCTTATATTCAGCGCCTTCCTCATATTCGACCCAATAGAGCCAATCGCCATCCTTCTGCGGCACGCTCGCGTCGGCTTCCTTGATGCGCCCCTTCATTTCCTGGAACAGCGTTTCGACGAGCTTCGCATGTGGCCTCATCGCGGCGTCGAAATATGCATTTTCCTGTCGGACATAATCGAGGATATCGGGGTCGTTGACCTCGGGATAGCCAGGGTCGCGCAGCCAGTGCCAGGGATCGGAGAGCGTCCGGCCGTGCAGCGTCACTTGGTACGGGCGCTTTTCGGCGATGGGTGCAGGGGGCAGGGCGGGGGCTTTCTCGGTCAATTCAGCGTCTTTCTCTTGGGCCAAAAGCGGGGGCGAGGCGACAAGCGGGGTGGCAATTACCGCAAGAAACATCCAAATGAGGCGCATGGAAAACTCCCGCGGCGCCGCCCCCGGTGGGCAGGATCGCTCGCGATGTAGGAACAAGGAACGCTGCATGTCTACCCCCCGGCCCAGCATCAGCCCTGCCGATCGCCTCACCCGTCTGCGCGCCGAGTTAAGGGCGCGCGGTCTCGACGGGTTCATTGTGCCGATCAGTGACGAGCATATGAGCGAATATGTCGGCGCCTATGCGCAGCGCATGGCTTGGTTGACCGGCTTCGGCGGCTCGGCGGGGACTGCGGCGGTGCTGCCCGAAAAGGCGGCGGTGTTTGTCGACGGCCGTTATACCGTGCAGGTGCGCGACCAGGTCGACGGCAATCTTTACGATTATGTCGACGTGCCGCAGTCGAGCGTTGCGGAATGGTTCGGCGCGTACGTCAGCGCAGGGCAGAAAATCGGCTACGACCCCTGGCTACACAGCATTGACTGGGCGCGCTCGCTGGCGAAAGCGCTCGAGGCAAAGGGTGCCGAACTCGTCGCGGTGGCCAGCAACCCGGTCGACGCCGTGTGGGAGGACCAGCCGCCCCCGAGCGATGCGCCGGTCATCGTCCACGACACCGCCCTCGCCGGGCAGGCGGCGACCGAAAAGAGGGCAGTCGTCGCTGACTGGTTGAAGGCGAGGGACCTCGACACGGCCGTGATGACCGCGCTTGATTCGATCGCCTGGACTTTCAACATCCGGGGCTCGGATGTGACCCATACGCCGGTGGGTCTTGCCTTTGCGCTGCTCCATGCCGACGCGACCGCCGATCTGTTTATCGCGCCCGAGAAGGTGACCGATGCAGTCCGCGCGCACCTTGGGAACAGCGTCCGCATCCACGACCGCAGCGCATTCGAGGCGGCGCTTGCTGGCCTTGCGGGCAAGAAGGTCGCGGTCGATCCCGATCGCGCGGTGGCGGCAATCTTTACCGCACTCGAAGCCGCAGGCGCGGCGATCGAACGTCAGCGCGATCCCGCGGTGCTCCCCAAGGCAATCAAGAATAAGACCGAACTCGACGGCACCCGTACAGCCCACGTTCGCGACGGCGTCGCGGTCGCACGCTTCCTGAAATGGATGGAGGAAACCGCGCCGCTCGGCGGTCTTGACGAACTCGGCGCCGCAGCGAAGCTCCGCGAGTTTCGCGACCAGAGCGGCGCGCTCGTGGACCTCTCCTTTGATACCATCTCCGCCGCGGGACCGAACGGCGCCCTGCCGCATTACAAGGTCGATGAGACCACCAATCGCGCGATCGAGACCGGCACCCTTTACCTCGTGGATTCGGGCGGCCAATATAGGGACGGAACGACCGACATCACGCGCACTATTGCCATCGGCACCCCCACCGCCGAGATGCGCCGGCGCTTCACCCAGGTGCTGAAGGGCCATATCGCGCTCGCCAGCGCCCGGTTCCCGAAAGGCACACGCGGCAGCCAGCTCGACATTCTCGCGCGCCAATATCTGTGGGCGGACGGCGTTGACTATGCCCATGGCACCGGTCACGGCGTCGGTGCTTATCTTGCCGTCCACGAAGGGCCGCAGCGGATCGCCAAGCCGTCCGGAGGGCAGGCGGGAACCGAAGAACCGCTGCACGCTGGCATGATATTGTCGAACGAGCCTGGCTATTACAAGGCGGGCGCGTTCGGTATCCGGATCGAGAATCTGGTGGTCGTGGTGCCGCAGAGCATCGCGGGCGCCGAGGAGGACATGCTGGGATTCGAGACGATCACTTTCGCGCCGATCGCGCGCAATCTTGTCGATACCGGGCTCTTGTCGCCCGCTGAGGCAGACTGGCTCGACGCATACCACGCCGCAGTGTTTGAAAAGCTCGCACCAGCGATGAGCGACGCGGACCGCGCCTGGCTCGAGATGGCGTGCGCGCCGCTCGATCGCGCTCCTGCCGCGCTCGCCGCCTGACGGGACGCGGTGAATGACTCATCGCAGTGAGGTGCCGCTCTCCGATTTTCGTGTGCAGGAGCGCGTGCGCGTGCGCTACAGCGAAATCGACGGCCAGAATATCGTCTTCAACGGCCATTATCTTACCTATGCCGACATAGGCGTGACCGAGTATTTCCGCGCGCTCGGGGAGGGGCAGCCAGGGCCATTTTTTCACCAATATGGTACAGACATTCGCGAGACGCATTGCGAGATCGATTATCATGCGCCGGCGCGGCTCGACGAGCTCATCACCATTGCCGCGCGAATCAGTCGTTTTGAACGCGCGAGCTTCACGCTTCATTGCGGGATTTTTCGCGATTCGGAGCGGCTTACCGATATTGAAATCAGCTACGCTCATATCGATAGCGATAGCGGACAGCCAACAGCACTGCCGGGCAGTTTCATCGCTGACGTACGGCGATTCGAAAAGCGCACCCCAATCCAGGACTAGGTTGAAGGAACCGAATCGACCCTCTCAACCAAAAAGGTCGAAAAAAAGGGCCGCCCGAGGGCGGCCCGTGAAAGTTTTGGGAGAGGATGCCTAAAAGGCAAGTGTGATATTGCACTGCACAATGATTTTCGCAACTGCGAAAAACGTATCCGTGATTGCAATTTTTGCAACCCCAGACCCGCTGTCCTTGTTGAAAGCGGTGTTCACGGCCCTCGCCAAAGCGCGCGACTTCGCCTAAATTGTGGACATGGGAATGTTCAACAATTGGGATGTGAGCGGCGGCGTCTCCGATTTCTGGGGTTATATCCGGGAGCCCCGCCCGCACCGCTGGACGAGCTGGGGCGTCGCAATTGCTTTTGCGGTCGTGGTGTTTTGGGGCTTCAGCAAATATCTGATCCCCTATGAAAGGCCGCGCCCCCAGATCATTTATTTTGAAAACTGGACGGCCAACCGCAGTGAGGCGGAGATACGTGCCGACTGGATTGCGCGCGCGAAGGAAACGACCCGCGAGAATGCGAAGCGCCGCGCCGAGTTTCAGAAGCTCGCCGACATGATGGGGGTCGAATATGATTCGGCCGAGGCCGACAAGGTGACGCGCGAGACGCTCGGCGAGGAGGCCGAGGAACTTACCAAGGCGAGCAGGCCCACGCCGCCGAAGCGCTCGACGCTTGCCGAACGCGCCGCGCGCGGGCCCCAGCCTGCCTCATCGCCTGCCCAATAGCCTCGATGCAGCGTCCGTCCGCCGACACCAAATGGATGGCAGCCGCTGTCGCGCTCGCCGGGCGTGGGCGCGCACGCACGGCACCCAATCCCAATGTCGGGTGCATCCTCGTGCGAGACGGGCGCATCGTCGGTCGCGGCTGGACACAAGCGGGGGGGCGTCCGCACGCCGAAGCCATGGCGATTGAGGCCGCGGGAGAGAATGCGCGCGGGGCCACCGCATACGTCACGCTTGAGCCCTGCGCGCACCTCAGCCCGCGCGGACCTTGCTGCACCGATCTGCTCATCGAGGCCGCGGTTGAGCGCGTTGTTGTCGCCGTACAGGACCCTGATCCGCGCACCGACGGGCGCGGCATCGCCCGGCTGCGCGCCGCCGGAATAGGAGCCGAAACAGGCGTCCTGGCGGACGCAGCGCGCGAGGCCATGGCGCCGTGGTGGACGCGCCGGACCGCGGCCCGGCCGTTCGTGACGCTTAAGCTCGCCACTTCGCTCGACGGCCAAATCGCCCTCGCGGACGGGTCGAGCCGCTGGATCACCGGCGAGCGCGCCCGTGCGCACGCCCACCTGGAACGCGCGCGACACGAGGCCATACTCGTGGGGCGCGGGACGCTGGATGCCGATTTGCCCCGCCTTGATGTTCGCCTGCCAGGCCTCGCAGACCGCGGTCCGCAGCGGTTTGTGTTGACGCGCGGAACCGCGCCCGAGGGTTGGACTGCCGCTGCCTCGCCCGAGTCGGTCAACGGCGTCGATTCACTCCTCGTTGAGGGCGGGGCAGGGGCGGCGGCGGCCTTCCTCGCCGCGGACCGCATCGACCGCCTTCTCCTTTATCGCGCTCCGATCCTCATCGGGGTTGGCCGCGCTGCGATCGGAGACATCGGACTTGGCGATCTTGCCGACGCGCACGGTCGCTGGCGGCTCGTCGACAGCCGCCTGCTTGGCAGCGATCGGCTCGACGTCTACGAGCGGATCCGAAGGGAATAACCATCCATGTTCACCGGCATCATCACCGATATCGGCATCATCCGTACACGCGAGGATCGCGGCGACGTGCGCCTTGTCATCGAAACCGCCTATGACGTCGCCGGCATCGATCTCGGCGCCTCGATCGCCTGTTCGGGCGCCTGTCTCACGGTCGTCGACAAGGGCGTCGAAAACGGCAGCAAGGGCGGCCCGGGGTGGTTTGCTGTCGATGCGAGCGCCGAGACGATCACCCGCACTGCGCCGGGCATGTGGGACGCGGGGCGGCGCCTCAATCTCGAACGCGCGCTGCGCGTAGGCGACGAACTTGGGGGACATATCGTCACCGGTCACGTCGATGCGGTTGGGCACATGGTAGCGGTCGAACCCGTCGGAGATAGTGTCAAGATCGTCGTTTCTGCGCCCGCCCCGCTCGCGCCGCATATCGCCCCCAAGGGTTCGATCACGCTCGACGGCGTGTCGCTAACGGTCAATGAAGTGGCCGATCAAGCGGACGGCAGCGCGCTCTTCACGCTCAACATCATCCCGCATACGCAGGAAATGACGACGCTGAACGAGGCGGCAGTCGGCCGGCCAGTCAATCTCGAGATCGACGTACTCGCGCGCTATCTCGCGCGGATGCAGCAAGTTCGGGGATAAGCTCGACCCCTGGCTTCTTTCATGGGCTGCCTAAAGCCATGTCGGTTCACCGCTCGGTCCATCCCGCTGCAAGATCGGGGTCGGCCGCAATCATCGAACGGCGCATCGCGAGGCGTCCGATGCGAAGGAGTTCGGCTTTTCGCCGCGCCGGGGCAAGGTGGCAGCTCGCGGCTTCGCGCACCACTGCGGCGCCGTAGCGGTCCGCGACGATCAGACCCGAGGTCTCCGGGCGATAATCTGGGGTTTCGAGGATCGTGGGATCAAGCCCGGAGGCGAGCGCCCAATAGAAGTGGTCGCACCAGTCGCAATAGTCAGGCCATTTGCCGTCGCCGTGCAGGTCGGCGCGGCTGACCTTGATCTCGACGATGGTGATACGGCCCTTGGCGTCGATCGCGGTGAGGTCGGTGCGCCGCCCATTTGGTAGCGGTACTTCTGGAATGGCGACGAGACCAGCTTGCGCAAAGAGCCGGCAGACGCCCCGCGCGACATCTCCGGCCGTGAGCGCGGCTTCGCGGTAAATGCCAGCAGATAGGGCCATTGCTTCAACCCATTCCGTTCGCCCCGAGCCTATCGAAAGGCCGACTTTTCGCTCCAGCGCCGGGCGAAGGGCGGCAATTCGACAAGCTCAGCACGACCAGGAAAGTCCTCAGAACGGCACGTCGTCATCGAGATCGTCGTCGAACGGTGGCCTTCCGCCACCCGAGCCGCCGCCGCCCTGATTCCAGCCGCCACTCGAGCCTCCGCCCTGGTCCCAGCCACCACTTGAGCCTCCGCCCTGGTTCCAGCCCTCCCCGCCGCCGCGCGAGCCGCCGCCGCCGCCGGATGCGCCATCGAGCATCGTGAGCGAGCCGCCCATGCCCGCGACGACGACCTCGGTCGTGTAGCGGTCATTACCGTCGCGGTCCTGCCACTTGCGGGTGCGAAGGCTTCCCTCGATATAAACCTTCGACCCCTTCTTGAGGTAGCGTTCGACCACTCCGACCAGCCCGTCGCCATTGATAACGACATTATGCCACTCGGTGCGCTCCTTGCGCTCGCCGGTCACGCGGTCCTTCCAGCTTTCGGAGGTCGCAATGCGGATATTCGCGATCTTTCCGCCGTTCTGGAACGACTTGATTTCGGGGTCCGCGCCCAAATTGCCGATGAGAATAACCTTGTTGACGCTGCCAGCCATCGCCGCTCCGCTCCGCTCGAGTGTTGAAGGATCAGCCGAGTCCGAAGGCGACGGCCGTCCAGTAAGTAATACCTGCAGCGGCATAGGCGAGCAGGAACAAATAGCCAACCATGAACATCGGCCATTTCCACCCGTTCGTTTCACGCCGCGTAATCGCGATGGTTGAAATGCACTGAGGGGCAAAGACGAACCAGGCAAGGAAGGCGAGGGCGGTGGCGATGCTCCAGCGGCCCTGAAGGCGCTGGCTCAGCGATTGAGCGAGCGCGTCCTCATCGTCGCCGGCGTCGATCGCGTTCGCGGTGGCAAGCGCCGACACTGCGACCTCGCGCGCCGCCATCGCCGGGATCAGCGCGAGTGCGATGTCGTGATTGAAGCCGATTGGCTGCACCACCGTCTCCAACCCGCTCGCGATGCGACCGGCAACGCTGTAATCGACCTGCCGCAGCTCGCTGTCTGCCGGTGCCTTGGGAAAGCTCAGCAGAAGCCAGAGCACGACAGTGGTCATGGCGATGATCGTCCCAGCGCGGCGCAGGAAAATCCACGCCCGCTGCCACAGGCTGATCGCGATATCGCGCAGCCGCGGCCATTGATAGCGCGGCATCTCCATCATGAAGCCCGCCGCATTGCCCCTGGTGACCGAGCGCCGCAGGACGAAGGCAACAACGAGCGCGCCGACAATCCCCGCGACATAGAGCGCGAAGAGAACGAGCCCCTGCAGGCCTACCAGCGATCCGCCCACCGTGCGCGCGGGAATGAAGGCGCCGATGATCAGCGTGTAGACAGGCAATCGCGCCGAACAGGTCATCAGCGGAGCGATGAGAATAGTGGTCAGCCGGTCCTTGGCATCGGGGATCGCACGCGTCGCCATTATTCCCGGTACCGCGCAGGCGAAGCTTGAGAGGAGCGGGATGAAACCGCGTCCCGACAGTCCGACCTTCGCCATCAAACCGTCCATCAGGAATGCGGCCCGGGTCATATAACCCGACGCTTCGAGGAGCAGGATGAAAAGGAACAGGATCAGGATCTGCGGCAGGAAGACGACGACCGCACCGACGCCTGCCAGCAAACCCTCGACGATCAGGCCGCGCAGAAAGCCATTGGGAAGAACGCTCGTCGCCGCCTCCTGGAGCGCGGCGATGCCCGCTTCGATCCAGCCGATCGGTGCCTCGGACCAGGCGTAGACGGCCTGAAACATGACGAACATCAGAGCGAGAAGGATCAGGAAACCCGCGACCGGGTGGAGTACCACCGCGTCGACGCGCTGGGTCCAGCGGCGCACCGGGGTTTCTGAAATCGTCGCGGCGCGCGCGATCGCGCGCGCGCGCTGGTGGAGCGCTACGTCGGTAGGGGGCGACGCCGGAGTCGAGCCGGCCTGCGTCTGGTGGGACAGGATCGCTCCGTCGACCGCGGCGAGCAGGTCCGCGAGCCCGCGCTTTCGTACCGCGACAGTCGGGACAACAGGTACGCCCAGTTCCTGCGCCAATCGCTCGGGATCGAGCGTCAGCCCGTCGCGTTCGGCAAGATCGAGCATGTTGAGTGCAACGACGGTCGGGAGCCCCAGCGCGATCAGTTCGAGCGCGAAGCAAAGATGATTGTCGAGATTGGCGGCATCGACGACGACCACGAGGGCATCGGGGCGTCGCTCGCCCGCCTGCCGCCCGAGCACGACATCGCGCGTCACTGCCTCGTCGGGGCTCGCGGGAGTCAGGCTGTAGCTGCCCGGTAGGTCAATGAGCGCCAGCGGCCGCCCGTCGGCGAAACTCGAATGGCCCGCCTTACGCTCGACCGTGACGCCCGGATAATTGGCAATCTTCTGCCGAGCACCGGTCAGCGCGTTGAACAGGCTCGATTTGCCGGCGTTGGGGTTGCCGGCGAGTGCGATGGTAGGGACGGCGCCGGTCATGTTGTTGCCGCGGGCTCCACCTCGATCGCCGCCGCCTGGCGTCCACGGATGATAACCTGCATGCGTCCAATGCCGAGCGCGAGCGGTTCCCGAGAAAAGAGACTGCCGCGATGGAGTGGCTTCACCTCCACCCCTTCCATCAACCCGAACTCGCGCAGGCGGCGCCCTTCCTCGTGCGAAAGGATGCCCCAATCGATACGGGCGATGCGCACAGCGGTGCCGAGCGGGGCGGAATCGAGCTTCGCGGTCATTTGCGAGCGATTATCAATAACAGCTGGCCAGCGCCAGTCCTATCTTCCAGGGTAGCGGAGCCTTCCGACGAAGCGCGCGAGGCTCGGGCGCTGGACGCGGCGCGCCGCGCGGCGGTGCTTCCAACTCTCGAAACGCATCACCGCATCAATTCGGCGCGCGAGAAAAGCTCGGGTTTCGGCAAGATTCTCGCTCTCGTCATCAAGAAAAACCGCCATCGTCGAGGCGTAGACTGCGCCCAGAATCGCGCGCTTGCTGTAGTGATTATAGTCCGTCGCAGTATCGCCTGCGAGCCGCCACATCGCGTCGGCTGCGCGCCAGCCGAGTTTTGCGGCAAAAGCGGCGTTGGTGGGCAGCGCCAGCAGAGCCAGCGCGCGGCGCAGCGATTCGCGGCGGTTTGCGAGCTTCTCGAGCCGTGCCTCGACAAGCGTTGTAATCCGCTCGCGGATCTTGAGCGTCGCAAGGCGTTCGGCGGGCCATTGGAGTGCCATCTCAGCGTCGATGACAGCGAACCAGGCGTCGACCATGTCGCGTCCGCCGCCCGGAAAGGCGAGGCGTGCCACGTCGGGATCGATGCCTGTGCGCTGCGCGGCATCGGCAAGCGCCCCGCCGCCAAAACCATCAAACGCGGCGCTTTCGGCGATCAGCGGCGCTAGCGCGGCGCGAATCTCGTCGAGGGTCGGGTCGGCGGGCAGGATGGAAGCCATGGTCATCAGATAGGCCGCTGGGCGGCATTCGGCAACCGGATCAACACCAGCGAAGCTCCGACCATCATGCCCCCCACAACGTCAATTGCGGTGAGCCGCTCGCCGAAGATCAGCCAGCCCGCAATCGCCGCAATGGCGGGCTGGACGAGCAGGGTGAGTCCGACGACGAGCGGCGAGAAGCGGGGAAGCGCCCAGATCAGCAATCCCTGGCCCATGATCTGGCTCGACAATGCGAGCGCGATCAGCGGGCTCCAGTTCTGCGGCACGATCGTCTCGCCGAGCGCAAGGGCCGAGCCGAGCAGGATCGGCAGGGTCGCCGCCGAGGCTAGACTGAGCGTCGTCCAGGCCGCGAGCTCGCCGCGCACCCGCTGCATCAGGATGACATAGAAGGTGTAGAAAACCCCCGCGAGGAGGCTCAAGAGGTCGCCTACGAAATAGGCGGGCGCAAGTTCGTAGCTTTGTCCCATGAGGAGCGCCGAGCCGGCGAAGGCAAGCAATACGGCAAGAGCTTGCCAACCGCGCGGCAGCGTGCGCGCGAGGAAAATGCCCCACAGCACCAGCAGCAAGCTGGCGCAATTTCCGAACAGGGTTGCATTGGCGATCTTGGTACCGAGGATACCGAGGTGCCACGCGGCAAGATCGAGCGCGAAGAAGATCCCGGCGGTCATCGCGACGCCGATGGCGGCGCGCGATGGCATCCGCCCGCCCCTCTCGCGCCACGCCAGCCAGGCAAGGAAGGGCAGGGCGATGGTCATGCGCCAGAAGCCCGACGCGACTGGCCCGGTGTCGGCAATTCGTACGAGCGGAGCGCCGACGGCGAGCACCATATTGCCGGAAAGCAGAGCTGCAAAGGCCCAGCGGCTCTGCTGAACCGCCTCGATCCTCCCGTCTGCGGCGTCGCTCTTCGCTGCCATATAGATTTTCTTTTGCTACCCGCTGTTGTCTTGGCCGCTGCGCGTCCATAGCTCCTGTGGCCCATAGCGGCGGCCTGTGGGGGCGTCGCGGAGAAAGTGAAAGCTGGAGGATTTATGACCACAACGCTTTTCGATCCGATCACGCTGGGCGCTATCGAGGCGCCAAATCGCATCATCATGGCACCGCTGACGCGCGGGCGCGCCGGCCCCGGCTTCGTACCGAACGAACTGGCGCGAGAATATTATCGTCAGCGGGCCTCCGCGGGGCTGATCATCTCCGAAGCGACGGGCATTTCGCAGGAGGGGTTGGGCTGGCCCTCGGCGCCAGGCCTGTGGAGCGATGCGCAAGTCGAAGGTTGGAAGCCGGTGACCGACGCCGTGCACGAAGCCGGCGGTCGAATCGTCGCCCAGCTCTGGCACATGGGACGGCTCGTCCATTCCGTGTTCAACGAGGGAAAGCCCCCGGTCTCGGCCTCGGCGACACGGGGCCCCGGCAGGGCGCATACTCCGGTTGGCCGCCTCGAGCTTGAAGTCGCCCGCCCGCTCGAGCTCGCCGAAATTCCGCGCATTATCGACGATTATGCCAAGGCGGCCGACAATGCGAAGCGTGCAGGCTTCGACGGGGTGCAGCTCCACGGCGCCAATGGCTATCTGATCGACCAGTTTCTGCGCGACGGCTCGAACCTGCGCGACGATGATTATGGCGGCTCGGTCGAGAATCGCATTCGACTGCTTCGTGAAGTCACCGAGGCACTTATCGCGGTTTGGGGCAGCGACCGCGTGGGCGTACGGCTCTCACCCAATGGCGAGACGCAGGGCGTCGACGACAGTGCGCCTGAGAGACTATTCCCCGCCGCCGCTGCAGCGCTCGACACGCTCGGCATCGCCTTCCTGGAGCTGCGCGAACCGGGCCCCGACGGCACGTTTGGACGAACCGACGTGCCCAAGCAATCGCCGGCGATCCGTGCCGTCTTCAGGGGGCCACTGATCCTCAACAGCGACTATGACGTGGCCGAGGCTGAGGCCGCCCTTGCGAGCGGCGTTGCCGATGCGATCAGTTTCGGCCGCCCCTTCATCGGCAACCCGGATCTCGTCGAGCGCATTCGAACCGGTGCCGAATGGGCCCCGGACAACCCGCAGACCTGGTATTCGCCGGGTCCCGAGGGCTACAGCGACTATCCGGCGCTGGTCCCGGCCTGATGGTCGACCGCCGCCCTCGCGCACCCGAGGGCGGCGACAGGGGCTAGTCGCGCGCCGCGAGCGCCTTGTCGATGATCCGCGCGCCCAATGGCCCCACGATCTGCCCGCCGAAACGAACGAGCAGGAAGACGGCAATGAAGAGCAGCGGCAGCGCGAAGAAGGCAGCGATGATCGCCGCAGCCCCCAACCCGAAGAAAAGCGCGAGGAAACCGCCGGTCAGCTCGGCCTGACCGCTTGGGCCGAGCGAGATCGTGCGGGGGCCTTTCGCGTCCCACCATTTGCCGGTGGTAAAAGTCTTGCGGCTGCCTGCCTGCGCTCGCTGCGGGCGAACCTCTCCTCGCGGTGCGGCGGGGTGGGCCGCGTTTCTGGCGTCGGCCCAGGGCTGTTTGCGGTTCTTGGCCGCTACGGCTGCTGTTAGCCGGGGTTCGACGGGGGAAACGGGCGGCCTCGTCACAGGCTCGACCCGTTCAGCGGCAGGATCGGTGACGACGGCTTCTGGCGTCCCGCCGGGAGGCCGGATCGGCTCGCGGCCCATGCGGCGGTCGTGCGCGGCCATGCGTTCGGCGGCACTCGGCGGCGTGGTGCCGGTCTCCCTGTCGATCACCACCAGCCGCCCGCCGCGCTCGACGACAGAAAAGCGACTGGGTGGCGGACGGTCAGGCAACGCCGAACTTTTCCTTGAGCGCCAGCATGGCGAGCGCGGCCTTCGCCGCCTCGCCGCCCTTGTCCTTGCGGTCCTTGTCCGCGCGGGCGAGCGCCTGTTCTTCATCCTCGACCGTCAAAATCCCGTTGCCGATCGCCAGCCCATCCAGCGTCAGCGCCATGATCCCGCGCGCGCTTTCGTTCGAGACCACTTCGAAATGATAGGTCTCGCCGCGGATGACAACGCCAAGCGCCACATAGCCATCATAGCGCCCCGAATCGGACGCGAGCGCGATGGCGGCGGGAACTTCGAGCGCGCCGGGCACCGTTACGGTTTCATGGCTGTGTCCCTCGGCCTCGAGCGCGCGGCGCGCGCCCTCGAGCAACATGTCGTTCAAATGACTGTAGAAACGCGCCTCGACGATCAGAACATGCGCCATTATTCGGTCTCCCCCGGGATCGACCGTTCGCCGACGATCGATAGGCCATAGCCCTCGAGGCCCACGATATTGGTGTGCGATGGCGTGAGAAGCTCCATGGCATGGACACCAAGATCCGCGAGAATCTGCGCACCGATACCATAGGTTCGAAGATCCATGCCCCCCGATGGCGGCGGGCTCGCCTCGGCCGCAGCCGACCCCGGCAGTGGGCGCATCAGCATAACGATGACCCCGGCGCCGGCTTCACCGATCGCTTCCATCGACCGTTGCAGGCGGCGTTTCCTGGGACCGGGCCGGCCCATGATATCATCGAAGATCGACACGGGGTGCATGCGTACCAGCGTCACGCCTTCGGGGTCGACAAGCCCCTTTTGAAGCACAAGGTTGACGCTGCCGTCGATCTTGTTGCGATAGGACTTGAGCCGCCAGTCGCCCCCGTAATCGGATTCGAACGGTTCGTCTGAAACGCACTCGACCAGCCGGTCGGAGCGGTTGCGATAGGCAATCAGGTCGGCAATTGTCCCGATTTTCAAGCCGTGCCGGCGCGCGAAGGGAATGAGGTCGTCGAGCCGCGCCATTGTCCCGTCGTCGTTCATGATCTCGCAGATCACACCTGACGGATTGAGCCCGGCGAGGCGCGCTATGTCGACCGACGCTTCGGTATGGCCGGCCCTCACGAGCACCCCACCGTCGCGTGCAATCAGCGGGAAGACATGCCCTGGCGTAACGATATCGTCGCGGCCTTTTGAGGCATCGATAGCGACGGACACCGTACGCGCGCGGTCGGCAGCGGAAATGCCGGTGGTCACGCCTTCACGCGCCTCGATTGACGTGGTGAAGGCCGTCTCGTGCCGCGTGCCATTGTTGCGGCTCATCAATTCGAGTCCCAGCGCCTCGACCCGGCTGCGCGTCAGGGTAAGGCAGATAAGGCCGCGGCCGTGCGTCGCCATGAAGTTGATTGCGTCGGGGGTCGCCATCTGCGCCGGAATGACGAGATCGCCCTCATTTTCGCGATCCTCGTCGTCGACGAGAATGAACATGCGGCCGTTGCGCGCCTCGGCGATAATTTCCTCAGGCGTTGCCATCGGCGACAGGTCACTGCCGTGCGCGAGCCAGTTCTCAAGTTTGCGCAGCGTGTCCGCGGTGGGGTTCCAGCCATCCGAGTCGAGGTCGCGAAGACTGTTTGCGTGAAGGCCCGCGGCGCGCGCGAGGCCCGAACGGGACATGGTTCCATCGACGACGATGGTACGAATGCGGTCGATGAGCTGCGTAGACATGTGGTCGCAGATTTCACATCACAATGTGATTGTCAATCCGCGAATCACATTTAGGGTCAGTTCGGACCGAATGCCGCTCCCGAATCGCGCGGCGTGGCATCGGCCTTCGCGTCGAGCAGTTCCAGCATTTGCCCGCTCCGGTCATCGCGCTTCGCATAGTCGCGCGCCGACATGCCCGCGATATGATCGGCCTTGTCGGGGCTCGCGCCCCGCCGCACGAGGAGCCGCACCATCGATGCGTTTCGTGACTGTACCGCCAGGATCAGCGCCGTTTCGCCTCGCCGGTTGGCCTGGTCGATCGGCGCCTTGCGGTCGAGCAGCTCGCTTGCACCTTCAGGAAAGCCGATCAGTGCTGCGTGCATCAGCGGGGTGGTCCCTTGGCGATCGGCGATCGAAGGGTCGGCCCCCTTGCCAAGCAGGAATTTGAGCCATGTCAGGTCGCGGCGCTTGACCACGATGGCAAGTGCTGTCTCGCCATTGTCGGGACTACGCGTATTGACGATCCGGGCATCATTGTCTGTCAGCAATTTGGTCGCCTTGTCGCCGTCGCGGCTCTGGACCGCCTGCAGAAAGCTGTAGGTGTCACTGAACTGCGCCGACGCTGGCGCTGCTGCGACTCCGGCCAGGAGAAGGAGCGAAGCGAAACGCAGCTTTGCGTGGCGAGACATGAGCGACCTCGGTCAATAGGCGCCGCGGCGCGACGCAAAGGTTGATTTTCGGCGCCTACCCCCGCAAGGCTGGCCCAATGATGAATATCGTGAATATGGGCCAAAAGCTGTTTCGCGCAAGCCTGCTCCTCGCTTTAGGTACGGCACTGGCGGGCTGTGACGGCGAAGCGCCGGCACCTGCTGCGCGTCCGCCGCTCGAAGGAGCACGGATTGGCGGGCCCTTCACGCTGATCGATCAGGACGGCAACACGGTCCGCGACAGCGATTTCGCAGGCAAATATCGTCTCATCTATTTCGGATACAGTTTCTGCCCGGACATTTGCCCCGTTGACCTGCAAAAACTGATGCGCGGGCTCGCCCGGTTCGAGAAGCAGGCGCCCGAGCGAGGCGCGAGGGTGCAGCCCTTGTTCATCACTATCGACCCGGCGCGCGACACGCCCGCGGCTCTGGGGGCCTTCGTTCGTCGCTACCATCCGCGCCTGCTAGGCCTCACCGGAACGCCCGAGCAGATCGCCCAGGCCGCAAGGTCCTACGTCGTCGTCTATAACAAGGTCGAAGGATCGGCGCCCGATCGCTATCTGATGGCGCACACCCAGATTGCCTTTTTGATGGATCCCGACGGCAAGCCGCTCGCGATGCTGCCGGTCGACGACCCCACCACCGACGACGATGAGGGCGCTCCCGACAAGGTCGCTGCCGAGCTCGCGAAATGGGTGAAATAAGCCCCCTTGCGCGCCCCTTCTGGGAGGCACCACTCGCCAGCCTCGACGCCGGGCAGTGGGAGGCGCTGTGTGACGGCTGCGGCAAATGCTGCCTGCACAAGCTCGAAGATGAGGAGACGGGCCGCATCTATCCGACCAATGTCGCATGCCGCCTGCTTGATCTTAAAACCGCACGCTGCGGCGACTACAGGCACCGCCGCCGCCACGTGCCCGACTGTCTGACGCTGACCAAGGCGAAGGTCGCGGACATTGAATGGCTGCCGCAAAGCTGCGCCTACCGCCTGCGGGCCGAGGGACGCCCCCTTCCCGATTGGCATTATCTGGTTTGCGGCGACCGCGATGCGGTCCACCGAGTTGGCGAATCCATCGTCGGCTGGACGGTGAGCGAGGATATTGCAGGGCCGCTCGAAAACCATCTGGTGCAGCGTGTCGTCTGACGCGGGCTTCGCGGCTGACGGCCCGCACATCCGGATCGGCGATGCAGCGTGGCCGGTGCGCCTCGTTCCGCACGCACGCGCGCGTCGCTACCGCCTAGTGTTCGATGCCGCGCGCGCCGAACTGCGGCTGACGCTGCCCCACCGAGCGAGCCGGGCCAAGGCGCTGCAATGGGCGGGCGAGCAGCAGGAGTGGATCGCGGCGCAGGTCGGCAAGGCGTCGGCGCCGGTTGTCGTCGGCCATGGAACCCGCATTCCGCTGTTCGGAATAGAGCGCCGCATCGAATGGGACAGCACGCGGCCCCGCGCAGTCTGCGTCACCGATGAAGCTCTGTCTCTGGGTGGGCCCCTCGAAACCGTGGGCCGCCGCGTCGAGCGATGGCTGAAAGCAGAAGCGCTAGCGCTGATGGAGCGCGAGAGCCGCGAGATCGCTGACGCGGCCGGACTGCGGGTCGGGCGGGTCGGCATCGGCGATCCCCGAAGCCGCTGGGGCAGCTGCACCTGCGGCGGTGACCTGCGTTATAGCTGGCGACTGATCATGGCGCCTGGACATGTTCGGCGCGCGACCGTCGCGCACGAGGTCGCGCATCTGCGCCACATGGACCATAGCGCCGCATTTCACGCGCTGGTCGATAGGCTCCACGACGGCGACGTGGCTGCGGCGCGGGCTTGGCTAAGGCGCGAAGGTCGCGGCCTCCACCGGTTCCGCTTTACGGCCTAACCTCACCCGTCGGGTCGCCCTGCGGCGCCCGCGCAGGCGGAATGCGGACCACCGGTGGCGCTGTCCTGGACGGGGGCGGTTGCACGGTCTTGGGTCCGCCGCTGTTTTCCGATGGACGTCGACGCCCGGTCTGCTCCTCGATCCATTGCTGGTTGAGCACCGGGCCATCTTCCAAAGGCGGCGCGCCGCCCTCCTCGGGTAGCGGAGCCATGCCGGGCAGTTCGATCGGCATGCCGTTCTCGTCGACCAGCCCGCCCTCTTCGGGTGCGCCGAATATCACGCCGTCATCCTCTTCGAGCTGCCATTCGGGCAGCTTCACCTCGGTGTCGAAAGCCTCGACCGGCCGACGCGCCACAGCAATGCGCATATAGTCGGCAAAGGCCTTGGCGGGCGCGCGGCCCCCCTGTAACCCGCCGACCGGCTTCGCGTCGTCGCGGCCCATCCATACCCCCGTGGTCAACCCGCTCGAGAAGCCGAGGAACCAACCGTCCTTGTTGCTCGTCGTCGTTCCGGTTTTACCCGCGACGGGGCGACCGATTTGCGCAGCACGCCCTGTGCCCGTGTTGACCGCGGTCTGGAGCAAATCCGTGATGCCCGCCGCGACCCAGCTATCGACCAGCTGCTGCCCGCCCTCGGGTTTGCGCTGATAGAGGAGGCGCCCGTCGGCGGTCGTTACCTTGGTTATGCCATAGGGCTGCACGGACACGCCCTTGCGCGCGACCGCAGCAAAGGCGGCGGTCATGTCGATTACGCGGACCTCAGCGCTGCCCAGCACCATCGAGGGATGAGTGTTGATCGGTGTCGTGATGCCGAAACGCCGCGCCATATTGGCGACCGCCGAAAAGCCAATCTCGCTCCCAAGTTTCGCGGCGACCGTGTTGACCGAATAGGCAAAAGCCGTGCGCAGGCTCATCGGTCCCGCGAAGCGTCCCGACGAGTTGCGGGGCGACCAGCCGGCGATCGTCACCGGCTCGTCGACAACTTCGTCGTCGACCTTATAGCCCGCCTCCAGTGCCGCCATATAAACGAACAGCTTCCACGCTGATCCGGGCTGGCGGACCGCCTGTGTCGCCCTATTATAGTTCGACGTGACATAGTCAGTGCCCCCGACCATCGCGCGTACCGCACCGTCCCGGTCGAGCGAGACGAGCGCCCCTTGTACCCCGCGCGGTACGTTGGCCTGAATTGCCGCAGTCGCCGCGCGCTGCATGTCGAGATCGATCGTCGTGTAGACGTCGATCGGTTCATTGCCCTCGTCGATCAGCATGTCGAGTTGGGGCAACGCCCAATCGGTGAAATAGCGAGCGCTGTTCTGGCCCGTCTCTTGCGCCAGTTCGACGTCGGCAGGCTTGGCCGAGTCGGCCTGCGCCTGGGTGATTACCCCGGCATCGACCATGACCTTCAACACGACCCCGGCGCGGCCCAGCGCGGCCTGCGCGTCGGCGGTAGGCGAGTAGCGCGAAGGCGCCTTGACGAGCCCCGCGATCACCGCGGCCTCCGACAGGCTCATCTCGGTCGCGCTATGGCCGAAAAAACGCCGGGAGGCGGCGTCGATGCCATAGCTTCCGCCACCAAAATAGACCTTGTTGAGATAGAGTTCGAGTATCTCGTCCTTGGAGAATTTCCACTCGAGCGCCATCGCCAGAACCATCTCGCGCAGCTTGCGCGACCAGGTGTAGCTGTTCGACAGAAAGACGTTACGCGCGAGTTGCTGGGTGATCGTCGAGGCACCCTGCATCCGTCGCCCGCTGCCGTAATTCTCAACCGCGAACGCCCCGGCGCGCGCGAGGCCCACCGGGTCGACGCCGGGATGATAGCGAAAGCGCCGGTCCTCCACCGCGACCATCGCGTCCTGCATCACCTGCGGGGTTTCGCGCAGCGTCAGCCACCGCCCATAATTGGGGCCAAGCGAGAAAAAGATCGTGCCGTCCGCGGCGTGGATGCGCACCGTCTGGCCTGCGGGCGACTTTTTGAGTTCCTCGAAGCCCGGGATGCGCTGGGCCGCAATTCCGACCGCGACGGCGATTGCCACCAGGGCGACAATTGCAAGGCCGATGCCCCAGCGGACAAACCGGCGCACCCAGACGCGCAGACGCGAGGGCCCATTGCCGCCGGATGGGCGGCCCTTTTTGCTTGCCGATGGTGATTTAGCCGATGATGCCTGCTGTCTTTCGCGGCGCAAAGCCTCTGTTCCTTCCCTCGCCGCGCCCCTGTCGGCGCGGCCCGTTGACGTCGGCCCCCCGGCGGCGCTCAGCTCTTCCCGGCTTTCGCCTCTTCCTGCCCGCGCTCGGCGAAGTCAAGCGCCGCGCTGTTGATGCAATAGCGCAGCCCGGCTGGTCCCGGCCCGTCGGGAAAGACATGGCCCAGATGGCCGTCGCACCGCGCGCAGCGCACTTCGGTGCGCATCATGCCGTGGCTGGTGTCGCTCCGCTCGGTCACCGCGGCCTCGTCAGTCGGGGCGGTGTAGCTCGGCCAGCCAGAGCCGCTGTCATATTTGGTGCGACTGTCGAACAGCGGTGCCCCGCAGCCTGCGCAGCGATAGACGCCGTCGCCCTTGTGGTCGACATATTTCCCAGTGAAGGCGCGTTCGGTGCCGCCTTCGCGCAGCACATGGTGTGCGATGGGGTCAAGGTCGCGGTCGGCTTTGGGATCGGTCATTGCTTGAACTCCTCTGGGCGCGCCCGCGGGGGGCGCCGGTCCGCCCGTCATATCGGCGCGCGGCCGCCCCGCTGCAAGGGCGCCCTGTCCTCGCCGTCGATACGCCGGGTCGGCCTTGCGGCGACCGGTCCGATAGCGGGAGCGACGCTGCGAGCGCGGCGTCTAGCCCCGTAGGACGGCTCCCACTTTCGCCGCAGCGGCAACTACCTTTTCGGCAATCGCCTTCAGCTCGGGATCGGTAAAGCTCTTGTCGTGTGGCTGGAGCTCGACCTCGACCGCGAGGCTGAGCTGGCCCTCGGGGACGCCCTGTCCGGTAAAGCGGTCGAATAGCCGGACATCGACGATGTGAGCCTTGTCGGCGCCGCGGATCGCACGAACGAGGTCTGCCGCGGCCAGGGTATTGGGGGCGAGGAAGGCGAAATCGCGGCGCACGGATTGCAGCGCGGGCGGCGTGAAGGCCGCCCGGGCCGGACCGTTCGCGCGCTTCGCAGGGATCGCGTCGAGGAAGATCTGCACCGCCATCACCGGGCCGTCGACGTCGAAATGCCGCGTTAGCGCCGGGTGGAGCGCGCCGAACTCTGCGAGAACCGCCTTGGGCCCGAGGCGCAGCGTCGCCGACTGACCGGGATGCCAGATAGCGCCCTCGGCGACCGTCTCCATGACCTGAAGCCTGTCGGCAGGTGCTCCTGCCGCTTCGAGCAGGGCTAGCGCCGCCGCCTTCGCGTCGAAGGCGTCGAAGGGAACGGCCTTCCCCGTCTGCCAGCCGCGTGCACGCTTGTCTCCCGTCATCAGTACCGCGAGCGTCGGCCGCTCGGCGTCGGCAAGATAGCGCCGTCCGATTTCAAACAGGCGTATGCTCGGGGCTCCGCGATTCTGGTTGCGCGCTGCTGCCGAGAGCAGGCCGGGGAGCAGCGAGGGGCGCATGACCTTCATATCCTCGCTGATCGGGTTGGCGAGCGTCCAGGTGCCTCCCCCGAAAGCCGCTGCCTCGCGCTCCGAAACGAAGCTCCACGTCACGGCTTCGTGGAAGCCGGCGGCCGCGGCGGCCCGGCGCAGGCGGCGTTCGGTCAATTGCTCGGCGGTGGCGGTTGGTTTGGCGACCCCCTCTACGCGCGGCAGTGGGGTCGACGGGATCGCGTCGAAGCCGTGGATGCGTGCCACTTCCTCGACGATGTCGGCAGCACCGTCCATGTCACGCCGCCAGCTCGGCACCGTGACCTGCCAAACCGCCCCCTGTTCCATGATGGTGAAGCCCAAGGCCTCGAGGATCGCGCGTTGCCGGTCTTCGGGAATCGCGACACCGCCCAGCGTTTCGGCGAGCGCGGGGTCATAGTCGATATGCCGCGGCGCTACGGGCGGCGTACCCGCGCGCGTCACTGCAGACGGTGTGCCCCCGCACAGACTGAGAATATGGCCCGTGACAATTGCGGTTGCATCGTCGAGGAAGGCGGGGTCCACGCCGCGCTCGAAACGGCTGCGCGCGTCGCTTGTCAGGCCCAGCGCCTGACCGGTCAGCGCGATGCGCTCTGGAGTGAACCATGCGATTTCGACCAGCACGTCGGTCGTTGTTTCGGTGCAACCCGAGTGTTCGCCGCCCATGATCCCGGCGATGTCATGGACGCCCATGTCGTCGGCGATCACCGTCATGGTCCCGGTCAGGCGATAATCCTTGCCGTTGAGCGCCTTGACCGTCTCGCCTTCGCGTGCACGGCGGGCGACCAGCGCGCCCGATAGCTTGGCGCGGTCATAGATGTGGCTCGGGCGGCCAAGGTCGAACATCACATAATTGCTGATGTCGACGAGTGCGGAGATGGAACGCTGCCCGATCGCTTCAAGCCGACGGCGCATCCATTCGGGAGCGTTTCCGTTGGTGACACCACGGATCGTGCGACCATAAAAGGCCGGGCAGCCGTCGGGGTCGTCGGTGCGGATTTCGGTCGCGGGCGCCTCTTCGCCCTCGATCGTCGGGACGTCGAGCGGCTTCAGCGTGCCGAGTCCGGCGGCAGCAAGGTCGCGCGCAATCCCGCGTACGCCCATGCAATCCTGCCGGTTCGGTGTGATCGAAATGTCGATCACCGGGTCGTCGGCGCCCCAATAATCGGCGAACGGGATACCGACCGGTGCATCGGTGGGCAGCTCGATGATGCCGTCATGCTCTTCGCCCAGCCCAAGCTCGCGTGTCGAGCACATCATCCCGTTTGACTCGACCCCGCGCACGGGGGCGACCTTCAGGACCATGCCGGTCGCTGGGACGACCGCCCCCGGCAGCCCGAGTACGCCGACAAGACCGGCGCGCGCATTGGGCGCACCGCAGACGACCGTGATGGGTGCGCCGCCGTCACCTGTGTCAACGCTTAACACCTGCAGCTTGTCAGCCTGCGGGTGTTTTTGCGCGGTCAATACTTTGGCGACACGAAATCCCGCGAATTTCTCTGCGGGATTTTGGACGCCCTCGACCTCGTGGCCGATGCGGTTAAGGGTGGCGACGACATCGCCAAGGGTGAAATTCCCGTCGAGATGCTCGCGTAACCAGTCGAGGGTGATCTTCATGCCGAAATCCCCCCCGAAAGCGTCGGGACCGAAAGAGCGCCGAACCCATAGTGCGACAACCAGCGCAGGTCGCCGTCGAAGAAGGCGCGCAGGTCGTCCATGCCGTATTTGAGCATCGCGAGCCGGTCGATGCCGGCGCCGAAGGCAAAACCCTGCCATTCGTCGGGATCGAGCCCGCAATTGGCAATGACGCGGCGGTTGACCATGCCGCTGCCCAGCAGCTCCATCCACGCGTGACCTTCGTCATCGCCTGACCCGCCTACGATACGACGACCTTTTTCCACGGCATAGCCGACATCGACCTCCGCCGATGGCTCGGTGAAGGGGAAATAGGACGGGCGCAGACGCAGCACGATGTCATCGCGTTCAAAATAGGCCTTGAGAAAAGTCTCAAGCGTCCACTTGAGATGACCCATGTGGATGCCGCGGTCGATGACCAGACCTTCTACCTGGTGGAACATCGGCGTGTGCGTCGCGTCGCTATCACTCCTATAGACCCGGCCTGGCGCTATGATTCTGATTGGAGGCTCTTTTTCCATCATCGTACGGATCTGCACCGGCGACGTGTGCGTCCGCAGCAACATGGCGCGGCCCTCGGCATCGTTCATCTGCGCGGGGAAATAGAAGGTGTCGTGCATCGCTCGCGCGGGATGCGTCTCGGGAATATTGAGCGCGGTGAAGTTTCGCCAGTCGTCCTCGATCTCGGGACCCGTCGCGACTGCGAAGCCCATGTCGGCGAAGATTTCGGCGAGTTCATCCATCACCTGGCTCACCGGATGGACGCTCCCCCGCGGCGCTTCGGGGGCGGGAAGGGTCATGTCGAGGCTCTCGCCCGCGAGCTTCGCTTCGAGCGCGGCACCTTCGAGTGCAGCCTTGCGCTCAACGATCGCGGCGGTGACGGCTTCGCGCAACGCGTGAATCTGCGGCCCCTGAACCTGCCGCTCCTCGGGGCTCATCGCCCCAAGCGTCTTGAGCAGCGCCGAAATGCTTCCCGTCTTTCCTAGCGCGGCGACACGCAGCGCTTCGAGCGCGTCGAGGTCGGCGGCGGCGCCGATATCAGCCACGAGCCGGGCCTGCATGGCCGGATAATCACTCATCGTCGTTCGTCCTGCGGCGGCGGTGCGCAGGCGGCGCCGCCACGATTCTTGCCTGGTTTGTCGAGCTGCTGGCGGCGGAAAAACCCGCCTTCGCCCGTCGCCGCTTGCACCGAAGCAGCCGGGCGGGTCAACCCCAAGCTTGGCCCCGGGGCCCTAGTCGGGGCGGTGCAGCCCCTGCACGGCTTCTCCCGCGGCGGCGGCGCGGGCAAGCGCCGCGGCGCCGAGGATCGGCTTGGGCCGCGCGGCGTAGGCGCGCGGACTCATCCCCATGAAGCGCTGGAAGTCGCGGGTGAACTGGGCCTGGTCGTGATAATGGTGATCAAGCGTTGCGGTCCACGCCATCGACGGGTCAAGCATGAAGCGCGCAAGACTGCGCAGGAAACGCTGGCGGCGCAGCAGCAATTTGGGCGGAAAACCGAAGGCACGTCGGCTGAGCCGTTCGACCGAGCGCTCGGAAAGGTTGAGCGCTGCTGACAGATCGGCGACGCTGCGCACGTCATCGTCGAGCAGCGCACGGTGCGCGGCAAAAATCGCGGAATCGTCGACGGGTGCACTCGCGAGCAGACCGACGAGATGATCGTCGATCATTTGCGCGCCCTCCTCGGGATTGCTCGTACAGGTGAGCTTGGGTCCGAGCGGCGCAAAGGCGGCGAACGCGGGATGCACAGCGCCGTCGCAGAAACCGTCGGCAAGTGCTTCGGCGGACAGCGGAACGAATTTGGTCCATCCCGTTGGCAGGAGGCCGACGCCCCAGGCGCGCATTGTCCCCGCGGCGAAATAGGTCGCCATGCTCGTGGGGCCCGCCGCGATGAAGGCCGGCGCAGCTTCGGGTGTGGTGCCGCCGATTGCAGCCAGCGGCGGCTCGCCCGATATGAAACGCAAATTGGCCCATTCAGGATGCAGATAATCCGCGACCCGAACACCTGGAGGCGCGTCGATCTCGGTTAGATAGATAATGCTCACATAGGGGCTAAGTGCCGCGGACACGCGAAAGAAGCGCGTGATCACGCGGGTGTCCGCGCCGCCTGGTCCGGCGCCGCCGATGCTCTTCCCCACTTTCATGAGCTGACCGTGTCAGCTTCCCCGGAAAAAACAACAAGCTAGGGAAGCGAATGTCGGGTTCTTACAATTTTTTTAGCAATCTATCCCATAGGCCACCGCCTTGGGCACCAGCATGTGCCATATTGTGGGGAACTTCCGCCGGCCGTCAGCTTTTTTGCGACCCACGGCTTATCGGTTCGGAGGGAGGGGGGCGATGAATCCTCGCGGATCATCGTCGAGACGGCGCGGGAGCTTGCCTCCGGCGCCGTCTCTTTTGCGCCGCTGCGCATAGAAAAAGGGCGGCCCCGCCGGGACCGCCCTTTCTGATTCGACGATGAGGCCGAAGATCAGGCTGCCTCGGGCAGCGCCGCCTTCGCCTGCGCAATGATCGCGGTGAACACGCCGCTTTCGTTCATCGCGAGGTCGGCCATGACCTTTCGGTCGAGCTCGATTCCGGCAAGCTTCACGCCGTGCATGAACTGCGAATAGGTCAAACCTTCGGCACGGACTGCAGCGTTGATGCGCTGGATCCAGAGCGCGCGGAAGCTCCGCTTCTTCACCTTGCGGTCGCGATAGGCGTATTGGCCAGCCTTTTCGACTGCCTGCTTGGCGATACGGATCGTGTTCTTGCGGCGGCCGTAATAGCCCTTCGCCTGCTTCAGGATCCGGTTGTGCTTGGCGCGCGTGGTCGTGCCGCGTTTGATGCGTGACATGGTCTCGCGCTCCTTACTTCAGGCCGTAGGGCGCCCAGAGGCGCACATGAGCCGCGTCCGAATCGCTAAGCACGCTCGTGCCGCGGTTGGTGCGGATATATTTCGAATTGTGGCTAATCAGGCGGTGGCGCTTGCCGGCTACGCCGTGCTTCACCTTGCCCGACGCGGTGAATTTGAAGCGCTTCTTCACACCGCTCTTGGTCTTCATCTTGGGCATTTTGGTCTCCTTTGGAAGTCCGTTTGGTGCCCGGCCTGGCAGCCCTTGTAGCCAGCCGACACAATCGGAAGGCGCGCGCTTAGGAGGATTCGGGCCGAAAAGCAAGCGCTGCGATCCTCGCGCGACGCTGTGAAATTCCCACTTAGAAACTCGCTCCGTCGACCATCTGGATATCCAGCGCGTCGAGGTCGGCGTCGGGGACGCAGCGCAGGTTGACTGCCGCCATCCTCGATCCATCAGGACCGGTACCGATCGCAAAGCCTTGGCATCCGCACTCGGTGCAGAATTGGTGGTCGATATTATGCTTGTAGAATCGATAGCTCTTGAGCCTGTCGGCGCCGCCCGTCAGGCGGAATTGATCGATTGGTACGAAACTCAGCAAGAAACCCTTGCGCCGACAGTGCGAGCAATTGCAGCTCATGGCCGCGCCGGGGATCTCGCCTTCCACCGTGTAGGTCACCGCGCCGCAGTGGCAGCTTCCGTCATAAGTCATCGTCCGTCCTTCCGGTCAGTGGTTGCAGGCGAGCCCCTCGATAACATCCTCGAGCCGCGCCGGATCCCCGAGTGCGATGACATGACCGTCGCTCTCGGTGTGGAGCGGCTCGCCATGCCAGTCGCACATTGTGCCGCCGGCGCCCTCGACAACCGGCACCAGCGCTGCGAAATCGTGGAGCTTCAGTCCCGCCTCGACGACCAGATCGACATGTCCGCTCGCGAGCAGGCCATAATTATAGCAGTCGCCGCCGAACACCATGTGCTTGTGCGCGGTCTGCGCGGCGAGCGCCATGAAATGCTCGGCGTCATGGTCGGCGAAATATTGCGGCCCTGTTGTTGCGAGCGTCGCATCGGCGAGGCTGCGGCAGGTGCGCGTCACCGCAGGCTCGCCCTTGAACAGCGTGGGCCGCCCCGCAGCGCCGACCCAGCGCTCGCCCGAGATCGGCTGGTCAATGATACCGATCAGGGGCCAGCCATCCTGGACAAGGGCGATCAGCGTCCCGAAAATCGGCCGACCGGCCATGAAACTGACCGTTCCGTCGATCGGGTCGAGGACCCACTGGCGCGCGGCGCCGGCGCGCTCGGCGCCATATTCCTCGCCTATGATGCCGTCGCGCGGCGCCTCGGCCTCCAGCAAGCGGCGCATTGCCGCCTCGGCAGTGCGGTCGGCGTCGGTCACGGGGGAGGCGTCGGCCTTTGCCTCGTGGGCGTAGCCGGCGCGGAAGAAGGGACGGATGGCGGCGCCCGCCGCATCGGCAAGGCGATTTGCGAGCGCGAGATCAGATTCGAGCGACATATATGAGTAGCGCTAGCCGAGCGGCGCCAAGCCCGCCAGCCTCAACCGCGCGAGTAGCCGCTGAAGGTCCGATTTGATCGATTTTACAATTCCGATATAATCTGTAAAAAGGGTTCAGGTGCCCGAAGAATTTCCTCTCGATCCGGTCGTTGCGGCTTTTGCGCGATACGGAATACGCCGGACATCGATGGCCGATATCGCACACGCGCTCGGGGTCTCCCGCCAGTCGCTCTACAATCGCTTTGGTTCGAAGAACGCGCTGGCGGAGTGGGCATTGCAGGCCCTTATCGACCGCTCGCTGACGGAGGCGCTGCGGGCGATCGAGCAGCCGTCCAAAGCGCTCCCTGACCGGCTTGCCGACGCGCTCGACGCCTGGGTGGGGCGGCACCGTGATGCGCTCCACGCCTCGCCCCATGGGGTCGAGATTGTTGCGGTCATGCAGCATGAACCGTCCGAAGCGGTACGGACCGCCGAAAGGCGGCTCGTTGCGGCGATGACCGAGGCGATCCGGCTCAGCGGCCCGGGATCCGCGGTACCGCGCGCGGGTAGCATGGCGCAGGCTCTATGCTGGACAGCACGTGGGCTCGTCCATGCTGTGCCTGATCACAAGAGCTTCCGGCGCCAACTCGACCATATCGCCGGCGCGCTCGTCGCGCGCTGACTGCTTCCGAATTTCGGTGCGTGTCGCCGGCAGATCAGTCAAAAAGCGAAGAGACGCTGGTCTCGTCGGCGATCCGCTTGATGGCTTCGCCCAGCAGCGGCGCGACGGTCAGCGCACGGACCTTCTTGCTGTCGTTCACCGCGTCGGTCGGCTGTATCGAGTCGGTAATGACGAGCTCGGTCAGCTCGCTCGCATCGACGCGCGCGACCGCGCCGCCCGACAGGACGCCATGCGTACAATAGGCAACAACGCCTTCCGCGCCTGCCGCCCGCAGCGCCGCAGCGGCGTTGCAGAGCGTGCCAGCCGAGTCGACGATGTCGTCGATCAGGATGCAGAACCGGCCCGCAACGTCGCCAATGATGTTCATCACTTCCGATTCGCCGGCGCGCTCACGCCGCTTGTCGACAATTGCGAGCGGGGCGTTGTCGAGCCGCTTGGCAAGCGCCCGCGCGCGGACCACACCGCCCACGTCGGGCGATACGACCATCAGATTCTTTCCCCCGAAACGCGCCTGAATGTCGGCGCTCATCACCGGCGCGGCATAGAGGTTGTCGGTCGGAATATCGAAAAAACCCTGGATCTGTCCAGCATGGAGATCAATCGCGAGAACGCGGTCAGCGCCTGAGGTGGTGATGAGGTTCGCGACGAGTTTCGCCGAGATCGGGGTGCGCGGTCCTGGCTTCCGGTCTTGGCGGGCATAGCCGAAATAGGGGATGACCGCGGTGATTCGCTTGGCCGACGCTCGGCGCAGCGCATCGGTCAGGATCAGCAGCTCCATCAGATTGTCGTTCGCCGGAAAATTCGTCGGCTGGACGACGAAGACATCCTGGCCACGGACATTCTCGTGAATCTCTACAAACACCTCTTCATCCGCAAAACGCCGTACGCTGGTGTCGGTCAGCGGTAGCTCGAGATAATCGGCGATCGCACGGGCCAGCGGCAGGTTGCTGTTGCCGGAGATGAGTTTCATGGGGTGCGAAGCCCTTTCGCGCGGGGGTGGGAATGCGGGTCCCCTTAGCCAGCAGGCGGGCGAAGGGGAAGGGGGTAAAGCCATTGCGGGTGTCGGACCGTGTGAGCCGACCTTGATGCAAGCCGCGAGCACGAGAGGCGAACGACCCGCGGCCGTCTCTATTTGGATAGCGAAGGAAAACGCATTCTCTAGGCAAGCCGGTGGCGATGAGGGCGCTTCTCTTCGGTTGAACGGGGGGGGCGGTTGCGCCTACACCCATTCGCATGACAGAAAAGCTCTCCATCGTCCTCTCGCAGATGACGCAGGTCGTCGGCGACCTTGCTGCCAACGCCGACGCGATGCGCGCCGTGCGCGCCCGGCACGCGGACGTTGACCTGATTGTATTTCCCGAGCTGCAACTCATCGGATATCCGCCCGAGGATCTGGTGCTGAAGCCCGCGCTTGCGGAGCGTGCGGCGGGACTTCTGGCCGGCCTCGCGGCTGAAACCACCAGCGGGCCGGCAATGCTCGTGGGGTCGGTCGAGCGCGACGAGGACGGGCGGCTCTACAATATGGTCGCGTTGCTCGATGAGGGCCGGGTCGTGGCAACGCGGCGAAAGCATGAACTCCCGAACTACGGTACCTTCGACGAGAAGCGCGTGTTCGCCTCGGGTCCGCTTCCAGACATCGTCGAATGGCGGGGGGTGAAGCTCGGTCTCCCGATCTGCGAGGATGGCTGGTTCCCCGACGTCTGCGGACATCTCGCGGCCCAAGGCGCCGAACTTCTGATCTCGGTCAACGGCAGCCCCTATGAGATCGACAAGGACGACCGCCGCCTCAGCCAGGTTTTTGGCGCGCGGGTCGCTGAAACGGGGCTCCCTCTTATCTTTCTCAACCGCGTTGGGGGGCAGGACGAACTCGTGTTCGATGGCTGTTCTTTCGCCATCAACGCCGACGGGCGACCCGCGCATCGGCTGCTGGACTGGGAGGAGGAGGAGCGGGTCACGCGCTGGACGAAGGGCGCGAACGGCTGGATTTGCGAGGCCGGCGCGATAGCCGAGTGGGAGGCGCACCCCGCCGACATCTACAGCGCGATGGTTCTCAGCTTGCGCGACTATGTGGAGCGGAATCGCTTTCCTGGCGTCGTTCTCGGTCTTTCCGGAGGTATCGACTCGGCGATCTGCGCAGCGATCGCTGCCGACGCGCTCGGCCCCGACAAGCTGTGGTGCGTGATGCTGCCAAGCCGTTTCACCAGTCAGGCGAGTCTCGACGATGCGGCGGCATGCGCTGCGATGGTCGGCTGCCGCCTCGATACCATCCCGATCGTCCCCGCGGTCGATGCGTTCGACGCGATGCTCAGCGGTACCTTCGCGGACCGCGACGTCGACACGACCGAGGAGAATATTCAGTCACGCATCCGCGGCATCACGTTGATGGCGCTCAGCAACAAGTTCGGCCCCATGCTGCTGACGACCGGCAACAAGAGCGAAATGAGCGTTGGCTATGCGACCATCTACGGCGACATGGCGGGGGGCTATAATCCGCTCAAGGACGCCTACAAGACCACCGTTTTCGCGGTGGCGAAGTGGCGCAACGAGAATGTGCCGCGCCTCTCGCGCAACCCTGCGGTGCCGGTGATGCCTGACACGATTATCACCAAGCCGCCCAGCGCAGAACTCCGCCCGGACCAAAAGGACGAGGACAGCCTGCCGCCCTATGACGATCTCGACCGGATGCTGCACATGCTGGTCGAGGAGGAGGCGAGCGTCGACGATGTGGTCGCGCGCTACGGGTTTGACCGGGGTGCGGTGGCGCGGATCGAGCGCCTATTAATGGTCGCCGAATATAAACGGCGCCAAGCCCCTCCGGGGGTCAAGCTGTCGACGCGCAATTTCGGGCGCGACCGGCGCTACCCCATCAGTCACGCCTTTCGAACTGGCTAGTCCGGGAGCGATGGAATGAGGTTGCTCGGGCCCAAGGCACCAAGTGAACGCGCGGCTTCATTTGTCGAGCTGCTGCGGATCACCGTCGCGATCCTCATCTTCATCCACGGGACCTATCGCCTCGCGGCGGGGCTCGTCGCACCCTTCGGTGCCTTTCTCGACGGCATCGGCCTTCCTTTTGGTCACGGCTGGGCGATGGCCGTCACCCTCTACGAACTTATCGGTCCCGTCCTCATCCTGACCCGCCACTGGACGAGCCTCGCTGCCTTGGGCCATGCGGCTATCCTGTCGCTCGGCGTGCTTCTTGTCCATTGGCCCGCCGGCTGGTTCGTCGTCGGCGGCGGCCGCAACGGGATGGAATATAGCATTCTTCTGATCGTGGCGTTGCTCGGCATCGCCTGGTCCTATTGGCCGGGGCGGCGCAGCGCCGAGCTGCAGCGCTAAGCTATCGCGTCGGGTAGAAATGCCGCTATAGGCCCGGCATGACCGTGATTACCCGCTTTGCTCCTTCGCCGACCGGCCATCTGCACGTCGGCAACGTCCGCACCGCCCTTCACAATTGGATGTGGGCGCGCAAGCATGGCGGCCGCTTTCTGCTCCGCATCGACGATACCGATCTCGAGCGATCAAAAGAGGACTATGTTGCGGCCATACGCGCCGATCTCGCGTGGTTCGGGCTCGATGTCGATGGGGAGGAGCGACAGTCCGAGCGTTTCGCTCTCTACGAGGCCGATTTTGAAAAGCTGAAGGCAGCGGGGCGAGTCTATGCGTGCTATGAGACTCCCGAAGAGCTGGAAATCCGTCGCAAGATATTGCTGTCGCGCGGCCTGCCGCCCGTCTACGAGCGAAAGCCCGACGGTGAGGCGGCGCCAGAGGGCGTTGTGCCGCATTGGCGCTTCCGGCTTGATCATGACGCGCCGATCGCGTGGACGGACCTGGTGCGAGGGCCGCAGCATTTCGACCCGAAGACGCTCTCCGACCCCGTCGTGCGGCGCGCCGACGGCAGCTGGCTCTATCTCCTCCCCAGCGTCATTGACGACATCGCGATGGGGATTAGTCATGTCGTGCGCGGTGAGGACCATGTGTCGAACACCGCGACCCAGATCCAGATGTTCGCCGCCCTTGGGGCGAAGCCGCCCCACTTCGCCCACGAGGCGTTGCTCGTCGGAACCGAGGGCAAATTGTCTAAGCGGCTTGGCGCGCTCGGCATGGCGCAACTGCGCGACGCGGGGATCGAGCCGATCGCTCTTGCGGCGCTGCTGGCACGGCTCGGCACAAGCGACCCCGTTGAGCCGGTGACGAGCCTTGCCCCCCTGATCACGGGCATCGACTTCGCGCGCTTCGGCCGTGCCCCGGCACGGTTCGACGAGGCCGAGCTTGCGCTGCTCAACCAGAAGATCCTCCACCACACCGATTATCGGGCAGTCGCATCGCGGCTGCCCACCGCGATCGACGAGGCACGCTGGAACGCGATTCGCCCGAATCTGATGACCGTCGCTGAAGCGGCCGAGTGGGAAGCGGTATTCAACGGGCCCTTCGAGCCGCCCGAACCCGACCCGGGCGACTTGCCCGTGCTCACTGCCGCGGCCGCGGTTGTGAACTCGCTCGACTGGTCCGCTGATCCCTGGGGCGCTCTCACCAATGCTGTGAAAGCCGCGACCGGCGCCAAGGGGCGCGCCTTGTTCCTCCCGCTTCGCCGTGCGCTCACGGGGCGTGATCATGGGCCGGACATGCGGGAACTGCTGCCGCTCATCGCCAAAGCGCAAGTCGCCGCGCGCCTCGCCGCGGGCTGACCCCTGAACGGGGCTCACCCGTTCTCGCCCCCTCGATTGATCCCGAGCCTTTGCCCATGCCGCCGGGCCAAGGCGACGGGCAGTGGGGCGGTAATGGGCGAATGCAGCTTTTCCTTTCGCGTTTTCCTCCCCTGCCCACCTGCCGATTGACAATCAAAAGTAATGTTATACTATTACAAAACTGGGTTTCGCTGATACTCCGCGTTGCGTCTGATGCCACACGCGGCCGCGGAGTTCAGGGGTGGCCCACTGGCTGAGGAGAGAGGCCATGACACTGATACCCCTGATTTCCACCCTTGCTGCCGCGCCCGAAACTGCGCCCGCGGGCGCAGGCCGCTATGACCCCGGTGCGGGGCACCGGCCGCTCGCCGCGTTGCTGGCGGTCGGCCTGCCACTTGCGCTGGTCGTGACAGTCGCCCTCTCGCCGATGGTCGTCGATCCCGGCCCCCGGACGCAATCGCCCCCCTGGACATCGATCTTGCTGCCGAGGCCTGAGCCCCAGCCGCCCAAGTCGCAGCCACAGGCGAAGGCAACGCGGACGAGCACACAAGCCACCGAAACCGTCGATACGGCCTTCAAGCGCCCCGACGATCCGATGACACAGGTTGAGGCGGGTCCGCTTCCGATCAACCCGCCGCTGCTCCCGCCGGGCCCGCCGACATCGATTGACCCACCGGCCCCGCCCAAGCTGGTGCCCGCGGAGGTCGACCCGCGCTTTGCCGGGCAGTTCCAGCCTGAATATCCGCTTCGCGAACAACGGGCCGGAATTGAAGGCAGCGTGACACTGCGGGTTCAGATCGGCATTGACGGTCGGGTGAAGGCGGTCGAGCTCGTGCGCACCGACCAACCTGCCTTCTTCGAAGCGGCAAGGAAGCGGGCGCTATCCAAATGGCGCTTCCGGCCCGCGACGCGCGGCGGTGCGGCCGAGGAAAGCTGGAAGGAAATGACCGTCCGGTTCCAGATCCGGAACGGGTGAGACTCTAGCGGGGCGAGGGGTTCGTCGCGCCCTTCCTCCGCTGCTTTTGCTTGACAGAGCCAGCGAATCCCGCCAATGGCGCGCGGATAAATGGGGGCGGCGCCCGGTGCGCGGCCCTCTTGTTTTTCACACCGACCGCCGGGGCCACCAGTCCCGCCGCATCGGCCGGACCTCCGGCAGATGTGCCAATATTTCGAGGAACAGGGCCATGGCCAAGCCGACGACCGTCAAGATCAAGCTGGTGAGCACCGCCGATACGGGCTTCTTCTATGTCACCAAGAAGAACCCGCGCACGATGACCGAGAAGATGTCGGTGCGCAAATATGACCCGCGTGCGCGCAAGCACGTCGAGTTCAAGGAAGCCAAGATCAAGTAAGGCTCTCTCCGCGCGGGGCTTCCGCGGGGATGGAAGGCATCATCCCGGGTTTGTCCGGGTTCAGAAGGGCGGCGATGCGCCGCCCTTTTTCATGCGCCCGATAAGATGCGGCCCGGGACAAGCCCAGGCGCCGTGAGGCACGCCTCCCGCACGCGAGGGTATGACAAACCGCCGCTCGGGGCTCGCGCCTACGTCCGCGTCCCGAAGAGCGCGGTTCCGACGCGAACATGGGTCGCACCCAGCATCACCGCGGTTTCATAATCGCCGCTCATGCCCATTGAGCGGTGAGGAAGGCCATGGCGCTCGGCCAGTTCGTCGAGCAGGGCAAAATAGGGGGCAGGCTCGACGTCCGCGGGAGGGATCGCCATCAGCCCCTCGATCTTCAGCCCCGTCGCTTTCGCCTCGGCGAGCAGGTCCGGAAGTTCGGCGACCGTGCAGCCACCCTTCTGCGCCTCGTCGCCGACATTGACCTGGACGAACAATTGCGGCTGCCGACCCGCCTTGGTGCAGGCCTTGCCGAGCGCCTGGACGAGCGACGAGCGATCGACGGAATGGATGGCGTCGAATAGCGCCACTGCATCCTCGGCCTTGTTCGACTGGAGCTGGCCGATCAGGTGAAGCGTGATACCGGGCACCTCGGCCCGCAGCGCGGGCCACTTGGCGGCGGCCTCCTGCACGCGATTTTCGCCAAAGTGCCGCTGGCCCGCAGCGATCAACGGGCGGATCGCGTCGGCATCATGCGTTTTCGATACCGCAATCAGGCAGATGTCCTCCGGGCGCCGCTGCGCCCGTGTCGCTGCTCCCCCGATCGCCGTCCGCACTTGTGCCAGCCTGTCCGCCGCGTTGCTCATCCCGCCTCCTTTTCCGTGCGCCCGTTGCGCGCCGTGGCCCCGCGCCTATAGAAAGCGCGATGGCCCTGCACCAGCCCCCGCCTCCCACGCTCTGGTTGTTGAGCGATGAACGCATGGCAGTGTCCGTCGCCCAGCTCGCGGCCGAGATCCCGCCCGGCAGCGGCATCGTGCTACGCCACGACGCCCTGCCGGACGCCGAGCGCTGGCGTCTGCTGCGACGGCTTAAACGCATTGCTGCGGCGCGCGGGCTGGTTGTCATTCTTGCAGGATCGCCTGCGCGCGCCCTGCGGTGGGGCGCCGACGGCGTCCATCTCCGCCAGCATCAAGCGGCCCAAGCGCGCGTGGTGCGCCGCTCCAGGCTCATGTTGACCATGCCGGCTCATGACGCTGCTGAAGCACGGGCTGTACGCCGGGCTGCGGCGCAGGCGGTTTTCATTTCCCCGCTGCATCCGACCCGCTCGCATCCTGGTGCCCGGGCACTGGGGGCCGCTGCATGGCTCCGGCTCGCGCGGCAGGCGGGGGGACGCCCAATCGCGCTGGGCGGGATGAACCCGGCGCGATCGCGCGCGCTGCGTCTGCAAAGTGCAGGCAGCCGGATCCAGCCCGGATGGGCGGCGATTGATGCGTGGGTGGAAAAGGCGGCGAAGCGCCGAATGCGTCAGAAGCGGAACTGCGTTCCGACATAGACCGCCTGGCTGTCGCGCCGGGCGTCGGTCAGGGGTTCAAGGCGGTCGTCGGCCCTGTAGCGGACGCCTGCCGTGACATCGAGATTGCGCGTGATGCGATAGCTGCTGACGACGTCGACGGACTGGGTTTCGCCGGGCGCGGTGACGCGGTCGGTGGCTCCGGCGGGGTCGCTCGTCCGGTTGATCATTCGCGTCGCAAAGCGCGACTTGCGCTCAGCCTGTTCGGGCGCGCGCGCGACCGGCAGATTGCGAAGGTCGGTGCCGCGCGGAAGCTGCGGCGTCACGAATTTCTCAAATCCGACCGAGGCGCCGAGGTCATAGGCCACGGGCGCGATAGCGACTGGTGCGGTGCGTCCCTTCGCAAGGGCAGATGTGCGTGCGGCGCTCGATGCGTCGTCGCGGGCGCGAATCACGACGGTGATCGCACGATTCTTACGGCTTTCGTCGGTCACGGCGGGCGTGAAGCTGAAATTCCGGCGGGCAGCCTCGGACACTTTGGCGTAGCGGGCGATCAGGCGCGGATCGCCGGCCGCAGGTGTGAATTCGCCCAGCAAAGTCTCGGAAATCGACAATTGGCGCACGCTGTCGGCGCGCGTCATTGCGGCAAGTGCGGGTGGCAATGCAAGCGAAAGCCCCGCCGCAACGACGAGACCCCCTTGCCAAAAATGTCGCGGCGATCGCGCCATCTCTCTGCGACTCCAACCCCAGTTCGTCCGATAGATAGGCGGCCTTGCTCAACAATTCCAGCGATTCGCGAGACTTTGTTGTCCGCGCTCCGATTTTTGCCCTGGTTGTTGCGTGATGATCACAGTCGAGGCATTTTTCTAACCCGACCCTGACTGCAGCCTGAACCACGACGAACGGGAAATTGCCGCGCTTGCCGGACGGCGGCAAGGGCGATACAGACGCTCCCAAATCCGCAAAACGCGGCCGGGTCTGCTCGTCCTCCGCGTCCAAGATAAGGTGTTTCGGCATGTCTCAGCTTTCCGCTCTCGCTGCGCTCGGTCGCCGCCCCGCCACGCTCGCGCTGCTCGGGCTCACGGCGTTCGGCCTCGCGGCGTGTGGGGGCAAGGAACGGCCGCGCGCCGACCTCGCCGCCTCGCAGGTCACCACCATCGGCGTGAACAGTTATTTGTGGCGCGCTTCGCTCGACGCGCTCTCGTTCATGCCGCTCCTTCAAGCCGACTCATCAGGTGGGGTCATCATCACTGACTGGTACGCGAACCCGCAGAATCCGAACGAGCGGATGAAGGTGACGGTTTCGATCCTCGACCGCGACCTGCGCGCCGATGCACTGCGCGTAGCCGCCTCGCGGCAGGTTACGCAGGGCGGCACATGGGTCGACGCGCCGGTTGAGGCGGCGACTGTGCAGAAGCTCGAGGAGGTGATCCTTACTCGCGCTCGCGACCTCCGTCGCTCGGCCATCGAGGGCTAATCTCGCGGCGCGCCCGCGCCGCCCAATGAAGATAACGGGGTAAGACAGGAATGACCCGCGAAACGCGCTTTGGCGCCCTGGCCGCCGACGCCCGATGGCAGGCGGCGTGGGAGCGTGCGAACAGCTTTGTAACCACCGACACTGGCCACAAGCCCAAGGCCTATATCCTCGAGATGTTCCCCTATCCCTCGGGACGGATCCACATGGGGCATGTGCGCAACTACACGATGGGCGACGTGCTCGCGCGCTTTAAGCGGATGACCGGACATGATGTCCTTCACCCGATGGGCTGGGACGCCTTTGGAATGCCCGCCGAAAATGCTGCGATGGAAAAGGGAGTCCATCCGAACGGCTGGACGCGCGCCAACATTGAAGCGATGCGCGGGCAATTGAAGCGCCTTGGCCTTGCAATCGACTGGAGCCGCGAGCTCGCCACCTGCGATGCGGATTATTACGGCCAGGAACAAGCGCTTTTTCTGGACATGTTCGCGGCCGGGCTGGTTACGCGCAAGGAAAGCTACGTCAACTGGGACCCCGTCGACATGACCGTGCTCGCCAATGAGCAGGTGATCGACGGCCGGGGCTGGCGCTCGGGCGCGCTGGTCGAGAAAAAGAAGCTGTCGCAATGGTTCCTCAAGATCACCGATTTCGCGGACGAACTGCTCGAGGGCTTGAAGAGCCTCGAGGAGTGGCCCGACAAGGTGCGGCTGATGCAGGAAAACTGGATCGGTAAGAGCCAGGGGCTGGAGTTCTCGTTCAAACTGGCCGGCGGCGCACCGGGCTTTGCGGTGTTCACCACGCGTCCCGACACGCTCTATGGCGCGAGCTTCGCGGCGATTTCGCCCGACCACCCACTCGCTGAGCGTCTTGCCAAGGAGTCACCGGAACTCGCGGGCTTCATTGCGGAATGCCGCCGCCAGGGCACCTCGGCCGAGCAGCTCGAAACCGCCGAGAAGCTCGGCTTCGACACTGGCCTTGCGGTCGAGCACCCGCTCGACCCTGATTGGCACTTGCCGGTCTGGGTCGTCAATTATGTGATGATGGATTACGGCACCGGCGCGATTTTCGGCTGTCCGGCGCATGACCAGCGCGACCTCGATTTCGCGCGCAAATATGATCTTCCTGTCCACCGGGTCATCGCCGACGGGGATGAGGAGGGTCAGGTCTTTCACGGTGAAGAGGCCTATGTCGGTCCCGGGCGCCTCGTGAACAGCCATTTCCTGAACGGTATGAGCATCGATGAGGCCAAGGCGGCCATCATCGCCCGTGCCGAGCATGAGGGCTGGGGCAAGGGCACGACGGTGTGGCGCCTGCGGGACTGGGGTGTCTCGCGGCAGCGCTATTGGGGGACGCCGATCCCCTTCATACATTGCAGCGCGTGTGGCCTTGTGCCGGTACCCAAGAGCCAACTTCCCGTTACCCTTCCTGAAGATGCCGACTTTTCCGTCCCGGGCAACCCGCTCGACCGTCATCCGACGTGGAAACATGTCGCCTGCCCGTCGTGCGGCGGCGAGGCGGTGCGCGAGACCGACACGCTCGACACCTTCGTCGATTCATCCTGGTACTTCCTGCGCTTCGCTTCAGCCCCGTCTGACAAGCCCTTCGATCCCGAGGTGATCCAGCGCTGGCTACCCGTCGACCAGTATATCGGCGGCATCGAGCATGCGATCCTCCACCTGCTCTACGCACGCTTCTGGACGCGTGCGCTGAACAAGCTTGGAATGCTCGACATCAAGGAACCCTTTGCCAGCCTGTTCACGCAGGGCATGGTGACCCACGAGACATACGCCCGCCCGCAGGGCGAAGGGCTCCCGCCGCTTTATTTCACTCCCGGGGAGGTGACACGCACCGCAGAGGGCGCGATCCTTGTCGCCGACGGTGCGCCGGTCGAGGTCGGCCGCGTCATCAAAATGTCGAAGTCAAAGAAAAATGTCGTCGATCCCGATGCCATCCTTGACCAATATGGCGCGGACGCGGCGCGCTGGTTCATGCTGTCCGACAGCCCGCCCGAGCGCGACCTGCCGTGGAGCGAGGCCGGCATCGAGGGCGCATGGCGCTTCGTTCAGCGTTTGTGGCGCCTGTTCGGCGAGACCGAGAATGTTGGCGACGGCGGCGAAGATATTGCGCTCGCGCGCAAGCTCCACCGCGCGATCGTCGGGGTCGCCGCCGATATCGAGGCCTTGGGCTTCAACAAGGCAGTGGCAAAAATTCACGCGCTCGCAAACGATATCGAAAAGGCGGGCCCTTCGGCCACCCGGGCCGAAGCGTGCAGGACCCTGATTCTCCTTGTCTCGCCGATGATGCCGCATCTTGCCGAAGAGGCGTGGGCGGCGCTCCCGGCGGCGCAGCGCACCACCCAAATGGTCGCGGACGCCGCTTGGCCTGTCGCGAATCCGGCACTTCTCGCCGATGATGAGATAACGATCGTGATCCAGGTCGCGGGCAAGCGCCGCGACGAAATCACGCTCGCAAAGGGGCTGGACAAGGATGCCGTCGAGGCGGCGGCGCTCGCGCGCCCGCGCATCACCGAGCTACTCGGCGGAGCGGCGCCGAAGAAGGTGATTGTGGTCCCGGATCGTCTGGTCAATATTGTCCCCTGATGCGTGCTCTCGCCGTCTCGTGCCTCGTTGCCCTCTCGCTGCCGCTCGGCGGCTGCGGGCTTCGGCCGCTTTACGCGAATGG
This sequence comes from Sphingomonadales bacterium, assembly GCA_044508875.1. Taxonomy (GTDB): domain Bacteria; phylum Pseudomonadota; class Alphaproteobacteria; order Sphingomonadales; family Sphingomonadaceae; genus Sphingopyxis; species Sphingopyxis flava_A. The sequence continues at coordinate 67,141 of JBIQHE010000002.1, read as the reverse complement.
CGCGAAGGGCGGGGTGGCAACGATGCTCGCGGACATCGACGTCGGACCGATCGAGGGGCATGCGGGCTGGCTCGTCCGCAACGCCCTGCGTGACCGCTTCGTCGCCGCGCAGGGCGGGCGCGGCGAAGGCAATCGCTACCGGCTCGAGGTGCGGCTCGAAGACAGCATTACCGGCTTCGGGGTCCGCTCCGACGATGCAGTGACGCGCGAGCGGCGGACGCTGCGAGCGCGCTACCAGCTGGTTGATTCGCAGACGAACCAGGTGCTGCTCGACGCGACCGCTGCGCAGGACGCCGGGATTGATGTCGTGGGCAGCGAATATGCAACCATTGCTGCTGAAAATTCTTCGCTCGAACGCTTGGCGTCCGGAATTGCCGACCAGATTGTTGCCCGGCTCGCGGTCTATGCAAATCGCGGCGGACCTGCGGCGGCGCCTGCCAACCCTGCTCCGTGAAAGCGGTCAAGCCCGCCGAGCTCGAACGCCAAACCCGGCTCGACCCTGCGCTTCGCCTGATCCTGCTGACCGGTCCCGACGACGCGACGATGAACGCGGTTGCGGCGCGGCTCATCGCGCTTGCGGGCAAGGCGGCCGAGCGGCTTGACCTGTCGTCATCGCAGCTCGGGCAGGACCCGTCGCTGCTCGCCGCCGAGGCGGCGTCGATGTCACTCTTCGCCGCCGAACGCGTGATCCGGCTTGAGATCACGGGGAGCGGCGACGATTGCGTCGAAGCGGTCGCGGCGCTGCTCGCGGCCGAAACCGCCGTCCACCCGGTGATCGCGACCGGGGCGACGGTGACCTCCAAGTCCAAACTGGTGAAGCTGGTCGAGGGGGCGGACCACGCGGTTGCCGCCATCTGCTATCAGCCAGACCGCCGGGCGCTCGTCGGCATTGCGATCGCGGCGGCTGAAGAACAGGGCCTGAAACTTGCCAATGCCGAGGCGCAGCTGCTTGTCGATCTCGTCTCGGGTGATCAAGCGCTGATGCGGCGCGAGCTGGAGAAGATCGCGCTCTACCTCGATGCCGCGCGCGACCGTCAGCGGCAGGTCACCGCCGGCGATATCGGGGCGCTGGGCGCTGCGACGCACGAGGAGGACGTCAGCGAGTGCATCAATATCGCGCTCGGCGGCAAGGTGCGCGAACTTCCCGACATGCTGGCAAAGGCGGCGGCGGTTGGCGTCGCCGAGATCCGCATCATTCGGGCGCTCGCAATCCGCACGATGCAGCTTGCGCGGCTGCGCGCAGAGGTCGACGCGGGCGCGCATCCCGCAACGGTGGTCTCGGCGCGTAGCAGCGGGGTTTTCTGGAAAGAGCGTGACGCAGTGACTGCGCAGCTCCACATCTGGGACTCGCTGCGTATCGCCCGGTTGATGAGCCGTCTGCTCGATTGCGAGCGCGCGCTCAAGACGTCAGGGACCGCGGGCGCGGTGCTGTTTCGCAAGTTGATGACCGACATTGCCTGGCAGGCGGCGCGGGCCAGGTGAGAGCCCGCTGCTCGCGGGGGGTGGAAGGGGAGCCTAGGCAGCTCCCTCGCGCGTTTCCAGCCGGGCCTTTGGGTCGTCAGGGGGGACGAAGGTCCAGAGGGTATCACCTGCGTCGACGCTCGGCCGGTGCTGGACAGAGAAGACGGCAAGGTCGCCCGAGGAACGCACGACCGCCAGCGTATCGCCGCCCGAAGCCTTCATCCGGGCAACGAAATCCGCGTAGGTGAATTTCTCGGTGATTTTCGTCCGGCCGAAAGTCCAGCCGGCCAGCAGACGATCGAGCTGTTCCTCGATTGGCGTTCCCGCGAGCGTGAGCACGCGTCCGCGCCGCTGATTGCCCGGACGTGCCACACCGATCATCCGGCTAACCCGGTCATGGCCTACCTCGGGCGCCAGTTCGCTGCACACCAGCGCATTATAGGCGTCATTGTCGGTCGCCGCGATCAGCTGCTGATAACGGCCCATGTCGAGATGATCGTCATGCGTCTCGTCCAATATGTCGCCGTGGTAGACGGGAATGCCGGCGCGCCGTGCGCGGCGCAGCGCGAACAGGCTTGTGTCGGCGATTAGCACGTCACGCTCCTGCCCCTTGATGAACTGGGCAAAGGCGATCGTCCAGCTGTTGGCGCCAACGAGCAGCACGCCGTCGCCCTTGCCGCGATCAAGACCGAGCCAGCGCGCGAAAGGTGCGGCGGTGAACCCGTGGGCAAAAATCGTCGCGATCACCACCGCGAAAGACAGCGGCACCAGCGCCTCGGCGCCCGGTATGCCATAGTCGGAGAGGCGCAGCGCAAAGAGCCCGGTCACCGCGGCGGCGACGATACCGCGCGGTGCAATCCAGGCGACGAACAGTCGTTCCTTGAATGGAATGCGTGTGAAAAGCAGCGCGACCATGATCGTCAGCGGCCGCACGACCAGGAGCAGCAGGATCAGGAATAGGAAGAAGCGTGCCTGGAAATTGGTCACCACGGTCCAATCGAGCGTCGCCGACAGGATGATAAACACGCCCGACACGAGGAGGACGGTCAGATCCTCCTTGAAGCGCAGCAGCATGTGGCTTGAATCGGTTTCGCGATTTGCCATCACGACGCCCATCACGGTGACGGTGATCAGCCCGGTTTCGTGCATGATGACATCGGCGAAGACGAAGGCGGCGATCACCGTGGTCAGCAGCACGGGTGCCTTTAGATATTCCGGCACCCAGCCGCGGACGAAGGCGGCGGTCAGGGTGAAGGCTGCACCACCGCCGATCAGCATTGCGAGCACGCTGGCCGCGACGACGTCGGTGGCAATGGCGATACCATTCGCCTGCGCCCCGCCGTGGGTGATGTAGGCGTAGATGCCAACCGCGAGCAGCGCCCCGATGGGGTCGTTCACGATCGCTTCCCATTTCAGCATATGCTTGACGCGCGGGGTGATGTTGAGGGGACGGAGCAGCGGGACCACCACCGTGGGGCCGGTGACGACCATGATGCCGCCGAACAACGCCGCGATTTCAAGCGGGAGACCTGCCCCGTAATAAGCGGCCGCGGTCCCGAGCGCCCAGCCCACGGGTACACCCACGAAAACGAGCATGAACACCGCGACACCGGCTTGACGAAGCTCGCGGAACTTAAGCGTCAACCCGCCCTCGAACAGGATAACAGCGACCGCGAGCTTGATCATCGGTTCGCGTAGCGCGCCGAAATCCTGCTCGGGGTGGAGGAGGCCGAGTACCGGGCCAGCGATGATGCCCGCAATCAGCATGAGCGCGATCGCAGGCCTTCCGGTGCGCCACGCGATCCACTGTGCGCCGATGCCGATGACCCCGATCAGGGCGATTTTGACGAGAAGGGAGTCGATTGCAAACATGGCGGGGAACCTAGGGCATGGTGCAAAAAAGACGCCACAAAAAAACGACCGCCCGCTTGCCTTTCGGGAAAGCGGGCGGCCCCTGATTTCAGCGCGGCTGCGCGATCAGAATTTGCCGCGCAGTGTCACACCATAAGTTCTCGGTTCGGCGAGGAACTGCGAGAAGATCTGGCGTCCGCCCGGATATTGTGGGTCGGCGAAGGCCGCGCCGGTCGACGTAGCGCCTTCCTGGAACGGGGAGTTGAACGCGACCTGCGAATATTGCTTGTTGAACAGATTCTGCGCCCACAGCTCCACCGCCCAGCGCTCGCCGGGGCCGCGTACTCCCACGCGCGCGTTGACGATGGCATAGCCATCCTGTTCCTTCTGCGGGAACAGGTCCGAACCGGTGTTATAGTCGCTCGACAGGCGGCCATCGAGATAGACAAGACCGGTCAGCCCGCTGCCGCCAATTTCGGGTGTCCACGCAACGCTCCCCGTCGCGACCAGTTCGGGCGCGTTCGACATATTGTCGCCCGGGAGCTTGCGAAGCGCTTGATCGAGCGGTGCGCCGCTGCTGTTGCCGACCAGGTTGTCACGATATTTGGTGCGTGCATAGGTCAGGCCCGCGGTCATGCGGAAGCTGCGGGCCGGAACCAGCGAGGCTTCCAGTTCGAAGCCCTGCGTGCGCACGCCCCAGCTCACGTCATCGGCAGGGCAGGCGCCCGTCGTTGCCGCGGCGGCATTGTAATTGGGGGCGCCGGTGAACTTGCTCTGGTCGCGGTCGGCCCCGCCCAGGTCGCTGGAGCAGCCATTGATCGTCTGGACGATATAGGTCGACCCGTTGAACGTATTGAGCTGGAAATTCTTGAAGTCCGACCGGAAGAGGGCCAGCCCCATGCTGAACGGCCCCGTCGCATATTTGGCACCAAGCTCATAGCTGTTCACCAATTCGGGGTCGAACTGCAGGTTTCCGACCAGCGCCTGGGTGCCTGCCTGTCCGCCAAAGGGAATGATAGGTGATTTCAGCGCCGAACGGTCGAGGTTGAACCCTCCCGCCTTATAGCCGCGCGCGTAGCTTGCGTAGACCAGGAGGTCCGGCGTCGGCTTCCACGACAGGATCGCGGTGCCGGTCCACTCGTCTTCGCTGCGCTGGTCGTTGATCGATACCCCATTGAGCTCTGCGGTCGAGTTGCCCTGACAGGCAAGGCCGATCAACCCGCCGGCAAGCGCCTTGGCGGTCGCGTTCGACGTCGCGCTCGTCAGGTCGTCGAGTACCAGCCCCTGGACCTGCGGGCAGACCACATTGTCGTTGGTGAAGCTTGCCGAAAACTTCTTCTTGTCGTGCGTGTACCGCAGACCGAAGGTGAAATCGATCGTGTCGGTGACATGAAAGATATTGTGCGTGAACAGCGCCCAGTTGGTGTCATTCTGATAATAGCGATCGTTGATGCTGCCGAGGTCACTGAGCCCATCGAGCAGGTTGAACGCAGCGACGATGTCGGGACCCGACGCGCCGCTCGCACCGGCGATCGTCGCCGGCCCGACGCCGGGGATGGCGCACAGTGGGCTGTTGGGCGAATAAAGGCCTGCGAGGCCGCCGCCCGAAATGATGCGGCAGGTGGCAAAGCGGCCATATTGGCTGCCGACACGGATATTGTCGCGTACCGTCAGCTTCTCATTGGCGTAGAAGCCGCCAATGAGCCAATCGAGCTTGCCGTTGAAGGCTTCGCCATTCAGCCGCACTTCCTGGGTGAAGGTGTGGAACTGACGGTAGGCGTCGGGATCGTCGGCCCGATAGAGAATATCGACAGAGCCATAATCGAGGTCGCCCGCCTGGCTCGATCGATATTCGCGATACCCTGTGATCGAGGTCAGCGTCGCGCCGCCGAAATCATAATCAATCTGGCCCGAAAAGCCGTAATCCTTGGTCTTGCCAGCGTAGCTGCGGCCCGGCGTGACCGACAGGGTCCGATCGTAGCCCTGGTTGAAGGCGCCGGGCGCCTGCCCCAGGTCGATCAGGAGCTGCGTGATGTTGTTGGTCGTGGGCGTCGCTGGAATCCCGGGATTATTGAGGTCGCCGATATAGGGATTGACGCTGTTGTCGATATAAATGGCGCCGCAGCACTTCTCGTCGCGGAACGTATAGTCGGCAATCAAGCGAATCGACAATGCGTCGGTCGGTTCAAACAACAGTTGCCCGCGGAGGAAATAGCGGTCGCGATCGTTGATATCGGTGTTGTTCGCCGGGTCCTTGTAAAAACCGTCGCGCTTGACCCATACGCCATCGACGCGGGCGGCGAGGGTGTCGCTGATCGGGCCGGTCAGGCTCGCAGCGGCGCGCCAATAGTCATAATTGCCATAGGTAATCTCGCCCGTTCCGCCGAAGGTGAATTCGGGCTTTTTCGAATAGATGCTGATCAAGCCCGCCGACGAATTGCGTCCGCCGAGCGTGCCTTGCGGGCCACGCTGCACCTCGACGCGGTCAAGCTCGCCGAGCTCATTGAGGCCGATGCCCGAGCGCGAGCGATAAACGCCGTCGATGAAGACTGGGACCGAGCTTTCAAGGCCGGGGTTGTCGCCCACAGTGCCAATGCCGCGAATACGCGCCGAACCGTTGGCTTCGCTGCCCGTCGATGAAACCAGCAGCGACGGCGCGACCTGGTTGAGCTGGCGAATGTCGTTGGCGCCGCTGTTCTGCATCGCTTCGGCGCCAACCGCCGAGATGGCGACCGGGACGTCGGAGAGCAGCTGGGCGCGGCCCTGCGCCGTGACGACAATGACGTCGCCCGAAAGATCGTCAGCCGCCCCCTCGGCGGTGCTGTCCTGGGCATAGGCTGGTGAGGCGGCGGCTGCGACCGCGAGCGACACGCCAAGCGCACTGGTGCGCAAAAGGCGGGCAGCAAGAAGGGAAGATGATTTCATGGTGGCACTCCTCTCAACAATTCTTTTTTCGTTGCGCCTGGAAACATACAAAAACTGCGCGGCTGTTCCAGCGACCGCGACAAGGTTCGACGATTGTTTTGCGGAGTGATGCAATAAGGCCACAGGCCTGAAAGACAGGGATTTTCCGGGCCTGCCGCTAAATCTTTACGCGAACCCTGCATGCCGTAGCGTCATCATCCGGCCGGCCCGCGAAGGGGAAGCGGAGGAGGCGTCCGCCCGCTGCAAGCATCGCCTGATAGGACCCGGTGAAATTCTCCGCGATTGCGCCATGCTCGACGTCGAGGCCCCCGGTATAGCTCCCGAAGGCGGGGAGAATCAGCCGCTGGCCGTCGCCCGCAAAGCAGGGCCGCGACACACCGCGCCCGCGCACCGTCAGGCGCAGCTTGGGGTGGAAGTGCCCCGATATCTCGGGGCGCGTTTCATCAGCGCGGCACTGGTGGCGCAGCACGATGCCGTCGATGATCATCTCCTCGGCGACCTCGCCGCCCCATGAGCCGCCTGAAAGGCCATCGTGGTTACCCGCTATCCAGACGAGCCGCGTCGCGGCCGCCTGCGCCGCTAACCGCGCTGCAACTGTGGGGGCGATGCGATCGGCGGCAGCCCTGTCGTGGAAACTGTCCCCTAGGCACCAAATCGCGCGCGCGTCCGTCTCCATCGCCAGCCGCGCCAGCCGGTCGAGCGTGTCGTGGCTGTCATAGGGGGGCAGGGGCTGACCGTGACCAGCGTACCAACTCCCCTTTTCCAGATGGAGATCGGCGACGATCAGCGCCGCGTGGCGCGGCCAGAAGAGCGCCCGGTCGGCGAGCAGGATGAACGACTGGCCGGCAAAGGAAAGGGTGGGGGCGGGGGGCATGCTGCCGCTATGACGTGCCCGGCCTCCGGCGGCAAGCAGCTATCCCCTGCGCTGCCAGGCCGCCGCGGCATAGCGTTGCCCCGTCTCGCGCCGCGCGCCGCTCGGCATGTCGAGCACGACGCGCTTGTTGGGAAAATCTATCTCAACGCGGTCGAAGAGGGACAGGCTATCCATGCCCAGAAGAAGCGCCGGCCGCTTGTTGAGACCGAGGGCATCGAACGCCTTTGAATTGGCGAATGAGACGGGCAGGTCATTGATGGAAATGCCTTCGATCTCGATCCGCTTGATTGCGGTGCGCACCGCGGGCACGTCCTCGCCCGTCACCGCTCCCAGTACGGCGGGAGAGAAAGGCATGCTGTTCTGGCCCCTCGCGGAAATCAGCTTCTGAAGCGCGAGATTGCCGACGCTCGACTGGGCTCCTGTATCGACGACCACGTCAATATGGCGTCCGTCGATGCGCGCGTTGGAGAGGATCAAGCGCCCAGCGCTGTTATGCGCTGTGACAACGATCGCATCGCTCCCTCGAATCAACGGCCGCGCATGCCGGCGGCTTGCCAGTATCTCCATCTTCTCCTTGCGGAAATCGATGAGCAGCCGCCGCTTTTCGAGCATATCGACCCCGATAAGTCCGGCCGCGCCGATATGGCGCCCGGCGAAGGCGGGTGCATCGAAGGGATTGAGCCGGAGATCGGTCATTTCAAGCGAGGCAACGCGAAAGCTCGGGGCAACCGCCACCGAAGTGCCGATGGTGGCCAGCCGTAACCGCTCGCTCCGGTCGAGTCCGAGGCGCGCGGCGAGTTCGCGCGCAATGATCGTACGCTCCGCGCCCGTGTCCACGAGGAAGGAAAAGGGTCCCTGCCCGTCCACCATCACGGCGACCGCCATGCGCCGCGTCGCGTCGAGGTCGAACGGCTGGATGAAGGGGGCGATATTCTCGAGATTTTCGCCGAGCATCGCGGGATCTGGATCAGGTTCCGCCGCCGATGTGGATGGTTGGAGCGCAAGCTTGGGCGCGGGGGCAACGGGCCCGGGTGTTGCACCGACAAGCAGCGGCGCAGCGAGCAGCAAGGGCCAAAGTGGTGACCGGACGGCGATCGGCGTCATATCGGCATCCCCTCGTAATTTGCTCGCAGTTTACGCCCGATCGGGCGGCCCGGCAAGCGAGGGCTCAAAGCCTGGGCGGGAGACTCCTGCTCAAACGCCGCTCATTGCCCTTTCAGCAAGCGCCTCAGCCAGTTCGCCCAGCAGCGAATCGTCGAGATCGGGGCCGGCAACGCTTTCGCGTCCGATCAGCATCAGAACTGGGACCGCGAGCGGGCTGATCCGGTCGAGCCGGCGATGAACCATTGTGCCCGCTGCCCGATCGAGCAGGTCGCCCAGCCGCGCTACGTCCGTCAACCGTTCGCGCGCATCGGCCCAGGCAGCCTCGAGCAGGAGGTGGTCGGGCTCATATTTCCTGAGAACGTCAAAAATCAGATCGGTGGAGAAGGTCACCTGCTTGCCCGTCTTGCGCTTTCCGGGATGTTGACGCTCGATCAGGCCGCCGATCACTGCGACCTCGCGAAAGGCTCGCTTCAAGAGATGCGACTGCTCGACCCATTCCACGAACTCGTCGGACAGGATTTCGGCGTCGAACAATGTCTCGGGGTGCGCCACCTCGCGCAGCGACCAGACCGCAATCGCATAATCCGTTGCGACAAAGCCGAGCGGCTGCAATCCTGTCCGCGCCATGCGTTTGGTGATCAGCATCCCGAGGGATTGGTGCGCGTTCCACCCCTCGAAGGGGTAGCAGACCATATATTGGTGGCCCTCGTGCGGGAAAGTCTCGACCAAAAGCTCGCCAGGGCGTGGGAGTACCGATCGGAGCGCCTGCATTTCGAGCCAGAAGCGGACATCTTCGGGAAAGCGCTGCCAGCTTGCGGGGTCCGCGAGGAAATTGCGCACCCGGTCCGCCAGCCGGGTGGATATGGCCAGCCGCGCGCCCATATAGGATGGGATGCGCGCAGGTCGTGAGGTGGCGCGCACGATAAGATCGGTATCGCGGATCGCCTCGACCTCGAGGCTGAGCCCAGCAAAGGCAAAGGTGTCGCCGGGGGTCAGCGTGCTCGCGAAATATTCTTCGACCTGGCCGAGCCGGCGGCCGTTGCGAAAGCGAACCGACGCCATCGGCGCCTCGACAATGATCCCGGCATTGAGCCGGTGCTGCGCCGCGAGCCGTGGGTGAGAAATGCGCCAGCGCCCCGTCCCGTCGGGCGCGAGACGGCGAAAACGGTCATAGCTTTTAAGTGCATATCCGCCGTCGCGCACAAAGCCGAGCAATCGGCGGAAAATCTCCGTATCGATCCACTGGTAGGGCGCCGCGGTGCGAATTTCGCAAAGCAGCTCGTCCTCATCGAAGGGCGCCGCGCAGGCGAGCGCCATCACATGTTGCGCCAGCACGTCCAGCGCACCTGGGCGGAACCGGTCGGCGTCACGCTCGCCTGCCTCAACCGCATCAAGCGCCGCGCGTGCCTCCAGATACTCAAAGCGGTTGCCCGGGACGATCAGCGCCCGGCTCGGCTCGTCGAGCCTGTGGTTGGCGCGCCCGATGCGCTGGAGCAGGCGCGATGACCCCTTGGGTGCCCCCATCTGGATCACGCAATCAACATCGCCCCAGTCGAGCCCGAGGTCGAGGCTCGCGGTCGCGACAAGCGCGCGCAGTCGTCCCTCCGCCATCGCCTGCTCGGCCCGCTGGCGCGCTTCGCGGTCGAGGCTGCCGTGGTGGATCCCGATTGGCAGGCTGAGGTCGTTGACCTTCCAAAGCTCCTGAAAGATCAGCTCCGCGAGGCCGCGCGTGTTGCAAAAGATGATCGTGGTGCGGTTCTTTGCGACCTCCGCCATCACCTGATGGACCGCGTACCGCCCCGAATGCCCGGCCCACGGCACCGCCCCTTCGGGTAGCAGAATCGCGATTTCGGGATCGGCGCCGGGTTCACCCTCGACGACCGTCACCGCGTCCGCATCCGCATTTGGTGCCAGCCACGCCGCATATTGCGCGGGATCGGCGATCGTTGCCGATAGGCCGACGCGGCGTAGCCCCGGAGCCAGACGCTGAAGCCGCGACAAGGCAAGCGACAAGAGATCGCCGCGCTTGCCGGGGGCGAAAGCGTGAATTTCGTCGATCACCACCGTTCGTAGCCCGGCGAACATCGCGAAACTGTCGGGATAAGAAAGAAGGAGCGACAGTGATTCGGGGGTCGTGAGCAGGATGTGCGGCGGCTTTGCGCGTTGCCGTGCCTTCTTGTCCGATGAGGTGTCGCCGCTGCGGCTCTCGACGCTGATGTCGAGCCCCATCTCCGCAATCGGTCCGAGCAGATTGCGCTCGACGTCGGCAGCGAGCGCCTTCAGTGGCGAGACATATAGCGTATGCAACTGGTCGGACGGATGGCGGGCGAGATCAACGAGGGTCGGGAGGAACCCCGAGAGCGTCTTCCCGGCCCCGGTCGCGGCGACCAGCAGCGCATGCTCTTCGCGTTCAGCCGCCGCGAGCATATCGGCCTGGTGCCGCCGCACCTGCCAGCCGCGCGCGGCAAACCAGTCGGTGAAGGGGGACGGAAGCACCATGGATCCGATGTGGCGTGCCGGGGGACGGCGGGCAAGGTCTGGAAGTCAAAGGACAAGCAGGGGCGGTTTATTCGCGAGGCAGTTGCCGTCTAACGGCCCGCGGAACGCCCAACACCATAGTCGATCCGGATCCGCACCCAGCTTCCCACCAGCAGCCGCCCGCTTCGGCGGGGAGGACGCACGCGGAATTGCCACGCAGCGGCCAGCACCGCGCGGTTGATCTGCGATCCGAACGGATATTCCTCGATTCCGACGCAATCCTCGACGCGATAATCGGGTACGGTACGGCAGGCGATCAGCCCCCAGCCTGGACCGCTGGCGGTGGACAGATATCCGCGCAGCTCGTCATCGCTCGGCTCGCGGTACCAGCTCGCGGCATAAAGCGGCTCACCATTGGGAGCTGTGCCGACCTGCTCGGTGTCGCGCAACGCCGAGCCGCCGATATTCGGCGGCCCATAGACCCGGCCCTCGGACGGCCGGAGGAGCGCCTGGGGAGGCGAGGGCGCGGGCGTCTCTTCGATCGGGCGGGGGAGCGGCGGCGGAGTCCCGGGGACGGGAGGCGGCATCGGCGGCGGCTCGGGGGCGTCGCCCTGCGGCGTCGCGGGCGCCGGCTCCGCAGTCCTGCGCTCGGGGGCTGCCTGCTCGGGCGAGGCATCCGCGCGCCCGGCCGCTTCCAGCGTCACGAGCGTGACGCGCTCATCGCGGCTTACGCTTCGCGTCGTGAGGCCAAAGCTGAGAAGCAGGCCAAGCAGGCCGCCGGTGATGAGCAAGGCCAGGCCGATGGCCAGGGTACGCCGCGCCGTCCCGATGCCCACGGTATCGCGGCCATGGTTGGCCGGAGTGCCCGGCCGAAGCCATCCGGGGAAGCGGCGAGCGCAGATCGAGAGGCCCGGCGGCGGCATCCGCGCGGGGATAGGGGTGGTTTTAGCCGATGACAAGGCCGCGCACCGACGCGCGAAGAAAGGGGAGATGGCGCGCGTCGATCGCTTTTATCCATGGGGGCCGAGCGGGGAGACAGGCGGAAGATGAACCGGATTAGCGCGTCGACCGGCGATCCCCGCCAGCAGCACTCGCCAATGCTCTCCGAGCCGCCGCTGGAATAGCAGAAGTTCGAACCCGTGCCGCGCGGCATGAGCCTGCGGGATCGTGTCCCAGCCCCGATGTTCGACGGTGATCCTTGTTTCGTTGCCGACCGGGTCAAAGCGTATTTCGACCTCGGTTGCCTGATCGGCAGCGAAACTCGGTAAGCGCCAGCCGAACGCAAGGCGTTCGCCGGGCAGCCATTGCGTGACCCGGCCGATTTCCCACTCTTCGCCATCCGCGAAGCGCGTGACGAGCCGGCCGCCGGGGCCTGCGGGATCGAAGCGCAGCGTGCCGTCGCCCTTTGGGGACAGCGGAAACAGGGGGTGGCTTGTCCACCAGCTACCGATGTCGCGGGTGAAGACCGTGAAGGCCGCGAGCGGCGTTGTGGCGACGCGCAGCGCGACGATGACCGCCGCGCCGTTCAAGCCCTACTGCCCGTACGATCTTGCCCGCCTTCGACGTGGTCCTTGAAGGCTGCAAGCTGATGCGCCCAGCGCGCCTCAGTCTCGGAAAGCCAGCGTTTGAGCTCATCGGTCGCACCGTCCTTCAGGGAATAGATGCGGACGCGTGCGTCGAATGAGGGGAAGCGGCCTTCGATCAGCCCGCCTTCCTTCAGCGCGCGCAAATGCCGGCTCATTGCGGGCGGCGCGAGGCCGAGCGCCCGCGCCAGCTCGCCCGCGCTATGGGGCCGCTGCCCGAGAAGCTCGACCGCGCGCCGCCGTTTCGGATCTGCCAGCGCGGCGAGCGTGCGATCGATCGCGGCGCTCAAGCTTCGAGCCGCGTCTTCGTCGTGAAGCCGCCCTCGGCGTCCCACTGTGCCGAAGTCTTCGCCGCGACCGTGACGCCAAAGGTCCAGATATGCCCCTCGAGATCCCTGGCGCGATAGGTGCGATCGCCATAGAATTGTGTCTCCGGCTCGGCGATGATCTCGGCGCCCGCGGCACGGGCCCGCGCACAATGTGCATCGATGTCCTCTCCCACGCCGAGCTGTACATGCACCGACTGGGTGTTCTTGCCGTCGGTCGACCTGGGGCTGCGATGATCTTCGGACCATTCGTTGCCTACCATGACCACCGAATGACCATAGCCCATTTCGCTATGCGCGAGATTTCCGTCAGCATCGAGCAGGACGAGCAGCGGCTCGAAGCCGAAAGCATCCTCGAGCCAGCGAAAGGCCGCCTTGCTGTCCTGATAGCTGATGGCGCTTGATAGCCCCTTGGGGCGCGACGTTTCGACCATCTCGATTCTCCCGACTCCTTGATTTCTATCTTCTGCAATAATTGCACGAAAACGAAAATAAATGCAATTCAGTTGGAAGTTGCTAGGAAACCGCATGACCGATCATCTTGCCCGCTGCGTCGCCGAGGCCTACGCTCAGGCCCTTACTCACCGCGGATCAGGGCGCGTCGCTGACTATATCCCGGCCCTGGCAAAGGTTGATCCGAACCAGTTCGGCTTTGCCCTCGCACTCCCCGATGGGACACTCCACGCTGCGGGTGACTGCGACGCGCTCTTTTCGATCCAGTCGGTGTCAAAAGTCTTCACCTTGGCACTTGCCCTGCGCCGCGTCGGTAGCGCTTTGTGGGACGGCGTAGGTCGGGAGCCGTCGGGTAGTGCGTTCAACTCGATCGTCCAGCTTGAAAGCGAAGCCGGCATTCCGCGGAATCCGCTGATCAATGCAGGCGCAATCGCTACCAGCGACAGGCTGATCGACACGCGCAGCGCTGAAGCGACGGTCGACGAGATTCTCGCCTTCATTCGCGCCCGCGCAGGCGACGCCAGTATTGCGATTGACCCCGAGGTTGCCGCATCCGAGTCCGAAACGGGCGCGCGCAACCGGGCGCTTGCTCATTTCATGGCCGCGTTCGGCAATCTTCGCCATCCAGTCGAAACCGTCCTATCGGTCTATTTCCGCCAGTGCGCGATCGCGATGAGCTGCCGCCAGCTCGCCCGCGCGGGGCTGTTCCTGGCCATGGAAGGCCGTGATCCGCTGACAGGCGAGCAGCTGATCGAGCCGCACCGCGCGCGGCGCATCAATGCGATCATGATGCTCTGCGGCCATTACGACAACTCGGGCGAATTCGCCTTTCGCGTCGGTCTGCCAGGCAAGAGCGGAGTGGGAGGCGGAATCCTGTGCATCGCGCCAGGGCAGGGATCGATTGCGGTTTGGTCACCGGGGCTTACCGAGGCGGGCACCTCGCTCGTCGGGGCAATTGCGCTCGAACATTTCGCCTATGCAGCGGGCTGGTCGGTGTTCGACTGAGGCTTCGTCCTCGCTTTGCATTTTCAATGATACATCGGCGAAGGGGTGAGCGACGTCGGCGCGAGGCGGCTGTTGCTGGACGCGGCAGGCGACGCCGCGCCCATGCTGATCGGAGCGCAGGTGGCGGAGGGGTGCCCCTATTGGTGGGGCGCAAGGTGCGCAGATCGCGTTGCTTGCTGTGCGATATTCGCGCGGCCCCTGTTTCGGCATGGTGACCCTGCGGATTTCGCCTGCTTCAACTGCGATCGCCCCATCATCCTATATTCCGATCGGCGCCGGGGCGCGCAAGCGCGCAAAAGCCCGGATTTCCACCCGGTCACGATGCCAGGGATCGTGTTCAACCGCACGCGCGATCGCGGCTATGCCGAATGGTCGGCGGGCTGGGCGGGCGGAACATTCCGCCCTCGCTTCACCGATAATCGCTGGCGGATCGACTCGATCGATGCTTGGCTCGGCTGAGCCGTTGGTCGCTCAATCGACGAGCAGGGTCATGCTGACCTTTGCTGTACCGCTACGGTGCATCCCGATCTCGCGCGCCGCGGCGCTGCTGACGTCGATGACCCGGTCGCGGCCGAAGGGCCCCCGATCATTTATGCGCACGACGACGCTTTTGCCGTTCGACACGTTGGTAACGCGAACCCGACTGCCAAAAGCGAGCGTGCGATGCGCGGCGGTCAGTTCGTCGGGATCGAATCGTTCGCCGCTCGCGGTGCGGTTGCCGGCGAGCTCATTGCCATAATAGCTCGCCATTCCGCTGCCCATCTCGGCGCCGTCGTCTCCCGCGATCTGCTCATGCGCAGCGACGGGAATCGCCAGCAAAAGTGGCAGAGCCATGACCATGAACCGGTGCATATGAGCCTCCCCTTGTCAGGTGGGCGGCATCAAGCAGCGTCCCGGGGCCGCCGCAAGCCGTCAGCGCTGCGCTGAGCGGAAACTGCGGCTAGCCGTTTCGGTAATCAGACGTCCAGGTTGGCAACCGAGAGAGCGTTCGTCTGGATGAAATCGCGCCGTGGTTCCACCTCGTCGCCCATCAGTCGCTCGAATATTTCGTGGGCGATATCTGCCTGTTCGGCCTCGACGCGCAGCAGCGAGCGGTTGGCGGGGTCGAGTGTGGTTTCCCACAATTGCTCGGCGTTCATCTCACCGAGGCCCTTGTAACGGCTGATGCTGAGGCCCTTGCGGCTGTGTGCGAAGATCGCCTCAAGCAGCTCGGACGGGCGCGTGACCGGACTCGCCTTTGTCGCCGGCGATGCGGTGCTGTCGCTCTCGCCCTCCTCGTCGACGGGGTCGGTATCGAGGACGGCCGCGCCGCCCGCCTTCACCAGCCGCGCGGGGTTCGCATAGGTTTCAGCCTGTTCGCCCGCGAGCTTGTGAAGGCGGCGTGCCTCCTGGCTCGCAAGGAATGCGGCATCGACGGCATGATGATCGCTGACTCCGCGCCAGCGACGTTCGAGCGTATACCCGCCGCCCTCAACCGCTTCGACAGTCCATGTCGCCTCATTGCCCCCGGTCAGCGCGCGCTCGGCAGCACGCAGCCACCGGGCGGCTGTCTCGGCCGCGCTGTGGCGGCCCGCCGCGTCGAGTTCCGGATCGAGCGCGCCGGTGAGAGCGAGCGCCTCGATGAGGCCGTGGTCGAGCGCACGCGGCACATAGCGCATCAGCGCGCGCAGCCGGCGGGCATGGTCGATCAGCCCGCGAAGGTCCTGACCGGACCGCGCCCCGCCCGCGCTTTCGAGCACAAGGGCGTCGATGCCGGCATCGACCAGGTAGTTCTCAAGCGCGTTATCGTCCTTGAGATAGACCTCGCTCCGCCCCTTCGCGACCTTGTAGAGCGGCGGCTGGGCAATGTAGAGATGGCCGTTCTCGATAATCTCCGGCATCTGACGGTAGAAGAAGGTCAGGAGCAGCGTCCGGATATGCGCGCCGTCGACGTCCGCGTCGGTCATGATCACGATCTTGTGGTAACGCAGCTTGTCGATCGTGAACTCGTCGCGAATCCCGGTGCCAAGCGCCTGGATCAGCGTGCCCACCTCTTTCGAGGAGATGATGCGGTCAAAGCGCGCGCGCTCGACGTTCAAAATCTTGCCCTTCAGCGGCAGGATGGCCTGGACATGACGGTCCCGACCCTGCTTGGCCGATCCGCCTGCCGAGTCGCCCTCGACCAGGAAGAGCTCGCATTTTGCCGGATCGCGCTCCTGACAGTCGGCGAGCTTGCCGGGCAGGCTTGCGATGTCCATCGCGCCCTTGCGCCGGGTGAGCTCGCGCGCCTTGCGCGCCGCCTCGCGCGCTGCAGCGGCGTCGACGATCTTTTGAATCACCGTCTTGGCGTGCGCAGGATTTTCTTCCAGCCATTCGGTCATTCTGTCGGCCATCAGGCTCTCGAGCGGCTGGCGGACCTCCGAACTGACCAGTTTGTCCTTGGTCTGTGAACTGAACTTGGGATCGGGCAGCTTGACCGAAACGATCGCGGTCAGACCTTCGCGCATATCTTCGCCGGTCAGACTGACCTTCTCCTTCTTCAGCAACCCCGATTTTTCGCCATAGCTGTTCAGCGTACGGGTCAGCGCGGCGCGGAAAGCAGCGAGATGGGTACCGCCGTCGCGCTGCGGAATGTTGTTCGTGAAGCAGAGGACATTCTCATAATAGCTATCGTTCCACTCCAGCGCGACATCGATGCCGATGCCGTCGCGCTCGCTGCTGATCGCGATCGGGTCGGGCAGCAGGGGCGTCTTGTTACGGTCGAGCCATTTGACGAAGGCCGCGATGCCACCTTCATAAAAGAGGTCGTGGACGACATGTTCGGTGCTCCGAGCATCGACCAGTTTGATGCGCACGCCCGAGTTCAGAAAAGCAAGCTCGCGATAGCGGTGCTCAAGCTTCTCGAAATCGAATTCGGTGACATTCTTGAATGTATCCGTCGAGGCGAGGAAGGTGACGCGGGTACCCTTCTTTCCCGCGGGGGCGGGGCCGCGAACCGCAAGCGGGGCGACCGAATCGCCATGCTCGAAGCGGATCCAATGCTCTTCGCCATCGCGCCAGATCGTGAGTTCCAGCCACTCCGACAGCGCGTTCACCACCGAGACACCCACGCCGTGAAGGCCGCCCGATACTTTGTAGGCGTTGTCGTCGCTCGTATTCTCGAACTTTCCGCCTGCGTGGAGCTGGGTCATGATGACCTCGGCGGCCGAAATGCCTTCCTCGGCATGGATGCCGGTAGGGATTCCACGGCCGTTATCCTCGACGCTTACCGAACCGTCGCTGTTCAAGGTGATGAGGACGAGGTCGCAATGCCCGGCGAGCGCCTCGTCGATTGCGTTGTCCGACACCTCGAACACCATGTGATGCAGCCCCGATCCATCGTCGGTGTCACCGATATACATGCCGGGGCGCTTGCGCACCGCGTCGAGGCCCTTCAAAACCTTGATTGAATCGGCGCCATAGGCGTTGGCATTGGGCTGCTTGGCGCCGCCTTCGGGCGCCGGATTCTCAGGGGTGTCCGTCATGCCCATCATATAGGGTCGGAGGCAGCAAAACCCAAGCGAAAATGCGCCTCTAAGCCTCATTGTACGGGCCGTTGCACCTACGGCCCGCCGGGGCTAGTTTCGGGCCATGACATCACATATTCGCCTTCGTCGCCTCCTTCCCATCTTTGCGCTTTCGGCGTTCGTTCTTGCCGGCTGCTCGCAGCCTCCGCCGCCCGCTGATAATGCAAGGAGCACGGGCGGCGAGCCCATTGCGACGCGCGCGGTGATGATAGGCACCGAAGGCCCGACGCTTCCGGCCTGTTCGAGCATCAGCCGCGTCAAGGACGGCGGTACCGATGTCTATTGGGCGCCGGGCGAAACGCGCGTCGTCAAGGCGCGGCTGGCTGGAGGGACTCCCGTATCGCTCTGCGAGGCGGCCGACAACGACGCCTGGTTCGGCATCGTCTTTGCAGCGCCGGGCACCGACAAGGATCTGTGCGGGATCGGCCGCTCGGTCGCCAGCGCGCGTGAATATCAGGGTCCGTGCCGCTGGGGCTGGATCCGCGGCGGGACCGTAAGGCTGGGGGGCTGACCAAGGCCCTCGCCCCTGTCTCGAGGAGGCCCCCGACTACCGGCAGTCCTCGATCACACGGCCGATTTCCGACTGCACAGGCAGAGTGAGCGCCCGGCCGTTGCTCGCCTCGAGCGCAAAGCGGCCCCGGCTGAAGGCGATGCGGTCGAGCCGTCCGTCGTTCGCAGGGAATGTCATGCCGGTCCCATCGAAGCGTAGCCTGTCGGCGCCTGCGCTGGTCAGCAGCATGACGTCGATCGACTGCCCTGCGGCGGCGAGTCCTGCCGAAAGTCGAATCCCGCTTCCGATGCACGTCAGTGCAACGAGCGGGTTTGGGTTGCCGCTCTGGAGGAATGCGGCGGTGCGAGTGCCTGCGTCGTAGCGCCAGGCGCCATTATCGAGTGCGCGCTGGTCCCAGGGCAGGGCGGGCGTTGCGACTGGCCGCGGGGCCGGCGCAGCCTCCTGGGGCGGCGCAGCGGGGGGCGCCTCGGGAGCCGGGATCGCGGTGCAACTTGCCGCGAGCAGCGCAAGCGTTGCCACCAGCGCAAACTGAGGGGCGCTCTTCCATCGCGTCATCGGTCGAATCCCCGCCATTCAATCACTTCGTCGAGGTCAACGCGGGGTACGGGCCATTGGTTCACTGCCGCGCTGGTGTCCGCGTGGCCGATTGCGAGGCCGGTGAACAATATCTGGTCTTTGCCAAGGCCGAGCGTTTCGCGCACTGTGGCGCCGTACATTGCCCAGCATTCTTGCGGGCAGCTCGCGAGGCCGTGCTCGACAAGCAAAAGCATCACCGATTGCAGCCACATGCCCATGTCGGACCATTGCGGCGGCCCCATGATGCGGGAGCAATGAAGGAAGAGCATTACCGGCGCGCCGAAGCCGCGGTAATTCTCCAGGAACTGGCCGAGCCGCGCCTTCTTGTTCTCGCGCGGAATCCCGAGCGAGGCGTAGAGCGCCTCGCCCACGCCAAATCGGCGGCTCTCCCAAGGCTCGGTCAGACCCTTGGGGTAGATGTCATATTCGGGTTGATAGCCCTCGCGACCCATTGCGATGCGCGCTGCCACCGCGTCCTTTACCGCCTCCCACGGCGCGCCAGTGAGAAGCGTTGCCTGCCACGGCTGCAGATTGCCGCCCGAGGGCGCGCGCTGCGCTGATGCGAAAACCGACTCCAGCACCGCCGGGTCGACCGGCTCACTGGTAAAGGCGCGCACCGAGCGGCGGCGATGGAGGGCTTCTGTAACGCTAAGGGAGAGTGTGTCAGTCGCTGGCATATTTGTCCTCACGGCGCTTGCCGAACAGCAGTTTGCGCTCGAGCCGGGCCTTTAGTTGGCGATAATAGGAAAGCAGGAAGACGTCATCCTCTTCGGCGACGGGGCGCCCGATCTTTGCGCGGATCGTGTCCGCAACCTCGCGCATCGCGCGCGCGTCGGCGCCGCGGATCACGCGTTCGAGTTCCTGCAGCTCGAAAATTCCGTACACCGAAAGCTCGGCCTCGCTGAATCTAAGGGCCCCGGCGGCCGTCTCGGCGGCCGCTGCGATGTCGCGGTCGAGCTTCGCCCGTTCGGCCATCACGACCCAGGTTCCGGCGATCAGGTCACCCATCCGCATTCGGTCGCGGTTGAACAGCAGGAACAGGCTAAGGGTCAGCGACCAGACGAAACCCGCGAGCATCGTCCACCAGCTGACCATTTCTTCGGCGGCGCTGAACCCCAAGAAGGTCAAGGGGAGGAAAATTTCGAGTTCGCGAATCAGATTGCGCGCGACGACGGCGTCGGCTGTCAGGCGTCCACCGTCCCGAGCGACGACGCGGATGCCGACGAGCCTCTTTCCCGGCGTCGCGGCGCGCTGCCCCACCTCGAACCCGATAAACCAGAAAGTGCGCAGCAGGAAAGCGCCGAGCATCCAGATGCTGATCGCGACTGACGACTGGGACGCGCCCAGCACCCAGATCATCAACAGAGTGAAACCGATAAGGATGAACAGGATCAGGCAGATGTCGATCACCAGCGCGCCAAGCCGGAGCCCTGCCCCCGCAATCCTGAGTTCGAGATCGACGCCCTCGGGGGTCACGAACTGGCGGATCTTGCTCCTGCGGATCGCCTGCGCGCGCGCATTGGCAATGGCGGCTCTCATACGGCGGCGCTCCGCCGCGGGAGGTAATAATAGCCGAGCCAGAAAAGCAGCATCAGCGTTCCGATGCCGTAGCGCAGCAGCGTGTCGGTGATCAGCTGGCGCCCGAAGCCTTCGAGTAGCCCGGCTGCGAGCAGCATGATGATGACGCCGACCATCACCTTTCCTGCGGTGCGCCCGGCGTCTGCCGCCGCCTGAAGCCGGCCGCGCGCGCCGGGAAAGACAACCGCAACCCCGATCCTCAGCCCTGCTGCGCCCGACAGCGCGGCCGCGAACAGTTCGGTGGTGCCGTGGATGAAGAGCCATCCGCCGAAATCGAACCCCAGGCCTTTCGATGCGAAGACGGCGATCATCGCGCCTAGTGTGATGCCCTGATAATATTCGAGCATCATCGTCGGGATGCCGAAGGCGAAGCCCAAGGCAAAGGACATGATCGACACCTGGCTGTTATGGGTGAACAAGTAGGTCGCGAACATGTGAAGAGCGCCCTCCTCATCAGCAGCTGCCTTGCCGTGGCCGAGGGTGCTTTGCAGGAACTCGACGCTGGCGCGCGGATCGCGCCCGCCAGCGAGCTCTTCGGGAATGAAATTATAGTACCATTCGGGGTTGTGCGTGACGAGGCTCCAGCTCGTCAGCGCGCCGAGCAGCAGGATCAGCGCGATGATGAGCGTCTCCTTCCACACTGCTCGCACCGCCGCGGGCCAGTCGTGCAGGAAGAAGCGTGTCACCCGGTCAAGACGCGACTGGCGCACGCCATAGATCAGAAAATAACCCCGGATCGACAGCGCCTCGAGATGGTCGAGCAACGCCTTGTCGAGACTCGTTGCGCGCGCAATCGAGAGCGACGAGAGCGTCGCGCGATAAAGAAGTGGAAGCTGGAGCAATTCGTCGCTCGAAAGCGCCTTCGCGCCCTTTTTCTCGAGCCGCGTGAGCAAAACATCAAACGCGACCCAGTCGGCCTCGCGCTCGGCGCGAAAGCGGCTGGTCGAGAATGCCGGTGCCGCGGGCGTGGAACCGGAAATCGTGGACGGCATCACAGGCTCCCCTGACGCTTGATGCCGAGATAGGCCTCGACGACGCTTGCGCCCATCGCGTCCGCAGGCACTTCGATCACGTCAACTCCCAGCCGCTGCAGCCGCACGATGACCAGCTGGCGATCCGTCATCAATGCAGCCGCGACATTGGCGCGGGTGACGTCGTCGGCGCTTTCGGGGCGGCGACGCTCCTCACTCTCCAGCTCCTCGTCACGGATCACCACGCAAAGCAAGCGGTGCGTCCTTACAAGCCGTCCGGCGGCGCGGATCATGAGGTCGGCGCTGGTCGCATCGGTGAACTCGGTGAACAGGATGATCAGCGAACGGCGGTTGAGCGCCGCCGACAGCGTCGTCAGCGCGAGAGTGAAGTTGCTTTCGACATGCGCGTAGTCAATTCGGCTCGCGGCCCGCTGCAGCGCAGGGAAATCCCGCGTATGCATATAGGCGGGTGTCAGCGCCTGGGGCTTCGCCGCAAAGGAGAAGAGGCTGATCCGATCGCCGAGCTTTAGCCCGGCATAGGCGAGAAGCAGCGCCGCGGACACCGCGCGGTCAACACGCGGCATGCCGCCCACGGGTTCGGCCATCGTTCGCCCGGCGTCGATGGCGAGCACAACGCGATTATCCCGCTCGACGCGAAATTCCTTTGCGAGGAGCTTCACGTGGCGCGCCGAGGCACTCCAGTCGATCGAGCGCCGGTCCATGCCTGCCTGATATTCAGCGAGTGCTTCGAACTCGGTGCCTTCTCCGCGCAGCCGCTGTTGCCGCAGACCGAACCAGCTGTTGCGCTGGAAGAGCCGCCGGCCTTCCTCGCTCACCGCGCGCAGGCTGGGCACGACCGCTATCGAACGGCGGATGGCGAAGCGGCGCTGCTTCCACACGAGGCCGAGCGGGCCCGCCCAGCGGATCCACAGCGCGGCGATCTCGGCCCGACCGCGTCGCCTGGCCGAGAGCGAGAGGGTGCACGTCAGCGTCCGGGCTTCGTCGCCCTGGACGTCCGCAGCGCGCAGCTCGTCTGCAATCCGGCCGCCCGGCGCGATACGTTCATCGGCCGAAAGGGCGATCTGCGCGCGGCGCGGTACCGCCCGAGGGCCTCTTGCGGCGAGCGAGAGATCAAAGGGCTCGCCGACGCCAACCTGGTGGGGAAATTGCGCGTCGAGGGCCAGCTGCGACGGACTTGCGCCGGCAATCGCATCAAGGAACAGGCAGATGAGGAGGAAACCGATCCAGCCGGGCGCGATCAGCCACAGCTGGGGCTGGACGAGCCCCAGCGCGAGCGCGACGGGCGCGCCCGCGAGCAGTATAAGGACAGCCCGGCGGGTTGGGTAGATCACCGCGGCACCTCTTCCTGTTCGAGCAGTGCGGCGACCACCAGCTCGACGCTGCGCCCTTCGATCTCGGCTGCGGGCGACAGGATGACACGGTGGCGCAATACGCCCGCGGCGAGACGCTGGACGTCGTCGGGGATCACATAGTCGCGCCCGTCGAGCGCGGCCGCCGCGCAGGCCGCGCGCGCGAGCAACGTCGCGGCCCGCGGACTCGCGCCGCATTCAAGGTCGGCGCTCTCGCGCGTCGCGCGGATGAGACGCACGATATAATCGACGATCTCGTCGGCGAGCCGCACCGTCGCGATTGTGTCGACCGCCGCGCCGATCGTCTGGGCGTCAGCGACCTGCGCGACGCCGAAGTCACCAATTTCCGGGCTTCTGAAGCGCCCGCCATGGTCTGCAACGATGCGCCGCTCCTCGTCGGCGTCGGGATAGTCGACCACCAACTTGAACAGGAAACGGTCGAGCTGCGCCTCGGGCAGCGGATAGACGCCCTGTTGCTCGATCGGGTTCTGAGTCGCGAGCACGGTGAAGCGCGGACTCATCGCATGCGGCTCACCATTGATCGTCACGCGTCGCTCCTGCATTGCCTCAAGTAGCGCCGCCTGCGTCTTTGGCGGGGTGCGGTTGATCTCGTCGGCGAGCAGCAGCTCTGTGAAAATCGGGCCCTTGGTGAGGGTGAAGCTCGACGTTTGAAAGTTGAACAGATTCGATCCCAATATGTCACCGGGCATGAGGTCGGGGGTGAACTGGATGCGCCCGAACTCAAGCCCGACGGCGCGGGCAAAGGCTTGCGCGAGCAGGGTCTTGGCGGTTCCCGGCGGACCCTCGAGAAGCACGTGGCCTCCCGCGAGCAGCGCAATCGTCACCATGCGCGTCAGCGGCCCCTGCCCGAACACCGCCTTGGCGACCTCGCCCTCGATTGCTGCGCCGAGCGCCGCAACGCCTTCGATGCTGTTAGCCGTCACGCAATAGATCCTTCCTGATATCATGCAGCGCCTGCGCGTCCGCGAGAAACTCATGGGTGCTGCGCGCGCGCGGCAGCCGCCGGGCAAGCACAGAAAAACCTTCGCTTTCGGCGGGCAGGCGGCGGTCGATCCACGCGTCGGTTGCCTCCACATCGAGACCGGGCGGCGCGTGCAGCCTCCGCGCAATCGCTGCGCGCTGGTTCAGGACATAGACGCCCGCACCATCGAGCTCGCGCCCGGCCTGCTTTATGAGGTCGGCGCTGTTGGCAATGAGCGCTGCCTTCGAAACCGGGATCGCACGGGCCGGCCTGAGGGCCGGGCCAAAGCGCATTGCTGCCTGCCATAGCGCCAGCAGCCCCGCGGCGATCAGGCAGAGGGTGATACCGATAAAGGGCGGAACGAAGGCGAAGCGGAGCAACGACCTTTGGCCGCCGAACCCGTTTAGCGTCACGTCGAACGCAAAGCCGTCGGCGTCGGCATCCTCGCTGATCGCATCGAGCAGCATCGCCCCCGCATGTGCGGTGTCACGTGACGCGAAGGCCAGATTGTCGATCAGGTCGGGATCGGCGAGAATGTAGATGTCGCGGTTCAGCGTCCGGGCCAGCACCGCGCCGCCGCCCGGCGATGCGACAAGCGTTTCCAGGTCCGGCCCCGAAATCGTCTGGAGGTCGGCAGGGAGCGCCAGGTCGATCGCCCTCCCGGCGACCATGCCGCGCCCGCGCGCGCCATTCGCCGCCTCGCTCTCCACCTCGACCGTGCCGAACCAGTGGCCGGGCAGCAGCCGCGTCGGGGCCGGGGCGCGGACCCCCGCGCCCGACCATCCCGGCTTCTCGCCTTCACCCGGCACCCGAAGGACCTGCCATTTGGGCAGCACGACCAGTGTTGGGGCGCCGCCTTGCGCCGCCAATATCTCCTGCATCGCGCCGGGCGCAGTCTCGTGGGTCGGGGTGAGCACCGCGAGCTGGGCATAATCGCTGTAGCGATACGGTTCGATACGCCGCCGCACCTCGACATCGGCTCCCGCGCGCTCAAGCAGATCGAGCATTCCCGCATAGCCTGGCGCGCCTTTCGACAGCGCGTGTCCGCCGCCGTCATTGCCGCTCGATAGCTGCGGTCCGAGCGCGATCAGAGCCCAGAGCGCGATAAAGGCGACCACCCCGACCGCGACAACCCCGCCAATCAGCCACGGGTTGAAGCTGTGGTCGCTTGTTGCGCCGGTCATGCGCGCGCCCAGTTTCGCGGCACCGTCAACTCGGCGTAGGCCGACCGGCACGCTGTCCAAACGTCGGCATCGATCGAACGGCCGCCGAACAGGCTGATCTCAACCGCGCGCGCGATTCTGCTGAAGGCGCCGCGCGCGGCCGCCGGCAGGTCCCGCGCCTCGGCAAGCTCGCGCGAAGTCATCGCGGGCCGGACGAGCCCCGGCCGCCGCCCCTCAATGTCTTCAACGCTGCGATAGAGCAGCAGGTGCACCGCCTCATCGAATCGCCCTGCCTCGGCGAGGGCATCGGCCTCGGCGAGCAATGCGCGCGCGGCCCCTGCCTCGGCGTGGCCCACCGCCTCATCCCCTGCCTCGGGTCCGCGCTTGCGCATCCAGGGCAGGTTGTCGACCCAGCGCGCGAAGGTCGGGACGAGATGATAGAGCAGGAACAGCGCAAGCAGTACCGCGGCGATCCAGAGCATGGGCTTCAGCGCGGGAGCGCTCCACCGGAAGAACGAGCCGATCGCCTCGAACAGGTCCTTCATCCACGCCGGCATTTCGGGCGGTGGGGGCGGAATGGGAAAACGCGTCTGGATATCACCCGCCGCCATCGTCTGACTGTAGCTTGGATCAACAAGTTCAGGATCGATCAGCCATCCCTGCCCCGAACCCCCGGCCGCGGCCGACGCCTGCGCGATCCCCAGCGACATCATGTTGAAATTATGGCCCCGCCCAGCATGTTCACGCGACAAGTGGTAGCGCGAGGCCGCGCGACAAGGCAAGAGATGCTTGCGCGGGGGACTGCTCCGCTCTAGCGCGCGGCACGATCCGGATGGTTGCAAATGCAACTTTCCGGCCAGCGGATGGAGGATGGCGGTGGACGCGGCACAGGCGGTACATGAAAAATTCGTCGCGGCGCTGGCGGCCGCCAACCTCCCGCGCCGGGGCGCCCCCGATCCCGCAGCCGCTGGCCTGCAGCGCAGCGAGGCGACCGACATTTTCCTCTCGCAGCTGACGAGCCGCCAGATGGACCGGCTGTCGCGCCAACTGCAGGCGCGTGGGGAAGGATTTTATACGATCGGGTCGTCGGGGCACGAAGGCAATGCGGCGGTCGCGGCGGCGCTGCGCGTCACCGACATGGCCTTCCTTCACTATCGCTCGAATGCCTTTCAGCTCCACCGCGCACGTCAGCTTCCAGGTGGCACCCCGACCTGGGACATGTTGCTGAGCTTCGCAGCGTCGAGCGAGGATCCCATTTCGGGTGGGCGGCACAAGGTCATCGGGTCAAAGCCGCTCGCCATCCCGCCGCAGACTTCTACGATAGCCTCGCATCTTCCCAAGGCGGTCGGCGCCGCCTTTTCGATCGGCATCGCGCGGCGTCTCTGCATGACGGGCCTGCCGCTTCCGGACGACGCGGTCGTGCTCGCGAGTTTCGGCGACGCCTCGGCGAACCATTCGACCGCGCAAGGCGCTTTCAATAGCGCGGGCTGGGCGGCGTTTCAGGGCTCCCCGATGCCGCTCATCTTTCTGTGCGAGGATAATGGCATCGGTATTTCGACGCGCACGCCCACTGGCTGGATCGAGGCGCAATTCCGCCACCGGGCGGGCCTCCATTATATCCAGTGCGACGGTACCGACCTGGTGTCGGCCTATGCGGGGGCCTGCGAAGCTGCCGATCATGCGCGGCGCTACCGCAAACCCGTGTTTCTCCACATGGCAACGGTGCGGCTCTATGGCCACGCCGGGTCCGACGTGCAGGGCGCCTATCTGCCCAAGGCGCTGATCGAGGCCGACGAAGCACGCGATCCACTGCTCAAGGGCGCGGCGCTGATGGCCGAGCAGGGCTGGATGACCCCCCCCGAGATCGCCGACGCCTATGAAGAAATCGGCGCGACGCTCGCTCGGCAGGCGGAAGCGGCGATCAGGCGGCCCAAGATCACGACCGCCGCCGGAGTGATGGCCAGCCTGATCCCTCCCGGACGAGAAAGGTTGCCGGCGAACACGCCTTCGGCCGAGGATCGCGCCGCGATGTTTGGTAGCGATCGAGGCCAGATCGACAAGCCGATGCACATGGCGCGCCTCCTCTCGTGGGCGCTCGCCGACTTGATGCTCGCCTATCCGGAAATCATCGTCGCCGGCGAGGACGTCGGGCCGAAGGGCGGGGTCTACAACGTCACCGCAAAGCTTCACCAGCGCTTTGGCCCGGCGCGCGTCGTCAACACGTTGCTCGACGAGCAGGCGATCCTCGGGCTTGCGATCGGGATGGCGCACAACGGCTTTCTGCCGATGCCCGAGATCCAGTTCCTCGCCTATGTCCACAACGCCGAGGACCAGATCCGCGGCGAAGCCGCGACCTTGAGCTTCTTCTCGAACGGCCAGTACACCAATCCGATGGTCATCCGCATCGCGGGGCTTGGCTATCAAAAGGGTTTCGGCGGGCACTTCCACAACGACAACAGTCTCGCGGTCTTTCGCGACATTCCGGGTGTCATCCTCGCCGTACCTTCAAATGGGCGCGACGCGGTCAAGATGCTTCGCGAATGCGTACGGCTGGCGCGCGAGGAGCAGCGCGTCGTGGTTTTCGTCGAACCGATCGCGCTCTACATGACCCGTGACCTGCACGAGGAAGGCGACGGCCTTTGGACCAGCGTCTACGAGGCGCCTGGCGAGGGCGCCCGGATTGCCCTCGGCGATGTAGGCGTTCACGGCGACGGCACCGACCTTGCGATCGTGACCTACGGCAATGGCTATTATCTCTCGCGTCAGGCAGAGAAGCTGCTTGCCGCCGAGGGGGTAAGGGCGCGCGTCATCGACATGCGCTGGCTCGGCCCGGTCGATGCGGATAAGCTCGTCGGGGCGGTGGGAGAAGCAAAGCGAATTCTGATTGTCGACGAATGCCGCATCACCGGCTCGCAGAGCGAGGGGTTGATGGCCTTGTTCGTCGAACATACTCCAGACAAGAAACTGAAGCGCATTGCCGCTGACGACAGTTTCATTCCGCTCGGCAAGGCGGCAACGCTGACCCTGCCGAGCCGCGACAGCATCGTGGCCGGGGCAAAGGAATTGCTGGCGCGGTGATCGTCTACCACCCCGATGCTGCCGGGGTGAAGGACGAAAATCGCCTCGACAATCTCATCATGAGCGGAAGTGTGACACAATGACAGATCGCAGAAAAACTGCCCTCATAATCGCCCCTGGCCGCGGCACCTACGGGAAGGGCGAACTCGGCAGCATTGCGCGCCTCCACGGCGCGCGTTTCGGCGATCTCATCGCGAGTTTTGACGCCCAGCGGCGCGACAGAGGCCAGCTCACGGTGACCGAGCTCGACG
The DNA here is from genome assembly GCA_044508875.1 of Sphingomonadales bacterium. Taxonomy (GTDB): domain Bacteria; phylum Pseudomonadota; class Alphaproteobacteria; order Sphingomonadales; family Sphingomonadaceae; genus Sphingopyxis; species Sphingopyxis flava_A. Next base: position 39,056 of record JBIQHE010000002.1, on the reverse strand, counting down.
GCGCCGAGCGCTTCAGTGTTGCCACCCACATGCGGGGGGATGTCGCCGCGCCCCTGATCTATACCGCGACGGTTCTCGACTATCTCAGCATCGACCGCGACGCCTTCGACATCGTCGGCACCCTCGGCAATTCGATGGGCTGGTACAGTGCGCTCGCGATCGGCGGGGTGGTGTCGCTCGAGGACGGGTTCCGCATTGCGAACGCGATGGGGATCAACAGCCAGGCACACGGGCCCGGTGGGCAGATCCTGCTCCAGGTCGTCGACGAGGAGTGGCGTCGGGTTCCGGGGCTGCGCGAGACTTTACTGGCTCTCGTCGCCGACATCGCCTCGCGTCCGGGCCATGCGCTCGGCCTGTCGATCGACCTTGCCGGGATGCTGGTGCTAGCAGGGAACGAGGAAGGGCTCGCCGCGCTCACCGCCGAAGCACCGCCGACACCCGGGCGCGATCCCTTGCGCCTCGCGGGCCACGGACCTTTTCACACGCCGCTGATGGCTGCCAGCTCCGAGAAGGCAAAAGCCGAACTGCCGCCATCCCTCTTCGGCCGTCCCTCGATCCCGATGGTCGACGGCCGGGGCCATTTCTGGCGCCGCTTTTCGAGCGATCCGGACGAGATCTGGGACTATAGTTTCGGTCACCAGATCCTCGCTCCCTACGATTTCGCCTGCTCCGTCCAGGTTGCGGTGAAGGAGCTTGCGCCTGAGGTCCTGATCCTGCCCGGTCCCGGCGACACGCTCGGCGGCGCGATCGCGCAGGCGCTCATCGCCATGGGCTGGCAGGGAATGGCCAGCAAAGCGGATTTTGCGGCGCGGCAGGCCTCCGACCCGATTCTCCTTTCGATGGCCCGCCTGGAGCAGCGGGCGCGCGTGGTCCGCGCATAATCAGACGAGGACGGCGACCGCCCGCTCGACCATCTCTGCTGCCGCTTCGCCCCCGAAGCTTGCGGGGTCGAGGGACAGTTCAAGCCACAATCCATCGACCATCGCGGTCAGCAGGATCGCGAGCCGCCCTGGATCGGCCGCGCCGCACGCGGTCAAAAGTTCGCCTAGCCGCGCGCGGTAACCGGCATAGCTTTCGGCGTGAATCGCGGCTATCCGCCCGTCGCTCCGCGCGAGAGCCCAGAAAGCGGTCCACGCCCCCAAGAGTTCAGGGTCGGTTACCGGCGGCCGGAAGCTTGCGGTCAGATAGGCATTGAGCCGCGCGCGCGGGTCGTCCCCCGCTGCTTCGACCGCGGCCGCGAAAATTGCGTCCATACGGTCGCTCGTCGCCCGGTAGGCTGCGCCGATCAGTTCGTTGATCCCGGCGAAATAGTGTCGCAGCAGCCCTGGCGACACCCCCGCCCGTGCGCAAATCGCGCGCACATTGGTTCCCGCAAGGCCCCGCTCGGCCAGGCACGCCGCCGCGGCCTCGATCAGCGCGGCTCGGCGGGCGTCGGCGCTCTCGCGCGTAAAGGCTTGGCGGGCGGCTCGCATATTGTTATACAAATGTATAACAAGGATCGGATCATGGCAACGCTGCGCGGCACTTTTCCCAATATCGACCCTCTCGACGGCTGGTCGCTCCCCGCGTGGACGTACAGCGATCCCGAATTCCACGCCGTCGAGATGGAGCGCGTCTTCCGTCCGAGCTGGCAAGTCGTCTGCCACGAGAGCGACATCCCGCACCCCGGCGATTGGCACAGCATTGACTATATCGGTGAAAGCGTCATCCTCGTCCGCGGCGCCGACAACATCGTGCGCGCCTTCACGAACGTATGCCGTCACCGCGGTTCGCGTCTTGTCGACGGGTCCTCGGGTTGCGCGAAAAAGCTCGTCTGCCCTTATCACGCCTGGACGTACGAACTCGACGGCCGGCTGACCGGTGTGCCTGATTCGGCGAGTTATCCGACGCTCGATCGGGGCCAGGCAGGCCTGGCGCCCGTCGAGGCCGAACAGTGGCGGGGATTTTGGTTCGTCCGCCTTGTCGATGATGGCGGTCCATCGGTTGCGTCGATGATGGCCCCCTATGAGGAGATGATCGAACCCTATCGTTTCGAGGATCTCGGCGCGCTCGGACGCGTCACTCTCCGCCCGCGCGACGTCAACTGGAAGAATGTCGGCGACAATTATTCCGACGGCCTCCACATTCCCGTCGCGCACCCAGGCCTCACCCGCCTGTTCGGAAAAAGCTACGGCGTCGAGGCCGAGGACCGGGTCGACCGCATGTGGGGGGACCTGGTCGACCGCCCTTCGGTCAACTGGTCAGAACGCCTGTACCAGCGTCTGCTTCCCCCCGTCCCCCACCTTCCCGAAGAGCGCCAGCGTCACTGGCTCTACTTCAAGCTTTGGCCCAACGTCGCCTTTGATATCTATCCCGACCAGGTCGATTTCATGCAGTGGCTTCCGACTGGGCCCACGAGCTCGCTGATCCGCGAGATCAGTTACGTTCTTCCCGATGAGCGCCGCGAGATGAACGCTGCCCGTTACCTCAACTGGCGTATCAACCGGCAGGTGAATGCCGAAGACACCGCGCTGATCACGCGTGTCCAGCAGGGGATGCAGTCGCGCAGCTTCAGCATGGGGCCGCTCAGCGACAAGGAAGTCTGCCTCAAGCATTTTTGCGCGCGCATGCGCGAGATCATCCCGGAGGCGCGACTGGAGCAGGCACCAGCGGCAGGCTGGAGCCGCCGTTGAGCGCCAGCGAGCCCGTCATTATCGTCGGCGGCGGCCCCGCCGGCATGGTCGCAGGGTTCCTTCTCGCGCGGGCTGGGGTGCGCGTGACAGTGCTCGAGAAACATGCCGATTTCCTCCGTGATTTCCGGGGCGACACAGTCCATCCGTCGACGCTTGAGCTGTTCAATGAGATTGGTCTTTTGGGTCCATTGCTCGCGGAGCCGCACGCGAAGCTCGACACGATGACGCTCAATCTCCTGGGGCGGCGCTATACGATCGCGACGCTGAAGCATCTGCGCGTCGCCGCGCCCTTCGTGGCGATGATGCCGCAGTGGGATTTTCTCGACTTCATCGCCAGGCACGCGAAGCGTTATGCGTGCTTTGACCTGCGCATGTCGACCGAGGCGACGGGACTGATGCATGACGCCCACGGGCGCGTCAGCGGCGTGAGGCTCGCGAATGGCGAGCTGTTGAGCGGCCGACTTGTCATCGCCGCCGACGGGCGCCGGTCGGTGCTGCGCGCTTCAGCCGACCTGCCGCTCGACGATCTTGGCGCACCGATGGACATACTCTGGTTTCGCGTACCCGCGCCGGCGGGGGGCGACATGACGGAGGTAGCGCTCGGTACAATCGATCGCAGCGGCATGATCGTTGCCATTCCGCGAGGCGACTATTGGCAATGCGCGCGGGTGATCGAAAAGGGTGGTCTTGGCGGGATCAAGGGGCGCGGCATTGGCGCTTTTCGCGCCAATGTGGCGGCCCTGGTTCCAGGCCTGGCTGCGGGCATCGACGCCGTTCGCAGCTTCGATGACGTCAAGCTGCTCTCGGTCGCATTGGATCGGCTGACGCGCTGGTCCTGCCCCGGTTTGCTCGCGATCGGTGATGCCGCCCACGCAATGTCGCCGATCGGCGGTGTGGGGATCAATCTTGCGGTGCAGGACGCGGTGGCCGCCGCCAATATCCTCGCCAAGCCGCTCGCTGCGGGCTCCGACCCCGACCCGCTCCTCCCACGCGTGCAGGCGCGGCGCTGGACGCCGACGGTGCGGATGCAGGCCCTTCAGCGCTTCGCCCACCAGCGGGTGATCGAGCCGATGCTGCGGGGCGAGATTATCCGCGTCCCCCTTGCTGTCCGCCTGCTCGACGCCATCCCGCTGCTGCGCCGCATTCCCGGCCGCGTTCTGGGTCTCGGCTTCGGCCGTCAACATGTCGAATCCCCGCTTGCGAAAGACTTTTCATGACCAAAGCCTATGACGCCCTCATTATCGGTGCCGGCCATAACGGCCTTGTCTGTGCATTCTATCTCGCGCGCGCGGGGCTGAATGTACGCATCGTCGAGGCGCGTGACGTCGTCGGCGGCGCCGCGGTGACGGAAGAATTCGCCCCGGGCTTCCGCAACTCGGTCGCGAGCTACACCGTCAGTCTCCTGCAGCCCAAGGTAATCGCCGACATGAAGCTTGCGGATCATGGCTACCGCGTCATCGAGCGGCCAATCAGCAATTTCCTGCCGCAGGAAGACGGTGGCTATCTGAAGCTCGGCGGCGGGCTGGAGCGCACGCAAGCCGAATTTTGCAAGTTCAGCGCCCACGACGCGGAGGTTCTGCCCCGATATTATGACGCCCTCGAAAATGTCGCCGAACTGCTTCGTGACCTCGCGCTGCGCGTGCCGCCGAATCTGGGCGAGGGTCTGCGTACGCTGCTCGACGGCGCGCGGCAGGGACGACGTTTCGCGACCCTCAGTCTTGAGCAGCAGCGCGACGTGCTCGACCTCTTCACCAAGTCGGCGCGTACGATGCTCGACAGCTGGTTCGAGAGCGAGGCGGTCAAGGCCGCCTTCGGTTTCGACGCGGTCGTGGGGAATTACGCCAGCCCCGATACGCCGGGCAGCGCCTATGTTTTGTTGCACCACGTCTTCGGAGAGGTGAACGGCAAGAAGGGCGCCTGGGGGCACAGTGTCGGCGGCATGGGCCGGATCACCGAAATCATGGCGAAGATCTGCCGCGATATGGGCGTCGAAATCAGCCTCGAAAGTCCGGTTGCCAAGGTCCTGGTCGACGGGGGCAAGGCGGTCGGGGTCAAGCTCGAGGGGGGCGAGGAAATCGCTGCGGCGCGCGTGATTGCGAATGTCGGGCCGAAGCTCCTCTACGAACGGATGATGGACGGAGCGGACCTGCCGCACGACTTCCAGCGCCGGATGAAGGGCTTCAAGACGGGTAGCGGGACCTTCCGAATGAATGTCGCTCTTTCTGAACTGCCGAGATTCACGTGCCTGCCCGAAGAGGGCGAGCACCATCAGTCCGGGATCATCCTCGCGCCGACACTCGACTATATGGATCGCGCCTTCTTGGACGCGAAGCAATTCGGCTGGTCGAAGGCGCCGATTGTCGAGATGCTGATCCCCTCGACGGTCGATGACAGCCTGGCGCCTCCGGGACAGCATGTCGCGAGCCTCTTCTGCCAGCAATTCGCGCCCGAACTGCCCGATGGCCGCGACTGGGACGATGAAGAAGGAGCGGCTGCCGATGCTATTCTCGACACCGTCGAAAGACACGCCCCCGGCTTTCGCGCGAGCATCGTCGGCCAGACGCGGCTCAGCCCCAAGGGCCTCGAACGCAAGTTCCGGCTCGTCGGCGGTGACATCATGCACGGTAATATGAGCCTCGACCAGCTCTGGGCTGCACGCCCGGTATTGGGCAACGGCGGCTATCGCGGGCCAGTCAAGCATCTCTACATGTGCGGCGCGGGTACGCATCCCGGCGGCGGCGTGACCGGGGCACCCGGGCACAATGCCGCGCAGGTCATCCTGCGTGACCGCGGACTATTCGCCCCGCGCTGGCGCTGAGGTGCGCTGGGTCCACCAGTAGAGCGGCAGGCCCGCCACCATGAGGATCAGGCTCATTGCGCTGACCCCGATCCCGGCCCCCCATAGAGTCCAGACGGCGTAGATGAGCCCGAGCGCGGCGAGCGGCATCGCGACGCCGAGGCGAAGCGCAGCCCCTGCGCAGGCAAGGTAGAGCCACAGCGTCACCGAGGTCGAGAGCACGGCCATGAAGTTGAACATCTCGGCGGTCGACTTGTTGTCGTTGAGGAGCACGCAGGCGGTCGCGATCGCGCTTGAAAGAATGAGCGCATTTGCCGGCGTACCGTGACTGTTCGCCCGCGCGAACCACGCCGGAAGCAGTCCTTGCCTGGCAAGCGTCGCGGGCAGTTCGGCCTGGATCAACGTCCAGCCGTTGAGCGTCCCAAGCGCGCTGACGGCGGCGAAGGCTGCGATCAACAGCGCGGGTTCTCGCGCCCCATAGGTTTCGACGAACAGCGAGAAGGGGGAGCTTGAGCCTGCCACTGCCTCGGCCGGGAGCATGAGGATGATCGCCGAGCAGACGGTGAGGTAAAGTAGTCCGGTGGCGAAGGTGCCGATCATCGTCGCGCGGGGAATCGTGACCGCCGGACGGTCTACCTTGTCGGCTGCGACGCTTGCCGATTCAAAGCCGAGAAGTGCCCACAGGGTGAAGATGGCCGAGGCACTGACCGTATTGAGCGACAATCCCTCTGCGGGGAACGGTGTCATCGCCACTTTTTGGTCGCCCCCAAGAGCGATCGGGATCAGCACAATTACCGCTGCGAGCGGTACAAGTTTGATCATGAGCGTAACGACCTGGAACCGACCCGCTGCGCGGGCGCCGCGCCAGTTGATCGCGGTCACGATCCAGATCAGCGTGATTGTTGCCGCGGCCATGTGCCGCCCGAGCGCGGGGGCGAAGATGCTCAGGAAACTGACCGCGGCCACCGCGAGCGTTACATTGGCAGTCCACACCGATATCCAATAGGCCCAGCCGATCATGAAGCTCGGAATGCGCCCGAAGGCGCGTTCGACAAATCCGGTCGGCCCCCCCGCCTGCGGAAGGGCGACAGTCAATCGCGCGAGCACAGCAGCGAGCGCGAGCGCCCCCGCGATGGTGAGCGACCACCCCGCGACCGCGTTCCACCCAAAGGGAGCAAGGCTCGCCGGGAGCAGGAACACCCCCGAACCGATCATGTTCCCCATGACCAGCGCGACGCACATCAGGAGGCCGAGCCGTTGGTCCGGCCCGGCGCTCCCGCTCAGCGTGCCATGCCGTCGGTCAGAAATCCTTGCTGACCTTCAACCCGATCAGTCGGGGCCGGATGATATTGTCATAGAAGACACCGCCGGTTGAACTGATGCCATCCGGGTCCCCGCAAATCGATTCGCCGCACTGGACGGCGCTGTTCACGACGCCGCGGCTGTCGAACAGGTTGGTCGCGAACAGCTCAGCGCTCCAGTCGTCGGCTTTGACTCCGATGCTGATGTCGGCGGTCGTATAGGCCTTGAAATTACCCACAATCCCATTCTCGTAGATACGCAAATCGGATCGGCGCTTGCCGACATGGTTGACCGCGAACTGGACATGACCGTCGAGACCGGCGACTGGGAATTCGTAGCGCGCCACCGCATTGCCCTTGAACTTGGCCGTGACGGGCAGCCGCGTGCCGGCTGGAGCGAGCAGTGCGTTTGTCTGGCCCGGCGGATCGATCGAGCAGTCGAACTGGTCGTTGGCGATCGCACAAAAATCGCGGCGGATCGTTGCATCATTATAGCTGCCGCCGAGGTTGAGCGACAGCCCGCCCGACCGATAGCCGACGTCAAATTCGAAACCGCGGATCCGCGCGATGCCGGCGCTGCGAATTTCGGTGAGGCCGTTGGCCCCGAGGAAGGATAATTGGATATCGTCCCAATCTTCCTGATAGACGGCGCCGTTGAAGCGCAGCGGCCCAAAGCTCGATTTCCACCCGAATTCATAATTGTCGAGCGTGTCGGGACCGTAGGGGGGCAGTGTGCCGCGTCGGTTGATGCCGCCGGGCCGGAACCCGCGCGACCAGGTTCCATAGATGAGGACGTCGTCGGTGAGCTTATAGGTCAGGTTGAGCTTGTGGATGAAGTCCGTGTCCTTCGTCCGCTTGTCGAGGTTGGTGCAGGGCGATCCCGCTACCACGGGCCCCGCGAAGCAGCCTGCCACCCCGGTGCTCCCAAAGCCGTCCGAATAGCCGAAGAAACCGACGAGGCTGTTGTCGAACTTGTATACGCGGCCGCCGCCGGTCAGCGTCAGCCGGTCGGTGATATCGAAACTGAGCTCACCGAAAACGGCATAGTCGCGGTCAATGCGCAGCTGCTTCGTCAGCCAGATGTCGCTGGGCGTGCCGGGGACAGTGATCGTATCGGCGATGTCGTCGATGATGTAATGCTGCTCGATATTGTGCGACTGGCGCTGCCAGAAGACGCCGCCGATGAAGCGCAGCCGCGCGTCGGAGGGTGAAGCGATGCGCGCCTCGAAGAAGCTCTTCTTATAACGGTCAATCCCGTGGATATACTGGTTCGGGCTGACAAGATCGCCGTTATTGTCGTAGAAATAGGCGCCATAACCATAGAGCGCGTCGTAGAAATAGGCATAATCTGAATAGTCGCTATCGACCACGGTCTTGCGCCGCAGGTGGCCGCCGGTAACCGTCAGGTCCCAGTTGCCGAGCTTGCCCTCAATCGTCAGCGCGGCCTGCAGCCATTTGTCCTTCGACATCTCGGGATTATATTGCACGATCTGCAGGTCACGCGTCACTGCGGACGAACGTTCCTGGGCAAAATTGCCGTTCGCTTTCTGCACCTGGCCCATGATCGTCGGGCGCAGGGTCCAGTCGTCATCGAGCTCGATACCGAGCGCAAGGCGCGCGCCGTAGGTGTCGACGTCGTTATAGTCCTTTTCCACCAACGCGGCGTTGTCCTGCGTGATTCCGCTCGTCGGATAGGTGCGGCTGCCGGCGATATTATCGATAAAGCCGCCGTCATGGCGATACCAGCCGACGAGACGCAGCGCGGCGCGATCGCTGAGCTTTGCATTGATGAAACCTTCGGCGACGCCCCCCATGTCGCCATGCGCGACACTGTTAAGCTCGAGCCCGACCGAGCCATAGGTTCCGCTGGTGTCGGGCGGATTGGTGACGAGCTTGATCGTGCCCGCCATCGAGCTTGCGCCATAGAGGGTACCTTGCGGCCCTGCGAGCGCCTCGACCCGTGCAAGGTCATAGGCGTGGATGTCCAGCGCGCCTTGGATCGTCGTGATGGGCATCTCGTCGAGATAGGTGCCCACGGTCGGAAGCGACGCCGAATGGTTCGCATTCTCACCGCTCGCGACGCCGCGGAAATAGACCTGGCTGAACCCCGGCCCGAGCGACTGAATCGTCACCGACGGCAGGAATTTCACGACGTCCTGGAATTCTTTGACTTGAAGTTCGTTAAGTCTTTCGGTGCCGATCGCGGTGATCGCGAGCGGAACATCCTGCAGATTTTGCTCACGCTTAGATGCGGTGACGACGATGTCGTCACTTCGCGTCCCAGATTGCTGTGCGAATGCCGCGCCGGATGTGCAGAGCATCGTGCTGCCCAACAGAAGTGCGCCGCTATTTGCTACCACCCCCCCCCTCAAATCACGCATGAGAACCCCCCCTCAAATGACAGCTGTGTGATGCGAGCATGACGCAGTGCAGCGCAAGCGCAAGCTTTGTTGTCGGAAGGGCGGGGCGGTTTGTCGAAAATATCCGGCGCTGTTGCCCAAACGCAACGAATTTGCGCCAGTTGGCGTCAGATGAATGTACTGGGAACCTTGGGATAAGCATCGAGAACGGGGCCGAGGGCCTCGCGTAGCGGGGCGAGCCACGCATCATAGGGCTGCCACTGCCCGACGCCGTCCCGATTTATCGGGCGGCGCACCTGTTCGCTCGACGCTGTTCGGACCGCGCGCGCATTGGTGTGAAAGGCCATGCACGCCGCTTCGAATGGCTGGCCGAGGAAGGCGAGCATTGCGCGTACTTCGCCTTCCGGATCGTCGAGCAGCGCCTCGTGTATGACACGGTGGACGGCCCCAGGCTGCACCGCATCGACATGCGCCATCAGCCGCACATAATCCCGGTAATAGGCGCCCATGTCGGCGAGGTCGTAGCTGAACGCCTGCCCTTTTGCATAATGTTGGCGGAAATTGGACCAGCAGCAGTCGAGCGGATGCCGCCGCGCGTCGATGATCTTTGCATGAGGCAGAATCAAGCGGATGAGCGGGACATAGAGCCAATTGTTAGGAAGCTTGTCGATATAAAAGGGTTTATCGGTCTTGCGCTGCACCTGTGTCCGGCGAAGGAAGGCGGTCCCCATATCGGCGAGCCTTTCGGGCGGAGCAGCTGCGACCGCCTCCACCCAGCGTCGCCCGTCGCCCAGAGCGTCACGCCCGAGGCCGAGCGCGAGCGCGGGCAGGTCGGGCAGTTCCATCGTCCCCTCAATCGCCGAATGGCTGGCGAGGATCTGTTCAACCAGCGTCGATCCCGCACGCGGCATCCCGAGGATGAAGATGGGATCGGGGGCGGGGTCGCCGCTCGCGCGCTCGGCAAAGAAAGCAAGGGTGAACGTCGCTATGGCGGCATCGACGATGGCGCTGGTCTCCCCGGCCTCGTAACCGAGCTGGCCGGCGCGGATTGCATTGCCCGCGGCATAATGGCGAAAGGCTGCTTCGGCTTCGCCCGCATCGTCATGGGCCTTGCCGAGCGCGAAATGGAGATGCAGACGGTCGTCGTCGCGGTCATCGTCCGCGATATCCACGGCCTCCAGAGCCTCTTCCATTGCGGCGCGGTCGTTCTCGTCGAAGCGGAATGTCTTGAGGTTGGCAAGGCTCCACCATAGCTCGCCGAGCCCGGGATCGGCTCCGAGCGCGTGCCGATAGGCGGAAATACTATCCTCCTGTCGCCCGACCGTCTTTAGCATATGGCCATAGCTCATCCACAGCTTGGCATGGCCTGGAAAACGGCGCGTGAGTTCCTCATAGAGGGAAATCGCTTCGTCATAGCCTCCAATGCGGCCCAGCGCCGCTGCCTTGAGGTTCGCGTGCGCCGGATTGTCGGGGTCCTCTCCGAGAACCGCGTCGAGCATCTCGACTGCCTCGGCGTAGCGGTTCTGCTTGTAATAGACGGTCGCAAGATTGGCGCGCGCTGCACCGAAGCCCGGGGCCAGCTCGATTGCGCGGCGCAGGAGCTTCTCGGCGTCCCCGTAGCGCCCGATCCGGCCCGCAACCTCTGCGAGCATGCGGATCGCCGCGACGTCGGTTGCATCGGCTTTTAACCGCGCGCGTAGCGCGCCTTCGGCGTCGGGAAGGTGGTTTCCGGCGAGCGCCAGCGCCGCCTCGATCATCGCGGGGTCGTGTATCGCCGCGCTCACTGCCGCAAGCGAGGCTTGTTGTGCTTCCTCTTCGCGGCCGAGCGCGCGCAAGGCCTGCGCTGCAATGCGGTGGGCTTCCGCGGCCGTTGGCAGCGCTGCGACAATCTCGCGGGCCTGTGCAAGGGCGGACGCGGGCTCGCTGCGCAGCAGCCTGCGAGCATTGGCGAGCGCTTCGCCGAGGGAGGCTGTCGCCGCGGCCCGAGCCGTCACGCTTTCGACCGCGCCTTAGCGACCGCCTGGCGCAGCGCGTCATAGCCGATTTGCCCCTGAAAGATCTGGTCACCGATCACCCAGGTGGGGGTCGCGTTGAGCTGCAGCTGGCTTGCAATTGCGAGATTGCTGTCAAGTTCGCGCTGGAAGAGGGCCTCATTCGCCGTCGCGTCGGCGCTGCCGTCGGTCACAACGCCCGCCTTTTCGGCGGCGGCTGCGATCGCCGACCGGTCGAGCGAAGACGCTGCGAACATCGCGTGGTGGAAGGCGTCATATTTGCCCTGCCGCGCCGCAGCGAGCGCCATCAGCGCCGCGTCACGGCTCTGGGGCGAGATGATTGGCAGCTCGCGGAACACCACCTTCAGCCGCTTGTCCTCGCGGACCAACCGGTCGATGTCAGGGACGCTCGCCCGACAGAAGCCGCAGGCATAATCGGTGAAAACGACCAGCGTAACGTCGCCATCGGCATTACCGGCCCAGGCACCGGCATAGGGTTTTTCCAGCGCAGGACGGATTGCGTCGATCGCCTTGGCGATCTCGCGCCCGCGCTGTGCTTCAAGCGCTTCGGGGATAATGTGCGGATTCGCGCGGATATAGTCGGCGACGATGGTCTCGACCTCGCTCTTGCTCATTCCTCCGCCAAAACGCCCGCCGAGCCAGAAGGCCCCGCCGATAAGCAGGATTGCACCCAGCGCCAGCAGCCAGCTGCGGGTGTGGATTTCATTCATGGCCATCCCCTCGATGCGCGCCGGGGGCGGTACCGCCATGGCTTTGGCGCGTTGCGGCTTCTTGGCCGGGCTTGCGGGCGAGACAGGCTTTGCTTTCCCCTCGTCCTCCGCACTCGCCCGCCGAGCCGCGGGGGCTTCGGCGACGACCGGCGGCGCGTCCGCGAACAGCGGCAGGTCGGGTGCGGCGGGCTCGGCCTTGCGCGCTTCGGCTTCCTCGCGCGCGAGCAATTGTTCAAGCCCCGAGGGCGGAGGCGCGGTTTCCTCGCGCATGGGTCGCAACTTGGTCGCAGCCTCGCCGAGCCCGTCCTTGCCCGCCTTCGCAACCTCGGCCAGGCCTGCCCTGGTTTTCCCAGCGACTTCTCCCAACCCGCGTCCGGCCTCGCTGGACAACTTTCTGGCCTTGTCGCCGAGCGCCATTTTTTCCCACGCCCTGCTGCTCGTCGCGGCAGCAGCGCGCGCAGCCTTTGTCGAAGCGAGCCCCAATGTGCGCGCGCCGTTCGCGACAGCGCTCGCGGTGACGGCTGCCGCCGCGCGCGACCGGCGCGGTATTTCCATCGCCTCGACGCGCGCCGGAATGTCGGCGCGCTCGCCGGCCTTTATGGTCCAGTCGGCGAAAGCTGCCGCGCTGCTCTGCACCGCTCGCCAGATGTCCGCCGCGCCCGCACGGATCTGCTGGGGCTTTATCAGCGGGTCGCGCGGCGTCTCACTGCGCGGCTCGTAGCGCGTCAGATCGATACCCACCGGCGGACCCTTCTCGGGCTTGGCGAGCCCCTCGTCGGTCTTAGGCAACGGCGCGGCCGCTCGCGGCGGCGCCGGCTCGCGCAGCCAAGGCTGGTAATATTCTTCGTTCTTATCTGTCACTTGTCGCCCTTGTGCATCGTAAGGTGGCGATGCCGTCCCCGAAGTCGCGTGAATCTAGCGCCGTTTGCGCGTCCGTTCCACCTCCGCGCGCGCAACGAGCGAAATATCCTGTGCGCGGATCCAGTCGGAGGAGCCCTGCGGAAGGCCTTGCATCGCCATCTCGGCATTACGCAGCGCGAGCGTCGGCTGTCCACCCTCGAGGCTATAGCGTTCGGCCGAGGCGAGCGCCGCCCGCGCCTGATCGCCCCGGGCGGCATAGACGATGCCGAGCTGATACCAGGCGAAGGGATTCTCATTGTCGAGTGCGACTGCGGTTTTCAGAACTTCCTCCGCCTCGGCATAGTTGGCAGGGTCTTCAGTTGCGATCAGGGCATGGCCGAGCGTTCCGGCGATCAGCGGCGCCGAACGCGAATTGGCGACCGCCTTGCGCAGCGGCGCGATCGCTTCCCTGGGGCGTCCTGATTCGAGTAACACCTGGCCCTCGAGTTCGAGGAAAAAGGGGTCCTCGGGGTCGGCCTTGAGCAGCGCCTCGGTCTCGGCGAGTGCCTTTTCAGGGTAAGCGCTCTTGTGCCAAGCATAGGCGCGAGCATAATGTGCCGGTACGCTCCTGTCGGTCTCGGGGTAGAGGCGAAGTGTCTTTGCTGGTTCCGCAATATAACCGACCAGCTTTGCCTTCACGCGCTTGAACCGATTTTCGATGTCCGGGTTGCTCGGCTTGTCCCACGCGGGGTCGACGACATAGACCTCGCGCAATGCCTGGATTCGATCGCCCGACAGCGGGTGGGTACGCCCATAGGCCTGGTCGTCATCTTGCTTGATCGCATAGCGGAATTCGATGTTTTGTAGCTTCTTGAAAAAATCGAGACTGCCCTTGCCGCTGATTCCCGCCGTCGACAGATACTGCGCGCCCGCCGCGTCTGCGGTCGCTTCCTGAACGCGGCTGAAGGCAAGAAACTTGCCGAGTGCGGCCTGCTGGCCGGCCATCATGATGCCCATGCCGGCATCGGCGCCGCCGGCCGCCATCGCGGCGGCGCCCAGCAGCAGGCTGAGAAGCGAGATGCCAGTCGCGACCTTTGCGCCTTCGCCGACGCGGATCGCATGGCCACCCATGATGTGACCGAGTTCGTGGGCGAGGACGCCCTGCACTTCATTGGCACTGTCCGCCGCCTCGATCAGCCCGCTGTGGACGTAGATGTCCTGGCTCCCCGCAACGAAGGCGTTGATGCTGCGATCGCTGAGCAGGTGGACGCGCACCTGCCCGGGGCGCAATCCCGCGGCGACGGTGATCGGATCCATCATGTCCTGAAGCAGTGCCTCGGTCTCGGCGTCGCGCAGGATTGACTGCGCCACCGCGGGCCGCGCGGCCACTGCGACCAGCACGAGCAATGTGATCAGGATGCGGGACAAGGCCCGCAGGCCCTGCCCGCCAAGCGCGGCTCGGTGAAGCGAAGCGGTCATTGCCGCGGGTCTTGCGCCGAGCGCCTGAACCTCGAATGAAGCCATGCGCCGGTTATTGGGGGCCGCGCGCGCCGACGCAAGGCGCGAGGTGACTTTTTGCGGCCGGGCGCCCGAAAAGATAAGCCGTGCGTCTCTGCTTTCGCTGAAACGCACGGCTTACTCTTAGCGAGTCGGCTTTAGTCAGTTTCCGAAAGTGCGCTGCCACCAGCCGCGGCGCGGCTCACCTTCGGTCGTCTCTTCGGCCGCCGGCGCTTCGTCGGCCGCAACTGCAGTGGCGCCTTCCAGCGATTCCGCCTCGGGCGCCGCCTCGGCAGCGGCGGCCTTCTTGGTGCGGCTGGCGCGCTTGCGTACGGGCTTGGCGGCAGGTTCAGCCTCAACGGCTTCAGTCGCCGGGACATCTTCGGCTGGCGCTTCAGCCTCGGGGGCGGCGACGGGTTCGGCAGCGGGCTCAGCCTCGGCCGTTTTCGTCTTGCGCGGCGCACGTTTGCGCTTGGGCTTTTCCGCTGGAACCGGGGCCTCGGCGGCGACCTCGGCGGCGACCTCGGCGCTCTCGGCCTCGGCCTCGGCCGGCGCTTCGGCAGCGACATCGGTCACGCTGTCGGTCTCAGTCTCATCGGTCTTCGCCTTGCGCCCGCGTCCACCGCGGCGCCGCTTCGGTTTCGCCTCGACCTCGGTTTCGGCAGCGCCTTCCGCGGGGGCCTCGACCTCGGCGGGGGCGATGTCCTCGGTCGGCGAGGCGTCGTCGGGGATCGACCTGCCATCACTCTCGGCGGTTTCACTCTCGGCGGCTTCGCTCTCGACGGCTTCGGTTCCCTCCTCGTCACGGCGCCCCCGTCGACCGCGGCGGCGGCGGCGGCGGCGCTTGCGCCCCTCGCCATCTCCCTCGCTTTCATCGCGTTCGCGGCGGGCTGGACGCTCCTCGTCCTCCGCGGCGTCCTCGCCATCATCCTCGTCGACAATATCCTCGTCTTCATCGTCCTCGATCACTTCGATCGGGGCGAAGCTGCGGCGCGCGGTCGGCGGTGGACCTCCCACCTCGACCGCCATGCGCGCACCTTCGGTCTCGCCGTCGGGCAGGATTTCGACGCTGACGCCGTAAAGCTCCTCGATCTCGCGCAGTTCGCGGCGCTTTTCGTTGAGGAGGTAGAAGGTCGCTTCCTGGCTGGCACGCAGGGTGATCTTGCTGCCCTTGCCGCGTGCGGCTTCTTCTTCGATCAGGCGCAGCGCGCTGAGACCCGCCGACGATGCCGTGCGGACCAGGCCCGTGCCCTCGCAATGCGGACATGGCCGGGTCGAAGCTTCCAGCACGCCGGTGCGCAGACGCTGGCGGCTCATCTCCATGAGGCCAAAGCCCGAGATTCGGCCGATCTGGATGCGCGCGCGATCGTTCTTCAGCGCTTCCTTCATGGCGCGCTCGACCTTGCGAACGTTCGAGCCGTGATCCATGTCGATGAAATCGATCACGATCAGACCCGCCATGTCGCGCAGACGAAGCTGGCGCGCGATTTCGTGGGCGGCTTCCAGGTTGGTGTTGAGCGCGGTCTGCTCGATATTATGCTCGCGCGTCGAACGGCCGGAGTTGATGTCGATCGACACCAGGGCCTCGGTCGGGTTGATGACGAGGTAGCCGCCCGACTTCAGCTGGACGACGGGGTTGAGCATGCCGGCAAGCTGATCCTCGACGCCGTAGCGCTGGTAGAGCGAGACCGGGTCCGCATACTGCTTCACCCGCCGCGCGTGGCTCGGCATCAGCAGCTTCATGAACTGTTTTGCGGCCTTGTAACCCTCGTCGCCCTCGACAAGAACCTCTTCGATATCCTTGTGATAGATGTCGCGGATCGCACGCTTGACGAGGTCGCTGTCCGAATGGATCAGCGCGGGCGCGCTCGACTGCAACGTCTTTTCGCGGATCTCGTCCCACAGGCGCGCAAGATAGTCGAAGTCACGCTTGATCTCGGTCTTGGTGCGGCTCATCCCCGCGGTCCGAACGATGCAACCCATCGTCGGGGGCAGGTTGAGCTCGTCGATCATCGCCTTCAGCTTGCGGCGGTCGGCGCCGTTCGAAATCTTGCGGCTGATCCCGCCGCCGTGCATCGTATTCGGCATCAGAACGCAATAGCGGCCCGCAAGGCTCAAATAGGTCGTCAGCGCCGCGCCCTTGTTACCGCGCTCTTCCTTGACGACCTGGACCAGCATCACCTGACGGCGACGGATAACGTCCTGGATCTTGTAGCGGCGGCGTAGCGACATGCGGCTTTCGCCGTCCTCGTCGTCGCCCCGGCGGCCGCGTCCGCGGCCCCGGCCGCCCTTGCGTCCATCGCGCCCACGGCGGCGGCGGTCGCCGCGCTCGTCCTTGCCTTCCTCGGGGGCCTGTTCGCCGTCGCCGGACTCGCCCTCGCTGCCCTCTTCGCCCTCCTCGGCTTCTTCGCCGATGGTTACGGGGGCAGGAGCGTCGCCATTTTCGTCGTCATGGTCCTCGACGTCGGCGACATCGCCTTCGAGCTCATCAAGATCCTCCTCGGCCCGCATCGCGGCCTCGGCGGCGTGCTCGGCTTCCTCGCGGAGCAGCGCTTCGCGGTCTTCCTTCGGGATCTGGTAATAGTCGGGGTGGATTTCGCTGAAGGCCAGGAAGCCGTGGCGGTTGCCGCCATATTCGACAAACGCCGCTTGCAGCGACGGTTCGACGCGGGTGACCTTGGCCAGATAGATGTTGCCCTTGAGCTGCTTGTGCTCGGCAGACTCGAAATCAAACTCCTCGATGCGGTTTCCCTTGGTGACGGCGACCCGGGTTTCTTCCCGGTGCCGCGCGTCGATCAACATGCGCGTGGTCATTATATGCACTCCAAGCGCGCCGCGGCGCGCCAACAGAAAATCCCGCGAACCGCCCCTCGGGGCGGTTGCGGCGGATAAGGGTGAAACGGAAAAAGACGTTATTGCCGCGAGGGGCCTGCGTCCGATCTTGGACGCGCATGCGGTCTTTGAATCCGGCGACGGTCAGGGCGAAGGTGCCCGCGTCGGGATCAGAAGAGGGCATGGCAAGCCTCATGCGGCATCAACCTGTTACGGGATGAGCGAGCAGGGGGGCATCGAATGATGGCTCCGCTGTCCGGTCAACCGGGTGGATTGACGGCAGGTCGCCCCATCCCGAAAGTCCGGTGCCGGGGCTGCAGCGGTCCCGCAGGGTCGCGAGATCGGCGCCTTTCCCCTCAAAAAGGCCGGACGGACCGGGAAAAGGCACCGTCAATGGTGGCGTTGCTAGCATCGGCACGGAGCAACGGCAACCTCCGCCTCCGCACAAAGATCGGTTCGCGTGTTCTGTGTTGCAAGAATGCCCTCCGATCTCAGCGCGCGCGCCGGAAGGAAAATCGGCGGCTGGCCGCGCTTATTCCCCCCTGGAAGCCGCATAGACGCCGTGGTTTTCGAATAAGCACTGGACCAATGCCGGCTCGGCGGCATAGTCGCCTCCATGGGCATCTTGTTCCTGATGAGCGCGGCGCTCCTGACGCCATCGGTGCCGGTGGGCGATGCTGCGCGCGCGTCGCACGGGCTGCCGCCGAGTCTCCTGCAGCGCGCGAGTTTTCGCGCAAGACCGCCCGGGAAACGCTATTCGGTTACCGTGCCGATCGGCAAACCCCGGCCCGCGCTGCCGCTGCCGCAGATCGAGGGACCGGACGATGCGCGTCTGCCGCTCGTCGTTATTGATCCGGGGCACGGCGGGCACGACCCGGGCGCAATCTCGCCGCACGGCGGCCGCCGCGAGAAGGATGTGACGCTCGAGCTTGCACGCGCGATTCGAGACCAGATCGTCGCGACGGGCCGTGTCCGCGTCGCGCTGACCCGGGGAGACGACCGCTATCTCGTGCTCGAGGAGCGTTATGGAATCGCCCGGCGGTTGAAGGCCGATCTCTTTCTTTCGATTCACGCCGATTCGGCCGAGAACGAGGAGGCGCGCGGCGCATCGGTCTTCACGCTGTCGGAGGTCGCCTCAGACCGCGAGGCGGCGAAGCTGGCGGCGCGCGAAAACAAGGCGAACATCATAAACGGAGTCGACCTCGGCGTGCATGGGGGCGCGGTCTCGTCGATCCTGCTCGACCTGACCCAGCGCGAGACAATGAGTGTCGCGTCCGACTTCGCGCGCTTGCTCCATCGGGAGGCCGCCGATGAAGTGCCGTTCCGCAACAACGCGCATCGCTTTGCTTCTTTCGTCGTGCTGAAGGCGCCTGATACCCCGTCCGTACTCTTCGAGACGGGCTTTCTGTCCAACAAGGAAGACACAGCCTTCCTCACCTCGAAGGCCGGGCAGCAAAAGATAGCCCGCGGCGTGCGCGACGCAGTTCAGGTCCACTTTGCGCGCCGGATCGCCGAAGACCGCTGAGGATGTCTTCAGTAATATAGTCTTGACTAGCTTTTTTCCTCGCTCCAGCCTTCGCATCGTTGGAACCGAGGGAGGTCATGGGCTGGAGCAACTGGTCGGGGAGCGTGCGGACCGCCGCCGCGGTGGCGCGGCCGCGCGACGAGGGCGAGCTTGCTGCCTTGGTCCGCGATGCGCGAAAGGTTCGCGCGGTCGGTGCGGGCCACAGCTTTATGCCGCTGTGCGAATCGGACGAACTGATCGTCGCGCTCGACGCCATGGAGGGCGAGATGGTGGTCGCTGCAGACCGCCGGAGCGCCCGTATCCCAGCGGGCTGGTCGATCAACCGCCTCACTGTCGCGCTCTGGGCCGAGGGACTGGCGCTCGCCAACCAGGGCGACGTCAATCCGCAATCGCTCGCAGGAGCAATGGCAACGGGGACACATGGGACCGGCGCGGCGTTCGGCAGCCTTGCGACCTTTGCGCGAGGGTTCCGCCTGGTCGGTGCCGAAGGCGAGACGCGCTGGTGCGACGCTGCAACTAACCCTGATCTCTACCAGGCGCAGCGCCTCTCGCTCGGCCTGTTCGGCATCGCTACCGAAATCGAAACCGCAGTGGTTCCCGCTTTCCACCTCGCCGAAAGGATCGAAAAGAGGCGTTGGGCCGAAGTGCGTGAAAGCTATGACGAGCTCGCGGACCGGCATCGCCATATCGAATTTTGGTTCTTTCCTCACGCCGATGCGGTGATCCTGAAGACTCTTGCACCCTGCGATCCGTGCGATCCGCCTGCTTCGACCGCCGATTTG
The DNA here is from genome assembly GCA_044508875.1 of Sphingomonadales bacterium. GTDB lineage: Bacteria > Pseudomonadota > Alphaproteobacteria > Sphingomonadales > Sphingomonadaceae > Sphingopyxis > Sphingopyxis flava_A. Next base: position 19,728 of record JBIQHE010000002.1, on the reverse strand, counting down.
GACGAGGCCGCCTTCCGCCGGATCCTCGAAATTGCCGCGAAACTGCCCTTTCTGACTCCCTTCCTCCAGCGCGTCCTGATGAGGACGCCCCTCGACGGGGCGCGCCGCGGCCCCGCGCATGCGATATTCCCCTCGGATCGCACGATCCGTTTCGAGGAAATGGAGTATGAACTGCCGCGCGCCGCGGGGCTTGCCGCGCTTGATGAGCTTGTTGGATGGATTCGCCGGAAGCGGCTGCCGATCAGCTTTCCTTTCGAATATCGGACCGTCGCTGGGGACGATATATGGATGAGCCCGATGAACGCGGGGCCCGTCGCGGCGATCTCGATGCATCAATATGCGAAGATGCCCTGGGCTGGTCATTTCGCCGCCGCCGAGGCAATCTTGCGCGCGCATGGCGGACGGCCGCACTGGGCAAAACGCCACACGCTGACCCGCTCTGATGTAGATGCGCTTTATCCGGCGGCCGAGCGCTTTCGCGCGGTGCGCCGCGCCGCTGACCCTGGGGACAAATTCCTCAATTCCCATCTGGAGGCGCTGTTTTCATGACCGACGATCTGACTCTGCACGCGCATCTGATCGGCCGCCAAGGGTCGCGCGCCGATCTCAATACGCCTGCGCTTGTGCTCGACATCGAGGCGCTCGATCGCAACATCGCAGCGATGGCTGCACGCGTGGCGGCGAAGGGGATCGGGCTGCGCCCCCATGCCAAGACGCACAAGAGCCTCGAAATCGCGAAACGTCAGCTTGCGGCAGGCGCCCTCGGCGTCTGCTGCGCGAAGATCGGCGAGGCCGAGCTGTTGGCAGATGGGGGTGTATCGGGGGTTTTGATCACATCGCCGGTCGCCGCGCCGCCGGCCATCGAGCGCCTTGCCGCGCTCGCCGCGCGCGCTGACGGGTTGATGGCGGTCATCGATCATCCGGCGGTTACGGAACATATTGCTGCGGCACTTGCCGAAACCGGAGCAAGCCTGGGCGTGATCATCGATATCGATCCAGGGATCGCGCGGACCGGAGTTGCTTCGCCCGAAAAGGCGGTTGAGCTCGCTCGGGCGGTCGCGGCGCTTCCATCGCTCCGCTATCGCGGCGTTCAATATTATTGCGGCTCGCAGCAGCATATCGAGGATTTTGCCGAACGCCGTGCGGCGATCGTTGAGCGGACCGATTATCTGGCCTCTGTCACCGCCGCACTGACCGACGCAGGCTTTGCTCCCGGCATCGTCACCGGATCGGGCACCGGGACCCACTGCATCGACATCGAACTTGGAGCCTTCACCGAGCTGCAGGCGGGCTCCTATGTCTTCATGGACAAGCAGTATAATGATTGCGATCTCACCGGCGACGGTACCCGGCCGTTCGAGACCGCGCTCAGCGTCGATGCGCGGGTAGTCAGCGCAAATCATTCCGGGCTGGTCACCATTGACGCTGGCTTTAAATCGCTGTCGACCGACGGAGGCGTTGCAGTGGTGCAGCGCGGCGCGCCTGAAAACGCCCACTTCGCTTTCATGGGTGACGAACATGCGGCGCTGATTGCGCCCGACATCGGTACCCTGCTGGCACCGGGCGATCCGGTGGCGCTAACGGTCCCGCACTGCGACCCGACGGTCAACCTCTACGACCATTACCATGTCGTTGCCGGGGAAACGCTGGTCGATATCTGGCCGGTGAACGCACGCGGCCGGGCGCGGTGAGGTCGCCGCCGAAACAGGCGCGTGCGGCCGCGACGCGCCAGCGGCTGCTCGACGTCGCGGGCGAATTGCTTGCCGAAGTCGGGGTCGAACGCATTTCGACGAACCTCATTGCCGCGCGCGCTGGGGTTAGCCCGCCCGCGCTCTATCGCTATTTCTCGGACAAATATGCGGTGCTCGAAGCGCTTGGACGGCGATTGATGGCGCGCCAGAACGCGGTCCTCGACGCGTGGGCAGAGCGGCATGCCGCGGGGCGGGATCGCGGCGCTGTCCGCGCATGTCGGGGAGTTGCTCGTCGACACCGCAGCGGTGACGCGCGCCGAGCCGGGGGCGGTCTGGATATTGCGCGCACTTCATGCTGCACCAGCGCTCGCACATGTCCGCCTCGAATCGCACCGCAACGTCACCGATCGCCTTGCCGCTGCCTGTGCACCCTTTTTGCCCAGCGTCGCCCCCGAGGCCCTCTGGCATCGGCTGCGCCTTGCCGTCGAGATCGGCTTTGCGGTGGACGAAATGCTCTATGAGGAAACGCGCATCGCGCCCGACGCCGCGCTCGCCGATGTCGCGGCCATGCTCGGCGCAGCGCTAACCGATCTCGCCGCGCCGCGCTGAGCTGCCCACCGCAACCATGCTTCCCTTTCGGCCATGCAGGCTTTAGAGGCGAAACCCTATGGTCGCCGACACCTCTTCCCATTTCCGCTACCGTCTGCGCCGCGACAGCAATGCTGCGATGGCTTGGCTCCGCGATATGTGGACCCGCCGCTGGTTCCGCTGGCTCGGCGGGCTGGTGCTCGCGGGGCTGCTCGCGTTCATCCTCATCTGGATCATTTTCGCGCGCAACCTGCCCTCGGTCGACCAGCTTCGTGACTATGAGCCGCCCCTGCCGACAATGGTCCGCGACGGCGAAGGAAAGCCCGTGCACAGCTACGCGCGCGAGCGACGCGTCCAGCTCGACTATAGCGAATATCCCCAGCTTCTCGTCCGCGCCTTCCTCGCTGCAGAGGATCGGACCTTCTTCGAGCATGGCGGCATCGACTATCCGGGCATCGCGACAGCCATCGTCACCAACCTCAAGAATGACGGACGCCCGATCGGTGCATCGACGATCACCCAGCAAGTCGCGAAGAATCTGCTGCTGACCAACGAGGTCAGCTACACTCGCAAGATCCGCGAAGCGATCCTTGCCATGCGCATCGAGGCGGCGCTGACCAAAGAGCAGATCCTCGAGCTCTATCTCAACGAAATTCCCCTTGGCCGGCGAAGCTTCGGCGTCCAGGCGGCCAGCCGCGCCTATTTCGACAAGGATGTCGATCAGCTCGCTCTCCACGAAATGGCCTTTCTTGCAATTCTGCCCAAGGCGCCCGAAACCTATGGACGCGCGCGCAATGCCGACAAGGCGCTGGCGCGGCGCGATTTCGTGCTGAACGCAATGGCGCGCAACGGCTGGATCACCCCCGCGCAGCGCGACGCCGCCCAAGCGATGCCCCTCGGCCTTACCGAGACGGGGAACCGCGCGGTCGAGCAGGTTGGGGGCTATTACATGGAAGAGGTGCGGCGCCAGCTGATCGACCAGTTCGGCGAAACCGCCGAGGATGGACCGCATAGCGTCTATGCCGGCGGGCTTTGGGTGCGTACGGCCTATGACGACAAGATGCAGCAGGCGACAGCGAAGGCGCTGCGCGCCGGGCTCATTCGTTATGACGCAGGCAAGGGCTGGTCGGGGCCGATCGCGACGATCGAGGCCGACGATCAATGGCAGAGCCGGCTTGCCTCGAGTTTCATCGGGATAAGCTATGATAATTGGCGCATCGCCGCGGTGCTTTCAAAATCGGGCAGCGAGGCGCGCATCGGCTTTTCGGACGGGACCACTGGACGGCTTCCGGCCAGCGCCGCGCAGATGGCCTACCGCAAGCGCGGTACGAGCGCCTTTGCCGCGATGAAGCCGGGCGACCTTATCGCGGTCAAGGCCACAGCCCCCGGCGTTTACGCCTTGCGCAACGTCCCCGAGGTGTCGGGCGGCATGGTCGTGGAAAGCCCGCATTCGGGCCGTATCTATGCGATGCAGGGCGGTTTCGACGTCCGTCTGTCACCCTTCAACCGCGCGACGCAGGCCGAGCGCCAGCCGGGGTCGACGATCAAGCCCTTTGTCTACGCGACCGCGCTCGACAATGGCATGACCCCGGCGACGATGATCGTCGACGGGCCGTTCTGCGTCTACCAGGGCGCAAACCTCGGCAACAAATGCTTTCGCAACTATGGTGGTGCGGGCGGTGCGGGCCAGCACACGATGCGTTGGGGACTGGAACAGTCGCGAAACCTGATGACCGTCCGTACCGCGAGCCAGGTCGGGATGGAACCGATCGTCGAGACCATCAAGACGATGGGTATCGGTACCCACGAACCCTATCTGTCTACTGCGCTCGGAGCCGGCTCGACGACGGTCGAAAAGCTGGTCAACGCCTATGCAATGCTAGCCAATCATGGTCGTGCGCTGAAACCGCGGCTGATCGATTATGTCCAGGACCGCCGCGGCAAGGTAATCTTCCCGCGCGATTGGCGCCCGTGCGAGGGCTGCAACCAGAAAGACTGGAATGGTCGGCCGATGCCGCGCTTTGCGCCGTCGGGCAAGCAGTTGATGAACCCGATGACCGCATATCAGGTCGTCCACATGCTCGAAGGCGTCGTCCAGCGCGGCACCGCGCAGCGGCTCCGCGACCTCGGCGTGCCCTTGTTCGGCAAGACCGGGACGACCACGGGGCCGAAGGACGTCTGGTTCATGGGGGGCACCCCCGATGTGGTTGCCGGTCTCTATCTCGGCTTCGATCAGCCGCGCAATATGGGCGGCTATGCACAGGGCGGCAGCCTTGCCGCGCCAGTTTTCAAGGATTTCTTCCTCCAAGCGCTCGCAGACCGGCAGCCGGTGCCCTTTACCGCGCCGAAGGGAATCCGCATGGTTCGCATTGACCGCCAATCGGGCCGCCGCGTCTATGGCAGCTGGCCTGGAAGTGACCCCAAGGCGGCGATCATCTGGGAGGCCTTCAAGCCCGAAAGCGAACCTCGCCGGACAATCCGCGAAGAGGAGATCAAGCCGTCGAAACCTGCCCCGCGCGAAGATACGCCGGTCGAACAGAGCAGCGGACGGCGCAGCGACAGCGACTTCCTCGACGATCGCGGCGGGATTATCTGACGGCTTGCCACCGGCGCCCGAGCCTCTATGGCCGGTGCCCACTGAATTCAGGAGCAAGAACATGCGCGCCGAAGCGCAGGATCATATCGATACGATCAACGCCGCGCTGGCATTGCTGCGCCGATTCCTCGACTGGGACCGCGCTGTGCGCCGGCTCGACGAGCTTAATGCCAAGGTCGAGGACCCGACGCTGTGGGACAGTCCCAAGGCGGCGCAGGAGGTCATGCGCGAACGACGCCGGCTTGACGAGGCGATCAACGCGACGCGCGCGATCGAGAAAGAACGCGACGATACGGTCGAATTGATCGAACTTGCCGAGATGGAGGGCGACGAAGCGCTGGTCGACGATGCGGTCGCCAGTCTCGCCGCGCTCGCGCAGCGCGCCGAGCAGGACAAGGTCAAGGCACTGCTCGCAGGCGAGGCTGACGGCAATGACTGCTATATCGAGATCCACGCGGGCGCAGGGGGCACCGAGAGCCAGGATTGGGCCGAAATGCTGCAGCGCATGTACATGCGCTGGGCCGAGAAACGCGGGATGAAAGTCGAGCTTGTCGAATATCAGGCGGGCGAGCAGGCGGGTATCAAGTCGGCCACAATGCTGGTGAAGGGCGAAAGTGCCTATGGCTATGCCAAGACCGAGAGCGGCGTGCACCGTCTCGTGCGCATCTCGCCCTACGACAGCTCTGCACGCCGCCATACCAGCTTTTCCTCGGTGTGGGTCTACCCGGTGATCGACGACGATATCCAGATCGACATCAACGAGAGCGACCTGAAGATCGACACTTATCGCGCCTCGGGCGCCGGCGGTCAGCACGTCAACACGACCGACTCGGCGGTGCGCATCACCCACATCCCGACCGGCATTGTCGTGGCGAGCCAGAATGATCGTTCGCAGCACAAGAACCGCGCGACCGCTATGAACATGCTCAAGGCGAGGATGTACGAAGCCGAGCTTCAGAAGCGCGAGGCTGAAGCGAGCGGTGAATATCAGGCAAAGACCGAAATCGGCTGGGGTCATCAAATCCGGTCATACGTCCTCCAGCCCTATCAGCTGGTGAAGGATCTGCGCACCGGGGTGACCTCGACCGCGCCGGGTGACGTCCTCGATGGTGCACTCGATCCGTTCATGGCCGCGGCGCTGTCGCAGAAGGTGACGGGCGAGAAGGTCGAGGTGGAGGACATCGACTAATGACGCGCCGCGCGGCCTTGCTCGCCGCACTGGCGTTCGCGCCGCTGCTCGGCGGCTGCGATGTTCCGTGGAAAGACGATGGTGACCGCGTCGAGACCGCGCGTGATTTCCCGCCCGCTGATCGTCCGGTGGCGCCGATCACCTCGACCAAATGGTCGACCGAAGAGGCGCGCGACCGCGTCAACGAGGCCGATGACGTGATGGATTCGGCCGACGTCCGGCCCGGCATGACCGTCGCCGATATCGGGGCAGGCGACGGCTATTATACCGTTCGTCTCGCGGGCCGCGTTGGTGCCGACGGGCGCGTTCTCGCTCAGGATATCCAGCCCGAGGTAATCGAGCGGCTCGCCGACCGTGTTGCCCGCGAACGGCTTGACAATGTCTCGCTCAAGCTCGGCGCCGTCGACGATCCTAGGCTTCCCGCGGACAGCTTCGACCGCGTGTTCATGGTTCATATGTATCACGAGATCGGCGAGCCCTACGCCTTTCTCTGGCGGCTGCGGCCGGCACTGCGTCAGGGCGGACAGGTGATCGTCGTGGACGGCGACCGCCCGATCGCACAGCATGGGACGCCGTTCCGGCTCCTCGTCTGCGAGTTCCAGGCAGTCGGATACAAACTTCTGTCCTACAACGACAAGCAGACCGCAGGCGGCTACCTCGCGCGCTTCGTGCCCAGCGGTCAGCGCCCCGATCCCGCGGCGATCAGCGTTTGCAAGAATCCCTAATAAACCACGAGACGGTCGTCCGCCCCGACGCCCGCGAGAAAACCCACGAGCCCGCCTGCGCGTACATGGCGTCCCATCTCGCCCACCGTCATCCCAGCGAGCGCCATGCCTGACTGGCACGCGATGATCGCGACATCCATCGCCGCCGCCTCGTTGATCATTTGCGCGATATCCGGCTGCCCCGCTGCGACGCGCGCCGCGTCGCCTGCAAAACTGACCGGCGCTCGCAGCAGCGCGACCGCTTCGCCCTGCAGGAAGAGCCGCGCAGGCTGACCCAGCGCCGCCGCTGACATTGCTGTTTCCAGCGCAGCATAAAGGCGCGAACCGTCCGCGCTTGCAACGATGAGGCTCAACCCCGGCATATAGGACACTCGGGGTCCGCGGCTATGCCGACTTCGCGCCAGCGCCGCTCGAACATGTCGATGATCGCGAGGCGGCTGACCAGCGGACGCCCCCAGCCGCTGAGCGCGCGCACCGCCTCCAGCGCTGCGGTGGTGCCGATCATCCCCGGTAACGCGCCCATCACTCCCGTCTCGGCACAGTTGATCCCCTCGCGGCTGGGGTCGTCGCCCACGAGGCAGGCGTAGCACGGATACTCCGTCCGCCAGCCTTCGTAGAGCGCGACCTGGCCCTCGAACGCCCCGATCGCGGCCGAGAGCAAAGGGATTTCGAGAGCGATAGCGGCGCGATTTACGGCAAGACGGGTCGAAAAATTGTCGCAACCGTCGAGGATCAGCTTTGCGCCCGAAAGCAGCTCTGCGGCATTGCCTTCGCCGAGCCGTTCCACGCGCGCCACCGTCTCAAGGTGGGGATTGATGCGCCGCGCTACCCTCGCGGCGACCTCGGCCTTGGGCGCGCCGATGTCGTGGTCGGCGAACAGAGGCTGGCGGTGGAGGTTCGACAGTTCGACGACGTCATGATCGATGATCGTCAGTCGGCCCACCCCGGCTGCCGCCAGATAGGCAATTGCCGGACAGCCAATTCCGCCCGCGCCGACCACCGCGACATGCGCGACTTTCAGCCTCGCCTGCCCCGCGCCGCCGAATTGCGGCAGGATTATCTGGCGCGCGTAGCGGTCGAGCTCGGCGTCCGACAGCAAGGTTCAGGTCCGCCGCAGATTCATCGCCGCCAGCGATCCGACGCCCTCGGGGCCACTATCTTCGGTTTCTCCCGCCGTGCTCGCGACGCCCGTCGATCCGAAACCGCCTGCGCCGCGCGCGGTCTCGTCGAGCTCTGCAACCTCGGTGAAGGCCGCGCGCTGCACCGGGGCGGGGACGAGCTGTGCGATGCGGTCGCCGCGCCGGATCTCGAAATTATCGTCGGACAGGTTGGCGAGAATCACCTTCACCTCGCCGCGATAGTCGCTGTCGATCGTTCCCGGCGTGTTGAGACAGGTGATGCCGTGCTTGAGGGCCAGCCCCGAGCGCGGACGTACCTGAACTTCGTAACCGGGTGGGATCGCCATCGCGAAGCCGGTCGCGACCGCGTGGCGCGTGCCGGGGCGCAGCGTCAATGTTTCGGCCGCGACGACATCCATCCCCGCTGCGCCCTCCGAGGCATAGGCGGGCAGCGGCAGGCCGCCGCCATTGGGAAGACGCCGGATCTGGATCTCAATCGGAATCAGCGGGTGAACGGAGGTCGAGCTCATGGGCGATCTTTTCCATAAGTTTGCGGGCGACGGCCTGTTTGGGCAATCGGTCCCAACTTTCCACGCCGTCATTGCTGACGATGTGGACGCGGTTGGTCTCCCCGCCCATCGGGTCGGCGGAGACATCGTTTGCAACGATCCAGTCGCATCCCTTCTTGTTCAGTTTTGCCTTCGCGTGGTTGATCACGTCGTTGGTCTCGGCGGCAAAGCCGATCAGCAGCGGCGGGCGCTTGGCGCTTTTTGCAAGTCCGGCGAGAATATCCGGGTTCTCGGCGAGCGCGAGCGGCGGGACCTGCCCGCTGCCGTCCTTCTTGATCTTCTGGGCACGCGTGTCGGCGGCGCGCCAATCGGCGACCGCTGCAACCATGATCGCGGCATCGGCGGGCAGCGCTGCCTCGACCTGTGCAGCCATTTGGTTTGCGGTTTCGACATCGACGCGGACCACACCGGGCGGGGTGGGCAGCGGCACCGGCCCGGCGACGAGCAGCACTTCGGCCCCGGCTTCGGCGGCGGCGGCCGCGATCGCGAAGCCCTGCTTGCCGCTCGACCGGTTGGCGATGTAGCGCACGGGGTCGATCGGCTCATGCGTGGGGCCAGCGGTGACCAGGAGGCGGCGCCCAAAAAGCGGACGATGGTTCGCCGGGGCGAAATCGGGCTGGCCCGTCAACGACGCCAAAGCTGGAGCTCGGGCCAGCGCCTCGTCGATCGCCCGCCTGATCGCCTCGGGTTCCGGCAGGCGGCCCGGACCATATTCTCCGCACGCCATTTCGCCCTCATCGGGCTCCATGACGCTGACGCCATCGCCGCGCAGCGTCTCCACATTGCGCCGCGTTGCCGGGTGCTGCCACATGCGGACATTCATGGCGGGTGCCGCGAGCACGGGTTTGTCGGTCGCTAGCAGGAGCGTCGTCGCGAGATCGTCGGCGATCCCGTTCGCCATCTTTGCAAGGAGGTCGGCCGTGGCGGGTACGACGACCACCAAATCGGCCTCGCGGCTCAACTGGATATGTCCCATCTCGACCTCGTCCTTAAGGTCGAAAAGGCTAGTGTAGACCTTATTCTCGCTGAGCGCCGCGAGCGTCAGCGGCGTCACGAATTCTTCTCCCGCGCGCGTCAACACACAGCGCACCGTCATCCCCGCCTTGCGGAGCAGGCGGACGAGTTCGATGCTCTTGTACGCCGCGATGCCGCCGCCAATGATGAGCAATATGCGTTTGGCCGCCATCGTCACACTCCTGTCAGCAGCATGTCGACTGCGTTTAATATATCATAGCGCCGGTCGGCCAGCCGCGCGACCCGGAACCCCAATTCCCGCGTGTCGACGGCGGCGGCCCACCGCGACGCGATGATATGGTGCTTCCCTTCGATCTCGAAGAGCGGATGCATCTTCAAGCCAGCCAGTGAATCAGGCCCGCCCCCGCAACCGCGCCGACCAGGCCCGTCAGCGTATAGCGCCACCAGACGCGCTTCTCGCCTGGCTCCCACATCAGCGGAATGTCGGGGAGCGGCGGGGCGGGGGGTGCGGCCCCCTGGCGCGGTAATTGGGCATCAAGGCGGCGAATGATGTCGGGTATCAGCGCCAATGTTCTTCCCTGCTCCCGAAGGCCGTCCGCGAGGGCGGCTTCGGGACCGAGCTCGTCACGGATCCAGGCGCTCACAAATGGTCCTGACACATCCCACATGTTGATCGCGGGATTGAGCATCGTCGCAACGCCCTCGACCATCACCATGGTTTTCTGAAGCAAAAGAAGATGGGGCTGCGTCTGCATGTCGAAATCGCGCGTGATGGCGAAGAGTCCGTCGAGCATCTGCCCGACGCTGAGCTCGCTTACCGGTTTGCCGCGCATTGGCTCCCCCACTGCGCGCAGCGCCGTCGCGAATTCCTCGACGCTGTGATAGTCTGGGACATATTGCGCCTCGAAATGGATCTCGGCGACGCGGCGGTAATTGCCCGTGGTCAGCCCATAGAGGATCTCGGCGAGCCAGTAGCGTGCCTGCCGATTGATCCGTCCCATGATACCGAAGTCAACCGCGGCGATGGTGCCGTCGGCCTTCACGAACAAATTGCCCTGATGCATGTCGGCGTGAAAAAAGCCCTCGGCAATCGCCTGGCGGAGAAAGGCATGAACGAGGTTCGCTGCGAGTGCCTCCATGTCATGTCCGGCGGCGACCAACTGGTCGCGATGCGAGATCTTGATGCCGTCGATCCAGTCGAGTGTCATCACGCGGCTGTTCGTGCGGTCCCAGTCGATCGCGGGCACCTCGAAGGTCGGGACGCCGGTCATCGCGTCGGCGAGCTCGGACGCCGATGCCGCCTCACGTCGCAGGTCGAGTTCGCGCAGCGTCCAGCGGCGGAAATTGGCGATCACCTGTCGCGGACGTAGCCGGCTCGCCTCGCCGCCCAGCGCCTCGAGATGCGCGGCTGCCCATTCATAGGTTTCGATGTCCCGCGCGAACTGCTTGTCGATCCCGGGCCTGCGGACCTTGACCGCGACCTTGCGCCCGCCGATCGTTACCGCGCGGTGGACCTGCGCGATCGAGGCCGATCCCACCGGCTCGGGATCGAATTCGGCATAGAGGGTTTCGAGCGGTGCTTCGAAGCTTGCCTCGATTTCCTGCCGGATGCGGTCGAAGCTGACGGGGGGCAGCGCATCCTGCAAGGTCAGAAGGTTGCGCGCGGCCTCCTCGCCCACCAGGTCGGGGCGGGTCGCGAGCGTCTGCCCCAGCTTGACGGCGGCAGGACCGATTGCCTGAAAGGCCGCGGCATAATCGGGAACCTTCGGCTGGATCGTCCCCAGTCGCGCGAGGCGGCACAGCCGCTTGACCCCCGGCGGGGTCTGCGGAGCGGTTTCGATCCCGCGCAGCGCCCCGTGGCGCGCCAGGATGCGACCCCAGCGCAGCAGGCGGGCAATATGAGTGAGCGGCCGGGTCAAGCCTTCCACCCGCTGTGAATCGCGACCAGGCCGCCGAGGATTGGTTCCACCTTCACCGCGCTGAACCCAGCCTCGCGGATCATCTGGGCGAAAGCGGGCATCGCCGGAAAGCGACGGATCGATTCGATCAGATAGCGATAGCTGTCCTCGTCCTGCGCGATCAGCTTGCCGAGCTTGGGCACCAGGTGGTGCGAATAGGCGTCATATACCTGCGAAAAACCCGGCCATTCGTTGGTCGAAAATTCAAGGCAGAAGAAACGCCCGCCAAAGCGGAGCACGCGGTGCGCCTCGGCGAGGGCTGCGGGGATGTCCGTCACATTCCGGATGCCGAAAGCGATTGTATAGGCGTCGAAAAACTGGTCGGGAAAACTCAGTTTCTCCGCATTCTGCTCGGACCACACGAGGCTGGTTATGCCGCGTTCGGCCGCGCGCTCCATTCCCACGCCCAGCATGTCGGGATTGATGTCGGCGACGGTGATGCTCGCGCCTGACGGCTCCATGCGAAACGCGATGTCGCCTGTACCGCCCGCCATGTCGAGGATCGTCTCGCCGGCGCGCGGCTTCACCCGGCGCACAAAGCGATCCTTCCATAGCCGGTGCATGCCCCCCGACATCGCATCGTTCATGATGTCATATTTGCGCGCGACGCGGCTGAACACCTCGCCGACCATTGCGGTCTTGGCGGTGGCGGGAACCTCTTCATAGCCGAAGCTGACGGTATCGGGGGTGGCCATGTATCGCGCCTTTGCGAGGGAGTGCGGAAGTGCTGCAGCGCCTTTAGCCGGGCCTTGCCGCCCGCGCAAATGGCGCGTAGCGCCGCAGACCTGATGCCCGAACTCCCCGAAGTCGAAACCACCGTCCGCGGCCTTGCACCTTTTCTCGTGGGGCAACGGCTCGTCACGGTCACGACGTTCCGTCCCGATCTGCGCCGTCCCTTTCCCGCCGACCTCGCGCAGCGGCTTACCGGCGCGACGGTGACGGCGCTCTCGCGCCGCGCCAAATATGGCATCGTCTCGACCGACCGCGACGATCATATGATCTTCCACCTCGGCATGTCGGGGCGCTGGCGCACCGAGGGCGGCGAGGCGGGAAAACATGACCATCTTTTGCTCGAAACTTCGGGCGGCCACCGTCTGTTCCTCCACGATCCGCGGCGCTTCGGCTCGGTTGATCTCGTTGCGGGCGATCCGCTGGCGCGCTTCCCGGCCTTCGTGACGCTCGGCCCCGAACCGCTTTCGGATGATTTCGACGCAGGCTATCTGGCGCGCGCGCTCGCGGCGCGTCGGGCGCCGATCAAGGCGATGCTGCTTGACCAGACAATCGTCGCGGGACTTGGTAATATCTATGTCTGCGAGGGGCTCAACATGGCGCGCATTTCGCCGCTGAAGCCCGCGGCCGAGGTGTCCAAGGCCCGGATCGCAGCGCTCGTCCCCGCCATCAAGGCGGTGCTGAAGGCGGCAATCGCGGCTGGGGGATCAACCTTGCGCGATTTCCTCAGTCCTGAAGGCGACCTTGGCTATTTCGCGAAGGACTGGCGTGTCTATGGCCGCGAAGGCGAGGCATGCGAGTGCGGCGGGGGGATCGCGCGCATCGTTCAGAACGGGCGGTCGACCTTCTATTGCCCCAAATGCCAGCGCTGATCGGGGCGAAAAGCATTGACCCGCTCCCGCTTCGTGGCTATGGGCGCACCCTTCGAGCAGGGTCCGGTCATCCGGAACCGGCCGCATCCGGACATTGATTCGCCGCCCGCGCGCGATTCGGCTGCTCCGCTTTCGGCTGTGCTCCGACCGTTGAACCGATTGGATTTTTGAGGAACTTATGGCCAATACGCCGCAGGCAAAAAAGCGCATCCGCCGCAACACGGCGCGCACGATCGTCAACAAGAACCGCGTCTCGCGCATCCGCACGCTGGTAAAGAAGGTCGAAGCCGCTGTCGCCGCCGGCGACAAGGACGCCGCCGCGGCGGCGCTGAAGGCGGCCCAGCCCGAATTGGCGCGGGGTGTCGCCAAGGGCGTGCTTCATAAAAATACCGTTGCGCGCAAATATTCGCGCCTGACGAAGAGCGTCAACGCGATCGCCTGATTCGGCTTTTGCCACGCATCGAATTCAAGGACCCGCCGGTCGACCCGGCGGGTCTTTTTTGTGGCCGACGAGAACCCGGTCTGTTGCAGCGCGGTAAGTAGCGGATTCCTCGCGATTCGTTCGGCGTAGAAGGGGTGACAGACCATAAGCAATTGAAAATAATGGTATAATTCCCCTATACCCGCATTTCCGAGGGGTACCGCGAGTCAAGAATTTTATTTCAGATTTTTTACGGGTCGCAGCCTTGATCCCGTCTCCTTCTCCTGCCTAGACAAGGGTGTCGTTGGCCTTCGCCGACGGCCGCCACATGAACATGATTCGGCTCCTTCGGGCTTGTCCCGGTTGGGACGCTTGCGCTTGCCGCAGGCGGGGGGCTGCGCGTGCGGGCGGTCGGGCGCGGCGGCGACGGGGGATCGAAGGGGGCGGCGCAAGTGATCGAAAGCGGGAGCAGACATGACGGCGATGCGGGAGAGAGGGCGATGAGCGGCGACGCCGCGACGCTCTGGCCGCGGGTCGCCGAGGGGCTGCGCCGCGACCTTGGCGTGCGCACCTTCGACCATTGGCTGAAACCCGTGCGCTTCGCCGATTATTGTTCGCTGTCGGGGGTGGTGACGCTCGAAACGGCGAGCCGCTTTTCAGCAAATTGGATCAACGAACGATTCGGCGACCGGCTCGAACTTGCTTGGCGGCACCATCTGCCAGCGGTACGCTCGGTGCTCGTGCGCGCGGGGACTGCAAGCTTCGAACGTGGTGCGGCGGCGCTGACGCCTCCGCCATCGTTGCCCGGCGTCGATTCCCCGCCCACGCTCACGCCTGCGGCGCCCTCGCCTTTCGACGCCCGCCTGAGCTTCGACCGCTTCGTCGTCGCGCGTTCGAACATCCTTGCCGCCAACGCCGCGCGTCGCATGGCAATGGCAGAGGTACCGCAGTTCAATCCGCTCTATCTCTGCTCCGGCACCGGACAGGGTAAGACGCACCTGCTCCACGCGATCGCGCAAAGCTATGCTGCGATCGACCCGGCGGCGACGATTATCCTGATGTCGGCAGAGAAATTCATGCTCGAGTTCGTCGGTGCGATGCGAGGCGGCGACATGATGGCCTTCAAGGCGCGGCTGCGCGCCGCTGACCTTCTGTTGCTCGATGACCTCCAGTTCGTGATTGGCAAGAATTCGACGCAGGAGGAGTTGCTCCACACGATCGACGATCTGATGACCGCGGGCAAACGCCTCGTCGTCACCGCTGACCGTCCGCCGGCAATGCTCGACGGAGTCGAAGCGCGACTGCTGTCGCGGCTGTCGGGCGGGCTCGTTGCCGATATCGAGGCACCCGAGGATGATCTGCGTCAACGCATTATCCGCCAGCGGCTCGCTGCGATGCCGATGGTCGAGGTGCCCGATGAGGTCGTCGCCTACCTGGTGAAGCATTTCACGCGCAACATCCGCGAGCTTGAGGGGGCGCTCAACAAGCTGCTCGCCTATGCTGCGCTCACCGGCGCGCGTGTTGACCTGACGCTCGCCGAGGACCGGCTCGCCGAAAATGTGCGGAGCGCGCGCCCGCGCATTACAATCGACGAAATTCAGCGCGCAGTTTGTGCGCATTATCGGCTCGACAAGGCCGAAATGGCCTCGAAGCGTCGCGTTCGCGCAGTCGCTCGCCCACGACAGGTCGCCATGTATCTGGCAAAGGAGCTGACGCCGCGCTCCTATCCCGAAATCGGCCGACGTTTCGGCGGGCGCGATCATTCGACGGTGATCCATGCCGTGCGCACGGTTGAGGCGCTGCGGGTCACTGACAGCGAACTCGACGCCGAAATCGCCGCTATCCGGCGGAGCCTGAATAGCTGATCTTGAGGATCAGCTTCTCGCCTTTGTATTTATGCCAGATGCATTCATGACACGAAAAAGCCCGCCTCCATCTGGAGGCGGGCCTTTCCATTTGAAGCAGACCGGGAGGTCAGCGCTTTTCGGGCGGTGCCACCGTGATTCGGACCTTCTCGCCCGAATTGCCGGGAAAGTCGGTGAACATTGCCTGGATCAGGTTGGGAACGATGTTGACGAGGTCATTGTCGCGTGACTGCGCCTCGGCGCGGCCCTCGAACAGGCGATATCCGTCAGATGCGCGATCGATGCGCAGATTGAGGTTGCTGGTATAGACGGTATAGCTTGAAACGTCGTTATAACCCCAGCTGGGCCCGAAACCGCCCCACAGGAAAGGGTCGTAATAGCCGGTGACATAACGGCGGCCGTGAGGCCCGCGCACGATGACGGGGCGATAGAAGCCGCGGCCGTACCAGCCGCCGTACCAGGGGTCGCGGAGGCCGGGAGTGGTCACCACGCGCTCTCGACCCTTGTCGATCGCATAATCCATATGGATAATGAGATCAGCCTTTTCGCCCGGCGCGGCGGGGCGATAGCCGTAGCGCGTCAATTCGCCGGCGACGAGATTGGCATATTGGCCGAACTCGATTCCGCCTTCGAGGGCGGGGTTGCTCGCCTCGACGGTAAAGCTCTGGCCCTGCGGCGCGGGAAGCTGTGTCTGGAAGCGCGCGACATCGGCCTTGAAGGGGGTCGCGCATCCGGCGAGAGCCAAGGCGGCGCCGGTCATGGCGGCGAGCCCAAAGCGCCTGAAGTATATATTACTCATGTCATGCTCCGTGATTCGGTGCGCGAACTTACCCGCGCTTTATACCATGACTATGCCACTGCGACTTAACCTTGGTTGAACTCGGTTCGTCGCACCTTTGTTCCCGACCGGTTCCTCTCTCGGGCGAGATTACCGGCAGAGCCCCAACACGTCATAGGTGGCGTCGAGTGTCGGCTTTGCAAGAGCGCGCGCTTTGGCGGCGCCCTTTTCGAGAATCGCGTCGAGCGCCCGCTGATCGTCCTTGAGCGCCACGAAGCGCGCATTGATCGGCCCGAGCTTCTCGACCAGCAATTCGCCGAGCGCCGGCTTGAACGCGCCAAAGCCCTGGCCCGCGAAATCCGCAAGCACCTTATCGATGCTGACGTCGGCGAGCGTGGCGTAGATGCCCACGAGGTTGCGCGCCTCGGCGCGCCCCTCGAGGCCAGCCGCCTCGGATGGCAGCACTTCAGGGTCGGTCCGCGCCTTCTTCACCTTCTGCATCATCGTGTCGGCATCGTCGGTCAGGTTGATCCGGCTCATGTCGGAGGGATCGGACTTCGACATTTTGGCCGAGCCGTCGCGCAGGCTCATGATTCGCGCTGCGCCCGGCGGGATGATGGGTTGGGGCAGGGTGAAGACGGGGGCCTCGGGGCTCGCATAATCATTGTTAAACTTCTGCGCGATGTCGCGGGCAAGTTCGAGATGCTGCTTCTGATCCTCGCCCACGGGTACGTGCGTCGCCTGATAAAGGAGCACGTCGGCTGCCTGCAGCACCGGATAGGTATAAAGCGCTGCCGACGCGCTTTCGCGGTTCTTGCCCGACTTGTCCTTGAACTGGGTCATCCTGTTGAGCCAGCCGAGGCGCGCAGTGCCGTTCAAGAGCCACTGCATTTCGGCGTGCGCGGGAACACGCGCCTGGTTGAAGAGGGTCGACCGGTCGGGGTCGATCCCGCACGCGACAAGTGCCGCGGTCATGGCTCGCGTACTGGCGGTCAGCTCTGCCGGCACGTGGGGCATCGAGATCGCGTGGAGATCGGCGAGGAAGAAGAGGCAGTCGCCGCCCTGCGCGGCGGCATCGTCCTGCATCCGCACCCAGTTGCGGATCGCGCCCAGATAATTGCCGAGGTGCAAATTTCCGGTGGGCTGGATGCCCGAAACGATCCGCATGGTCTACTCCTGTGTCGGCGCCGCTCCACCGCGGGCGCGCCGCCGGGTGAGCATGGCGAGGAGATCCTTGTCAAGCGCGCCGACGAGGAAAGCGGTGGCGAAGAAGGCCGCACCCCCCGCCGCGACCAGCGCGGCGAGCGAGAAGGCGCGCTCGAAAGCCGAACCGCCATAATAGTCCGCAAGCATCGGCATCATCCACCAGAGGAGCGCCCCCATCGCCGCCACTGCAACCAGCTGGCGCGCGATGCGCCCCGCGAGTCGCGCGGTGAAGTGGAACCAGCCGCGACGGTGGAGGATGGTATAGAGGAGCAGGCAGTTGATGCTCGCCGACGCGGCCGTCGCCGCGGCTAGCCCGACGATCCCGTATCGCTCGACAACATAAAGATTGATCGCGATGTTGATGATCAGCGATGCGAGGGCGGTCCAAACGGGCGTGCGGGTATCCTCGCGCGCAAAGAAGCCGGGATTCAGTATCTTGACGATCACATAGGCCGGAAGGCCAGCGACGAGCGCGACGACGATATTCGCCATGATCGCGCCGTCGGCCGCAGTAAATTTCCCGCCGACGAAAAAGGCGGCGGTGAAGGCCGGGGCACAGATCGCAAGCGCCGTTGCCGCGGGCAGCGTCAGCAGCGTTGCCATCTCGAAAGCGTTGCTTTGCAACCGCTGCGCCTCTTTCGCGTCGCCGGCATGAATATGCCGCGATAGCATCGGCAGGATCGCGGTGCCGAGTGCGATACCGACGATGCCGAGCGGCATCTGGTTTAGCCGGTCAGCAAGCTTGAGCAGGGTCAGAGACCCCTGCGGCAGCGAGGTGGCGAAGAAGGTATCGACGAACTGGCTGACCTGATAGATCCCCGCGCCGAAGGTCGCGGGCAGGATGAGCATTCCAAGCTTGCGCACTTCTGGCGTGAGGCGCGGCAGCCGCCACTGGAGTCGCAGCCCGGCGCGGCGCACCGCCCAGAGCAGGTAGGCAAGCTGCGCAACCCCGGCGAGACTGACCGACACCGCAAGAGCAATGGCCACGATGCGATCGTCGTGGCTGTCCCCGCGCAGCCACCAGCCGGCGACGATGCCTGAAATGAGAAGAATGTTGAGCAGAACCGGGGCGAAGGCGCCGGGCGCAAAGCGCGAGCGCGCGTTGAGAAGTCCCGACAGCATCGCGACGAGGCTGATCAGCCCCAGGTAGGGAAAGGTCAGGCGGCTCAGGAAAACCGCAAGCTCGAACTTGCCCGGTACATCCTGGAAGTCACGCGCAAGGAGCCACACGATCCCGGGCATGATGATCATCATCACGGCCGAAAAGGCGAGCAACACCCAAAGAAATACGGCGAGCACGTCGTCGGCAAAGCGTGCCGCCGCTTCCTCGCCGCTCTTCGCGTCTTCCGCGCCGTGCAACGCGCGGCTGTACATGGGGACGAAGGCCACCGAAAAGGCGCCCTCGGCGAACAGCCGGCGAAAGGTGTTGGGGAGGGTGAAGGCGAGCTGGAAAGCGTCCGCAGCAAGTCCCGCGCCCAGCACCCGGGCGAGGAGCATGTCACGCACGAATCCGAAAATGCGGCTGACCAAGGTCAGTCCGCCGATCGTTCCAACGCTTTTGACCAGACTGCTCATGGCGCGGCGCACACGAAGCGCAGAGCGGAGCCTTCAAAGCATTTCGTCGTTGCGAGCCGTTTTTCGGCTGCGCCGGGGGCGCTCAGGAGAAGGGCTGCGAGGCCATTCAGCGCGGCCTCGAACCACCCTGAATTGCCGCGGGCCCGCAGCTTCCGCAACGACGATAAGAGCAAAGGGTCCTCAGGCTTCGCCAAGGGGCGCGGGGATCTCGCCCTGGCCTTCGCCCTGCTGCGCCTGCAGCTGCTGCATGAACAGACCGTGGAAGTCGATCGGCTCAAGGAGCAGCGGCGGGAACCCGCCGTCGCGCACGGCATCGGCGACGACGCGGCGTGCGAACGGAAACAGGATGCGCGGCGCTTCGGCCAGGAAGAAGGGCTGGAGCTGATCATCGGGCACGTTGCGGACGCCGAACAGACCGGCATATTTGAGCTCGATAACGAAGAGGGCGCCTTCGTCGGCCTTCGAGGTCACGTCGATTTTCAGCACGACCTCGAAGAGATTCTCCCCAACGCCTTCTGCGCTGATGTTGAATTGAACATCCATCTGCGGCGCCGACTGCCACTGATAGGCTGCAGGTGCGTTCGGATTCTCGAACGACAAATCCTTCACATATTGCGAAATGAGTCCGATCGCCGGGCTGTTGTCTTCCCCGTTGGTCAGGGTTTCGGGCTGGAATTCGGGGGTGGTCTCGTCGGCCATGATTGCTCTTTCGCTGGAAACTTAAAGGATGGGAGCCGCGCCGACGGGGCGGCGCGCGCGCATTGCGGGCGCGCTTAGCAGCGGCGCGCGGCCAGCACAATGGGGCTGCCCGCCCCGCGCAGGGCAATCGCTTCAGGTTAACAAATTGGGGTAGCGTTTGAAGTGCTGAGCTGA